>CAYPEM010000020.1:26239-36290 GCA_964409765.1 uncultured Chitinophagaceae bacterium
CCGGAACCATTCGGTCCCATAATTGCGTGCACTTCTCCTGCGTTAATTTTGAGATTGATCCCTTTCAGGATCTCTTTTCCGTTGACTGATGCATGTAAATTTTTAATTTCGATCATTACATTTTCTCCAATGTTGTTGCCACAGAGTTCACAGGAAGAACATTTAAAATAATCCTTTGCGTTCTTCGCGCTCTTGGCGGTAATATGTTATTATCCGACTGAACCTTCTAAACTAATACCAAGTAATTTTTGTGCCTCAACTGCAAATTCCATCGGAAGATTTTTGAATACTTCTTTCGCGAACCCGTTGATGATCATTGAAACTGCGTTTTCGGTATTGATCCCGCGTTGTTTGCAATAAAATATTTGATCTTCCCCGATCTTTGAGGTTGAAGCTTCATGTTCCACACTGGAAGACGAGTTCTTCACTTCAATGTACGGAAACGTGTTCGCGCTGCATTTATTTCCGATGAGCATTGAATCGCATTGCGTATAGTTGCGTGAATTGGTTGCATTCTTACCAATATTCACCAAACCCCGATATGTGTTGTTACCTCTCCCTGCCGAAATTCCTTTTGAGATGATCGTGCTGCGCGTATTCTTTCCGATATGGTGCATCTTTGTCCCGGTATCTGCATCCTGACGGTTGTTCACAACGGCAACGGAATAAAATTCACCGATTGAATCGTCTCCTAGTAGAATGACTGATGGATATTTCCATGTAATTGCAGATCCGGTTTCAACTTGAGTCCAAGCAATCTTCGATTTCGCACCAAGACATTTTCCACGCTTAGTCACGAAATTATAGATACCACCTTTTCCATCTTTGTCGCCGGCGTACCAGTTCTGAACGGTTGAATATTTTATTTCAGCAGATTCGAGCGCAACAAGTTCTACCACTGCTGCGTGTAATTGGTTCTCATCCCGCATCGGAGCAGTGCAGCCTTCAAGATAACTGACGTATGCATTATCTTCCGCAACAATCAATGTCCGCTCGAACTGTCCGGTGTTTGAAGCGTTGATACGGAAATACGTAGAAAGTTCCATCGGACAGCGAACACCTTTGGGAATGAAGCAGAACGAACCGTCGCTGAATACCGCTGAGTTCAATGCAGCAAAATAATTATCTGCATACGGTACAACCGAACCGAGGTACTTTTTAACAAGATCGGGATGTTCATGGACTGCATCGGAGAATGAGCAGAAAATTATTCCTTTCTCCTTCAATGTTTCTTTGAACGTTGTCGCAACTGAAACGGAATCGAACACGGCGTCGACAGCAACTCCGGTCAATCGTTTTTGTTCCGTTAGTGAAATTCCCAGACGCGCATACGTATCGAGCAAAACGGGATCGACCTCGTCAAGACTATTCAATTTCTTCGCTTGCTTCGGCGATGAATAATAACTGATCGACTGATAATCGATCTTTGCGTATTTCAAATTCGGCCAACGTGGCTCTTCCATCGTCTTCCAGACACGAAATGCTTTGAGGCGCCATTCAGTCAGCCATTCCGGTTCATTTTTCTTTTTGGAAATGATCCGAACGACATCTTCGCTCAATCCTGGAGCGATCGTATCCGATTCGATATCGGTCGTAAATCCGTACTTATACTCCTGCGATACTAATTCTTCAATTGTTTCTGACATATATTTTTATCTTTTCCTTTAGGAATAATTAAACGCCAAACGAACTTCCGCATCCGCAGGTCTTTGCTGCTTGCGGATTATTGAAGACAAACCCTCTTCCATTCAGTCCATCGGTAAAATCAAGTGTCGTTCCTGAAAGATAAAACATACTTTTTTGGTCAATGGTAATTTTAACACCATTCTTTTCCAGAATCATATCTTTTTCTTTCACCTGATCATCAAATGCAAGCACGTATGATAAGCCAGAACATCCGCCCCCTTTAACACCAAGGCGCAGGTTGTGGTTTCCCGGAATATTATTCTTTTCTTTGATCGCATGTATTTCTGCGATTGCACGTTCGGTGAGAATGATATCCTCTTCCTGTGTTTGCGTCATTACTTCAGTCATACATTGTTCTCCATTTATTTTATTAAACTGCTTTTTTAATTGCGTAATCAGTATAGTTCAACATCCATGTCTGCATATTTAATTTTTTGAAAATATTTTTCTTCTCGAAATATAAAGCAACTTCCCGTGCAACTTGTTCACCTTCAGTCTGACCCAACGTAATATTTTTTTTCTTCAGGAATTCCATCACTGCAAAATGCAGGTCGCGAAAAAAAACATTCGATAAATGAATCAACTGGGCTCGAGTCCTCATAAAATTCATGAACTCGACCTGATTTCCGATAATATATTGAGATTTTTTAAATTTGATATTCATGACACACCTACTGCTGAGAATGTTCTGAGCTTTGATATTACGCTATTTATTCGTTCTGCTACATAATCAACTTCTTCTTCTGTCGTGAAACGACCAAGTCCAAATCGGATCGTTGATCGGCCGGACTCTTGATCAAGACCAATTGCTTGTAACACATGAGAGTACTGAATATCACCGATCTCTTCTGAAGTGCATGCTGAACCGGCAGAAACAGCAACATCATTCATCTCAGTCATCAGTTGATCGGAATTGATACTGTGAAACGTAATATTAAGATTATTTGGAAGTCTCTCTGTTAAGTGTCCGTTAAGAGTCGTTCCTTCTAATTTCAAGAGTTTCTCCTGCAGACGATTTCTCAGTCGAAATAATCTGATATTTTCCTCTTCCATTTCATCTATTGAGATTTGAACCGCTGTTCCAAATCCTACGATACCCACAACATTCAATGTTCCTGAACGCAAACCATGTTCGTGTCCTGCTCCATCCATTTGAGCGTCAATTGCTATGCGAGGATTCTTCGCTCGGACATACAATGCGCCAACTCCCTTTGGTCCATACATTTTGTGTGATGCAATTGAAAGCAAATGGATATTCATCGCCTCAACATCGATATTTATTCTGCCAACTCCCTGTGTAGCGTCTGTATGGAAGAGGATCCCATTCTCAGCGCATATCTTTCCAATTTCTGCGATCGGCTGGATAGTTCCGATTTCGTTATTTGCGGTCATTACAGAGACGAGAATCGTCGCATCGGTGATCGCATTTTTTATATCGACACTTTTTACTTTCCCCTTTTTATCAACCGGAAGAATTGTTACTCTAAATCCTTCTTTTTCTAAACGTTTGCACGATTCAAGAACACATTTGTGTTCTATCTGACTCGTAATGATATGATTTCCTTTTGATCGTAACGAATGTGCAATACCTTTTATTGCAAGGTTATTGGATTCAGTCGACCCGCTGGTAAAAATAATCTCTCTTGGTTGTGCATTGATTGAAACGGCAATTTTCTTTCGTGCAATTTCAACAGCTTCTTTTGCAATCCACCCGAACCTATGTTGTAAACTTGCGGCGTTGCCGAAATGTTCGGTGAAAAAAGGCATCATCGCATCCATTACTCGTTTATCAACCGGCGTCGTAGCATGATAATCCATATATATCGGAGTTTTTATCATTAAACGATCTCAGATACTTTCATTGTGTTAAAAACATTCTCCAGGCTATGCTGTATCTTACTGAGAGGATTTTTTATTGTGCAATTCACATGAATTGAACAATGCGATTCGTCCTCAGTAAAACATTGTGCGATACCAACCTGTGTTCCTTCAATAATTGAAATGACGTTCATGACTGAAATCTCTTCAGCCTTTCGAGCCAACGTGTACCCACCCATTGCACCTTGATACGATATGATCAATTTTCCTTTCGTCAATTTCTGCATCACCTTTGCAAGAACATCAACCGGAATTGCATACTTCTCTGAAATCTCTTTCACCGTCGCAATCTGATTGTTATTCGATGCAATGTGACGAATGGCGATCAAACCGTATTCAACCTTTTTCGATAACTTGAGCATGCTTAAATAGGTCTTCCTTAGCCTTATATCATTCCAAAAAAATAGAAGAACTTGAGATTATTAACAAAGTTGCGAACAATTTTGTTTCATCCATTCTTCTAACTGCTTCAATATACTTGTTTTTAGACTAAAATTCCAAGTTTTAACTAAATTAAATTATCGCGAAACTTGGCGCAGAAATTGCGATATTGTTTTGTGATAATTAACGCCAAATCGTTCCAATAATATTGAATCGTAAATAAAATGACAACTAATCAATTTACAGAAATTCTCGGCGATATTAAGCTTTCCAAGAAAGACTCCGATGGTTTTCACGCTATAGCCGTCATTGGCCTCGGTGTAATGGGTCAAGGTATCGCTCAGTCAATCTCTACAGCAGGTATAGAAGTAATTGCTGTAGAAAAATCCGAAAAACGCCTCGCACATCAGATAAAATCGATGGATGAAACACTCGAAAATGATATTCACCGTTGGACAATGACAAAAAGTGAAAAACGTGCTATCCTTTCCCGTATAAAAGGAACAACGGACATTGCAACCATTGCAAACATTCCTATTGTGATCGAAGCAGTCGATGAAAATTTTGATCTCAAACGAAAATTGTTTCATGAACTAGACCAGTTATGTTCCCCCGAAACAATTTTGGTATCGAACACTTCTACTTTGAATCTTTCGAAACTTGCGACCTATACAAAACGTGCAGACAAAGTGATCGGGATGCATTTTTTGAATCCTGTTCCAAAAGTTCCATTGGTTGAACTCGTCCGCGGAATGAAAACCTCAGACGACACGTTCAACACAATTCAAAAACTAGCAAACCGACTTGGAAAAACTCCAATTGAAGTATTCGAATATCCGGGATTTGTCACCACTCGGATCATTATTCCATTATTGAATGAAGCGATGTACATTTTAATGGAAGGTGTTGCCACTGCTGAGAGTATAGATACTGCAATGCGACTTGGATATGAATTCCGTTATGGGCCATTGGAATTAGCTGATATGATGGGTCTGGATGAAGTGCTTGCATGGATGGATTCACTCTTTCACGAACTCGGTGAAGCAAAATATCGCCCCTGCCCGTTGTTACGCCAAATGGTCCGTAAAGGAAAACTTGGGAAAAAAATGGGTGAAGGATTTTTTAAATACGATGATCATGGAAAGAAAATATGAATATATTAGTTTTGAACTGCGGCAGTTCTTCTGTAAAATATCAACTTATTGAAGTCGATAAAAAATTATTCCTTGCAAAAGGAAGCATAGAACGAATCGGCATGAGCGGTGCCGTACTTACCAACACCCGGGCTGATGGAGATGAGATAAAAATCTCCGGTGATATTCTTGATCATACAACGGCAATTGAATATATCCTCGCTGTATTGTTGAGTAAAAATCATGGAGTGATCACGTCAAAATCAGAAATTCACGCTGTGGGGCATCGCGTAGTGCATGGCGGTGAAACATTTACCGGATCAGTTCTGATCGATGAGGCAGTGATAAAAGGAATCAGAGATAATTTTGAAATTGCACCGCTTCATAATCCGCACAACCTTCGCGGAATTAATGCGTGCGAAACTCATCTAACTGACATTCCTCAGGTTGCAGTGTTTGATACTGCATTCCATCATGAAATGCCGCCCTATGCATACATTTATGGTCTTCCATATTCATTCTACACACAATACAAAATCCGTCGATATGGATTTCATGGAACAAGTCATGAATATGTTGCACAACGTGCCGCAGAACTCCTCCGTAAAGATCTGAAAAAGACGAAGATCATCACGTGTCATCTTGGAAACGGCTGCAGTATGGCAGCAATCGATAAGGGTATCTCTATTGATACTTCAATGGGATTCACCCCTCTTGAAGGATTATTGATGGGAACACGATCCGGTGATATCGATACATCGATCATCCTTTATATAATGGCAAAGGAAGGATTGAATTATTCCGAAGCCAACACTTTACTCAACAAACACAGCGGACTTCAAGGTATTTCAGGCGTGAGCAGCGATATGCGCGAAGTGATCAAAGAAATGAATGAAGGAAATAAAAAGGCAAAACTCGCATTTGATGTCTTCTGTTATCGCGTTAAAAAATATGTCGGGTCATATATCGCTGCACTTGGCGGATTGGATGCATTGGTCTTTACCGGCGGGATCGGCGAAAATTCACCGGATGTTCGCAAAGCGATCTGCGATAATCTGGAATATCTTGGAATTGAATTTGATAAAACCGCCAATGCTTCAAAAGAAAAGGAAAAAGCGATCACTACTCCAAAATCCAAAGCGAGCGTATTTGTGATTCCAACGAATGAAGAGTTAATGATTGCAATAGAAACAAAAGAAGTTGTGAAGAATGTAAAAAAGAAATAGCATCGTACAGCGATTGATAAAATCCTGATTAGAGAGTTGCTCTATTCAGGATTTTTTATTTTATAGATTCCTACCAATCAATCGCACCGCGACAATCATCATCACCAATAACAGCACTCGAATGATCCATTTACTTTTTATCTTGTGAGATATTTGTCCGCCGATCTGTGCACCAATAATTGCACCGAGTCCTAGATACGGAATAAAGCTCCATTCTACTTCACCGATCAATGCGTGACTGCCACTGGCGAATGTTGCTGAAATAGCCAGAATGAAATGAGATGTTGGTATTGCAATAAAGGGTGGAAATCCAAAAAGATAGATCATTGCAGGAACATGGATCACACCTCCGCCAATTCCCGCCATGCTCGCAATAAATCCTACAAGGAAGCTGATGAACATTCCTAAAAATTTATTATAATTTGGCCGTTGAAAAGAATCAATATCGAAGACATCATTAACGGTTTGTTTTCGGATTCCTAAATACGATGAAATACATATCAACAATATTCCAAAACTGACATCGAACACCGGTCTAGAGATCATCTGTAACAGATATGCGCCAAAGAATGAACCCGGAAGCGTTGCAGAAGCGAATAACAGACCTGTTTTATAATCTATTCGCCGTTGACGAACGTATGCAACCGTTCCGGAAAGCGCATTGAGTGCGACAATCACCATCGATGTACCAACAGCATACTGCGGTGTGAACTGGTAGACGATCGTCAGCAGAGGAACAATGATGAACCCACCTCCAACTCCAATGATCGTTCCAAACATCCCGACAAAAATTCCAACAGCGAAAAGAAATATCGATTCGATCATTGCCAGTTCACCGTTTTCATTTCTCCCAAAGAAACTTCAGCGGTCCCACGGGTTGCGTTTACAAAAAGTTTCCGCATCAATTCTATTTGAGAAGGAAGAATGTGGAGAGAAATAATGGATTGTTCACCAGAATATGTGGTCATCGCAATTTTCAGTCTATGGGAATTTATGATGTTCATGACTGGATTTATTACTGAGAACGGAAACGCAATCTGCATTTCCTGAATAAGCGCTTTCACAATGAATGTTGCTTGACTTATACCGATCTCTGCCGCTTCAAAATACGCTCTTCCCAATCCACCAACACCTAATTTTGTTCCGCCAAAATAACGGGTAATAACCACGAGAATATCAGAAAGATTTTTTGATTGGATGGCAGAATGAATTTTTATACCGGCAGTTCCGGAAGGCTCACCGTCATCGGAGTATCGAAAATTCGTTTTCTCAACTCCGATGACAAATGCAAAACAATGGTGGGTTGCATCAAAATATTTTTTTCTTACTGAATCCAGCTTCTGTTTGACTTCAATTTCATTGTTTGCCGGAAAGACATCTGAAATAAATCGCGAGCCTTCAACTTTTAACTGGGCAGTTGAATGCAAAAGAATGGAAGAATATTTCTCATCCATTATTTTATAGTAACTGCAGTCGTCAAACGTACTTCCATTCGATCCACGATTTCAGGCGTAATCCCTTTTTTCAAATTTTTCACGTAGATCAAATTCGGAATGAGATGAACATCCGGAACAGGCAAATAATCAACTCCCACATTCAGGTATATTTCACGATGTCCAACATTTGTATCAGCAAAATCGTTATCAACCACATCAACTCTGGCAACACCACGCAGTGATTTCATCATTTCAAACCACGAATATAGCGACCCACCCATAGGATTTACATCAGCACCGGTTGCAATATTCATTTTTCGCTCCAAACGATAAAATGCTTCAACGCCCATTCCCATTTTTGAAGAAGTCATACCATAGAATACTTTCCCGTTGATCACGCTTTTCCCGCCGATCAAATTCTCGTAATCCACATAAAGTTCAAGCACGGAAAATTTATCAAACCAATTGCCGACTGCAAAACCGATCTTTTTAATCTTATCATTTTCAGGAAGTACACCATTCCCATTATAAACTGCCAAACGTGCATACGATGTACCTTGAGTATTTGTTCTTCCGGTAATGGTTAATCCCATATCAAATTCATCAGTATATCCCTTCCTATCCAAAATGGTTGCATCCAATGACCGATACCCCCAAATCTGTTCAATGACTTCAGACGATAATGTTTGTGTCAAACCAATCTTGACATCCACCATTGGCGCGATATTTTTGATATCGACAAATCCCTGTTCTAAAAGATTACTGCTTCCGTCATATACGATCTTTGCATTTATATTTTTATTGAACGAGTATTCATAACCAATCGTTGCTCTTCTAAAAAGAAATGCATTTCTTCCTGCTGTCCCGCTGCTTGGATTTAACGCTTTTGGTTCCTGCAGCACATACGAAAAATCGTTGAAAATCGTTCCAACAAATTTACCAGATGGAGTTTCTGTCTGTTCTATTTGTTTTACTGGTTTAGTTTTTACGACAGGCGCTTGTTGAGCGTATGCAATAATCGTCAATGAAAACAAAAGAATAAGCATGGAACTTTTTTTCATAACCAATCCTTTCAATAGGTGAGGGAAACTGTGAAAAAGTAATTCTTTTTATATTGTCAAGCAACTATCGAATGAACAATATTATAGTTTCTTATTCGTTCTATTAATCGTAAGTTATATCACTTAACTCTGGAAACTTCTATGAATATCGGCATTACATGTTACCCAACATACGGCGGAAGCGGTGTTGTGGCGACTGAATTAGGCAAAGCGCTCGCAAAACGAGGACATAATATCCATTTTATCAGTTATGCAATTCCAATGCGACTGGATGGGTTCGTCAATAATATTTTCTACCACGAAGTAGAAATTTCTACCTATCCTCTGTTTGAATTTCCGCTCTATACTCCTGCATTGGCGAGTAAAATGATCGAAGTTGCAAATTTTGAAAAGCTGGACCTGCTTCACGTACATTACGCTGTTCCGCACGCAACAAGTGCTTTTATCGCAAAGCAGGTTATTTCGAATCCTGATTTTCGAGTGATTACGACATTGCACGGAACAGATATTACGTTGGTGGGTTTGGAACCGAGCTTTCTTCCGGTAGTAAAATTAAGTATCGAAAAAAGTGACGGTGTTACTGCTGTTTCACGCCATCTTCGTGAAAAAACCCAAACGAATTATGGTATCGAAAAAGATATCGAAGTCATTTCCAACTTTGTCGATCCTGAAGATTATAAACGAAAAACAGATTCGTGTCTGCGAAGCAATTTCTCTCCAAATGGTGAACGTGTGCTGGCACATATTTCGAACTTCCGGGCTGTAAAACGAGTCAGCGATGTCATTAAGATATTTAATATCGTACAACAAAAAATGCCGGCAACTCTCGTCCTTGTTGGTGACGGACCTGATAGGACAAGCTGCGAAATGCTTGCACGCGAATTGAAAATTCATGATAAAATCCGTTTTATGGGAAAGCAATCGGACCTTTCTGAAATTCTTTCTGCAGTCGATCTCTTTTTACTTCCAAGTCAGCAGGAAAGTTTTGGACTCTCTGCTCTGGAAGCGATGTCCTATGAAGTTCCCGTCATTTCATCGAGCGTTGGCGGATTGCCGGAACTTGTATTGCATAATCAAACCGGCTATATAGCCGAGATTGGCGATGTGGAACGAATGGCAAAATACGCAATCGAGCTTCTGACGAACGAGAATAAACGGATGGCATTTGCAAAAGAGGGACGAAAACGTGCTGTTGAAGTCTTTAGTGAAGAAAAAATTGTGACTCAATACGAAGATTATTACAAAAAAGT
>CAYPEM010000020.1:36390-45389 GCA_964409765.1 uncultured Chitinophagaceae bacterium
AAGTCTTTAGTGAAGAAAAAATTGTGACTCAATACGAAGATTATTACAAAAAAGTATTAAACTTACCCAAAGTGGTTTGATGAACTGTTTATTAATGAAATGCAGTTCATCAATGTAGGATGAAATTCTTTATCTCGTCAATATAAACCGCTTCACCCATCTTCCACGGAACTTCCGAATGATCGGCACCCGGTACTGCGATGAATGTTTTTG
This sequence comes from uncultured Chitinophagaceae bacterium, assembly GCA_964409765.1. Taxonomy (GTDB): domain Bacteria; phylum Bacteroidota; class Ignavibacteria; order UBA10030; family UBA8401; genus UBA8401. Next base: position 36,604 of record CAYPEM010000020.1, read on the forward strand.
GTTCATTTGCATTCCGATAAATGACCTTTCCATTCTTCTCCATATCAATAAATTTATCATCAACACCGTGAAGAACTAAAACCGGAGAGGTGACAAATCCAATCTTTGCAGCGTTGTTGTATTCCCCTTTCATAACAAATGTTCCCGGTAGATCCAACAATGTTCCGCTTTGTGTTAATGATGATGCAGAAGCAAATGTTGATTCAAGGATCAATCGTCTTGGGGTAAATGTATTTGAAGCAAGATGTACAGCGGGTGCTCCGCCGAGAGAAAATCCGTATACTGTAATTTGTCCGTCACTGTATCCTCTCGACCTCAAATAGTAATATGCTGCATCAGCATCGGAATAGATTGCTCCTTCTGTTGGTTCACCCTCGCTCATACCATATCCTTGATAATCATAGACAAATACGTTGAATCCCATTTTATAAAGAAGTTCAACACGGTCCCAATAGAATTGGAGATGATCCCGGTTTCCATGATTATACAAAACTACATTCTTTTCACTGAGATTTGATGACTTTACAAAATAGCCGTAGATCTTCTTCCCTTGTGAAGTCAGCACAACTTGTGTTCGCAGTGATTCAGGAATAACAGTTGTTCGAAGATTGTACGCTGTTAATGTATCATTATTGAATAATGAACTATCAAGGTCAAAGCAACTTGTGAACAGGATTGCAATTACTGTCATTGCGAGGGAGCAAAGCGACCGAAGCAATCTTTTTAATAAAAAAGAAAAAGCGAGATTGCTTCGCCAAAAAACGGCTCGCAATGACAACATTTTTATAATAAAATTTCTCATTTTAGATTATACTGTATTCCAAAAAACAATCCTATATTCCCTTTGCCGTTGATTGAACCTGCACCTTGAAAAACGCCATGGCGTGTATCGTGGTTCATCGCAACCCATTTTGATTCAACCTGTAATTGTGCAGCATCCGAAACAGGAAAACTATAGCCGATAAATGGGGAGATGAATAGATCGGACGTAGTAAACTGATAAAGATTATCCGCACCGAAATACAGTAATGACCGTTCTCCAATCAAATAACTTCCTGTCACTGTTCCGGTTGGATAGAACCGAGTTGTATTTCCACGAAATGCATCCCAGAAAAAATAAGCTCTTCCGTTCAAAGTAATTTCCGGACGAAAATTTTTCTCCGGAAGCAGGCGTGTTGAAAATCCACCATCAATCCCGACATCTTTGAACAACAATGCAGTGATATGAGCATTACCATAGACCGTGAGATTTGATTTGTACCCGTACATCGCACCGACATTTAAATAGGGAACAGGAAATGCAATTCCTCCGAGAGGAATAATTGGACCGCCAAGCGATGCAATTATTTCCGTACTCCCTTCTTCAATCGGGCGGATTGGCTGTGTGACTCCGCAACCGAAGAATGGTAAAATGAGAATGATGGCAAGCGAAAGGATTATTTTCATTACAATGATGATACTAAAAACAAGGGGCCTTCAAGAAGCAAATTTTTTCTTAAACTGTTCCGGAACGGGTGCGAGTTTGCGTTCTTCATAATTAAAGAATGCAATGCCTGTCTTTGCCTGCACAACTTCTCTTCCGCTTTCCCGTTCACGCACAAGATAATAAATATCACAGCCGAACCGTGAAAAATCGTGAACAGTAATTTGAATACGGAGTGATTCGCCGTAAAATGCTTCTGATTTATAGACTATTGCAGAATCGGTCATGATGATTCCGACCCCCTCAATATTGAATTCAGAATATCCATGTTCCATCAACAATCGAATCCGAGACTCGTGAAGGATCGAAAGCACTGCGTCGTTCCCGAGATGACCGCCGTAATTAATATCGGATATGCGGATTGGGATTTCGGTGGTGAAATGGAAATGTTTAGGAAGATCGAGTTTGATCCGAGGCATATTTTAAAAAAAACGTTAAAGCATTTACCATAGATTCACAAATTGTTAAACTGTGAATCTGTGGCAAAAAAAATTAAATGTTATGATATTCCTGAATCGATTTCACATTCAGTTTGCCCTGTTTGATACGCTCAATTCCTTTCACCGCAGTCGCTGCTGCAGAAAGTGTCGTAATGAAAGCGATCTTTTGCTGAATTGCAGCCCATCCAATAGAGTATTCATCGTATCGGGATTCTTCACCAAGAGGTGTATTGATCACCATCTGCACTTCACCATTCTTGATTGCATCCACAATGTTCGGTCTTCCCTCGTTCACTTTGAAGATGGACGCTGCGTTGATTCCATTGGATTGTAGAAATTTTGTCGTTCCTTCTGTCCCAAGGATCTTAAATCCAAGATTGGCATACTCCTTCATAATGCCGACCGTTTCGGCAGTCTTGTCGTTGTTATTCACACTGACGAATATTGTTCCATCTTTTGGCAGAGGATTACCCGCTGCAAGTTGAGCTTTTGCAACAGCAGCACCGAATGACTGGGAAATTCCCATCACTTCACCGGTAGAGCGCATTTCCGGTCCGAGAAACATTTTCACTTTGGGAAATTTGTTGAATGGAAAGACCGATTCTTTCATCGACATATGTTTCACTTTACGGAAATCAAAATCGAGTACCTTTAATTCTTTCAGTTTCTTTCCACCCATGATCTTTGCTGCACATTTTGCCAAGGCAAAACCGGTAGCTTTGCTGACAAATGGTACCGTACGTGATGCACGAGGATTCACTTCGAGGACATACACTTTATTGTCTTTCATTGCATACTGAACATTCAACAATCCCCGAACGTGTAATAACTTTGCAAGTTTTTTAGTGATCTCGATGATCTCTAAAAGTTTATCTTCCTTTAACATGAACGGTGGCAGAACACTTGATGAATCACCCGAATGAATTCCGGCTTCTTCCACATGTTCCATCACTCCACCGATGAGAACATCATCGCCGTCGGAAACTGCATCAACATCGAATTCAAATGCATCTTCTAAGAAACAATCGATCAAGATCGGTTTCTCAGGAGAAACATCCACGGCAAGTTTCATGTATTCTTTTAACGATGTTGAATTGTAGCAGATCTGCATTGCACGACCGCCAAGAACATAAGACGGACGAACAAGAACCGGATAACCGATCTCTTCTGCAACGAGCACTGCATCTTTAACCGAAAATGCAGTTCCGTATTTCGGATGGAGGATATTGTTGCTTCGCAGAAGCGCACCAAACCGCTGGCGGTCTTCTGCAAGATCAATTCCTTCGGTTGATGTTCCAAGAATTTTTACACCGTTCAGTTCCAATGCCTTTGCAATCTTCAACGGTGTCTGGCCGCCAAAACTGACAATGACACCTTCGGGCTGTTCCAATTCACAGATATTGAGAACATCTTCAAGAGTGAGCGGCTCAAAATATAACTTATCCGTCGTATCGTAATCCGTTGAAACAGTTTCGGGATTGCAATTGATCATGATCGTTTCGTATCCATCTTCTCTCAGCGACATCACACCATGAACGCAGCAATAATCAAACTCGATTCCCTGACCGATCCGATTTGGCCCGCCGCCAAGGATAATCACTTTTTTCTTTGTCGATCGTTTCGATTCATTCTCTTGATCGTAGGTTGAATAATGGTACGGCGTGTTCGATTCAAATTCTGCCGCACACGTATCGACCATTTTATAGACCGGAATTACTGAAAGATTTTTTCGGAGTTGACGAACTTTACTTTCATCAGTCTTCCAGATATGAGAAAGCTGTCGGTCTGAAAACCCGTACTGTTTCGCTTTATAAAGAATTTCTTTCGTTATTGAAGAGAATAATAATTCCTTCAGTTCAGCTTCATAATCAACGATCTGTTTAATGTTGAAGAGAAACCATGGATCGATCTTTGTCAAATTATGGACATCAGCGATCGATTGTCCAAGTTGGAATGCATATCGCAGGTAAAAAATATTATTCGCTTTCGGTCTTCGCAGCTGTTCTTTTACAGTCTTTAGCCAAGATGTTTTTTGACCTTTTGAAAGAGTTTCTATTTCAAAATGATCTTTTCCATCAGCCCCTAAACCAAATCGACCTTGTTCTAATGAACGTAGAGTTTTCTGCAATGCTTCTTTGAACGTTCGTCCGAACGCCATCGCTTCACCAACCGATTTCATTTGAACACCGAGGGAATCATCAACACCTTTGAACTTTTCAAAATCCCATCGCGGAATCTTCACAACAACATAATCGATCGTAGGCTCAAATGATGCAGGAGTTAATTTTGTGATATCATTTGGAATTTCATCGAGCGTGTAACCAACGGCAAGCTTTGCTGCGATCTTGGCAATCGGAAATCCTGTTGCTTTTGATGCAAGTGCAGAACTTCGTGACACCCGTGGATTCATTTCTATGACATACATCTTTCCTGTAGCAGGATTCATTGAGAATTGAACGTTCGATCCTCCGGTATCAACACCGATCGCACGGATCACTTTCAACGCAGCATCTCGCATGAACTGATATTCTTTATCGGTCAATGTTTGTGCCGGAGCGACAGTGATCGAATCTCCTGTATGAACTCCCATCGGATCGAAATTTTCGATGGAACAGATGATGACGACATTATCTTTCGTGTCGCGCATGACTTCAAGTTCATATTCCTTCCAGCCGAGAACAGATTCTTCAACCAACACTTCGTGGACAGGACTGTTCAACAATCCTAATTCAACAATTTCTTTGAACTCTTCAATATTGTAAGCAATTCCGCCGCCGGTTCCGCCCATCGTAAATGAAGGACGAATGATAATTGGGAATTTTCCAATCCCTTGAACGATTTTTAATGCTTCTTCAACTGTATAAACAAATCCGCCTCGGGGCATTTCCAAACCAATTTCAGTCATTGCTTTTTTGAACAACTGTCTGTCTTCTGCTTTTTTGATCGCTTGAAGATTCGCTCCGATCAATTCAACGTTATATTTTTCCAGCACTCCGCTTTCGGCAAGTGATACTGCAGTATTCAAAGCCGTTTGTCCCCCCATCGTAGGAAGAATCGCATCAGGGCGTTCTTTCTCGATGATCATTTCAACAAATTCCGGTGTGATCGGCTCGATGTATGTCGCATCTGCCAATTCTGGATCTGTCATAATTGTTGCTGGATTACTATTGATCAGAATGATCCGGTATCCTTCTTCACGAAGAACTTTGCACGCTTGTGTTCCCGAATAATCAAATTCACATGCTTGACCGATGACGATAGGTCCGCTGCCGATGATGAGAATGGATTTAATGTCAGTTCTTTTTGGCATTGAGTATATAGTTTGGACAGAGAAAAACCTCCGTGAATATTGAGCCGGAGGTTTTGGGTTTTGGTTTTATAAAAATACAATTTTTCTTTCAACATTACAATTCCTTATTGATTCTCAGGTTCTCCTTTTCTATCATTACACAACATTTGGAGAAAGAATGTCCGATCATAAAATTGCAATGAAAGATCTCTTCAACACCGCCGTGATCGTAGCGGCACTCGGTTACTTCGTCGATATCTATGATTTGATCCTTTTCAGCATCGTCAGAGTTCCTAGTCTGCGGGATCTTGGTTTAACATCGGAACAAATTACTAGTCAAGGCTTGTTGCTGCTGAATGTTCAAATGATTGGGATGCTTCTTGGCGGAATTTTATGGGGTGTACTCGGTGATAAAAAAGGGAGAATTCAACTACTGTTCGGATCGATCTTTTTGTACTCTATTGCCAATATTGCAAACGGATTCGTCCATAATATTGAGTTATATGCTCTCTTCCGCTTTATTGCAGGAATCGGTCTTGCGGGTGAACTTGGGGGAGGGATTACGCTTGTCGCTGAAATTATGCCGAAAGAAACGCGCGGATACGGAACAATGATCGTTGCAACCGTTGGTGTTGCCGGAGCTGTTCTTGCATATAATGTTGTGGAATATTTCGATTGGCGAAATGCTTATTTCATCGGAGGCGGATTGGGTTTAGCACTTCTCATCCTTCGTGTAAGTGTGTTTGAATCCGGCATGTTCAATGCAGTAAAAGAAAAGAATGTTTCCCGCGGAAATTTTTTCAGCCTCTTCACCAACAGAGAACGATTCTTTCGTTATCTGAAATGTATCTTCATCGGTTTACCGACGTGGTACTGTGTTGGAATTCTTGTTACACTCTCCCCCGAATTTGCAAAAGCATTACATATTGACGGTGCAGTAAGTGCCGGACGCGCGGTAATGTTCTTCTATCTGGGTTTAATTCCGGGAGATTTTCTCAGCGGGCTATTGAGTCAGTTAATGAGAAGCAGAAGAAAAATTATCCTTATTTTTTTATTGATGAATTGTGTAGCAATAACAACGTATTTTTTATCGAACGGCGTCTCAGCAGATACGCTTTATTACATCACCTTCTTTTTAGGATTCAGTGTTGGATATTGGGCAGTGTTTGTTACAAATGCTGCAGAACAATTTGGAACGAATCTTCGAGCAACTGTTGCGACAACAGTTCCTAACATGGCGCGCGGTGCTACCGTCCCAATCTCGATCGCATTTACGTACGCTTCATCTCAATTTGGAATTCTTACCGGCGGTGCTATTGTTGGAGCAATCAGCCTTAGTATTGCACTCTATGCATTGTATCATTTGAAAGAAACGTTTGGGAAAGATTTGGATTTTGAAGAGAAATAAAAAAAAATAATAAAGAAGTATTTATCAATAATTATTTCGCCAGAATCATTTTTCTTGCTTCTGTTTTATTATTTAACTGAAGCCGAACAAAATACACTCCACCTGGTAAATGCTCACCGTTAAAGACAAAATCATACCTTCCTTCACTTTGCCTTCCTTCAAACAATACATCCATTTCCTGACCGAAGAGATTGAAAACAGAAAGTTTTACAAAGAAACTTTCTTTCAAAGTGTACTTGATCGTAGTTTTGGGATTAAAAGGATTTGGGAAGTTTTGTTCAAGATGTTCAGGTTCAAATTCGTTAATCTCCGATCCGATTTTTTTTTCATCCGGCCAGACAATTTTTATTCCACCGGCATTAAGCCAGGCATTATAAACAAGATTAGAAAAAAGATTTGCCCCCTCCTGCATCAATTCATTCGTCGGTTTGTTTATCTCTTTCCAGAACGCTGTATAATAGGTACTGTTGTATTTTCCTTTTCCGGCTCGCAGCGCAATCGTGTCTGCACGCATAAGTGTAGGAACACGAGAAAATGATTTCTCCAATAAGGCAAATATCTGATTCATCGGATCATTTGTTGGAGATACAAATGCAGTAGGTTCGATCTTGCGAAAATTCACCTGATTATAATAACGGTTCATTAATTCAATTTCATAGCGCCATTTGATCCCGTTATTCTTCGTCAATTGACCGTCATAGTTGATCGTTGTATTCAGCGGCATTGTCAGATCGCCGATATAATGACCAAGATCGGATGTAGCAGACAATGTTGCTTTCCAATCACGGACTTTAATACATCGCTGCAGCGAGTCATACATTTGATGAACTAGATATGGAAGATATCCATTTTGCCGCACCGATTCTTTTCCATATTTCTTTTGGAGGTCAAGAATTCTGACCGGCATTGTTCGATTGAAGAATTCTGGATACCGTTCAAGCTCAATGAATTGACGGAATGTTTCTTCCTCATCGCGGTTCTTTCTTCTATCAACATCACTCGCGTGATCTCCAAAATAATAATCAATATCGCGAAATCGTAGCATTGTCAACGGAAGGGACCGTGTTCCATTCACGTTGATGATACGGTGCCCCTCGTTTCCCCAAGCATAGAGGTTACCACTGTATCGTAGAGAGATACAGAGAAGCAGAAAGAATGAAAAACTGCGGTTCATTTTTTGGTTGTAAAGCGGTTTCGAACAAAGATGCGGATCTCTTTTGCATTTGCTGTAGCAATTCCGGTAAAGACAAGGATTGCTCCGGCAAATAATTCTGCAGAAATTTTTTCGTTAAGGATGAGCACACCAAGCATGACTGCGATCAACGGAGTCACAAAAGCGGTGAGCGAAAGTATTACCACTTCAACCCGTTTTAATAGCCAGAAATAACTGACGAAGGTGACGATCGTTCCGAAGATCGCTAAGAAAAAAATACTAAAGATAGCCATTGGTGTAAACAGAACGGCCGAATAATCTTCCATACCAACGCTTGCAGCCATCAAGAGAATTGCACTGATCGTCATCGGGACAAAGCTGACAACGTAAGGACTAATATCATGACCATGTTTTTTTATCATCACTGCGGAGAATGCCTGGATTGCAGCACTGAGAACTACAGCTCCCATTCCTAACAGCACTTCTGAATTTCCGGAGAACTGTACATCATTTGAAAAGATCGTTACAACACCGCTGAAGCCAATAAGAACTCCAAGGATTTTCAAGAATGTTACTCGCTCAGTTTTCACCAGTAAACTTGACATCAGTGCTACGAATAATGGATACATCCCAAATAAGATCGATGTCATTCCTGACGAAATACGATGTTCACCCCAATAGACCAATCCAAATGGCAGTGAAAACGATGTGAATGCAATGACAAAATAAAACCATCTGGTATTTTCATTCCACGGTACCGGAATTTTTTTGATTTTTATTATTCCAAAGAGCACAATCCCTGCCAATGAGAATCTCAATCCTGCGGCAAGCAATGGCGTTAATGTTTCAAGTCCTATCTTGATCACCAGCCACGTGGATCCCCAGATAGTACAAATTGCAGTATAGGCGATAATTATTTTTAGTTTGTCGGACATTTCACTCTTCCATCTTATTCAACACTAAACCCGAGATCAATTTTGGAAAGAAGAATGTAGATTTCTGCGGCATCACAT
>CAYPEM010000020.1:45489-78135 GCA_964409765.1 uncultured Chitinophagaceae bacterium
ACTAAACCCGAGATCAATTTTGGAAAGAAGAATGTAGATTTCTGCGGCATCACATTCCCGGATTTTGCAACCGCCCGTACTTGATCGATCTTTGTTGGGTTGACAAAAAAAGCAATTTGTGAAGCGCCACTCGCAACTTCTTCGATACATTCATGAACATTTTGGATGTAATGGATATTCAATTTTTTATCTTGCGCATCCTGAGATATTCCAAGCAGATTGCGAAGAATATGATTATGCAGAAGAACAACATCCAGCTCTCGAACTTCTTTTGGAAGTTCATCCGTTACTAATGTTTTCAACAACGATTCATTTTTCAATGAAGCGGTGAAAAATTTTGAAGAGTGATTCGACACAAAACCGAATGTGAAACGATCGGCTTGTTTCTGAGCATTGATCATCATCTGCGGAGTTGGGAATACTTGAAGAGTAAAATGTTCCTGTAATTTTGCAGTCAATGCTGCACCGTCATAGGTTGGAAGACTATGGATGACTCGATGGGTCGGAAAAATCACCAATCCTTCGTCGTCAAGATTTGTAAAAAACATCATGATATAATTATATAATTCTTTTCCGGTATGATTCGGATTTTGCGAACGCATCAGATCTCTGTACGCCAATCCCGTTTCGTATCGATGATGTCCGTCTGCGATCAATACTTGCTTAGGCTCCATAAGGGCTGCAATTCCATCGACAACCATCGGATCTGAAATTTGCCACAGCTGGTTTTTTACGCCATCGAATTCAACATCAATAACAGGATACGTTGAATGAACCGGGTTGAGGTATTGATCGATCTTTTTTTCCGGATCAGAATACAGACTAAACACCTGACTAAAATTCGATTTTGTTGCTTTGAATAATTTGAAACGATCTTCTTTAGCTTTTGATAAAGTCCGTTCGTGCGGAAGTACAATCTTCTTTTCAAATTCTTCCAGTCTGCACAATGCAATAAAACCCTTACGCTGGATCTGTACTCCATCCAATGATGTGAAGGTTTGAACTAATGGATAAATCGATGGGGTTAAATCCCGAAGAAGAACATCACTATCCTGCCATTCCACATATGATTTCGCAGCAGATGAGTAACGGTCTTCTTCTCTTCCAAGAATAAGACGAATAACATTGAACTGATCTTTTGCATAATAGCCGTTCTGTTGTTCCGGTGAGATGACATCGTACGGCGGCGCAACGACATTCGCCATTGTTACTTTCATTTGATTGTATCGGATTCCTCGAAATGCTTTAATCGTTGCCATAAAAATCTCCTAAATTCAATAATGTTATTCTTCTTTTTTGTAGCCGAATCTGTCCAGCCAATTTTGGTTCCCGCGCCAGTCTTCACGCACCTTTACGTGTAATTCCAAAAATACCGCGTGTCCTAAAAATGCTTCAATCGATTTCCGTGAAACACTTCCAAGTCTTTTCAATGCACTTCCCTGTTTCCCTATCAGAATTCCCTTCTGTGAATTTCGTTCTATGACAATGTCAGCAGCTATGAAATATTTCCCTATTTCGCGTTCCTTGAATTCGATGATATCAACTGTCGTCGAATAAGGAATTTCCTGTTCATACAATTCAAAGATCTTTTCCCGGATCATTTCACTCACAAAAAAACGTTCCTGAGCATCGCTGACAATTTCTGTATCAAAATACGGCGAGCTGAGTGGAATATATTTCAATAACGTGGCAACCAATTCATTGGTATTGAAATTAGTCAATGCGGAAATTGGGATGATCTCATCAAACGGAAATAAGGATTGAAGATCTGCGAGTAACGGTAATAATTCTTGTTTCGTCAAAAGATCAATTTTATTAAGAATCAAGAATGTTGTCTTATTTGCTGATTTGATTTTTTCGATCGCTTCGTTGTTCTTATCGTATTCTTTGTTCTTCACTTTCTCAGCATCAACAAGAAGCAGAACAACATCTGCATCAGCAACAGCTGACGATGCGAAGTGCATCATCATTTCCTGCAGAAGGTATTTCGGCTTGATAATTCCAGGTGTGTCAAGAAAGATGATCTGATGATCATCCCCGTTCAATATTCCAAGAATTTTATGCCGAGTCGTCTGGGGTTTATTGGTAACGATGGAGATCTTTTGCTTCAGCAAAGAGTTCAGCAGCGTGGATTTTCCGACGTTTGGCTCACCAATAAGCGCAGCGTATCCGGATCGAAATGTGTTTTGAGATTCAGTCATTGCTAAAATGTAATGAAAAAAGAGTTGGGATAAAACGACTTTCACAGTCTTAGATTTGAATCATCATGCTGACGAATGTCAACATCTATCATTGCTGAATAGATGCCGAACCAAGTTCGTTATGACGTATTTAATCAACCACTTGGAGTTTTACTGTTTTGATAATCCTCAAAATTGTAATACCTTGAAGTATATGAGCACTCTTTCCCAACATGTTATTCTTAAAAAAAATGAAGATCGACGGATGATCGCCGGTCATCAATGGATTTTCAGCAACGAACTACAACGGATCGTCGGTACGCCAAAAAGCGGTGATGTGGTGGAGATATTACGGAGTGACGGAAGATCTCTTGGAATTGGATTGTATAATCCTGCCTCGCTAATTGCCGTTCGATTTATTTCACCAAATATTGAAGAGATCAATGAATCTTTTTTTGAAAAAAAGATCCGATCTGCATTCGATTTGCGAAAGAAACTGTTTCCAGCAAGCGAAACATTTCGCGTTGTGAATGGTGAAAGTGACTTTCTACCCGGTTTGATCATTGATAAGTACAATGAGTATTTCTCGATTCAAACATTTTCAGCTGGAATGGATCTTCGATTAGAGATGATTTGCAATGTTTTAGTGAATCTCTTTCATCCAAAAGGAATTGTGGAACGAAATGAATCTCCATTAAGAACACTTGAAGGAATTCCATTACGCAAGAATCTTCTTCGCGGAAGCGTCGCTCCAATTATTATTGAATTGAACGACGTGAAATTCACTGTCGATATTTTGGATGGTCAAAAAAGCGGATTCTTTCTGGATCAAAGAGAAAATCGCATCGCAATCAAACCATTCGTTAAAGACTCTTCTGTTTTGGATTGTTTCTCGAATGACGGCGGTTTTGGCCTGTATGCTTCAAAGTTTGGTGCAGCAAATGTCGATTGTGTGGATATTTCAGAAGAGGCGATCAACAAAGCAAAAGAGAATGCTGCTTTGAACAAATTGACTAACATTCAGTTTCACACTGCCGATGTTTTCAAATTCTTAGAACACTCCCTGACGACAGAAAAACGATGGGATGTAGTTATTCTTGATCCACCGTCATTCACAAAAAGCAAAAAAACAGTTGTAACTGCCATTAAAGGATATAAAGAGATCAATACCAGCGGATTAAGACTCATTACACCGAATGGAATTCTTGTTTCCGCCTCGTGTTCCCATCATATCGATAGAGATACATTCTTGAATATTATTCAGGAAAGTAGCATAAAAGCAGGGAGAAGAATAAAATTGCTCCATTTTGCAGGAGCTTCTCCGGATCATCCGACACTTCCATCTATGCCGGAAACTCATTATCTTAAATTTGCGTTATTTAGTGTAGAATAACCTTGTCGCGCTGAGCGAAGTCGAAGCGCGGTAATAATAAATTTGTGAGGTTGATATGAAAAAAATAATTGCGGTATTATTCATCATCGCAACATCTCTTTTTTCTCAACAAAAAGATTCTACAATAGTTTTTGAATCTCCAGAACCGGTATTTGCAAAACCGATTCCGTCATCGTATGATGATGCCTGGGGTGCAGATATTCTTTTGTCAAACAATGGGTTTGGCATTGCTGGTTTTTATCGACATCAGTACACACGCGATCTTTCGGGAACAATTACCCTCGGTATCGCAGAATCAAAGGATGATAATGAAGTTGAATATTACGATTGGTACGGCCAATCCTATGTTCCCGGAAAGATCAATCGATTTCTTTTAATTCCTCTCCATGTAGGAATTCAATATAGATTGTTCGCTGACGATATCACCGACACATTTCGTCCTTATGTTAATGCTGGAACAGGACCAACGCTTGTATTAGCTTCACCATACGAACGAGAGTATTTTAACAGTTTAGGATATGCCCGTTCACATTATACACTTGGCGGATATGTCGGTCTTGGTGCATTTTTTGGTTCCGACATGGGAAGTTTATCAGGAATAAATCTTCGTTATTATTTCGTTCCATTCACGAGCGGAATTGAAAGTCTTCGGGATATATATGGGCGGGTAGGCAGGAAAAAAGAATTCGGAGGTTTCTTTATTACGATCAATCTTGGTTCGGCATTTTAATTGATAGCTTGTAAGTTGACCGTCACCTTTAAAGTGACGGTCAACTGATTTATTATTTCTTCTTTACAACTTCTTTCACTTCTTCAACGCTGGTTTGACTCATTCCCGAAAAGATCTTTGCAATTGCACCGACTGTTCCTGCCACATCCGATAAGTTGGATGGTATGATCATTGTATTATTTTTCTGCGCAAGTTTCCCGAACTCACCGAGATACTGTTCAGCAATTCGAAGATTCACTGCGTCTAATCCTCCTTTGTCGTTGATCGCGTTTGCAATTTCACGGATTCCTTTTGCCGTTGCCATCGCCACTCGTTCAATTTCCTGCGCGCGTCCCTCCGCTTCATTGATACGCTTCATCTTCTCACCTTCGGATTTTGCGATCGCTTCCGCTTTATCGCCATCTGCGCGATTGATCTTTGCCTGTTTATCTCCTTCGGATTCAGCGATCAATGCACGCTTTTCACGTTCCGCTCTCATTTGTTTTTCCATCGCATCTTTTATGCTTGGCGGAGGAACGATATTCTTGATCTCGTGGCGAGTTACTTTCAATCCCCACGGTGCGGCAGCTTTATCAACTGCCATAACGATTTCCTGGTTGATCTTGTCCCGTTCTTCAAATGTTCTGTCCAGTTCAATTCTGCCGACTTCACTGCGCATAGTAGTCTGTGCCAATTGTGTTGAAGCAAAGATATAATTATCCACTCCGTACGATGCTTTCACGGGGTCAGTAATTTGTAAATATAGAATTCCATCAACTTCGACGCCTATATTATCTTTGGTGATGCAGCTTTGCGGTGGAACATCGATGACCATTTCTTTCATTGAGTGTTTATAGGCAATCCTATCAATGAAAGGAATCAATATGTGAAACCCGGCATCTAATGTAGCACTGTATTTTCCAAGACGTTCGATGATGAATACCGTCTTTTGCGGCACAACTCTTGCAGTTTTACCAATGATAACAAATGCAAATAAAATCAGACCTAACAGAATATAGACTTCCATACTGTTGCTCCTTTACTGGATTGGTTTTACTTTTAATGTGAGATTATTCCGTTCTAGAACTTCAACAGAAGCTCCTTTTGCTATTGCAACAACCGATTCTGCATTCCATAATGTTCCATGAAATTCCACCTTCCCTCCAATTGACGGATCGATATCGGAAAGAGCAATAGCTCTTTCTCCTTTGATATCATCTATTGATCGGGAAGCGTCAGGCTTTGAAACTTTCCCTTTAAAGTATTTATTCCCAAATCTTCTAAAAACAACCAACAGCATCACTGAAGTGATGAGAAAAATAAAAAGCTGACTTGTGAACGATATTGGAACTCCGAGCCACAGCATCAGTGAAATGATCCACGCACCGACACCGAAAAATATCAGAACAAATCCCGGAGTAATAATTTCACTCAGCATCAATACAAGCCCGAATAAAAACCAGAGCAATTCATTTGAAATTGATTCCATAATCTTCTCCTTAATAAGGAACGCCCAAAAGTAGAGAAACGGTGTTAGAAAATCAACGGGACAAAAGTTTTTGTTATCTCACGTTGGTATAAGTAACAGTAATTTTAATCATGACGTTCCTAAAATTTATTTTTTTATTGGAATAAATATTTACTCGGATAAATTTATCTTATTTTTTTTATTAGCATTTCGTAGTTCTTGTTTTGTATATTTCACATACCAAATTGAGGAATCACTATGAGAGTAGAAATTCAGCGCATGAACGAAAACTACGGAATGGAAGCCCGCAATGAAACCGGGAATTCGATCATTATTGATAGCAATAAAACTGATGGCGGGAATGATCTTGGATTTCGTCCGATGCAAATGCTGCTTGCGGCAATGGGAGGATGCAGTTCAATCGATGTGGTCACTATCCTTAAGAAACAAAAGCTTGAACCATTTGATCTCCGTGTCGTCGTCGACGGCGAACGGGATATGGGAAAAGATGCCAATCTCTGGAAAACAGTGCATGCTCATTTCATCATTAAAGGAAATGTGCCAAAAGAAAAAGCTGAACGTGCCGTTCAGCTTTCCATGGAAAAATTTTGTTCTGTTTCTTTAACCTTACAAGCAGCGGGAGCCGTTGTTACAAGCAGTGTAGAAGTTGTTCCATAGAGTTATCTCTCTACTTCTTACCCTTCTTATGTTCCATCTTAGCATTGTCCAATTTGAATTTAAACGGTAATGTTACCCACACTTTTGTCGGTGTACCGTTTAATACTGCCGGGGAAAATTTCCAATTTTTTGCTGCTTCAATTGCAGCCGTTGTCAGATCATCTAATGCGGCATAAGATTCTTTTGAAGTGACATTTTTTTCGGAACCCTTTTCATCATTAATAATATGTGAACGAACGACCGATATTTTTGAGGCATTCCCTTTTTCATCAACAACCAATTTCAACCAAACTTCTCCTTCTATTCCAAGTTTCCTTGCACTTTCGGGATATTTGGGAGAGATCGGAGAAGTTGGACGAGGCATTGTATCAACCTGGATGTTTTCAGGCGGATCCTGTTCGTCGACTGTTGACTTCGATGCATATGTTTGCTCATTTGCGGATTGCGAAAATCCGACTGTGAGAACGAACATCAGAAAAAATATTATGGATTTCATATTTCCCTCCTTATGGTAATCAATTGGCAATGGCATAAACTTCAATTTGTGGCAATTGCATTATATAAATAAATTCCGTTTCTGTTTTCGGTGCCGCAATTTTCGTTACTGTAAAATACCCCCCGACAATCAGCAACAAAACTGCGGCTGCAAACGCTGGAATTGAAAACGAAAATTTTTTGTTCATAATTCTCTGAAAGAACGATCTCCCTGATTGAATTCTAACAGAAGTATTTAGATGTAAGCGTTTTATCCTGTCATCAAGCATTCCAGTGGTGCCCGGTAACGGAATTGAACGGAGTCCATTCCGCAAGGTCTGCAATGATTGGAATTGTTTTCTTAAAGATCCATCAATGCTCATTTCAACAAATAGTTGTTTCATTTCATCGTCATTCAAATCACCGTCAAAGCAGCGCTGTAGTAATTCGTCAATCGTCTTCATAATGCTTCCTCTTTTATGTAAGGTTTTGCTTTCTCAATCAACTCTTTTCGGGCTTTGAACAATTTAGATTTAACCGAACTGATCGTCGTTCCTGTAATTTCGGCGATCTCTTCATAGTTCATTGATTCAAATTCTCTCAACAATAGCACTTCCTTGTATTGCGGCAATATTTGATTCAATAGTGATTCAAGTAATTTGGATTGTTCGGTTCCTTCGATAATCGTCAAAGGGGAATCGTGAGAAAAAATATCATCGTCTTCATTGAGTTGTCGAATTTTTCTGGTGCGATTGATCACTCCAAACGCTTCATTCCGCGCAATAGTAAAAATCCATGATTTTAACGACGCAGGATTATGCAGTTTCCGATTCTCAGATAATACTTTCAATAATGTTTCCTGAATAACATCCTCAGCATTCTTTCCATCCCCCAGTAACCGATAACAGAATGAATATAATCCTTGTTTATATCGATGATAGATCTGAATCAACGCGTCACTGTCACCGCGCTGTAATCGAATTGCAAGTTGTTCGTCTGAATCGGAATGATGTGACATCACCTATAAGATTGGAAACTGAGGAAAAAGTTGCTCAAATTTCTCATCAATTATTTTCTATTTCGTTCTTTCGGGATTACTTTGGATTCGTTGACGAGATTGAATGAAAAAGGAAGGACAACTGTAGATTCTTCAGCTTTTCCGTTGATCGTTGCAGGTGTAAATTTCCATTTTTTAGCAGTATGATGAGCTATTTCCAAAAGTTTTGCAGCACTGTTACGATGAGATGATACTATTTTTTTTAGATCGTCGATCGAATATATTGTTATTGTTGATCCCGGAATTGTAATATGTGCCTGCATAAGTTTGGTTTCGATAACAACCCCTTCAATGCTAAGAAGTGCTTGAAGGAATATTTTTGCTTCTACCCTTAATTTTTTTGCATTCTCAGGATACTCAGGAACAACCTTGTGTATGATCGTTGGCTGTACAATATTGTCTTGAGCAAATAGTAATCCTGCAAATAGAAAAAATGTGATCACATTCATATAGTATCCTTCCGACGGAGTATACGGTATTTTAACTCTATATCAGTTTCTTCCGATACTATGGAAAATACGGGTCCAATAAGGTGCTCGTACGGAGGGAAATATACATCACCTTTTTCATCATTCTGAACTATCGTCAAATTCAATTCATCAGCAAGATCGATTGTTTGTAAGAATATTTCTCCCCCGCCGATGACAAATACTTTCTCTTCATCGACGAGTCCGGAAAATGCCGAAGGAATAGTGGAAAATATTTCTACTGAATCAAGGTTAAAGTTTTTATTCCGTGTAATAACAACATTTTTTCTGTTGGGAAGAGGCTTCCCGATACTCTCAAATGTCTTTCTTCCCATTAAAACAGTATGATTTGAAGTAATTCTTTTGAATCGTTGCAGATCTTTTGGAAGATGCCACGGAGTTTTGCCATCCCTTCCGATGACACGATTGGTATTGAGTGCGGCGATGAGGATTAATTTCATACATCTTACCAAAATTGAAGATTACAAGATTGCAAAATTCAATTTTGATAATCTTGATAATCGTGAACTGTTCTTATTTCCATGGAATACTGATTCCAAGGGAATTGAATTTCGCTTCAATATCTCCTCGTTCTCGGTTCCCTTTCATTTCTTGTCCCACCGCTGGGATCAAATTGAATTTCCGAGCAACATCGATTGCAGCCTCTTTTCCATTAAGGTTAAGCGCTTTGATAATTTCAATTTCAATATGGGATAACGAAGAAGCGTTCACTTTGTAATCCTGGAATGCTTCCCACGCCATCGGTACCCAACGTTTGACAATCTCATTGCCGATTGTATCCGCAAACATTCTAATCTCATACTGTGCGTGCGAATCCATTCGAAGCCAGAGAAAATGCAGAAGATTGTGCAGATCAACTTTCCAGTATGCTTCGGTGTAGGTTGATAGGGGTAGATCTTTTCGTGCCTGTTCGCGTGCCATACCGGCATTTACCCGTTCTTCATAGACTGAACGTGATAAATTCTGTAATTGAAGTTCCTGTTCAGAGAATTGTTTTCCTCGTTCAAGATCGAAAAAACCATCGCTCCCCTGCTTATTGTCGCTTGATTGTTTTCTCCACTGTTCATCACCAGCACGCTGTGAGGCGTCGATCGCTAATGAATATCGTGTTGAATATTCATTCACATTTGCTGTTCGGTGACGAATCCACTGCCTCCAGCAATCCATCGGAACCCGCACATGGAGCTTTATTTCACACATTTCAAACGGTGTTGTGTGCTGATGACGAAGCAGATATCGGATCAAACCCCGGTCCTCACTAACTTTTTTTGTTCCTTTTCCATAGGAAACACGTGCTGCTTGAACAATAGATTCATCCGAACCCATATAATCAACGACACGAACAAAGCCGTCATCAAGCACTTTGAATGGTAATCCTAAAATATCATCTAATTGTTGAACGATTGGTCTGGTCAGTTTTTCTGCTTGTTCCATCGGTATTGTTAAAGATTTGATTGATTGTTTTATGTAGTTGAATAAACTTACTTTATTTATGATTGAAAAACAATAAATATCCATTCGACTAAATACTAAACTCCTTTTAGTACTTGCATTAAACGGGTTTTTTGAAATAGAAAAGCTTAAATCGGTCTTCTTACTCTTAATTCAAAAATAAATGGTGTTTAATTTTTATACGCAGAATAAATAGCACTCCTTTTTTCACCAATTTTACCTTATCTTAATTCACAAATTAATTGATGCACATATCGAAGAAAACATCTTCATGATGCAATATTCATTTCTGTAATTCTCAAACAGAGAGTCGATTTATGGTTATCACAAACAAATCCGTTCTTGTCCTTGGCGGCTGGGGTCTTGTAGGCTCTGCAATTTGCCGCAAATTGATGGAAGAAAATCCAAAACAGATCATCCTTACCTCGCTCAAAGAATCCGAAGCAAAAGAAGCATGCGAAACAATGAGGCGCGAATATCCAAAAGTCGGGAAAAAATTTTTCGTTCCCTGGTGGGGAAATATTTTTGTGCGAAATGAATTTAAGGATCTTTCTCGAGAAGAGATTCTTAATGACCAGAACAAGAGAACGAAATTTCTTGATGACGTGATTGAAGAATTAACTCCTGAAGTGCTTGAACGATCTTCCTTGTTTCAATTGATCACTAAATATAAACCGGATATCGTGATCGATTGCATCAACTCCGCAACTGCAATCGCTTACCAGGATATCTTTCAAAGTTCCCGAGATGTTGTTCTTGCCTTAAAAAATAATTCAGCCAACCTTCGCGATACAGTCGAAAAACTTCTTGCAACACAATATACTCCCCAGCTAATCAGACACGTGCAGATTTTCTATCGCTCGATGAATATCGCAAAGACAACTACCTATGTAAAGATAGGCACAAGCGGAACAGGTGGAATGGGTTTGAATATCCCATACACACATAGTGAAGAAAAGCCATCTCGAGTTCTGCTTTCAAAATCCGTTGTTGCCGGCGCACACACCATGCTGCTTTTTCTAATGGGAAGAACTCCTGATGCTCCAATCACCAAAGAAATTAAACCGACAGGTGCAATTGCTTGGAAAAAAATCGCTTTCGGTGAAATTGCAAAACGGGGAAAACCAATTGATCTTTACGATTGTGCACCAGATAAAGGAATAGAGCTTAAAGGAAAATTCAAGATAAAGATGGAGCATGTTGTCGAACCCACAGGGGAGCGTTTGAAATCAGTATTTATCGATACCGGTGAGAATGGGATTTTTTCCCGAGGTGAATTTGAAGCAATTGCAACTCCCGGACAGATGGAATTCGTTACCCCGGAAGAAATAGCAGAATCTGTATTGTATGAAATCCGAGGCGGTAATACCGGACACGATATTATCAATGCTCTCGATAATGCTACTCTATCACCTACGTATCGTGCAGGATTCATGTTCCAGGGTGCTCTTGAAAAGATGAAAAGGCTTGAAAAAGAACACAACACCAATAGTGTTGCGTTTGAAATGCTCGGTCCGCCTCGTCTTTCTAAATTATTATACGAAGCACACTTGCTTAAAAAAGTTTATGCCACAGTCAATGTTGTTATGAAAACTTCTGCAAAGAAAATGTCAGCGGATTTGACCGAATATATTTCTACCGAAGATGCTTTGCGATCACAGATCATTTCTATCGGAATTCCAATCCTGCTTCCTAATGGAAAAACATTATTGCGTGGCAATGATGTGAAGATCCCTGCCTTCCGTGGCATCAATGAATTAGACATCACACCCGAACACATTGATGATTGGGCACGTAACGGCTGGATCGACCTGCGGACTGGAAACATGGAACAATGGAAACACAGACTGAATGAAATAAAGAAAGAAGTAGAACTCTACACAAAAGATGACACTAGCTCTCGCAACTTTAGAACAACAGAATACTGGTCCGACTTCAATGATATCGACGCAGGAAAAATTGTTGGATGGGTATTCACCGAAGAGGAAAAAGGAAAGAGAATGAAATCGTAATTATAATTCACCCCCACTAAACTAAATCTATGATTGAGGAATTCATGAAACACTTCAAAAATATTATCATTGTCTTACTCTTCACTGCGATGTTTTCCGTCGCCGAGGAAGGGATGTGGACTTTTGATAACGCACCGGTAAAACAATTAAAAGAAAAATACGGATTTGATATAACTCAAAATTGGCTTGACCACGTTCGAATGGCTTCGGTTCGATTTAATGACGGCGGTTCCGGTTCATTTGTTTCTCCAACCGGGTTAGTGATGACAAATCATCACGTTGGACTTGGTCAGCTCCAAAAAATGTCCAAAGAAGGAAATGATTATGTCAACAATGGTTTCTACGCAAAGACAACCACTGATGAAGTAAAATGCGTTGATCTGGAATTGAACGTTCTGATGGAAATGCAAAATATCACCGATAAAGTTCTTGAATCGATGAAAGGAAAAAGCGGATCAGAAGCAGCGGTTGCTCGCCGCGCAATACTCGCTCAGTTACAAAAAGAGATTGGTGAAAAAAGCGGATTACGTGCAGACGTTGTTTCACTGTACAATGGTGCAGAATATTGGATCTATTCCTACAAGAAATTCACTGATGTTCGTTTAGTGATGGCACCGGAACAACAGATCGCATTTTACGGCGGCGATCCGGACAATTTCACATTTCCACGATATGATCTTGATATGTGTTTCTTCAGAGTCTATGAAAATGATAAACCGTACAATCCCGCTCATTACCTTAAATGGAAAACAGCAGGCGCAAAAGATGGAGAATTAGTTTTCACTTCCGGACATCCTGGTTCAACTGCAAGACAACAAACAATGGCACAAATTGAATTCCTCCGTGATTATCAACTTCCATTTCAATTAAAGAATTACAAACGACGAATTGAAGTATTGAAAGCATATTCTATGCGAGGAGAAGAACAAGCCAGACGTGCATTAGCGTTGATCTTCGGTCTTGAAAATTCGCAAAAAGCAATCGGCGGTCAATACAGCGGACTGCTTGATAAAAATTTGATGGCAAAAAAATTAACTGAAGAAATTGAGCTTCGCAATAAGGTGAATTCAAATCCCGAACTTAAAAAAATGTATGCGTGGGCTTGGGATTCGATCGCTTCCGCTATGGAGCGAAATAAAAAGATGTTCAATGAGCTTTCATATCGCGGTGTTACCGGCTCTCTGGCAACAAGAGCGTTGACCATAGCTCGATATGCAACCGAAATGCAAAAACCAAACGGTGAACGATTAGCACAATTTCAAGATGCAAATGTAAAAGTAACACTTGCTGGTTTATATTCTCCGGCACCTGTGTATGCTGATTTTGAAGAAGTACAACTTGCCGATCGTTTCAAAGAAGCACTTGAGGTATTGGGATCCAATGATCCGTGGGTAATAGCTGTATTAAATGGAAAAACTCCTGATGAAGCGGCCAAAGATCTTATTGCAAATACAAAACTCAGCGATGTTGCTTTCAGAAAAGCTTTGATCGATGCAGGAAGTGAAGAGATCCGAAAATCAACAGATCCAATGATCGTAATGGCTTTGAAGATTGCACCGATCGGAGATGAATTGAAACAATGGCAGGATAAAAATATCTCTACTCTTCTGAGCAGTGCTGTTGAAGCAACAGGCAAAGCACGTTTTGCAGTGTACGGCAAAGAACTGCCGCCGGATGCAAATTTCACTCTCCGCCTTTCATACGGTCAGGTAAAAGGTTTCGCGATGAATGGCACAAAAGCACCAAGTATGACAACGATGTATGGATTATACGATCGTGCTTATAGTTTCCAGAACCAAACCGATTTTGAATTGCCGAAACGATTCAAAGAAGGGGTAAATAAACTGAATCTTGAAACTCCGATGAATTTTGTTTCTACCAATGATATTATTGGCGGAAATTCTGGTTCACCGGTCATTAATGCCCAAGCAGAAGTCGTCGGATTGATCTTTGACGGAAACATCGAAAGTCTTCCAGGTCGGTTTACCTATTCCGATGAAAAGAATCGTGCAGTTTCTGTCCATCCTGGTGTGATGATTGAAACAATGCGAAAATTGTATGATGCAAACATCATCGCAGATGAACTTGAAGGTATCGTTGCAAAACCGGAACCACCAAAAGAAGTACCGGTTGCACCGAAGAAAATAACTTTAAAGAAGAAAAAATAGTACAATTATTGTCTGCTGAAACGGATAATAATACGTTGTTAGTGTCGCAAAGGCATTTCGAGTTTTCGAAATGCCTTTTTTGTTGTCCATTTTTTTTTATATTGAAATAACAACAATTCTTCTTTCAAATGAAAAACTTTGAACGGCTTAATCGCCTTCCACCCTACGTTTTTTCGATCGTAAATGAATTGAAGATGTCTTCACGCCGTGCAGGTGAGGATATCATTGATCTTGGGATGGGAAATCCGGATCAACCGACTCCGCAACACATCATTGATAAACTCACGGAGTCAGCACAAAAAAATTCCAATCATCGGTATTCCGCTTCAAAAGGTATCACAAAACTTCGCGGAGCAATTTGTGATTGGTACAAACGGAAATTCAATGTAGATCTTGATCCGGAATCGGAAGCGGTCGCAACGATCGGATCTAAAGAAGGATTGGCGCATCTTGCACTCGCTGTTTCCGGTCCGGGAGATACGATTCTGTGCTCAACACCTGCATACCCAATTCACCCTTATGCATTCGTTATTGCCGGTGCTCAAGTAATTCATGTTAACCTCTTTCCACAAAATAAATTTTTAGAGAATATCGTTCTTGCTTACAAGAATACCCACCCAAAACCAAAATTTATCGTCATTAATTTCCCGAATAATCCGACAACAGCAACAGTAGGACTTGATTTTTTTGAACAGATCGTTTCCTTTGCCAAAGCAAATGATATTGTAATCATTCACGATCTGGCATACGGAGATTTAGGGTTTGATAATTATCAGGCACCGTCAATTTTCCAAATTAAGGGAGCGAAGGAAGTTGCTGTTGAGTTTTCAACCCTTTCAAAAAGTTACAACATGGCAGGTTGGCGTGTTGGATTCTGTGTTGGAAATAAAGACATTGTGGGTGCATTGGTAAAGATTAAAAGTTATCTTGATTATGGAATGTTTCAGTCTATTCAAATTGCTGCTATTGCTGCATTGAACGGTCCGCAAGATTGTGTTGAAGAAATTCGAACGATGTATGAATCACGCCGCAATACGCTTGTTGATGGTCTTAACAAAAGTGGCTGGAAGGTTGAAAAACCTAATGCTTCGATGTTTGTGTGGGCTGAGATTCCAAGTTCAGTCAAACAAAACGGTTCATTGGAATTTGCAAAACTACTGGTTAAAGAAGCAAAAGTAGCCGTCTCACCCGGAATCGGATTTGGCGATGCGGGAGAAGGTTTCGTCCGTTTTGCGCTGATCGAGAATGAGGAACGGATCAGGCAAGCTGTGAGAGGAATAAAAAATATTCTACAGCGTTCATCTGTTTAATACATCAATAATCATGCGAATATTTTATATTGTTTTGATCACTTCCTTTTGCGTCGCTCAACAGGATAACTTCAATGTTTCCCTCCGATTGGATTTTTCATCCGTCGATGCGTTGATCGAATTGAGCGAAGGGAAAATTGCAAATGTTAATCGTGCTGCCGAGTTAAAAGGAAATCAAATCGCCGCAGCAACAAGCGCTCTCCTTGCGCGACAATCTTATTCATCGGACCATTTTACACAAGAACTCGACCGGTTTCGTAATGGTTCTGCATCTTCATCTGATATTTACGGCTTTCGTTCTACGATCGAATTTTTGCCGCAAATTAAAGCTTTAGTAACAGAAGTTAAACGACGTCAATTAGACAGAAAAGTAGTCGCAACCATTGCTCCCTTCTTTCCAGAAAAGGCTCGCATCAATGCATCTATCCCGGTTTATTTTGTTGCGTTAGGAAATGAGAATGCAGCAGCATTTGTGCGTAGTATTGCGTGGAAGAATGATGTTCCGTATTTCGTTGGTGATGGTGATGGAGAATTGACTATTGTCGTCAACTTGACAAGGTCAGTTCAATATATCCATGATATCCAGATCCAATTTGTGGATATGATGAGCACTCTTGCCCATGAAACTTTCCATGCAGTGTTCGGTGTGTATCAACAATCTTCACCTGTGTGGAAAACAATAGAATATCAACAGGAGCCATATTGGACTCTTGCTGAATTGGTCCAAAATGAAGGATTTGCATATCTAATTTCAATACAGCAGCGTAATGGTTCCGCTTTATCTGCCGGACAACTTTCTTCTTCAAAACAATCTATCACATCACTGAATAGTGCACTTAAAGAACTAACCTCTCCTTCAATAAGTCCGACCCGTGCTCGAGAATTGATCATGAATTCAAATCTTTCCGGTTCATATGAAAAAAATTATGGTGCGTCGGCAGGATTGTTAATGGCTTATGCAATTGATGCAAAACTCGGAAGAAAAGCGTTGACGGAATGTTTGGAATACGGAGTTGCAGATTTTTTCCAGAAATACCAACAACTTGCAGAACAAAACGGAGAACTAATAAAGTTTGATAAAGAAGTTATAGAAAGTCTCCAAAAATAAAAAGCCATTACATCATCGTAATGGCTTTTTAAGCAAACCCAATATTTGGTTATTCAAACCGAAGAGCTTCAATTGGATCAAGATTTGCAGCCTTCCACGCAGGATATACACCAAAGACAATTCCAATCAACGAACAGAAAATCAATGCTGTGATATTCATTTGAAGTGCGGTAAAATCAAGGAATGGTGTTTGTAATATAGCCACTGAGTTATTCCACGGATATACCGGCGGAGATTCAAGTAATACTGAAACAATATTCCCCATTATTGAGCCGGTGATAATTCCTATCACACCACCAATCTGGCTGAAGATAACAGATTCAGTTAAGAACTGAGAAAGAACGTTAAATTTTGTCGCGCCTAAGGCTTTTCTGATTCCGATCTCTTTTGTTCTTTCAGTTACAGATACAAGCATGATATTCATTATACCAATTCCTGCTGCTAACAATGCAATACAGGCTATACCAACAGCACCGATCTTGATCATGAATGTCGTGTCATTAAATTGTGCAATGACAGTTTCATTCGAAAAGAATTCAAAATCATCCGGTTCACCGGGGGGCACATGTCGAATTACTCGCAAGACACCGCGTGAAAATTCCAAAACTTCATTGTATGTCTTTTGATCTCGTGCAGTCACCATGATATTTATTGATCGGTCTTTACCATATGTATTCATATGAGTAGTGATGGGAATAACCACCATATTCCCCTGATTGCCTCCTAACATTCCACCTTTATTTTCAATTGTACCAATCACTTTGTATTGATTTCCATCAACTCGAATCAATTCTCCTATTGGATTGCCAATTGAAAATAATTTTTTAACAACATCACTGCCTAACACGACAACATTAGAAGCCGATTGCACTTCTTGATTTGTAAACGAACGCCCAATTTCAATGTCCCAACTATTTGTAGCCAAACCGTCAATCGATTCACCCATGACCGTTACACTAGGGTTTGTTTTAATGTTTTTGAATTCAGCAACCTTGCCGCCGGCAAAGACTTCCAGTCCTATAAATTTTGCTGAGTTCACACGTTCATAAAATAATTCTCCCTGTTCATAGGTAATATCCTTACGATTTCGATACTTTCTTCGATCTCTATCACCAAACATATTCTGCGGAAATTTTTGTATCTGAAAAGTATTTGCTCCTAATTGACTTGCTCCGCTTTCAATAGCATTTTGAAGTACCCCCATTGCGGTCATTACACCAATAATGGAAAATACTCCTACACCAATTCCGAGTAGAGTTAACACAGACCGGAGTTTATTCACCCTGATTGCATTCAACGCCATTCCAATACTCTCTTGTATCTGCATACAATTCTTTCAATAAAATTATTCGTGACGCAACGCTTCAACCGGATCCATTTTAGATGCTCGATTTGCAGGTAAAAACCCAGAAACAACTCCAACAAGCAATGAGATCAAAATTGCTATAGCGACAACCGAAATCGGCATCGATGTTGGAAGAATTTGATTGATCATTAAACTTAAGGGATAGGAAATGACAATTCCGATCAAACCTCCAAGTAATGAAAGTGTTGCAGATTCAATTAAAAATTGGAAAAGAATTGTTGAGCGTTTAGCACCGATGGCCTTTCGAATACCTATCTCTTTTGTCCGTTCAGTAACTGAAACAAACATGATATTCATTATTCCAATTGCACCGACAAACAATGACAATGCCGTGATAAATAATCCTATTCCAGCAATCACACCTCCAATTTGATTGAAGGTTTGAATCATCATCTCTTGCTGATTAATGGCAAAATCATCCTTCGCTCCTGGTTTTACACCACGCACTTTACGGAGTATTCCTCGTAATTCTTCTTTGGTATTGTCCAGGTCATTAACATCTGCAGCTTTTACACGGATGTCGATTCCGCGGTGGTGATTGCTGAACTTTTGAAGGAAATTTGTGATTGGAATGATCGCTTGATTGTCCATATCCATTCCCAAAAAACTACCTTGTTTTGCCACAACTCCGACAACGCGAAATGTGTGTGCACCGAGTTTCACATACTTACCCAGCGGTGTCTCGCTTGGAAATAATTTTTCTGCAACAGTATATCCTAACACTACTACGGGCCGATCGCCATTGGATTCCGCTGCAGTGAAAAATCTTCCCATTTCAATATTCAATCCGCCAACCTGTATGTATTGCTCATTCACACCTAAAAGAAAAATTCTATCAGCACTTAAGCTTCGATATTTGACCGGAACACCTGTTCCCGCAAAAGGAGTAACCGCTGCAATTGTTGATCCCTGGTCTCGAACAGCTTTGAACTGTTTTAAATCGATATTTCTACGATTTCTCGAGGCATCAAAATCTTCCTGACTGGAAAACCATGAGAATTTTTGCACAAACAGTACATCAGCACCTATTTTTGACACCATCTCATTGAACGAGCGGCTCATTCCTTCGATGGCTGTTCCCATCAATGTAACGGAAACGATACCGATAACGATGCCAAGGGTTGTCAGCACCGATCGCATCTTATTCGCGCGAATTGCCTGGAATGAAATTCCAAGTCCTTCTTTAACCTCATGTGCAAAATCTGCGATCTTCATAAATTTGACGGTTAATAATTAAAAAATAATCTACGCATGAACACCGGGCAACACTCTGTCATCAACCATATGATCACTTTCAACAAGACCATCACGAACCCGAATGATGCGATGGGCATGACGTGCAATATCTTCTTCGTGCGTAACAAGAATGATCGTATTTCCTTGCGCATGAAGATCATTGAACAACCCCATAATCTCAACACCGGTTTTTGAATCCAAATTCCCCGTTGGTTCGTCGGCAAGAATAATAGATGGTTTAGTAACAAGTGCACGTGCAATTGCAACACGTTGTCGTTGTCCACCGGATAGTTCATTCGGTTTATGATGCATACGGTCTTCCAACCGAACATGTCCTAATGCTTCCTCTGCAAGAGCCTTTCGATCAGCTTTCTTCATTCCGGAATATATCAAAGGAAGTTCCACATTGTGAAGAGCATCCGACCGTGCAAGCAGATTGAATGTTTGAAAGACAAAACCGATCTCTTTATTTCTGATCTTCGCAAGTTCGTTATCGTTCATTTCACCGACATTAACACCATTGAATTCATACAAACCAGATGTTGGAGTATCTAAACAGCCTATCACATTCATCAGTGTCGATTTCCCGGATCCCGAGGGTCCCATAATCGCAACATACTCATTCTTCTGGATCTGGATCGAAACATCAACGAGTGCGTTCACCTCTACCGTTCCCATCACGTATGTTTTTTTAATATTCTTGATGTTAATTACTGGCTGCATAGTGTTCTCACAATTCATTAATTTTCTTTTGTGCAGATTCCGCTCGTCGTCCTTGCGGTTCTACTGTTAAAAACCATTGGTAAGTATCTTTTGCTTTCTGTTTGGATCCTTGTAATTCATAACACTCTGCTAATGAAAATATCGATGCACTGAAATTCTTGTCGATGGAAAGTGCAAACAAATATTTTTCAACTGCCTGATCATATTTCTGTTCAAATTTCAAGACATCCGCATAACTGTCATGAGAATCAGGATTTTTTGGTTCGAGCTCAATATACTTCTTCATTTGCTTGTATGCATCAGCGAATCTCTTCTGATTCATAAACAAATAACCAAGCCGCTTATATCCGTCTCCAGTATCAGGTTTAATTTCAATCGCTTTTTTGATCTGATTCTCCGCTTCAGTCGTATCTTTTTTGACTTGTGCGTAATAATTTGAGAGCAAAAAATGACCGCGATAAGGATTCAGTTTTACAATTGCGTTTGCCTGTTCAAATGCTTTTTCTTCACTTCCTCCCATAATTCCGGGTGCCATAA
The DNA here is from genome assembly GCA_964409765.1 of uncultured Chitinophagaceae bacterium. GTDB lineage: Bacteria > Bacteroidota > Ignavibacteria > UBA10030 > UBA8401 > UBA8401. The sequence continues at coordinate 65,849 of CAYPEM010000020.1, forward strand.
CATAATACCGATAAAGAGCAATGCGCGCTTCAACATTGCTTGGGTCAAGTTCTGATGCTCGCAGATAGGCATTCTTTATTTTAGGGGCCAGAAAGCCCTGTGATATAACATTCGCATTCATTGCTTTTTGTCCAAGAATATTTCCCCGTGCGATATGATATTTAGAAATATTCTCGTTCAAATCGATTGCTTCCTCCACTGCGTCCTGTGCATCATCAAATTTTTGCTGCAGCATCAACGCTATTGAAAGAAAATAAAATCCTTCGGCATCTTTCTTATTTTTTTTAATTACGGATTCAAAGAACGATTGCGCTTCTGAATACTTCCGTTGATTGATCAGTTTAATTCCCGTGCTGTCAATCTGACTTAACACTATACTGACTTGAAGTGTTAGTAGGATAAATAATTTTGAAGAAATAGTCATCAGTCAGTTGTATTATTTCTTTTCTTCTTGTTTACCAAGCGCAAACTTGGCTTTCGTATTTTCTACCTTCACGACAGTTTCATCTTCCAATTCACGGTTGATCGCTTTATATGATCCACTGACAACTTCTACATCTGCGTTCAAACCGGTCACTATTTCAACATATCCTTCATCATTTATTCCTCTTTTCACCGGTACCATTTTTGCTTTCCCATTTTCAACAAGGAATACACACTCAACCGGTTTTTCATTGGTTGACAGTCCACCACCGCCTTGATTATTTTCAGATTTTTTTTCTTCCTCTTTTTTCTCACCTTCTTTAGCTTTAGCTACTCGGGTTGTGACACTTTGAATAGGAACAGCTAAGGCATTTATTTTGGTTTCAGTTTCAATATCTGCAGTCATAGACATACCGGGCCGGAGAGAAATATCTTTGTTCAGAACCCGAATTTTCACTTCAAAATTTGTCACCTCATCCTGAGTTCCAAGACCCTTTGATTTCGCTGTATTTGCAATTTCGTATACGGTTCCGACAAACTTTTTATCAGGATAAGCATCTATTGTGATTCGAGCAGTGTCACCAATCGAAATCATAATAATATCATTTTCGCCGACATCGACACGAGCTTCCATCATTGAAAGATCAGCAACAGTCATGATCTGTGTTCCCTGCTGGAATCCGCTTCCGCTGACCCGTTCACCAAGTTCGGAGATCAATTGTGAGATCGTTCCATTCATCGGTGAATAGATCGATGTTTTATTTAAGCTCTCTTTGGCATCGCGTAATGAGGCTTGTGCCTGTTGAACACCTGCTTGAGAGGATTCATATTGCGATTTTGCAACGCTGAATGCCGTCTTTGCAGAAACAAATTCTTGATCGGATAATAATTTCTTTTCAAATAGTTCCTGTGCTCGTTTGTACTCCGATTCAGATTTCTCAAGGTTCGCTTTTTGCAGATTCATACTGGCACGGGCAGATTGTAAACCGGCTTCTGCACGATCAACTTGAGCTTGATACTGATCCGGCTTAATGCGAACCAGCAATTCACCGCGTTTCACTTTATCCCCTTCCTTTACCGGAAGCATAGTGATCTCACCGCTCACTTCGGCATTGATCTTTACCATTGTCTCAGGCTGGATCTTTCCGGACGCATTGACCATTTGTGTTATGGTTCGTCGGGAAACTTTTTCAGTCTGCACGGTAACGATGTTCTCTTTCTTAGCTCCGAGCACAACAACCAAGATGAGTGCAACCGCAACTACGCCGATTGCAAGAAAGATGTATAATTTCTTTTTATTTTTTTTGCCGTTTGCCATAACTACTCCGTTGTGAAATAATATAGTTTCTAAAACTTTTCTCTTCCAATCGTGATTCTGAATTGAAGTTTTGCGTATACAAAATCGTACGTAGAACTTACCTGATTACTTTGTGCTTGCGTATAATTTGCCGTGGCGGTTAAAAGATCCAATAATGTATTTGCTCCAAGATTGTACCGTTCTTCAGCAATTCGTCTGTCTTCTTCTGCAGATTTAACGCTCTTCAATGACACTTCATATCGCTTGCGCGCAGTTTCAAGGTTCAGCAACGCGGATTTTACATCCTTCCCAACTTTACGTTTTGCTTGTTCAACAGAATTTTCGGCTAACTCAAGGTCAAGCTGACTGGTTTGGACTGCCGTGCTTGTTTGAAACCCATTGAATAATGGAACTGAAAGAGTCAATCCAATATCCCAAGTTTTTCTAATACCAAGATTCGATAGTTCTGATCCTCCAAGATTATAACCTGCACCAGCACTTAACCGTGGATAATGACCACCACGGGCGATTGTAAGATTACTTTCAGCAATATTCTTATTCAGCATAGAAGATTGATAATCAGGTCGTGCTGCCAATGCTTCTTCAACTAGTTTATTATAGTCAGAATATTCCTGATGAAGGGAATCAAAGTTTAATTGATTGATCTGTTCAATTACTGTTTCATCACTGAAATTATATTCCTTATCGCCATCAATCGATATTAAATAGAGCAAGTCAAATTTTGAGTTGTCATAATTGCTTTGAGCACTAATAAGAGATAATTCATCATTAGCAGTCTGAACTTGTTGACGATAAACATCTGCCTTGGCAACAGCTCCTACTTTATTCGATTCTTCTATTCTCGAAAGTTGCTGCTGGCTTCGTTTCAGATTGTCCTGACTGACTTTCAATAATTGTTCATTGCGTAACACCGTTAAATACGCCTGTTCAACCGCAAGAACGATATCTTGTTTACGTTTTTGAAAATCGTATTCAGCAGCATCGGAACTCGCACTAGCACGACTATAGGTCGATGTATTTCGAAAACCATCAAATAACGTCAAATCTGCGTTAATACCTGCGCTCGAGCTTCCGCTGGCAAAGTTTGTGACCGTAGATCCACTGCGTCCGACGCTGGCAGAAGCATTTACTGTCGGTATGAAATTACCAACAGCAGTTGTAACATTCGCGCTTTGTATTTGCGATGTGTTCTTTGCACGGATAACATCGATATTTTTTTCCAGAGCGGTTTGAATTACTTTTTGAAGAGTGAGTTTCTCTTGAGCAGATGTTGCCGCTGTGAAAAACAGCGAAATTAACGCAACAGTGAGGATTCTTTTCATGCATTTCTCCATATTGATACAAAACTATGTGATTTTAACGGTTGTTACCTGCAAAAGTTGCAGATTAGTTCGAAATTATACAATTATTATTTAGGTTTGACGGTTTTCTTCAATCGATGGTTTAAGCACCTCATTAAGATAAATTAATCTTCTTCTTTGTAATTCGTAATGATCTCATCCTTAATTTCAAGCAGATAATTCAATGCTGGATCCCGTTCATTGGGAATTCTACCATCTAATATTGCCTCTTCAATTTTTGATTTGAGGACACCAACAAGTTTTCCTGCAGGGAGCGAACATATTTCCATAATTTCATTTCCTCGGATCGGTGGCTGGAATGCCCGCAGTCGATCTTTCTCTTCAACTTCTTTCATCCTTTGAGAAACGAGATCATAATTCTCAGAATACTGTTTCACCAATTTGGGATTTTTTGAAGTAATATCAGCTCTGCACAATGTCATGAGATCATCAATTTCTTCTCCTGCTTCAAACAAAATTCTCCGAACTGCAGAATCAGTAACTTGTTCATCGACCAATTGCATCGGTCGTTGATGAAGACGGACAATTTTTTCGATATAAGCAACATAATCGAACGGCAATTTCAATCGACGATAGATATGTTTTACCATTCGTGCACCAATTTCTTCGTGTCCGTGAAAAGTCCATCCGATCCCTTCGATGAATTTTTTTGTCTTCGGTTTTGCAATATCATGTAGCAGTGCGGCCATTCTCAAATTGATATTCTCTGTCATCATGCTAATATTGTCTACCACCTGACACGTATGAAGGAAAACATCTTTGTGATGATGATCCTGGCGCTGTTCTACCCCGGATAGTTCTGCCACTTCCGGAAAAACGATCTGCATAATTCCGGTATCGAACATCAATCGCAATCCTACCGATGGTTTTGGACTTGCCATTATTTTCATGAACTCTTCGGTGATTCTCTCTTGGGAAATGATCGATAATCGTTCTTTCATTGGTGAAATTGCAGCAAGAGTTTTCTCTTCGATTGTGAATCCCTTTTGTGAAGAAAATCGAATTGCTCTCATTATTCGAAGAGGATCATCATCAAATGTCGTTGCGGGATCTAGAGGGGTTCGTATGATCTGCATAGTCAGATCATTTTGTCCGTTAAACGGATCTTTCAGTTCGCCCCAAGTCGCTGCATTGATTGAAATTGCAAGTGCATTAATTGTAAAATCACGTCTCGACAGATCTTCTTCCAACGTTCCAACGTCAACAATGGGATTTCGCGATTCACGATCATAACTCTCTTTGCGAGCACCGACGAATTCGATCTTTCCATCTTCAGTCGGTAACATTGCCGTGCCGAACTTTTCATAGATCACAATTTTTTTCTTTTTCAATGAATGTGCAACTGCCTGAGCAAACTCTACTCCGCTCCCAACAACAACGATATCAATGTCAGTTACTTCTTTTCCTAATAACTTATCACGCACATATCCGCCAACGACATAGGCTTCAATTGACCGTTCATCAGCGATAGCACCGATTTTTTTTAAAATTCTATTTGATATTTCCAGTTTCATAATCAACGATAATTACTTCTATTACACATTAAACTTCTGCACTTGAATCTTACTCATAATTTGCTGCGCAACATCAAGTGCATGCCGACCATCATCTCCCGAAACAACGGGGCGCGTATTGGTCTGCACTGCATGGACGAATGATTCCAATTCATATTTCAATGCGTTGATCTTTTTTATTTCCGGCTGTTCATAGATGATACTTCGTTTCTTTTTTCCTTCGCCGATCTGTCCAAGCAGCATTGTGGACCAGATACTTCCCTCACCCTCGTTACCTAAACGAAAAACATCGGCGCTTCCCTGCTGAAAATCGATCGCGATATATGCATTGTTCTGGAACATTCGCATCTTGCGCATTTTGTTCCGGGAGATACGACTTGATGTTACATTTGCAACACAACCATTCTTGAATTGTAAACGGGCATTTGCAATATCCGGCGTATCTGAAACAACTGCAACACCATTTGCATCGATTTGCTTCACCGGTGAATTGACCAAACTTAAAATGATGTCGATATCATGGATCATGAGATCGAGTACAACCGCAACATCAGTACCCCGCGGATTGAATTGCGCCAAACGATGCGATTCGATGAACATCGGCGCAAGTTTATATGACTCGAGTGAAATGATCGCAGGATTGAATCTCTCAATATGACCAACCTGAATCAACACGTCCTTCGCTTTTGCCAATGCGATCAACTCATCCGCTTCTTTTAATGTTGAAGTGATCGGTTTTTCAATCAATACATGTTTTCCAGCAGCGATAATTTTTTTTGCAACCTCGTGATGTGTTGTCGTAACTGTTGCAATACTGACAGCATCAACATGCTGAAGCAATTCTTCAATTGAGGAAAAAGCTTTCACTTTAAATTTTGCGGCAACTTCCTTTCGCTTCTCCTCATTCACATCAAACACACCGACAAAGTTTGCTGTTTCAATTTCTGCATACATTTTTGAATGAAGCGAGCCAAGATGTCCTACCCCTATCACCCCAATATTTAATTTTGAGTTCATTATTTTCTCGTGTTTTGATAAAAGACTGGTTCAGGCATAGGAGCAGCCGGAGGAACTGGATAAACTGAAGTCGTTTTTTTCCCAACATCTCGTGTCCCTGGATTTTTGCTTCTCACATATCCAATCACGCGATCAAATCCTCCAAACTTGCGGTCATAATAATAGATAAGTGCTGTATACCGATTCACAGTCCGCCAATCATTTCCTTCCAACGAAATCCAATCCTGATTGATTACTTTTCCATCAGTATCAATATCACCTACAACATATTGATAATCATACACTCCGCGGCGAAGCCACACTGATAATTTAAATAATTGGGTTATCGGATCTTGTTTCATTTCAAATTCCGATAATACATTCCAATCTGAGAACCCGCCAACCAAGAATATTTTCTTTTGGGGCTTATCAATTAAACGAAGACTTATTTCCACTTCAAGATAATCAGAATTTGCCCCGGTAAACGGTTTAAATTTTGTTGCGCCATTCGCATCGGACTTTCCCTGCCATTGATATCGCGATACATCCGGGCTATTTTTTAAGATCACAGGTTTGTTATTAGGATATAATGATGTTGACGAAAGATCCAATCTTCGATATTCGTTTCCGGACGGCACATCTCTTTTCCAGAAAGCCTTTGATGGTTTATAAAAATTTTCCACAAATGTTTCAGGGCTATTATCATCCACGTCAATCCTATTGGGATGCTCAATATCCCAATTTTTAATGATGTCAACTGTCTTGACATCCGAATGATTGATTCCTTCATTCGATCCCAAATTTGATTCAGGAATGGTACATGAGACGGAAATAAAATTCATTTCATTCATCGGCGAACTATAACTTGGATGGAATTTGTTTTCAATGGTCATCGAAGTTGTCGTCAAAGTTTCTGCAACAATGAATTTTCCAGTCGCAAGCACTTTGTCACCATCATTCCGGTCTACAATCGAATAGATATAATTTCCTGAATATAAAAACTCAACAAAATTCTTGTTGTTGGGGAATGAATTCTTATAGTGGTATGAATAATGATAGACACCGTTTGGTGCGACAGTATAGAACAACGACATTGCCCGAATCTTTGAGGGATCATTCACAAAAAGATTTTCATCGATCTTCCAATCCTTAGAAGCATGTTTGAATATGATCTCAATATTCGGCGGCAGTGAGGTGGTTACATCGAATTCAATGGTAAGATATTCCGATTTCAGAATGATTGGCGGTCGGTATTCGTCATCGCTAGCGTAGGTACGAAGACCAAATATTTCCACTTGCGAATTGACAAATATTGATGCGGTCATTAACAATAAAAATATTTTTTTCATAGAACATTCCTCGGTAAGAAACATCGTTCGATGTCGCTATTGATAAATTCGCTTAAGCCAATCAAAGAATTCTTGGACATCATGAAAAATAAAATCAGGCGATAATTTTATAACATCCTCCTTCCCGTAGGAATCCCACACGACCGAAGCAATATCCACACCTGTTTCACGAGATGCTTTAAAATCCGCAACCGCATCCCCGACCATCAACGCTTCGTCAGGACTAAGGGAAAATTTTTCAAGGATCTTTTTGATCCCATTCCCAGATGGTTTGAATTCATCCACATCATCACCGGTCACCGTCATTTGAAAATACTGAGTAATGTTGAATTGTTCGAGTGAAATATCGGTTGTTCGTCTTCCTTTTCCTGTAAAAAGTGCTATGATAACATTATTCATTTTCAAAAACTCCAACAAATCTCGTATCCCCGGATACAACATTGCCAAGCTGTTATGCTCGTCATGATAGAATCGGTAATAATCCATCATTGCTCTGTCGATATGCTGTGAGCCGATCATGTGTTCTACCGCTTCTTTTTCCGGAGGACCAAAGAATGCGATCACTTCTGCCGGTGTCAAACGCTTATTGATATATTTTCCAGCAACGTGATTGAACGAATCATAGATCAGTTGATTCGTCTGCGTCAAAGTGCCGTCCATATCAAAAATGATGCATTTATATTTTTTCATAAAATAAAAAAAGCGTCACCATGCAGTTTGCATACAGATGACGCTTTGAATGTAATCAATTAACAAAGTTTCGTGTATTAAACCTCGCCGTTATGCGATTGTCACTTCTTTTGAAAGATAGACATCCTGAATTGCATTCAAAATTGCAACGCCATCCTTCATCGGCTTTTGGAATGCTTTCCGACCGGAGATCAATCCCATCCCGCCTGCGCGTTTGTTGATCACTGCTGTCTTCACTGCATCGGCAAGATCATTTGCACCCGAAGCTCCGCCGGAATTGATCAACCCTTGACGTCCCATGTAACAATTCGCAACTTGATAGCGTGTAAGGTCGATTGGATGATCTGTTGTCAGTTTTTCGTAGACAAGTTTATCGATCTTTCCATAGCTCGATCCGCTCATGTTCAACGCATTGTATCCGCCGTTATTTTCCGGCAATTTTTGTTTGATAATATCAGCTTCAATTGTAACGCCAAGATGATTCGCCTGTCCTGTTAAATCTGCAGAAACATGATAATCTTTTTCTTTTGTCTTGAATGCATTGTTCCGTGTGTAGCACCACAAGATTGTTCCCATACCAAGTTCATGCGCCTGCTGGAACATCTGGCTTACTTCCCAGATCTGGCGACGAGATTCTGCTGAACCAAAATAGATCGTTGCTCCAACAGCAACACATCCCATATCCCACGCCTGTTTGATGCTTGCGAACAATGTTTCATCGAATGTGTTTGGATACGACATGAATTCATTATGATTGAATTTCATGATGAATGGAATCTTATGTGCATATTTTCTTGCAACTGATCCTAACACCCCAAGCGTAGATGCTACGCCGTTGCATCCTCCTTCAATTGCAAGCTTCACAATATTCTCTCCGTCAAAATAGATCGGATTCTTTGCAAATGATGCACCGCCCGAATGTTCAATTCCCTGATCGACAGGAAGAATGGAAAGATATCCTGTATTGCTCAAACGACCGGCCCCAAACAATTGTTGTAAACTTTTTAAAACCGGTGTCGGTCGGTCTGTTTGGATGAAAATATCATCAACGAACGTTGATGATGGAAGATGAATGGTCTCTTTTGGGATGGTAGTACATTTATGATCGAGCAGACTCTTTGCATCTGCCCCGAGTAGTTCAACAATATTGGTTGACATAGGGTTATTCCTTAATGAGCGATCAGTTTTTTGTATGCTTCCACATCGAGAAGATTTTTTACTTCATCCGGTTTGGCAAGCGTTACTTTAATCATCCAACCGCGTTCGTATGGTTCTTTATTTACTAACTCAGGTGAATCCTGAATTTCTTTGTTCACTTCTTTTACATCGCCGGTGACCGGGGTGTAGAGATCGGAAACTGCTTTTACTGCTTCTACAGTTCCGAATGATTGACCCACTTCAATTTTTTTTCCAATAGGTGGAAGTTCAACGAATACGATATCTCCAAGTTCTCCTTGAGCGTATTCTGTAATTCCAATTGTTCCGACATTACCGTCAATGCGGATCCATTCGTGGTCTTTGGTATATTTCAGATTTTCCGGGAAGTTCATAGATGAGTCCTTTTGTTAAAACCTTCCAAGTCTTTAATCCTTGGAAGGTTAATATTTTATTCAATCTTTGAAATTAAATGTTTCGATAAATTTTGTATCAAATATTCCACTGCGGAAGACATCATTCTTCATCACTTTTTTGTGGAACGGAATTGTCGTACTGACACCTTCAATAATTGTTTCGCTCAACGCCATAGACATTTTATCCAAAGCTTCTTCACGGGTCTTACCGTGAGCAATCAATTTTGCGATCATTGAATCATAAAATGGAGGAATCACATAATCCGTGTAGACATGGGAATCAACACGAATACCATTACCGCCCGGAAAATGCAAACTTGTGACCTTCCCGGGAGATGGACGGAAATCATGATTCGGGTCTTCTGCATTGATACGGCATTCAATTGCATGTCCGTTCATCTTCACTTTTTTGATCGTTATCTTTTTACCATTGGCTACATTGATCTGTTCTTTGATAAGATCAATTCCGGTCACCATCTCGGTTACACAATGCTCAACCTGGATACGGGTATTCATTTCCATGAAATAAAAATTCTTATTCTTATCAAGCAGGAATTCTATGGTACCGGCTCCTAGGTATTTTACACTTTTCGCACCTCGCACTGCCGCGGCTCCCATCTTTTCACGAAGTTCTTCGTTGACTGCAGGCGAAGGTGATTCTTCGATCAATTTTTGATGTCGGCGTTGAACGGAACAATCACGTTCACCCAAATGAATAACATTGCCATATTTGTCGCCGAGCAGTTGAATTTCAATATGACGCGGTTCTTCAAGATATTTTTCAATGTAACATCCGCCGTTGCCAAATGCTGCTTCGGCTTCGGAACTTGCAGTGTTGAACGAATTTTCGACGTCGTTGAAATCACGGACGATACGCATTCCCCGTCCGCCACCACCTGCTGTAGCTTTGATGATGACCGGAAGTCCAATTTCTTTTGCTAATTTTTTTGCTTCTGCAGCATCCTTAATGATTCCATCACTGCCGGGAACAACAGGTACATTTGCTTTACGCATTGTATCTTTCGCAAATGCCTTATCCCCCATCGCGTTGATCATTTCCGGTGTCGGACCAATGAACGTAATTCCGGATGAGATACAGATCTCTGCAAAGTTAGCATTCTCTGCCAAGAATCCATAACCAGGATGTATTGCATCTGCTCCTGTCACTTCTGCTGCAGCAATGATTCTGGGAATTTTAAGGTAACTTTCTTTTCCGGCTGCAGGACCGATACAGATTGCTTCATCGGCGAAACGAACATGTAAGGAATATTTATCTGCTTCTGAATAGACAGCAACGGTTTTGATCCCCATTTCTTTACAGGCGCGGATAATTCGTAAGGCAATTTCACCGCGGTTTGCTATCAATATTTTCTTGATCAATGAAACTCCAAAAAATTAAATCAAAAGGTCGGCAGATAAGCCGACCTTGAAGAACCAAACAATTACGGTTCGATTAAGAAGAGAACTTGTCCGTATTCTACAGGTTTTCCATTTTCAACATTAATTTTTACAATCGTACCTGCAATATCACTTTCGATCTCATTCATCAGCTTCATTGCTTCAACAATACATAATACACTTCCCTGCTTTACCTTTGCACCAACTTCAGCATACGGAGCTGCTTCAGGAGATGGCGATGCGTAGAATGTTCCAACGATAGGTGATTTAATTTCGTGATATTTTTTTGTTGCGGCAGGTGAAGCAGTATTCACTTCTGCTGTCGGTGCAGAAGGAGCCGGTGCGGGTGCGGCAAACTGCGTTTGAGGCATCGCCATTTGGTACGGCGAACCTGCAACGACATTTTGCGGTGCAGATTTTGTAATTCTAATTTTTTGTCCTTTTTCTTCTACTTCTATCTCGTTCACAGTACTTTTTTCGATCAACTCCAGCAATTGCTTTACATATTTTAAGTCCATTGACTCTCCAAAAAATAAATGGATGATTACGAAGGAATGGCTACTGTTTTACCCGTTCCAAATATTGACCGGTACGAACATCAACTTTAATAATATCCCCCTCGTTGATAAAAAGAGGAACATTTACCATTCCACCGGATTCAACTTTTGCAGGTTTTGTTGCACCGGTTGCCGTATCCCCTTTAACACCGGGGCCTGTTTCTGTAACTTTAAGATTAACATTGAATGGAAGTTCAGCTGCGACAGGCTGAGTCCCGTCGAACATAATTTCGACGATCTCCCCCTCTTTTAAAAACTTCGCGCCGTCACCGAGCAATGTTTCTTCAATGGGAATTTGTTCAAATGTTTCCTGGTCCATAAAATTAAAACTCTGTCCATCGTGGTAAAGATATGAATATTTTTTTCTCTCAACGCGGACAAGTTCTATCTCTTCTCCTGAACGAAAACGGTTTTCAACGACACGTCCATGACGCATATTTCTCATTTTTACCTGATAAAATGCCCGAAGGTTACCTGGTGTGCGGTGCTGGTGCTCTTCTACAATGTGTAGTTCATTGTTGAAACGAATGAAAATTCCATTCTTAAGATCTGCGGTAGTTGCCATAAATCTGGGAAAATCCTTTACTTTAAGCTAAAATTGAATGATTTTACATCAAAAGTTAATAAATATACCCAGAAAGCCCAAGATAGTCAAGGAAAGTTCCGTTATGCAGATTATTAGAGAAGAAGTCAGAATACAGAAGTCAGAATGCAGAAGTCAAAAGTTAAAAGTTATAAGTGAAAAGTTAAGAGCTATACGTTTATGTTTGGTTGGATGTTGGATTTTGATGTTTGGAATTTCACTCATCGGTTGCAATTCTCAACAAACAAAATCGTACGATAAATCTACAATGATCACTTATGCCGAACTGACGCTTCTGTATGAAAAAGAAAAGATGGTGAACAAGCAGACCGACTCATCGTACGTGATTAAAGTGAATGAATTTTTTGCGAGCAAAGGCATGCAACAAAGTGAATTCAAAAAGAGAATTGAAACTATCTCACAAGATGAAGAGGAATGGAAGATATTTATTCAGGATGTCTCAACTACGATGGATAGTTTGAAAAGGATTGGGGTTCCAAAATAGATTTTATTTGCTAAAAAGAGAT
>CAYPEM010000021.1:0-27328 GCA_964409765.1 uncultured Chitinophagaceae bacterium
ACTGTTAGTTGATGTCAATGCTTCAAATTATCTTAATTATACAACTATGACTGATTTTGTGTACGATGTTATTAACCCTATCATTTTTGATAATGATGGTTCAATTACTGAAGCATTATTTGGCACCGGTGCATCACAAAGTGTCATTGGTTTTGCCGGATCAGGAGATAAAGATAATGATGGATATTTTGATGAAGGTGAATCTGTAATGAATGGAAAACTAGCGGATGGAAGTATCAACAGTTTCACATTGGAAGAATGGAAGTCAACGTTCGTTCATGAATTCGGACATTTTTTAGGGTTGGATCATACACAGTTAAACGGTGAATATAGCTCTGATGCAACAAAGACAATATATGTTCCAACAATGTATCCATTTGCTACCGTCAATGATGTTCCTCTTGGAGATCTCAATCCGGATGATATCGCTGCAATCTCAAACCTTTATCCCGCTTCAACTTTTTCTACTATTACCGGAAAAATCACAGGATCTATAACAAGAGCAAATGCATCAGTAGTTCGAGGTGCTAATGTTATTGCGATAAGTACTGGATCAGATTCATTGATGAATCAAATTTCAACTATTACTGATTATTTCGAACAAAACAACGGCAATTATACGATCATTGGATTAATTCCCGGATCGTATGTAGTGCGAACGGAACCTATCAATCCAAATTTTACCGGTGGATCAAGCGTGGGTCCGTATGCAAGCAGCGGCGTTGATATTTCATTTCAAAATCCCGTCATTCCTGAATATTACAACAGCGCAAATGAATCAGGTGATCCGATCATTGATAATCCATCGGAGCGAAATCCGGTTGTAGTCAATGCAGGCACAACAACTCCAAATATTAATTTTATTGCTAATGGTAAGGGAACAAATTTATTGACCGACGATTTTAATTTTTCAGGATCATTGGTTGGTAATGGGTGGACTGCACATAGTGGAATCACCAACATTTTATCGACAACCGCTGGATTGACATATGAAGGCTATTCGGGCAGCGGCGTTGGGAATGCGGTTCTTATTTCAAATCTCGGCGGACAAGATGTGAACAAAGGGATTGACGAACAAGCAACGAATGGATCAGCAGTTTATGCATCATTGCTCATTAAAGTAACTGATACTGCTGAAACAAAGAGCGGAGATTATTTTTTCCATTTAGGACACAGAACCTCATCATCAAGTTTTTCAGATTTCAGTGCACGATTGTTCGCAAAGATCACAGGTGGCATTGTGAACTTTGGTATAAGTAATTCAAATACAGTGTCATACGGTTCAACAAATTATATAAAAAATGCAACATACCTCGCTATTATCAAATACACAATCAATACAACAGGAAATGATGAAGTAAAATTATGGATTTTAGCGTCTACCATTCCATCCACGGAAATTGATGCGGGAACAGCCGTGGTGGTGAATACAATAACGTTGGGACAAGACAATATCAATGCGGCCGCGATCCGCCAAGGGAGCGCAGCAACATCAGTACAGATTGTTTTAGATGGAATTAATATTAGAACAAAATGGCCATTCACCTCAACAACAGTGGTAAATAATACTTCGATATTAACTCCAAAAGAATTTGAATTGATGCAGAACTATCCAAATCCATTCAATCCTACAACAGTGATTCGATTTGCATTACCGTTTTCCGAGAGTATTAAATTGAAAATATTCGATGTGGTAGGGAGAGAAATCACAACATTAGCAGATGGACAATTTGACGCAGGCGTTCATGAATTACGATTCGATGCACGGCAATTATCAAGTGGAACCTACTTTTATTCTCTTAAAGCAGGAGTATACCGCACTATTAAGAAGATGGTTTTCATGAAATAATATTTCTGCAGAATATTTCGATTAAAAAAGGAGCTTGAAGTGAGCTCCTTTTTTGGACTCTTTATTCCCATCATTGAAACACTTCGAATTTCCGATAATTTAAATTCAATCAATCTTAGAGATTAACTGAATGTTAGGAAAATCAGTACCTGCATTTAGTGGCTGCTTGCATGTATTGAATGAATATTCGCTTCCCCTGCCTGAACTCCAAGACCCATCCCAAGACCGATTAACAAGCCATCCACAAAATTATCCTGGAACACTGATGAAGGAATTTGGGATGAGACCTGAATCATTCCCACCACCAATGTTAACAAAACAAATACCGCACCATAGACAACACCTACAACCATAAATTTTGCCCAATGGAGCGCAGAAAGTTTTCGTTCAAATAAAAATGCCAGCCAGATCACGGGAAGATTCACTCCAAAAGACCAGAATCCAGCATTCAACATCGGCATCCAATTCGATGCAATAATGAACTGAATAACACTGGTAGTAACTGCCGCAGTCGTGCAGTTCGATAATCCGTAAACATGATAAAAGGAAAAGATAAAAGCCCCGCTTATCCCAAATGCAACAAATGCAAAATTAATTCCTGTATAGTTAAAGACATCACTTCCATGAAGCATCAACCCTAATGTAATGCTTCCTAATGTACCTGTAAAAGTGATCAGACCAAGTTTCCATATCTGTGAGAAGATATTTTTCATATTGTCCTCCGTATTATTGCTGATAAAGTACCAAGAAGATTTGCATTTAATTTTGATGAGTACATTTTCTCTATAGAACAAAAAAACCTCTTTCACGCATTTGCGATCCAGAGGTAAAATAAATAATTCACAAACCGTTCCCCTGGTTCGTTCATTTCTTCGTTGAAAGGTAGATAATGGTTAATAGAACAGCAATGCAAAATCAACCAGACACTTTTTAATATTCGATAATATCAGATTAATTTGTCCGATTACAATTTGGATTGATATCTATTTGCAAATGAAATGGCGTACCAACTAACCTATCTGTTTTTCTTTTTTATTTTCCCTTCCCGATTAATCATTGCCCTTAAAATACTCTGAATCATTATTTAAATTTTTTCACTAAAACATTTTAAAAATCAAAGATTCACTTTTTGATTTGAACGCAAAAATTTTTGTCACTTGGCTAATATTATGCATGAATTCATCAATTCATCCTTTTTTCAACAATTTAGCCATAAATATTTTTGGCACACGTTATGTAGAGTCTACTACCACGCAGGGCAAATCGGCTGTTTAGAAATGGCTGTTGCACTATAATGTCATTTTCTATCGAATGAGAAGCAGGAAGAATTTTTAAAAACATAATTAATTCACATTCAAACATATACATATGGAGTAACAATGAAGAACAATAGTAAACTTTTGCTGTTTGCAGTAGTGTTGATCATGTCAACTCAAATTACTAGAGCTCAAGGCAGTTTGGAGATCTTTGGTTTTTACCAAGCACAATTTGTCAAATTGGACGGGGAATACACAGTTAAAACAACATTGCCTGCCATGCTTGGCGGCAGCACACTCACTCTCGATCAAACTGCTGCAGACTTGCAAGCTTCCAACATCCAACAATTGAATATATTTTTTAGAAAAGAATTATCACAAAATTTCACTTCATGGATCAATTTACAGTTTGTAAATAATTATTCCAGTGCTGGTTTGAATATGGGGAAGTTCAATTTAGACGAAGCATGGCTGCGTTACGATTATAGTACAGCTCTTACAGTAAAAGCTGGTTTATTAGTTCCACGATTTAATTATTTGCATGAAATTAAAAACAAAATGCCGCTGCTTCCTTATATTTATAGACCATTGGTATATGAATCCTCGGTCAGCAGTACTATAAATCCTTCTACGTTTCTTCCTGAAAAAGCTATTGCACAGATAAGCGGATATCTTCCAGTGAATGAATTTACTTTTGATTACTCTGTCTTTCTTGGACAATTGGATAAGAACTATCAGCAACAAGGATTGGATACTAACGGAGTATCCGGCGGCCTTGATACTGTGAACTACAAAGCATTTGGTGGAAGAGTCGGTGCAAAATACGGTGATGTACGCGTTGGGGTTTCCACAACTTTGGACAAACAGCTTGATAATAAAATAATAGATCCAACACGAATTCAACATATTGACAGAACCAGAGTTGGACTTGACTTTGGCTATACGCTTTACAATGCGTTTGTAGAAGCAGAATACATCAAAGTATATCTCGATACAAAAGTGACGGTAAAAGATCTTAGCAAAGAATTCTATTATGCTACGATAGGATACAATTTCACAGAGGATATTTTTGCCTATGGCACTATTAGTAAATTAAAAGATAAACAAGTTCAATTCTTATCAAATGGAATGAATGGTTCATTGATTGGAGCAGGATATCGACCGGATCCCTCCGTTGTCATTAAAGCACAATATTCTACCTATAGCGTTAAAGATGGTGTAGTCGCAGTGGTGTTGCCCTTAGGTCCACCAGTCGGCAACTTTGCAACTGATGCAAATCTAAATTTGGATTATAAATTATTATCACTTGCCATTAGTGTATTATTCTAACCATAACGAATTTAAAAGAGGTGAACAATGAAAAATGTTTTAAGAAGTATGTTATTAGTATTGATCGCCACTGTTATTTCGGTGGCGCAAGTAAGTGTCGTTGCAAATAAATCCGTATCGGAAACTTCCGTTTCAACTTCAAAAGTTTCTTCTATTTTTTCTTTGGTTGAAACGAAATGGTCCGATGGTTCAAAGGTCGTTGTCTTCGATCAAAATGGAGATGCCAAAAAAGATTTTTATACGGGCATTGGAAAAGATCCGTTATCGATGAAAAAAGATTGGATGAAAAAACAATTGACCGGAGAAGCAAAAGCACCGGAAACAGTCGCTTCGGATGCAGAAGTGATTGCAAAAGTTTCAGCGACACCAGGATCTATCGGTTATGTGAATTCATCAAGTGTCTCCAGTGCAGTTAAGGTTCTTCTGGAAATTAAATAAGGAGGTCGTATGATTAGTTTTAAGGATTACTATTCCAATTCAATTAAGAACAAAGCGGTTCTGGCCTTCATGGGACCGCTCGTCTTAATTGTAATTTTCATTGCGATCTATTACCCCGCAAAACAAAAAGACCAAAGCATGCGGTATGCAGAAACACAAGTAAGAACATTAAGCGAGATGCTCACGGTGTCTGTCGGTGCCGGACTTCATGACAGTAATTTCGATCTTGTTCAAGCGGCTTTTGACTGGATCAAAAAAGACCCGAACATTGAATACACTGCTATCATCGATGAAAGTGAAACGGCTATCATTGAACACAATCCGAAATCTCAAAAGTTCGATTACAAATCAATACGGGATTTCGGCTTTGATAACAGCGGCGATTATTTTCAGGCAAGTGCCCCCATCAAGTATAAAGATAAGAATTTTGGACGCATTGTCATGGTCTATTCATTACAAAGCGTCGTTGCTGAAATCAACGCCGGGCTATGGACATCAATCGGTGTTGGAATTGCCCTGCTCATCTTTGGACGGATATTTATTCTGATGATATTTAAAAGTATCACGAACGGCATTATCCAACTTCGAGATGCGGCAAAGTTGGCCGCAACAGGAAACCTCAACGTTCATGTCAATCACCATTCCACAGATGAAGTGGGTGAACTTACCCAATCATTTGTTCAAATGGTTGATAATATCAAAGGATTGATGAATGAGGTTCGTGAAGCTACTGCTGCTGTTGCAAGTGCAAGTTCAGAAATCAGTGCTTCAACAGAAGAACTCGCAGCTGGATCTCATGAACAAAGTACCCAAACTTCAGAAGTCGCTGCAGCAATCGAACAAATGACACGGACGCTTGAACAAGGAAGTGCCGGAATTCAAAAAGCAGCACAAACTGCTCAACAAGCCGGCGATAATGCAGAAAAGGGCGGAAAAGTTGTCGATGATACTATTCTCGGAATGCAGAGAATTTCGGATGTTGTAAACCAATCCGCAGAACAAGTGAAAGTCCTTGGAACATCCAGTGATAAAATTGGAGAGATTATCGGAGTGATCGATGATATAGCAGATCAAACCAATCTGCTCGCTTTAAATGCTGCAATTGAAGCCGCACGTGCCGGTGAACAAGGTCGCGGTTTTGCGGTTGTAGCTGACGAGGTTCGTAAACTTGCAGAGAGAACTTCAAAAGCAACGAAAGAAATCGCTGTCATGATCCGACAAATTCAGACTGATACAAGTCAGGCGGTAAGTTCGATGCAAAAAGGGACCGACGAAGTTAGTAACGGTATTACTAAAGCAGAACAAGCAGGATCCATGTTACGCAGTATCGTAACTAATGCGCGGTCTGTTGCAGAAATGATCCAGGAAATTGCTTCGGCAAGCCGTGAGCAGACAACAACAGCAAATCAGATCTCAAAAAATGTGGATTCAATCAGTTCAGTAACACAAGAAAGTGCCAGCGGAACACAACAAATCGCCCGTACCGCTGAAGATCTCAATCGACTGACAGAGAATCTCCAAAATTTGATTGATAAATTTGATGTCAGCGGTGGAAACCATTCCCAACAGTATTCTCATAATAGCTCCCATGGTAACCACAAGGGATCTGTGAAGAAAACAAGCAAGATGGTCAATCATCAAGGACATATTGTTGAAGCATAGAACCTGCTATTCATTCTAGCGAATATAATATTTCAAACAATTGAGAGATTGTAAAGAATTCGTATATCTCTTGATAATTATTTTGAGGCCACTATGAAACGAATCATTTTATATTTAATCGTTGGTTTCCTTTTTACAACGCTATTAATCGCACAAGATGAAATAAAAACTTTCGGTTACTTTCAACCATACTATAATGCATTTTCAAATGAGTATGGCCCTCCGGGTCCGCCAACCGGCGAACAAAACTATTCATATAATACATTAGGCATTGGTCAATTAAATCTCTTCTTTCAACGATCGATTGGTGAAGATTTCACAGCATTTATTAATTTTGAATACATCAATAATTTTTCATCGGGCAGAGAGTATGGAGATTATAATATTCAGGAAGCATATATCCTTTGGGATTACAAAGATTATCTTCGACTTAAATTTGGGATTGTCATTCCAAAATTCAACGCAATGTTCCAAATTTATAATAGAACTCCCCTGCTTCCTTATTTAAATAGACCAAAGCTCTATGAAGCAACCGGAGGAAATCTTGTTGATATTTTTGATATACTTCCTCAAAAAGCACTGATCCATATCGATGGATTTGTTCCGACAGACATTGCAAACTTTGATTATGCATTGTATATCAGCGGTCCAACGAATGGATTTATTTCGTCTCCGAAGAACGATATGTTACCGGGTTATGTCCCGTTTGGACAAACCTCGGTAAAATATTTTGGCGTTGGAGGAAGACTTGGTATTACATCTGGTCCAGTGACAGCCGGAGTTTCCTTGACAACAGATGTTGAAAATAAACGTCATTATCTTGCTGATATGGCAAATAAATATATTTCGTACATGGAAGATTCTGTTACACAATTTTATTTGAATGACGCAACAAATCTCGGTGACCTTAACCGTGTACGTATGGGTGCAGATATTACAATCACATTAGGAGACCTGACTATTGCCGGAGAGTTTCTAAAAACAAATACTGATGTATCTCCTTCGAATCAAACAATTCTTGACCAGTGGCATTTGAACGATACCTATTATATTGGCGATGGTTTTGATAAATTGTTTTATTATGCATCGGCAACATATTATATTAATCCGGAAATATATGTGTTTGGTATGTATGATTATCTCGATGACAAAGCGGATCCATTTTATTTCGGTATGGATGGGTATTATGGAATAAGCGTCGGTGGGGGTTACCATGTAAACGATTTTGTTGTCTTGAAAACTCAGTTTACAAAAAACCATGCAAAATACGATATCCAGGAACTTGGACCCGATGATCAGCGTGAGTTTTACGATTATTGGTATACCGTCGGCGCAAGTATATCATTCTAAGGAGCATATAAAATGAAAAATATTATATCAATCAGCTTTGGAGTATTATTCGTTTGTGTATTCGGTAATGCACAGATCAGTGTAATTGCAAATAAAAGTATATCGGCATCTTCCATTTCAAAAGAAGATGCAGTCAATATATACAGCCTTGATGTCCGAGAAGTTGGCGGCACTAAAATTAAATTATTCACCATACAGTCAGAAATTGCTGCTCGTGATGAATTCTACACTGCAATCGGTAAAAATGTAACTGCGATCCGAAAAATTTGGATGCAAAAACAGTTGACCGGTAACGGCACTGCTCCTGAAAATGTCAGTGATGAAGATGCGATGCTCAGCAAGATCGCATCGACCCCCGGATCTATTGGATTCATAAGCTCATCGAAGGTCACCGATGCTGTTAAAGTAATATTGGTAATTAATTAAAGTTTACAACTTATTCATAAAGATCTTATCAATGCAAGCTTGTTTTTTCCGGATTCTATCCGCCCTGAATCCGGAACATGCTTGCATTAGCATTACTCATTAATTAATCATTTTTCAAAGCTGTCCAATCAGTCCTTCACACCGCGCAACCAGTACTGTCTCAGTAAATCTATTCTCAATCCCGTAGTTTTTGTAAATAAAAGAAATTAAATCCAAACTACGTAGTATTGCGTATTGAATCTTCGATAGGAAAAACCGATTTTAGTTGCGTTATTGCATAAATTTGTAATTCATTTGATATTGATGACAATCAAATGAGGCCGGAATTACATATTGTAACACCAATTTTTATAAAACTCTATAAATTATTTTCCAGATATGTTGTCTATCCTAAAAAAAATATTTACTCCTCCGGATTTTTCAACGGAATATTTCCCCGATATGGGAAAGATCGTCTATTACATTTGTTTTGTGATATTTATAGGTATCCTTAATCCTATGACGGTAAATTTCCAACAGATCTGGAACGGAACCATCCCTGTTCTATCGAGTTCTGTTGCATACATAGTGGAAATGATCGTTCTAATAACTGCATTTATTTTAAACCAGCGATTACACACCCTACGTGCAGCCGCGTTGCTTTCATTTAGTTTTGTTTTTTTTATCCCCCCGTTGGTGTATTCATCATCAATGACGGTTCATGACGTAGCAATGTTGACTTATGGTGCATCGTTTATTCTGTCAGCAGTGTTTCTGAACCGAAACGTGTATATCCTGTTTTCCATTTGTCAATTGACTACAATTGCAATCCTTTTTGCTCTCGAATTTGAGAAACCAAATCTTTTGATCTATACACTTGAACAACTTCAATCTGACCTGGTGGATACCATAATCGTCAACGGCATTATTGCTATCGGTGCTTTTATCCTTGCAAATAATATGAAGAAAGGTTTCCAGCGTGCTACTCAAACAGGCGCTTCCTTTCGAGACAATCAGCAGAGACTGGATTCAATTATTAATACAACTCCGAGTGGAATCATTCTTTTTGATATTGATGGAAATATTACATTCGCAAACAGAATTGGACAAGAGATCTTTGAATTACCCACTTCGGTCGAACTGGGAATCTATGCGCCTTCACAGATATTGGTTTTGTATTCGCAGGATGGTGAACGGATTGCATATGAAGATTATCCGTTCAAAAAAGTACAAAAAACTGGTCAATCAATATTCCGCAAGAATTACCGTATTGCTTTCCCTGACGGTCGGTATAAAATTCTCTCGATGAATATAGCTCCGTTATTTGGAAAAGATTCATCTCTGTCGGGATCGGTCGCTTCTTTCAATGATGTTACCGAACAATCAAAAGCTGAGCAAGAACTTCTTATGCGAAGGGAACAAATCTCAAGTATCACCTCAAATCTTCATTCAGTAATATACAGAGTCCGATTGGAAAAAGGAAAAATGATCAAACCTTTGTTCATCAGTGATGGAGCGAAAGAATTGTTTGGATTTTCAGCGGATGAATTAATGGGAGATATCCGGAAATTTATGAGTTCGATCTATCGTATCGATGCGATGAAGGATATTTCTACATTGCGCGAATTAATTGAACAGCCAAAACCATTCGATTATGAATACCGAGTAATTACAAAAACTGGCGAGTTACGCTGGCAGAGGAATTCCGGGACGCCATTTACCATGGCTGATGGGTCGGTTTTAGTCGACGGGTTTGTTCTTGACATTACTGAACGAAAGCACATTGAACAACAATTACAAATGCTTGGACAAGCGGTCAATAATTCATCGGAAGTGATGTTTATGACCGATATGACTGAAAAGATAATTTTTATCAATCCGCAGTTTACTGCATTGTACGGATATACTTCCGATGAAGTGATCGGAAAGGTAACACCAAAGATTCTCGAACATATTCCAAATTCTGTTGTGACGAATGAATTGTTATGGCAACAATTGGAAGAATTAAAAATTGTAACAACAACGTTCGTCAATAAATCGAAATCGGGATTGGAAATTGAAGTCGAAAGTTCCATCACTCCTATTACTGATAAAAACGGAAAACTCGAGGGATATCTTTCCATCCAAAGGGATATTACTGAGCGCCGCAGAATTGAAGAAGCTATTCAACAGTCTAAAAAAATGGAGAGTTTGTCGATCTTAGCGGGAGGTGTTGCACATGAATTTAACAACCTTTTAACGACAATCCTTGGACGAGCGACAGTGCAGTTGAAAAAAACTGAATTTGGCTCATCGGTTCATTCTGCATTTTTAAAGATTGAACAAGCTGCACTCCGAGCAGCCGATCTGACCAAACAATTAACGGCGTACTCCGGTCGATCAAAGTTTGAGATACGAGTTGTGAATATGAACGATATCATTAAAGAGAACCTCCACTCTCTGATCGTTTCTACTTCCGTTCCTGTTCAGATTCATCCGGACCTTGCAGCCGGACTTTTCCCGGTAAGAGCCGATATTCGTCAAATGAAACAATTGATCATTAATATCATCACCAATGCAATTGAAGCAGTAACAGAAAAGGATCATACAATCAATGTGCGAACTTTAAATCGTACCATAGATCAATCTCACATACAAGAATGGGTGAATATCTCAAAGACTAATATGATTGCCGGAGACTATGTGATTCTAGAAGTTGAAGACAGGGGAACCGGAATGACCGAGGAGATTTCTCAAAAAATGTTTGATCCATTCTTTACAACGAAATTCACAGGACGCGGCCTTGGACTTTCTGCCGTCCTTGGTATTCTACAAGGTCATAAAGGGGGAATCGTAGTTCAGAGCGTTTTGGGTGAAGGCACATTGATTAAGATCGCATTGCCAGCTTATCATAGCAACAAAGACAACGAACAGACTGCACCAACAGAAAGTCGCAATCCGGCTATCTTGACGATCGACGACGATATCATGAACCTTGAACTCGTACGGGATATTTTTGAATCGGACGGCGGCGAAGTGTTTTGTTCTTCAAATTCAAAAGAGGCACTGCTATTGTTTAAAGAACACAAGGACAAGATTGATTTCATTATCCTAGACGTGAACATTCCAGGCTCTTCCTGCAAAGAAACAATCTTCCGTTTACGCGAAATCAATAAACAAATTCCTATCGTCTTGACTTCGGGACTCCCTTCGAATTCCATTGAAGATTTTTCTGTGATGGCTGTAGACGATTTTCTTCAAAAACCGTACTCATCGGCTGCTTTGTTGGGTTTAGTTAAAAAATATTCCAAACGTCGATGATGATTATTCTTCATTTAATCGCTGTACTGATTCAATGAACGCAGTCAATGTAAATGGTTTTGGAATGAACAGACTATTTTCCGGTAAATAATTATTTGTTGTGATGATATCCTCAGTATAGCTCGACATGAACATCACTTTAATATCGGGTTTTTCAACTAAGATTGATTCAAATAACTGCCTCCCATTTCCATCGGGAAGAATAATATCAGTGATCAATCGATCGATTCGATCATGATGGGATCGAAACACCTTCAACGCCTCGGCAACAGAAGTCGCTGTGAATATTGTATATCCTTCATCGATCAACACCTCTTGAATCAATTCCAATATTTGCTCCTGATCTTCTACAATCAGAATTGTCCGCTTTCGTGCCGAAACAGAATGGTTTGTCCTTGAAATCTTGGCATGTTCCTCGACATTTCCTGAGTAGTACGGAAAATAAATCTTGAACGTTGTTCCAATACCAACTTCACTGTAGACTGAAATGAACCCTTGATGTTGTTTCACGATACCATAGACGGTGGACAATCCTAAACCTGTTCCCTGTCCCTTTTCTTTTGTGGTAAAGAACGGGTCATAGATCTTTGATACTATCTCTTTTGGAATTCCTGACCCATTGTCACTGACCGTTAACATAACATATTCACCCAACTCCAATTCTTTTTCTTCTTCGGTAAACATCATTCTGTCTGAAATAGTGATTCTCTTTGTCTCAATGATCAGATTTCCTCCATCCGGCATTGCATGCATTGCATTCACAGAAAGATTCAGAATAATCTGTTCAATCTGTCCTGCATCGCCATGAATGATGGCGGGTGTTTTTTCCAGGTGAGTTTTCACCGTGATATTTTCTGTCAAAGTTCTGCTCAAGATCTTCTGGAAATCCGTAATAATATTGTTCAAATCGATCCGTTTCACATCAAGATTTTGTTTTCGTGCAAACGCAAGAAGTTTAGAGACAAGATTTCTTGAACTTTCTGCTGCATGAATGATTTGGTGAATCTTATTTGCCCGTGGATCATTATCTGAGAATGATTTTTTAAGGATCTCGCCGAATCCAAGTATAGGGGTAAGCATATTGTTAAAATCGTGAGCTATACCTCCGGCAAGCCGACCGAACGAATCCATTTTTTGTGCATGAAGCAGTTGATCTTCTAATTTTTTCTTCTCTTCTTCTCTCTGTTTTGTTTCTGTTAGATCTGTGAAGACTCCGATCAATGATTCAGGAGTATCATCCGGACCCCGAACAGCTGAAAGTGAGACGTAGACCGGAAAATCAGTTCCATCTTTTTTAACGTGCCAATGTTCTCCGTGCCATGCTTCTGTGTAATTACTCTTTCGAATTACCTCAACGGCTTTGATACTATTTTTTTGTGATCGAATGATAGCAACATCTTTTCCTATAATTTCTTCTTCCTTGAATCCGTATACCTTTTTGAATTCATTGTTCACATAGAGCACTGAATTATCAAGCCCAATGATACAAATACATTCACGGACACTCTTCATGGCATGGGCCAACAGGCGTATTTGTTCTTCCGATCGTTTTCGTTCGGTAATATCTCTCACTATCGCTTGAATTTGGACCCCCTCGGAGATATTAATCTTATTCAATGTGACTTCAGCGTTGAATGTTGAACCATCAGGTCGTGAATGAGTCCATTCAAACCTTTGAGATTCACTATACAGAGCCTCATGGATCTTTTTAAGCGCTTTATCTTTTGATTGTTGTCCATCCGGTTGTATTAGTGGTGAAAATTCATACGGACGATGACCAATGATCTGTTCACGGGTACACCGGAATACTTCGAGAGTTTTTTGATTACAGTCGATGAACTCATCTTCATTCATAATGAAGATAGCATCGCCTGCAGTTTCAAAAAGGCGTTTATATTTTTCTTCTTTTTCACGGATAGCCTTTTCGGCCAGTCTTCTATCCGTTATATTGAGCGAAATAGATAAGAGACATTTTTTTCCGTTGATTGTGATCGTCTCACAGTTATATAAACGATGAGTTATTGATCCATCCTTCTTGCGAAGATCTAAATCTAGGTCAACAATGCTCCCTTTCATTTCAAGCATTGCAATTAATTTGTCCCTCTCCTCTGTAGTTATCCATTGCAATTCAGTTGCAGTCTTACCTATAATTTCTTCAGGATGGAAGCCGGAGTAATTGAAACACTGATTGTTGACTTCGATAAATCTTCCATCTTCATATGTACTGATGGTCATTAATAAAGGTGCATTATTGAAGGCTGATGAGAAACGTTCATTGCTTTCGGCAAGGCTTTTTTGAGATTGTTTTGCTAAAGTAATGTCGACATCCATACAAACAAATATTTTTTTCTCATCCTCAGACGGAATTGCAAATGTTGTTGCCATTACATAACCAGGTCTCCCTGAGCGATGACGGATTGATGCTTCATAAGGGCCAACCGTTTTTCCTGTTCTGTCAATTTCTTTTAATATTTCTTGAAATTCCCGTGCTTCTTCTGGCGTATGGATCAATTGATCCAATGTCTTTCCTATTGCTTCGGATGAAGACCATCCGTACAACAATTCTGACGCGCTATTCCAGAACAGAACACGGCCGTTCTCATCATACCATTGTATAGCTACATTCGGTGTCAATTCAATGGACGATTTTAATTTTGCCTCACTGATCCTGATCTTCTCTTCTGCAGCTTTTTGTTCCGTAATATCTCTTGCGATTCCTAAATATCCCAACAACACATTGCTGTCATTAAAAACTGGAGTCACAACAAGAGATACTTTTAAGTGACCGCCATCTTTTTTTACATACGTCCATTCCCGTTCTTCATATTCTCCAACCTTGGCTTTATGCACAAATACTTCAAAACCTTTTACTGTATAACCGTACAATTCACTTAATTCTTTCCCACGTTTTTCCATCTCTGAGGCAAGATGAAACACTATAGGTGTTTGTACACCGACCATTTCTTCAGATCGATATCCTAACATTAATTCAGCTCCCGGACTGAATGCAGTGATATTTCCATTTAGATCTGTTGAGACGAAAGATGAACGCGATGCTGAACGAATAATACTACGCAGCTGTTGTGCTGTCTGTTCAATGATGGTAGTCTGACGTTTTTGAAGATCGATATCCCGCATAACCGTAATACGGATACTTCCACCATTAATTGTTGAGCTTTTACCACGGACCTCAACCCAAAATTCTTTTCCGCTCTTCGTCAGCGCTAAATGTTCATAGGGTTCTTCTTTTCCCGAAAGTATCATTTGATGGACATATTCTCTTGACTGCGGTGCAACAAAATTTGCAACACTTTTACCGATAATTTCTTCACGGGAATATTCCAACATTGCTGCTAATTGATCGTTTGATTCTATGACAATTCCGTTTGCAGTTATCCCGATTCCTTCAAATGCAGATTCAGAAAGGATTCTCAATCGTTGTTCATTCTCACGTAATGCTTCTTCTGCTTTTCGTTTCTCTGTATTATCGCGAATAACCGCCAAGATCCTTTTTCTTCCGCCAATATCCGAACCCCTCAACGATACTTCCATCCAAAAAAGATCCCCATTCTTTTTCCGACCCTGCCACTCAAATACCTGAGGGACACCTAACACACTTTTTTTCATTAACTCCTGTGCTTTTGATTCCGTAAACGAACCTACATTTGCACTGAGATCTCCTACCGTACATGCAATTATTTCCTCTTTTGAATCATACTTGTACATTTTAACAGCGGTTTCATTTGCTTCAAGTAATCGTCCGGTATATGGCTCCATAATGAAAATTGCTTCATTCGTCGCGTTGAACACTTCGTAATAATTCTGTTTACTTTCCTGGAAAGATTTTTCTGTTTTGAGCCGTTCTTTAAATTCCCTTCGTGCTTTAGTTAATGAATCCTTAATTGTGGAAATTGAATATCGTATGAAGATAATTGCAATAAGAAAAAGTACCGCGTTGATCGACCAAAACCGAACCGGGTGGCTAAAATATGTTTTTGTCAGGAATTCCGTTGATGGAAAATATATCGCAAGAAATAATCCATAAACTATGGATAAAATGGCTACGACAATAGCCTCTCGAAAGCCGAGCAATAAAGAAGTGACAAAAATGAGAAGGAGAAAACCTGATCTATACCCGAAAGAGTATACTCCTCCGTTGTATGGCATTGAAATTGCAAAAGCAATCCATAACGTCCCAATAAATAAGTACGCTGAGAACTGTTGATATCCTTTTCGTAACAAAAATAAAATTACAACAAAGCCGATCAACCGAAGGAATGAAGCTACTTGTGGGAAAAAAGGGGTATCTTGGCCGGAGCTAACAGCAGTATGAGTAAAAATGCTTACCAACAAAGTAACCAATGTTGTATAATATGTAACTTTGGTTAGCTGTGTTTTTTCCTCTTCGTCAGGGTAAATTGGGGGAGTGAAAATTGAAAATACTTTTTTTCGAAAATTATTTTTAGTATCCATACTCACCTGCTTTAAGAAAAATAATTAAGCACTATGAGAATGTTTACAATTTTCTAGTAAATGTCAAACAATAATTAGTGCAAATACATTAATGATATAGTCTGTTTTCCAAAGAAGAAAACAGACTATAGTGTCTAGTATCGGGGGTTTACTGTAGAGATTCGTTAAAAAACTTATATCTATTTTTTAGTATTAGCATAAGATTTTTTTACTTCAGCAACATCATCTTCCTCAACGCAGTATTTTGCCCAACAGATAACCGTAAGAGATAAACTCCGGTTGCAAGATTTGAACCATTGAATTGTAAACTATATTTTCCTCCCTGTCTGATTTCATGAACAAGTGTCCTCACTTCCCTTCCGAGGATATCATACACAACAAGGTTCACAAAATCCGTTTGTGGAACATCAAAATTAATTGTAGTTGCAGGATTGAACGGATTAGGATAATTCTGATGTAATGCAAATATTTTCGGTAATAACGGTTCGTTCTCAACCGGAGTTGTCCCATCATCAACCCAATTTCCGACAGTAAACGCAGGGGAAAGTATTTGTTCAGTTGAATTTCCTGTTGCATCTACGAGTCTAATCTTCAAATCTACCGCTACAGAGTCAAATGCGGTCGCAGGTAAAAGTGAAGCAGAGTATATAGCACCTTCTTTATCGGCATCGCTTTTAATAAATGCAACAGGGAGAGGCATCCATGGTGATGATTTATATTTACGATAATACACTTTTGTTGAGTCATTTATGGGTACTTGATCAGCAACTGCAAATATTTTTGACGAGAATCTCAACTCACTTTGTTCATTCTTAACAAAACTGTTTGCAGGACGTTTTTTGGCATTCAACATCCTTAATGATGTAATGATTGGAGGATCTGGAATCGGTTGAGATAGATCGAATTTATTGATCAATGTAATCTTCCCTTTAGCATTACTGACATAATTTCCTTGTGCTTCTATTTCGATCCGGTATTTCCCGGGATCAGCGGGAAATGCTGATCGAGAAATATCCAATTTATCTTCCTTTAATTTTTCTCCGGCATCATTGTAGATCGAGTATTTTCCGGATGTTAGATTATCATATCGTGCTTCAAATAGGCTTCCAAAGAACAACGGATTGAAATGGATAGATGGTCCAAACGAATTATTGTATGATAAATTCAAAATATGGATGGGAGATTCTCCAAACCGCAAAGTATCCCCACTGGGAGATTTGTATGCGGTAATCCAATTCTGAGACGGAAAGCCAAGTAACACACTGTCATTAATAATAGAAAAATACCGAGTCGACATATCCAACAAATAATCCGTTGCATACGAACTGTTTGTATGGAATGAAACCGATGAACCGAATGTGGCATCGACCGATTTCATCATGTAGAGATCAAATTCAACTTTGTTGTTAGTAACATTCAGGGTATCCGTTCCTACAATAATTGTGTTATAATAAGTTTGCCCGTCACTCAGTTGAGTTGTGATGACATCCGAAAATATTCTTGTAGATTTAACATTATCCGGTACTCTAAATTGAAGCGTTTGTTTGTAATATGCATTCGAAGTATTTGTCAAATTCACTTCACCGTTGATCCCTGAAAACAACGCATATTGAGGCAAGACCAATCTCTTTTCGCCATATAAATCTATAAACGCTTCAACACCTTGAAATGAAAAAGATGCCGATGCCGGTGACACTAGAATCGTTTTATTCCCATCATTAAGCGGCGCAAATAAAAAGCCATTGGAAAAGTTGACACGAAGACTTCTCTTTGTTTTTGATAATGGGAAAGGAATTCCATTCTGATCGACACCGTTGAAATTCACCGGATGAATGGCATCAGAAGCATTGATCAAGTATGACTCTGAACCTGTAAATTGAAGATTAGTTTTTAATACCAATTTAGAACTATTACGGAAAAATACTGCAAAGTCATATGAATCCAAAAAAGCTCCTGAAACTTCCAACGTTTTTGAGTCGAGCCAGCGTGACTTTGAATACTTATTATATACTCCCGTGATATAAAAGTTTGAAGCTGCACCAACAAGCTGAGGGTCAGATTCACTGAAGGTCAAGATCATTCTGCTTGTTCTAGCAAATGACCATGGAAGATGCAGCGTATCACTGTTTCCATTAATATGTGCAAATCCTTCGTAAAGAATGATATCTTCATCGACAATTGGTATAATCGTATTATTAACAGTAATGGTAATTAAAATATTTTTTGATTCGCCTGAGACCAACGAGAAATTTTGAGGTTGGGAAGAAAGTGTTATTCCTGCAACTGTGGATGAAAAACCGACAGAATAATTTTGCACGCTGACACCTTTATTGGAAACCGTCACTGTTTCGATTTTAGTCCATGTTGTTTGTGCCGGATTATCAAGACCGTAACTTAAATGAGTAGGCATTGCAAAAGAAGTGTTAGAAATTGCACGCATTGCATCAATCCTGCCCGCTCCTTGAAGCACTTTTTTGAATCCCATATCAACTGAAGAATTCACAATTGCCGATTTGATCTGTTCAGGTGTAAGGTTTTTATTTTTCGATTTCATTAATGCGGCAACTCCGGCAACCATGGGTGATGCCATTGAGGTTCCGCTTTTAATCGAATAACTATTTTCTATTGCAAGAGAATTGATATTGACACCGGGTGCAGAAACGTCCGGTTTGATGTCGTAATATAGTCGCGTAGGACCTTTCGATGAGAAATATGCCATCTTATTTACCGAATCAATTGCTCCAACAGTAATGGCTGAACGAGCCGAACCAGGGCTCCCAATCGATTCTAATCCTGTGAAATAATAATTATTCTCTTTTCCTTGAATTATTTCAGCATTACCATCATTTCCAGCTGCAATAACAAATGTAACTCCTAAAAATGTTGCATTATCAACAGCACTACATCCTGCATCATCGGAATCTCCATAATAACTTCCTAAGCTCATATTGACAATATCGAGTTTATCACTCATATCACCATCCTGATTCGGGTCAACAGTTCTTTCGATCGCGGCTATGATATTACTCTGACTTCCTCTTCCATTTGAACCCAGCACTTTTAAACCGAATAATTTTACTTTCGGTGCAACACCCTGAATTTCAGGACCATCAGCTCCAACTATTCCTGCCACGTGAGTCCCATGTCCATGATCATCCATTGGATCACTGTCTTGGTTTACAAAATCATATCCTCCTATCACTTTGAAGGATGGTCCTATTCCTCCCCCTAATGCAGGGTGTAAATAATCAATTCCTGAATCTATAATTCCAACGACAACGCCCTCACCTTTTACTCCATAAGTATTCCACACCTCATTGGCACGAATTTGCGAAGTGCTTTTACTGAGAAATGCTTTTACTTCATAATCGATATGGACTTTTTTAACATATGATAACTGTTCTATCATTGGAATCATCGACTTCGGAGTTTGAACACTTTGTCCAAAGAATATTTTGTTGAATTTTTTTCCTGCATTTACTTTTGCAGATTGTCCTTTATACATTTTTTGTGATTCAATTCCCTGAAGGTCATGTTCAAACTGTTCAAACCGATCCTCATACACGATAGAAGAGTGTATTGCTAAATTATTCTTTTGAACGAGAAATAATGGGGGTTCGATAAACTCAACAATCAAATTTACTAAAGAATCATCACTTGAAGATTGAGCCTTAAACTGAAACACTGGTTTTTGAGAAACATTTGATGGCTGAAATATAGTTTGTGAAAATAACTGGGAAATCAATATTACAAACAGTACTGTAGAACGGAAAAACATGGAACTCCTTATATAGCTGTTAATCGGATATTTTTGTATTAATTTAATGCTCAATTTACGGTATTTGAAAAGAATTTGTTACAAAATAAGTACGTCCCTTTGGAATAATTTAATTAATCGGTAAAGTTCTCAGGAATAAATAATTAAATTTTGATTGATCCCCTTTTTAAAACAGAGAAGGGAACCGATCTATTTGATCGATTCCCTTTCACATTGCTGATTAAGATTTTGAGCGATTAATTTCCGGAGGTCTGAACAAGCAATTGATTTATCCGTTGAGCAAATGCCAACGGGTCTTTCACCTTTGAACCTTCTGCAATTACTGCTTGATCGTATAACAGATTGGCAAACATTTCAATCTTTTGGTCTGCAGGGTTAGCATCATAGATCTTTTTCAATGATTGCACCACCGGATGATCGATATTTAATTCCAAAATACGATCTGCTTTTTTGGATTCATCCATTTGCCCCAATTTCTGCATGATTCGTTCCATGTTTGAACTCATTCCGTCCTTATCGCTCACTAAACAAGACGCACTCTCTTTCAATCGGCTCGATATTTTGATCTCCTTAATGTTTTCCAGAGATTTCTTAAGATGATCAAACAAGGCGGAATATTCTTTTTGTGAATCTTTGTTTTCCTTTTCCGATGCAACCGAAACATCGCTTTTATCAGCGGCGGTCAATTTCTTTCCATTGAATTCAGGAATTGACGGCAAGATAAATTCATCAATTGGATCGGTCATAAAAAGAACGTTCCACTGTTTTGATTTGAAAACTTCCAGATATGGAGTATGGATCAAGATGTCTCTGTTCTCTCCGGAGAGATAGTATATTTCCTTTTGTTCCTCACTCATTCCATCAACATATGTTTGAAATGAAATATATTTTTTCTCTTCTGTTTTTAATGATTCGAACAATAATAATTTTGTGATCTGTTCACGGTTCACCCAATCGTGATTCAATCCTTCTTTAAGGAATGAACCGAACTCTTTATAGAATGATACGTATTCATCGAATGATGAAGTCATCATCTCTTCCAAATTCTTTAACACACTTTTGACCAAATTAGTCTTGATCTTTTCAAGCAATGGATTTTGTTGGAGCATTTCCCGGGAGACATTCAACGGCAGATCGGCACAATCAACCACTCCTTTGACAAAACGTAAATACGGAGGGAGCAATTGCTCACAGTGATCCATGATCAATACTCTGCGAATATATAATTTTGGACCAACTTTCACTTCACCGAACATCATATCATACGGTTTCTTTGCAGGGATAAAGAGAAGAACTTTAAATTCTACAACACCTTCACCCGTATAATGCAAAACCCTTGCCGGTGAAGAAAAATCGTTTGATACTTGCTGATAAAATTGATCGTATTCTTCTTTGGTAACATCACTTTTCGAACGAAGCCAGAGTGCTTTCCTTGAATTCAATGTCTCTTCTTCTATCGTCTTATTCTTATTGTCATCCTCCTTTTCAACATCCATGACTACCGGATGTTCGATGAAATCTGAGAATTGTTTAACAAGAGAGCGGATCTTCCATTGTTCAGTGAATTCTTTCTCTTCCGGTTTTAATGTTAAAATTATATCCGTGCCACGATTCGCTTTTTCAACCTTCTCCACGGTGTATTCACCCTGTCCATCTGAGATCCATTTCACACCCTCACTTGGGCTTCCTGCAGTTCTTGAGATAACGGTAACAGAATCTGCAACCATAAACGCAGAATAAAAGCCGACACCAAATTGACCGATCAATTCAGGTTTGGAGGCAGCATCAGCATTTTTTAGTTGATCGAGAAATTCCTTTGTTCCTGATTTTGCAATTGTGCCTAGATTTTCCACAATTGTTTGAAGAGACATTCCTATTCCATTATCCGAAACGGTCAATGTGTTATTTTTTGAATCGGGAGTTATCTTGATCTTCCATTCCTTGTTATTTTCCAGAATAGAGTCATTGTTGACTGAGTCGAAGCGTATCTTATCTATTGCGTCGCTTGCGTTGCTGATCAATTCACGCAAAAAGACCTCTTTATGTGAATAGAGTGAATGAGTGATAAGATTCAGTATCTGTTTTAGTTCACTCTTAAATTCCATTTTTTTTACTTCGGACGACATGGTTCTTTTCCTTTAATTATTCTTTTGGTTCATAATTGTAATTGAAATCTAATTAAATTTTATTATAATTTTCAAGAATTTATCTTCACCATCAGAATCAATATCGTCATATTTACAACGATTTCTGAGTATCCTTTTTGTAAATATTTCAGATTGGTCATTGAAAAGAAGCTAATTTTTTTTTATCTTGTAAGAGTTAGAGAAATAAAGAGATATGGCGGGGTAGCTCAGCTGGTTAGAGCGTCGGAATCATAATCCGTAGGTCGAGGGTTCAAGTCCCCCCCCCGCTACAAAAAAAGTCACACGACAGCGATATTGTGTGACTTTTTTATTATGAGATACAAATTTATATCTAAATAGAAATAGCGTTTTTTCTGCTATTGGTGACCATATTTTTTCTCCCCAGCTTCAATCCTCACCTGAATTCTGTTTTCCTTTAACGGAACGGGACATGTCGCAAAATTTGTAAATGCGCAAGGAGGGTTTGTCGCCTTATTGAAATCGAGAATAATTTTCCCGTTGATCGGCGGCCCCACATCCAAAAATCTTCCTGCGGCATATGATTCTTTTCCGTTTGTTCGGTCTGCAAAGACAAATGAATATTCAGTCTGAGCACTATCAGCGGTTGGTTCGAGACGGAGTTCCTTTCCATCCACAACGAAGATCGCAACACCCGGGACGATTCCTTTTCCAAATACTCCGGGCACTACAGTTGGGATTTCAATTGCTTTTGGTTTTGCAAAGGTTTCCCATCGAGCCTCAACTCTCCACCTTTTTGAAACAGGGTATCGTTCAACTCCTGAAAAGTTTTTTCTTGCAGGAGACTCAGAATCCCATATTCGAACCCCGTATTTTCCATCGCGCTCAATTACCACAAACGCTTTGGACCCGAATAGTATTTTATCCTTTTCAGGACGTATGAAACCGGAGGTAAAGATTTTTCCTTGAGAAGTGGCTTGAATATTATCCTTTAGATCAACGAACAGCGTACCTTTTTTAAGTGTGATACTCCCGAATAGAGGAATGTTATTTTCTCCCTCATCCAGCCAAATCAGATCAATTAAACTTAACCAACTGTGTTCTTTTTTTAAATTTTCAATCCTTTGATTATGCCAACGGTTAATCTCAGCAATGTATTCTTGTTCTTTTTCACTTTGTGGAATTGGAGCGTTACCTATAAATCCAAATAATAGCAACAGATTAATAATCAACGGTTTAGTTAAAACTGGCGGCATAAAAAAGTTTTAAGGTTAGAATATTCAATAAGAAAAAATGATGAATTGAGGGATTATGCAGCCATTAAGAATTAACCAATTTTTAAATAGTTTTACAACTTTTCCTCGTTACTCTTAGGAGAGGCCACCTGTTTATTGATGCTTTCCGATTTTCAACGATGATATATCCATTAAAAATGGACGAAGTATTTTTTTTCCTGGAACGATCTCTCTGTTCGAATCAAACCGAAGATAATTACCATCAGGTGAAATCACAGGAAAACCGTCAAACGCATCATTGGTTGTCAGACGTGTTTGTTTCCCGGTTTTAAGGCTTTGTAAGTAGATTTCAAAATTGTAAGGAGGTACTACTTTGACAAATACGAAATGTTCTCCATCGGGGGCGGCATGAGGTGCCCAATTTGTCCCTGGCTCGTATGTAATTTGTTTTCTGTCAGAACCATCGATATTGATTGTATAGATCGTCATTGGAATTCCGCGTTTTCCTTCTTCCTTAATATCCCATGCTCGATAGATGATGGAAGTATTATCTATGAAAAAAGCTCCCCCTTCCTGAAAATCTTTCGTTGTTGTAATTTGTGTTTCTTCACTCCCATCAGGATGTGCTTTCCACAGATCTAATTGTCCATTGATCTGTCGTGTAAAGAGTACCCAATTCCCGTCAGGTGAAACTGACACCTCAGCATCATAGTATGTATTGTTGGTGAATTGTCGGATATTGCTTCCATCCGCATTGGCAATATATAATTCAGCACCTTGAGGATAATTTTTAGGATCGGAATAGTTTCCTTTTGGCAGATCGAGATGATCTCTTGTTGAAGTGAATATGATGTTTTTCCCATCGGGAAAAAAATAAGAACATCCATCTTCTCCTTTGTCATTGATACGTTTAATATTTGTGCCGTCAATATTGAAAGTATAAATGTGATGAACTGAATCGTCCTTAAATTTTGCAGTTCCGATCAAACTTTTCCCGTCAGGTGAGAAATAAAATTCTGCACCCTCTTCAATATTTGGGATTGCCCAATATTTCAATTCTTTTGGTTCGTTCTTTTGTGCTTGTGCAATTGACGACAAGAAAATGACAACAACAAATAATATAGAAATACTACTGTTTCGTTTCACATCTTCTCCATAAATAATGGTTAGGCTTATTTAGCTATCAGTTCGATTTTTGTTTTAAGTTCTTTTCCGTCACGCTGATATACGACATCAACAACATCTCCAGGTTTGAAACTCTTCAATACATCGGAGTATTCACGCAGATTTGTTGTTTTTGATCCGCCTAATTGAATGACAACATCCCCTTTTTGTAATCCCGCTTTTGATGCAGGGGAATCGGGACTAATATCCGCGAGCTTAACACCTTGCCCTGTAAAAGCAAAATCGGGAATACTTCCGGTAGAAACTTTTCGTTCACCGGTTGGTTGCGGCTTTGTTGTAGGTGCAGCAATTTGCCCTTGAAACGTCAACGGCTCAATCCTGTCTCCCAAATACACAAGAGCTTCCTGACCAAGTGCAGCTACTTTTACCAATCCAGATATATCAATCTTATCAGGTGTATCGCTTGGACGATGGTAGTCATTGTTTGCTCCCGAAAAGAATTGGACACCCGGAATTCCGGCTTCAATGAAACTTCGCTGATCACTTGCATCAAGTTCTTGTGTGATAATCTCAGATTCAACTCCGGTAACATAACTTGCACCCATGAAAATAAATCTCCATTCCCTTGCACTGGATGCACTTAAAATAGATACTTTATTATTTCCTAAACGACCAATAGCATCAAAATTCAACACTCCGATCGCTTTTTTGGCGGGAAACCGTTTATTGTTCTTCACATAATATTTCGATCCGATTAATCCGGCTTCTTCGGAAGAAAATGCAATAAAGACTATCGTCCTTTGGGGTTTTAATGATTTTCCATGCGTGTGTGCCAATTCTAATAATACAGACACACCACTAGCATTATCGTCTGCACCGTAGTGGATCTTTCCTTCATTCCCTTTATTGACAGCTGGCCACCCGAGTCCGAGATGATCATAATGTGCGCTGATCACAACCGATTCATCCTTCAAATTCGGATTTGTACCGGGAATAATGCCAATAATATTTTTTACAGTCGATTTGTTTCCGAGGGAATCAACAACTTCATTCCAGCTTTGGAAATATGTGCTGTCATCAGCACCAGGAAGCAATCCTGCTGCTTTGAAATTAGTAACAATAAAATCTGCTGCTTTCTCGATACCAATTGAACCAGGCGCTCTTCCTGCAAGTTCTTCGCTTGCTAGGAAATCGACCGTTTTCTTCAATCGTTCCGGAGAAAATACAGGGTCGAGATTTGCCAGAGCTTTTCTCTTTGGTAAAGATACCGAAGTTGCAGCAGGAACCAGCGTAACATCAAGCGGTGAACCGACTGATGACCATTCTCCTTTTGCAATATTTGCCGGCTCTGCACCTTCAAAAACGAGATAGCTGTATTTTCCATAGTGTGGAACTTTTCGTGCGAGCCCTGGAATTGCTTCTTTACTATCAGATGATATAAATGCGATCACTGCAGAGGGATTCTTTGGATGGCGCGCTGTAATGACGAAACTATGATTTGTTTTTTGAAATACTGTCTGACCTAATCGGATAGAATCATTTGTTACGTACGAAGAATATCCTTGCAAACTTTTATTGAGTTCGGAAGAGAATATATTTTCAGTGCCAAGGATCCATATATTTTTATCTGCTGGAAGCTCTGAAATTGTATTGTCATAAACCGTCGAGAATTTTTTGGTGGCGTCGCCGGACCAGCGCGTTGCAAAATCTTTGTAAAACTCTAGTTTTTCAGCTGGCGCTTTTGACGGGAGCAAAATAACTATTTCCTGTGCTCCCAATATTTTCGTCAATGACGGAGGAATTTCATTGAAATGTAATTTTCTGAACAGATTGAACTGAGGATCGACCTGTACTTTAACAGGATTTTCAGCAAAGGTAAATTCATATGACTGCTCACGTTGATTGAACGAAACTCTTTTGATCTCTGCTTTTTTTGCAAAAGAAATCGCAACTGGAACTGTCAATGAAAAGAGATCATCTTTTTGGATTTGTTTCAACGAAAATGTTAGATGATACCCAAGGGAATCATTTTTCACGGTAACATTTGCAAGTTCCAATTCCGGTGCACCGGTCCTGTCAACCCATTGCTCAAAGAACGGCTTGAGATCTTTTCCTGTTGTTGATTCAAACGAAGTACGAATATCACTAAACGATGCACTTCGATATTTATTCTCTCGGTAAAATTTCTGAAACGCTCTGATAAATAGTTCGTCGCCAACATCTTCGCGAAGCATATTCCAAATAAACGATGTTTTCCCGTAACCGATCGCTTCGGATGGTCCGCTGAATCGTGAACGGAATTTATTGAGCGGGAAATCGTTTGCCGGCGTAACATAATCTGTATACTTCTGTAGTGTTGCACGGCGGTAATCATCTGCTAATCCTCTTTGTTCTGCAATCAAGTGATCAGCAAGGTACGCTGTTAACCCCTCGCACCAATTACCGGTTTTTGAATCAACATAAACGCTGTTTCCCCAATAATTATGCAGCAGCTCATGCGGATAGGATGAATGAAGAATAAATGGAAATCGGATGATCTGTTCTCCAAGCAGTGTAAATGACGGCATTCCATAACCTGTTTCCCAAAAATTTTCTACCAGAGCAAATTTTGAATACGGGTATGGTCCAATCAATTTCCGGTATAGCTCTAAATACTGTGCAGTAGCCTCAAGATATTTGTTCGCAAGACCTTCGTCCGGTGTGCGCAAAAATGCTAGGACATTGATCGCTCCGGCAGATCTTGAATATTCGGTGAATTTAGCAGCAATGAGATATACTTCTTCTGTCGGTTCAGGTGAATCCCATGTGACAGTTCTAAATCCTTTTTTTACTTCATTGAATGTACGCTTACCCTGACTTACGATATTCCAGTGTTCCGGAACTGTAGTGGTTAATTCAAAGCCGATCAAATTTTCATCGAATTTCGGAATCCACGTTGTAGAGCCTGCGAGATAAACACCTTTTTCATCAATGACTCCGGGTGTTTGGCTGAATCCGCGTGCATACTCTTCACCGGCTTGTGC
>CAYPEM010000021.1:27428-75762 GCA_964409765.1 uncultured Chitinophagaceae bacterium
GAAGCCAATGAAATAATAACAATTGAAACAAGAATCTTTTGTATCATAACCTACTCCGTATGATCTAACGAATGATGATTGAAATTGGATTTGTAATATTAAGATATTTCTGAGCAGCCGATTTCACATCGGGTAACGTCACTTTTCGTAAACCGTCAAGATATTTTTTATCATATTCATTATCATTATTGATATATACCGAATTACCAAAATAGAATCCTTTGTTGATACTGGAGAGTCTCCTGAAAATGATCCTGCCAATATACTGATTGATGGATTTTTCCAATTGTTCCTGCGTCAATGAATCGATCACCGAACTTTTGAAAAATCTAGCGTATTGTGCAACCAATGTATCAACATTCTTGGGACGTGTTCCTTGATTGATAAAGAATAACGCACGATCATTAATTACATCAATTCCTGCACTGATATTATATGCCAATCCTTGCTTCTCACGAATATCAAAGACAATTTGGTCATTTAGTATCAGTGAGAGCGCCTGGAGTGCAGAGACATCAAGCAGTTCAATTTTCTTTGTGAATCCCCAGAACAGATATGAACGTTCCCCACCGTTTACTTTTTCAATTGTCAATGGCTTTTCCTGTAATCTTAAAATCGGGGTAAACATTTTCGGTTCGTTGCTAATCTGAGAAAAATTCAGTGATGCAAATGCTGCATTCACCGTATCAGGATTTGCCGGTGAAACAACTGATATAATGAAATTCGACGGCTGCAAATATTCTTTAGCGAACGCAATCATATTTTCATAAGTCAATTGCGGCTGATTCTGTGAATAGGGATTTGGTTCATACACCGCAGACTTGTACGTTTCTTCAAATAATTTTCTTCCTTTATCTCCTCCTGCTAACGCAAATCCTATTCCTTTATATTTTTCAACGGCTTTTTTAAATTCGTCTTCGGTAGGGATAAAATCTTTCATTTGTTGGTTCAGGAATTGAATTGCTCCCGAAACATTATCCGCTAATCCTTCAACACGGATATATCCGAAATCAGGATGGAGGTAAATATCATCCATCGGAATAAATGGGTTATCGTTAACGGTAAACGCAAAACCGTACATACTTGAACTCTTCTTGTTCTTGTCGGATGTCAGTCGTTGTTCGAGTGCATTGTGTAATATTTTCGAGGCATCTTTCCCGTATTTTGATTCTAATACCGCTTTATGCTTTACCAAATAGTGGATTGCCAGAAGATTATTCGCTTCGTTTTGAACAACAATAAGATTCTTCCCAGTAGTTGAATCATTGAAATATTTTGTAACAGTCGATGATGTAACTTTTTCTTTTTCAATTTTTGGTGAAGGGGTTTGAACGATCACGAACCGGTAGTCCGCAAGTTTCAAAGATTCCAATTCTTTCGCTGCAGAAAAATATCCATCACCAGTAAAAGAGGAAAGTAATAATTCACTCCCATGCTCTACTATTGAACTTGAATAATATATCCCAAACATATGCGGTTTTTCAATATTCTTGGCAAATTCAGTCCTTATCTTTATTGCCTCGGATGCAACTACATCTGTCGATAATTTAAAAGAAAGGCCAGAGACTTTTGCTGAAAGAGATTTTGCAACAGCATCATAATTACTTTCTGATCCAAAAGTGATCTTTGCTTCCAGATAATTCCCAAGATGTGCAGTTCGCGGCGAAAGACTGACAGTTTTTATTTGAGAAAACTGTGATTTTAATGAAGATTGGATCGAATCAATGTTCTTTTCTAAAGCCACACCAAATAAATGATGATATTCCGATGATTTTCCGGAGGGTAATGGGAAAAAGAACTGCACTACTTTTTCTTTTCCATCATAAAAGCGATTGAATACGGTTCCTTGCGCAATCGGTTCATTGACCGGTATTTGATATCCGGTTTTCCATTCCAAGTGTTCACTTCGAACAACTAATCCTGGTCGTGCCTTTCCATAAATCTCTTTGATCAATGGGAGTATTGTTGCCGTTTGGAAATTTCCAATGACAGTTAAGAGGCAATTATTCGGGACGTAATTATTTTTATAGAATGAGAAAACATCGTCACGGTTCAATGATTCAATTGTTGAATAGGTGCCAAGCGTTGAAAGAGATAACGCATGTCCTTTGTATAATATTGAGATTGTATTTCGTTCCAACTGTTCATTGGGATCTGCGATACTTTTTGAGATCTCCTCGAGTACAATTCCTTTTTCTTTTTCAAATTTATCTACTGGAAGTATCGAATTGAACAGCATATCTGCCTGGATCTCCAGACCTTTTTTTGAATTTTCAACCGGCACGACAAACATATAGTTAGTAAAAAAATCTGATGTTGATGCGTTATTATATCCGCCGATTCGGTCAACATCGTCATACAATTGTTTTTGAGTTCGAGTGGTCGTTCCATTGAATAATAAATGCTCGAGCATATGGCTTGCACCACTGTTCGAAAACGATTCATACGCTGATCCGATTTTCACAATGACATTGGCGCCAATGACCGGTAATGCCGGATTTTCAATCAGCAATACCTGCAATCC
Source organism: uncultured Chitinophagaceae bacterium (assembly GCA_964409765.1). Classification (GTDB taxonomy): domain Bacteria; phylum Bacteroidota; class Ignavibacteria; order UBA10030; family UBA8401; genus UBA8401. The sequence continues at coordinate 29,953 of CAYPEM010000021.1, forward strand.
ATTATCAAGTTGATAGAGCGATACTCCTTTGGGCAGCGGTTTAATTTGCGGCAATGAAGAATTAGTTGTTTTCTTCTCCGCTGCAATTATGTTTGCCGGAATTGAAAAAATAATTAAAGAAAGAATGGAGAGAACAATGGTGACTCGGAGGTGTTTCATACAATATACTTTCAATGATTTGGTTTAATAATTGGTGAACGCGTACGGATCTTCCACGAAGATAAAATAACCTAATAAATTATGAAAAACGAAGGATTTATATCGGTTATGATATTGAATGTTCAATGATAAAATACACTGAGGAACAATTTCGATTAAAATTCTAATCCAATTGAAAATCGAGAAACTTTTCCAAGATCGTTAAAATCAACAAGAGCATAATCCAAGGAAAAATGCTGTATATCAACGTCAACCTTCACACCGGCACCGAACGACCATTTTTCGACATCATAATTGATTTTGTACCCGGCACGTAAAAACAGAGTTTCATTCCATCCGTATTCACCTCCGATATTTGCCCGCTCAACATTATCATTCGGATGATTTCCATCGATTGCAACGGTGAAACGATGTTGTTCCGACGAAACAATTGGATCGAGTTTACCGACAATATCCATCGCCGCTCCAACTTTGAAATTCAATGGAAGCGACCATTGCTCGGTTGTCAGATTCGAGCTGGGATTATATTCTCCCGATACATTTCGATTCACATCAGACGTTGAGATCAAATCCCTTCCTTCAAGCCTGAGATTTCCTCCAAAATTTGAAACAGACATTGCAATGATCAATCCGTGAAATCCGGTTTGCAGCGATGTACCGAAATCAATCGCGAATGTATTGGCCGAAACATTATATGCATTTTGCTGAATGTATTTTGTAGTTACTCCAACAGAAAACCGGTCTGTCAACCTCCGTGCGTACGATATTCCAATTGCAAGATCGTTGACGTGGTAAAAGATACCTGTCCCTTCCGGCTGCTCTACGGTTGTAACTTCCTGTTCCGGGGTGGTCAAATTGATCACGCTGAAACCGATAACATCACTTTCAGTGAGCGGCACTGCACAACCGATATAATTGTGAGAGATATCCGCAAACCATTGTGAATGACTAATTCCTAAAGATAATGAATGCAGTTTTGTAATTCCGGCTGGATTCCAATACAACGCATCAACATTATTTGCTGCGGCAACAAATGCATCGCCCATTCCGGATCCTCTCGCACCAATCCCGATTTTTAAAAATTGCGCAGCTGCTGTCCCGACCTTCGAAAACTCTCCACCCGCCATAAGAACTGGCACCAACATCATTCCAAAAAATATTTTTTTCACGTTAGTTTTCATCATTCATCAATTATTTAATGACCAAAAATCTTCCAACCTTTTTTTGCCCATTTGGAATTGAAACAACATAGACATATAAACCATAAGCGATGTACTGACTATTGAACGTCCTCATATCCCAAAATTCATAACCATTGGTATTGTTATGGCTAACGTCGGCAACATGATCACCGGCAACAGTATAGATAGATATTGTACATTCACCGGGAAGATTGGTGAACATTAATTTTTTCCCGAACTGATTTGTTTCAAATGCGTTCGACACAATATACGGATCGGGAACAACTCTGATCTTATCAAGTTCAATATTCTGTTTTGCTGCAATGGAAGATTTTTGTGTGCTGAATTTATATGAAAGTTCTTTCCGGAATGGTTTATATGTTCGTATCGTAAATTGATCTCCATGCGACGGAGCAATTGCAGTCCGACGGATCGTATCACCATCAGCATTCAGATATTGATTTGGAAAGTTATTTGTCTGCAACCATAATCCATTGTACGTGGTATCGTTTGAAACCGGATCGATCTTCAATTGTTCGAAGACAAGCACATCAATATATTTTTCGTAAAACCCGGAACTCCCTGCTGTATACCCTTTACCGCCAGGGACAAGATCCCACCCCAATTGACTGTAGAAATTAATACGATACGAATCCCACGGTGCCATCACGGCAAACTCATACAGCCAGGTATTATTACTAATATCGAGTGTGTTTGTTGGTGAAGTAAGTAATTCAACTTTCAACGGCAAATGTTGAAGTGTATCGATAGTTTTATTGGTAAAGAAATCGTACCAACGAGCAGTTAATCCGCCGGAGTTCGTTGTGTCGATAGTTATCCGAATATCATCAGTTGTATACACATTCTCTTGTACTATCTGACTCCCTAAGCTTTTGTATTGCGGTATCGGAGCGGTGCGCCAATCAAATGTTGAAGTGTCTCCATTTACTTTCGTCCACCCGATGGATCGGACACCGATTGCTGAATTTTTCACTGTCAATCGAAAGCCATCCACGATCGGCAGATTATCACCGCTTTGATCAGTGAAGAGTTGTCGAAATAATATCAGTGTAGTATCACCGGATGTTTTAGAAATCCTATAAAGATTAAATCCCAGCGTATACGTTGTTTGAGACCCCACGATCAATTTGGCAGAATCGACAAATGTGATAAAATAATTATCGCCGGTAATTTTTTCAGGTTGAACGATATCAATTTTTACTACTCCATCCGACAACCCTCCGATTGCAGGAATTTCACCATTCGTCAAAGTTTGAGAATCATAATTGGGTGCATGATAATTTTGAGCTTTTGATCCAGGCACAACCATGACGGTATTAGGCTGTAATAATGATCTGCCAAGAGAAGATTGATATGATTGTTCAACACTATCCTTTATCTGATTTCCTTTATCATATGAAGTAACGCAATACCAATACTCTACACCGTTCAATACTGTTGAATCCGTATAACTATGTTTAAGTCCTGTATCATCTCCGAGCGATTGATTAAACGCGGGGTCTTGTCCTTTGATGCCGTCAATAAGGTCATAAATCTTTAATGGTTTATAACCAACAACATTTCCTGTTGCATCGGTTATAGGCAAGCCCCATGATTTTCCTTGATCATCACTTCGGTAAATTTTATAACCCTCAAAATCTTTTTTTCCCGTCAACACATCAACAGAATTTTCTGCTTCTGAATCCCAGCTAACCGTTATCCGTTTATTTCCAGGAGTCGCCGTAACAGTCGGAGTTTTTGGCGCCCCTGATCCCTGAAATTTTCGTTGATACATTTGATAAGCGATCCGAGCATTCTTCATTAAATCGGTCGTATCCGGACTATTTGGAACGCTTCCAGAATTTCCCATCACTACTGCGAGCGACGATTTTACAGTTTCATTTGGCTGTAAATTGAAAGGTCCTGTTACAATGTAATAATTGATCGGCGCACCCTCAGGAAAATATTTCTTTAGACTATCAATATGGGTGTTATCGATTCTGCGATTGTTCCCATGGAAAAATGCTTCTGGCATTGGCAGATTTGAATCATTTGGATTACTGCTAATAACTGGCCAAATCTCTGCATCGACTATGGGTTTATAATCTCTTGCAAAATAATGGAAATCGGTAACGCCTAAATTTTTGGGGGTTTCTAAAATCTGTAATCCAACGATTCCTAATGGACCTTCGGTGTTTGCCCATGCTCCATCGTTCGTATTATTAATATCATACACGTAAACAAAATCATTATTCACTGAAGCTGGATTTACTTTGACAGTGTTGATGTAATCTTTGAAATCGTAGTCAGGGCGAAAAATTGCATAATAACCGACATAAACACTATCGAGTTGCTTCCCGCTTTTGTTATGAATCGTAAAATCCCAGAAGAGAATATCTTCTGCGTACGGTCTTCCATAACTATACGCAGTTTGTTCGACTTCAACTCCAACAATACCGAGTGGATTTGAATTGTTTTTATCGTCATAGATTGCATAGATATCTCGGTCAGAGATAAATTCTCCATTCACCTCTTTTCCAAAAGTCGATGATGACGGATCGATATCGATTCTAAAATGCCCTGGCCAATATCGTTTACCGGGTGTGCTCACCCAATTCTTATTTGCATCAAAATATCCTTGCGGCCATGTTAACATATTATCACTGCTTGCAAGGAACGGCGTCTCATCCGAAGATGAAACTTTTACTTCTCCGGAAAATAATTTTCCGCGCGACCCTTCTTTGGGTGACCATTCGGGAATATCTCCAACTCCTCTCAATAATGATGTAATGACATTTCCTTTGGAAGCAACAACAAGCCCTAGTCCAAATGAATACTGTCGCTCTGTATTTGCACCTGAAGGCCAATGGAAGGCATCATTCCAATATTCCTGATAATTTGAAATGACACCATAATTTCCGATATAATTTGAAATTTGTCCCTTATCCTGAATTCCCAAACCTCGTTCTGTCGATGATGTGCGAGCTTTCAAAAAACGAGCAGGTATTTCTGTCGTTTTCATCCCGGCATGACAACTATTGCAGTTCTTATTTTGGGAGAAAACAGCAGAAGAAGAGATAATGAAATTTAAAATTATCAGAAAAATAAAATTGGATAGAACTCTGCTCATAAAAAATCCCTGTTACCAGCTAAATTGAATTCCCGCTTTCATAATCCTTGGTGGGCCTAAATTTGCAGGATTATGATCTGCATCCGGAGATGATCCAACAAATCCTGTTTCTCCGGTATCAAATGGTTTTCCGGTTCGAGAATAGACATATCTTACATTTTCCACATCCAATAGATTTGTTACCTCCAGGAAAATATTTGATGTGAAACCTGTGTCCCATATTTTTTTTGTTGCCCGAAGATCAACCGTTGATGTCCAAGGCTTACGCGCAGAATTGATCTCTACGCGAACTGAAGGATCGACATATGGAGTGTATGGAAATCCGCTTGATGCCTGTAAAAGCAAATTCATATTAAGATCACCAAACGGGTGCACACCAAACATTTCGATCCCTTTATCATGAGGTATTGACACATTTAAATTTATCACAAAAGTATGGGTTTGATCGAAATCTAAATAATTCTCTCGATGCGGGACTTCTTCTTTGGTGTATGCGCTCACAAAACCACCGAGCGGCTGAGAATTATTTCCTTTGGCAACCATATAGGTGTAATTGACCGATCCGGAAAGAAAATTATCATACTGCTTGTTCAATGTAATATCAATTCCTTTTACACTGGCGTAATCTGAATTATAATAGACTACATAATCCTGAGATAAATAACTCACCTGCAACGTTGATAAAAGATCCGTGATATCTTTATACCAACCGGAAACTTCCAGCGAATAATCATCAGTCAAACGATATTTTATCCCTGATTCATAGGCGATCGTTTTCTGAGCCTTCACTGCCGGATTCCCCAACAATGGTAACGATGTACTGAGGTCTTTACTATGATTATAATAGAGAGAACTATAATCAGGATTCTGGAAGAAATGGCCATATGAGAAATGGAGTACCGCCTGATCAGTAATAGGGTGTGCAAAACCAATACGGGGACTTAACTGAGTTTTTGCCGAAACCTGTTGTTCTACTGAAGGGACCCAGATATTATTCTCAGTATAATATCCGAACCGCCGAATATCCGGCCAACCGGTTGCCTTTGGATCAACGTAATCAAAACGGAGCCCAATATTAGTGATCAGATAATCGTATTCGATTTTATCCTGCACATATAATGATCCTTCGTTTGGAGATCGAGAATATTCATCGATGATCTTTAGATCATTTTTCCATGTCTCTTCATAAGCATGAATATCATGGTTTTTAATTTCTAATCCGGATTTAAATTGATGATAGTTATCAAACTGATAGGTAACATCAATCTTTCCGCTAGTTGTAGCGGTACTATTCTCAATATATGGATCATCATCCCCTTTAACATAAAAATATACACTCGCTCCGGTTTGCGCCCTTACATATTCCGACGGTAATTTATTTCCAACCTGAGAGGTGAAATTATTGTTAAACCGGGAAAACTGAACATTGAAGAAAAGATCTTTATCTACGGTGTGCACCAACGTTGCCACATATCGATCTGTAATTTTTTCCAGGTGACTTTGATGATCACTAAGATACTTCCACGCGTGACTATAATTTTGGTATTCGTTTTTACTGCTTTGCACTGACAACGATATTTTTAGGACAGGACTGTACCGATACGTCAATTTTGAGAACATATCCCTTTCCAAATTGTATCCATGGGGAAGATAACTATCTTCATTTTTCGTTTTTCCTGAAATAAAGAATGTAAGATCATCCGTGTAAGGAATTGGACCATTCAGTGATGCATTGATCATTCCTGCAATAGGGATTTCCAGTTTTAACGGATCGAATGATATTTCATCAGTGATCGATTTTGCTGAATACGAATACAAATCCTGGACACCGCTGAATGGATTTGATTTCCTGTATTGGGAAGCATTGATCATCGGGGACGTGTATTCAACCCTTCCATGGAATGTCTCGCCACCCTCTTTTGTCACCACATTCACAACGCTGGACATTGCTTCTCCATATTCGGCATTAAAGGATCCGCTGACTACTGATAATTCTTGCACAGCATCTTTATTGATCGTGTTATTGAAACCACCGTTGAATGGATCTTTTACATATTGACCGTCGATAAGATACGCTATTTCACCGCTTCGTCCACCGCGAGCATGAATTTCCCCATCGGCATCTTTTGTAAAACCTGCTTTCGTAGAAAGTACGTCCTGGATGGTGTTCACCGGAAGGTTGATAAATTCTTCAGAAGTGATAACAGAGAGTTTTGCAGTATTATCTTTTTGGAACAATGGACGTTCGGCAACGACAACTTTTTCTTCCAATTCCACTGTTGTCGGTTCCAATTGAAAATTGATCTGAGCTGTTAGATCGGTTGAAACCACAACACCGGTTATTTTTACGGTTTCAAATCCAAGCATTGATGCTCGCAGTGTATATGTTCCAGGGCGAATATTAATAATGAAATATTGACCCTCAACATTCGCCACTGCTCCGAGATTCGTTCCTTCTATAATAATTGTAGAACCCGGGAGTACTTCGCCGGTACTATTATTCTTTACTAGACCCGATATTTTACCTGTTGTTCCAGCAATGACAAACGGCAACTGAACTAAAACAATCAAAAGTATCGTAATCGTGCGGCGTGTTATTTGTTCCAAGTTCTATCCCGAGAAAAATAAAGTTGTGAGAGTTCCAAAGACTGTGTCAAGGAACTCTCTGCCAACGGAGTTATTATTTCATTAAGATCATTTTCTTGCTTTGAGTACTGTTTCCCGATTTTAAGGAGTAAAAATACGTTCCTGAAGGAACAATTTTTCCTGACGCATCCTTACCATTCCAATTGACATAATGCTGTCCAGCAGCTTGATTCTGAGAAACCAATGTTGCAATTTCTTTTCCCAATTGATCGTAAATTGCTAACGAAACAAATCCACTTGACGGAATCTGGTATGAAATTCTTGTTTCAGGATTGAATGGATTGGGGTAATTTTGACTCAAAGCAAATCCCTCGGGTAAATTTACAGATTCTTTTTCATTGACAGATGTCGGCGCAAGTGTTTTAACAACGATATTATCGAAATAAGCGGCAAGTCCATCCGCATCTTGTTGAAAACTATACAAACCGTATTTACCAGATGTATTACGCGTAGATATAGTATCAACAATAGGACTAACATTTAAGAGAGTCCCATTCAAATAATTCCAAATTGTTGTTTGTGTAACACTTGTATTTCTAACTTCAATTTTCACTTTATTCCAACCATCTACTGTTGGAAATACACCTACATTATTTGCTCCGCTAAAATCTTTATTGAATAAAGGTATAAATGTATTCGGGTCAGATTTGAGACTGGAGAAATTGATTCTATTGCTTGCATCAAAATCTACTCGAACTTTATAAAAATCCTTTTTGGAACTATCGGCATACACTACCAACCCAGAATATGCTGAAGGTGACTTTCCAACATAGCAGTAGACATCCGCTTCTATTGAATAATCTTTGAGGTTTAAATCACCACGAACTGCAACCGCTGAGCCAGTGAAACTGCCATCAGCATCTTGGAGAAGACCAACAAAGCTACCTCCACCAGTCAATGGTTTTGGAGCTTCAGCAATGGGTTTTGCAACCAAAGGATTTTCATTTTTATAATATGTTTCCCATTGAGCATTGGCGTTTCCAGATTCAAAATCCTCATTGAATATCACTGATTGTCCAAATACAATCTGTGATCCACCAACCAAAGCAACAAAACCAACCAACATTAACAACTTTTTCATACTACCCTCACTTAATTATTAGAATGTAATGTATTTATGTATTAATATTTTTCGTTTTCAAAGTAATTTTTAACAGAATAATATACGATTTAATGGTCGTATATCAATAACACCTTTGAATTCATACATCCCGGAGATATTTGGACCAAACCTTTCCAGGTCATATAAATTCTTAAAGTATATTTTTTAGGATGAAACTAACGAATTTATCGTGTTTCAACAAAGAAAATTTCCATCAAAGTACGATGTACGATATTTTATAACTGATCTACTTGTATAGAGTAAATAAATATTTGAAATGTTTATCATTATTGAATTTTTGAGCCAATAAAAGTATTTAGATAAATAAATATTTATTGTTTCATTTTGTGACTTGAAAAAGAACTAAACGATAAGGGTGGAGATTAACAACAACAGAGGTAATGACTATTGAGATACAGCGGGGCCTTTAGCAGAACAGATCTGCTTGCGTAAAAGATATGTAATATAGAACTGTTAGACATATTGTTTATTAGTATTACTAATAAGATAATATAAAGATTCTATTTGTCAATACTCAGAAGGATCATTTTTTACTTTGAAGTCTTGATATTTTTAATCTACATCGATAACTCAATCGTAAAGACTGAACCGTACGGGTGGTTAGCGTTCACTGTTAGTGTACCATTATGCTGCGTGATAATTTGCTGGGTAATTGCTAATCCCATACCCGTTCCATTGGATTTCGTTGTAAAATAAAGATCGAAAATTTTCTCCTGCATCTCAGATTCAATTCCAGAACCTGTATCAACGACTTCAATTCTAACGACATTTTTGATCTTAGACAACGTCAGCGAGATTGAACCATTTTCCGGTGTTGCATCCAAAGCATTTTGAAGTAAATTGAGCAGTGCTTGAGTCATCTGTTCAAAATCAATTGATAGTGGAATATCTTCTGACCGGACATTAAAATGCACTTTCCTTTTTTTTGCCTGTGATTGGAATAATGTTGAGAGATGATTGATCAACTTCAGAGATGATACAGTCGTTGGCGTGATCTTTTTTGGTCGTGCAAATAACAAGAATTGTTGTATGATACCATTCACCCGAACAGATTCGTTTTTGAGAACATTGGTGAGCTTATTATATTCTTTCGCTCCTTTTTTTGGTAAAAATTCTTTGTTAAACCTCTGAGCAATCATCGAAATCGCATTCAACGGGTTCCTGATCTCGTGTGCGACCCCTGCTGCCAACTCACCCATTGCTGACAGTTTTTCCTTTCGTTGTACTTCGCGTTCTAAACGTCTTGAATCCGTAAGGTCTTTGATCAATATAGTCCGACTTTCGAGAGTGCCGTCGCTTTTCATAGTTTCCGAAACAGATATTGAAAGTGCAAATTCATTTCCGTTAACAACAACTTGATCAAGAATGATATTGTTTTTCACCGCAACAATGTCTGACAGAGATTTGCTCAACATTGAAGGGAGTTCGCCAATTGATTTTCCTAAGATTGTATCTGCGGATACTCCAAAAAATAATTCAGCCCTTTGATTAAAAATGGATATTCGTTGTTGATCGTCAAATGTTATCACAATATCCTGCATTGAATGAAGAATGTTTTCTGTGAACTGTTGAACACGTTCATATTTTTTCGACATCAATTGATAATTTTGATTTGCCAAAATAGCTGTAAAAACTACTACACCGATGGAGATCAAAACCAACGTCATAATGAACATTCTGCGCCACATCCGACTTTCAACTGATCGGATCTCATCCATTGAAATCCCGATCCGTAAAAGACCAACAATAGATTGTTCAATGCTTAATGTTCGTATAACTTCAAATACTTCACGATCTTTAAACATTGATTGACGCGTAATGGTAGAATCATTCGTCAACGCTTTCATCAAGATGGAATCATCATCAATCCTTGACATTTCGGAAATACCTTGCGTTGCAGCAATAATCCCGGCACTATCCTGCAGCACAACATATTCTATTCCGCTGTTATTACTCAGATCATTGATAAGTCTTCCAATGCCAATCTTTTTCCGGAATTCGATAATTTCTTTGGCATCGAGAGTGAGTACGATTGCGCCTTGATTCCGACCTGATCGTTTCACCGCAACTGCAAATCGTTTCCCATCCATAAAGCGCGATTCTTTAAACCCAATGGTCATTCGATCAATCTCTCCACGCAATATTGGTGCAAAAACCGGAGCGGAAATATTTTGATCGCGCATTGCCGCACCATATCCAAGAGGAGTATGACTGGAAGCAATTCTCTTCCCTTTGATATCAAAAATATGGATGCGAAATATTCCATTCTCGGCTGCGATATGCGCAAGGTCGGTCTGCTTTTGTCTGTTTGCACTATCTATTTGCGCAATGAAATATGCGTTATTATAGAGACGCTCGGCGAGCTGTTGTTCGATATAATCCGATGACAGAACGATATTAGAACTGCTTCGTTCCACAATCTCAACAAGAGAGACTGAATGTTCCTCCAATAAATGAAACAATTCAGCTTTGCTTTGTCGTAGTTCAACGTATGCGGAGACAAACATCAATACTGCAATACTAAATGTTATTGCAATGATGTATCGAGGCTGGATATTTGGCAGGATCTTCACAGTAGTCGGCTATTTTTTCTTCTATGATGCAGAACGAAAGCGAAAAGATGCTCTACAAAGATACAAAAAATAGTATCAAATCCTGTGAGCTAATTGTATTTGAATCACAATGGAACCGATATTTCAAGAGTGATTGCATTATTGATATAATCATAAAATGCATCATTCGAACTGTTTCTAATGACATCCAGAGATGTTTTGAGAATGAAACCGAGATCGATAAATTCCTTTTGAAGAAGAATATTTCCATACCATCGAGCATCAACTCTCTGATCTGCAACCACATTGCCTGTCCAATCATATGCAGAGAGTGATGAATAAAGTTTATCCTGCACACCACCGGATAATTTAAGTGTAACCGATTCCGAAAGAAGCGCTGTTATAACAAGGTTAGTGTGAAAACCTTCATATCCATAATGATCATCAAACAGTTCATCGTCTGAAATAAAACCATAATCCGAACTAAGATATCGGGTCTGCTTTTGAATGTTCCATTGATAACGTTCCGTAATACTCACTCCTAAATCATCGGTGATGCGCTGACCGAGTTTCACCATTCCCGTTAATTGAGTAACGCTCGGCAGCAGCGATGACATCACTCCTTTCCTCATTGACGATGATGATCCAGATGGTGTCGAAGAATAGAATTTTGTTCCAAGGTCGGATTGAACTATTGCTGTTGTTGTTGGCGTAACAGCAAATGCAGCGTGTGCGAATATTGCATGTTCGGTGTAACTAAAATCATTAAGCGACGAAAAGCTTATTGCTTTAAATGAATACCCAAACTTATTGATCAGCCAATCATTCGTAAAATATTTATAATTGATGAAACCGGAGAGTTGTGAATGATCGAATATCACGTAATCATCACGATTGATACTTGTTCCAAGCAATCCTCCTGCAGTAAGGACATTCTGATCTTCCTCACCATATAACTGAATGAACTCTCCATTGATCAAATGAAAATGATTTGTCCTCTGCAGGAACGATTCAAAATAGGTAAACGTACCGTCGTAATACAGGCTTGTGAAACTACTTTCGTTGTCCCAGGAATACCCGCTGTTAAGATTGAACGTGGTGACATTGCTCTTTAATTGAAGAGCATTATTATTCACATTGTCATCAGCCATTGAACTTATTGTCGGACGAATATTGAATTGAGCTGAAAGTGTCTGTCCAAACACGAACAACGAAATAATTATTACTGCGAGAATTGATTTGATCGTTTTCATTTTTGTTTTCCTTGTTGGCGTTTGCCGGTTTGTTTTGTTGCGTCCATTTTTCCGCGGCGGAATCCCAATCCTTGTTCACGATTATCACATATTCCGTCCCCGTTTGCATCAATAAATTGATCGCGCATTTTTACTTTTGAAGTTTTTCCTGAACTTTGATTTTCCTTTGAATCATCAATTCCGTTTGCGTTCAAATCTTTAATGGAAACAGCCGATGATTTCTCTTTTTTGTTCTGTTCTTTTGATACCTGTGTTGTTTGAGCAATGCTTGATTGAACAATCATCAGAGATATTATGACGATAACTTGTTTTACCAATAAATGTCTCATAAGTCACTCTCTATTAATTAGAACCGTTTCCCCTGCCGCGTTCCATTGAGCCGGATATGATCTGCTCATATTCTGCTGCTGATAGATATTGAGGAACATATGTAACGCCTTGCACTTTTAAGTTCTTTACAAATGCCCGCAGGTGGTTTCGCGATCCGCGCATAAGATTATCATAGACAAATGTAATATCCTGATTATCAGTCTCTAGTAAATGTTTCTGAAGATCAACAATATCAACTTCTTCAATAGTAGCTCCAACTTTTAATGCATTTACAACACTCTTGTTCCCCTCTACGATGAGAGCATTATAGAGATCTTGCAATACTACATTTTTAAATACTCCCGCGCTATTTACATCAACAGGATCTTGTAGTGAGTATCTGGTTAATAACGATAGAATTGCATTCATGTGCATTTGTTCGCTGCGAGTGATATTGGAAAACGGGCGCAGATTCCATTTTGCATACAATTCAGTATAGACATCACGAGCAAGTTTTTCTTCTTCTCGCATGTACAATAAGCCATTTGTTTCGTCAACTGACACAAAATCTGCCGCTATATCGTCAAGTGACGCCAACATCAATGCTGCATCTTGATCCATATAATTTGAATATTGTCCCATGCTTTCATCTGCAGTTGGTCCTGTTATTCCTTTATCACACCCTATTGCTGTAATCATTATTACTGATGTCATTAGAAGTGAGAAAGAGATTTTTTTCATTGACGTGCCTTTATCTATTTATGAATTGGATTATGAGTTTGCGTGTATGGGGAGTTCACACTCCCCATACACTATGTTGCTTTTATTTTCTACCGCCGCGATTCATACTTCCTTTTGATCCTGTTCCATCACAAACACCTGTGCCTGTTCCAGTTCCAGTGCACGTGCCGCTACCGTTGCCTGTGCCATCTTTTGGACCGTTACCTTTGTAACCGGTTCCGTCTTTTGGACCGGTTCGTTTACCTTTTGCAGCATTTCCATTTTTCTGACCTTGATGTGTTCCAACATTATCACAAATTCCATCTCCATCCTGATCAACAAAATATTGACCTTGACCTTTTGGTGTACCGGTGCCTTTGCTTTGCGCTGAAGCAGATTCTGTCACCATGATACCCAGTGCGAAAACAATTGCTATTGTGAGTGCGGCATTCATAAAGCGTTTCATAAAACCTCCTATTGTATTTTGAATTGGTAATTAGTTGATTGAATTTGTTGCGTTATGCTCATAGTATTACAACTGCCGTGCCAATTGTTATTATGGATTTTATTAAGGAAAACTGTAGATTTTTTATAAATGTAAATCATTACGACATTTATGTCGATTTAATTCGACAATATTGTCGAACAATGTTAGGGTTTGTTTTGAAATTTATTAGATCTGTAAAATAAATAGTTTGAGAAATGAATAACGACAAAAGGACTAAGGAGATAATTGGAGGCGGTATTGTTAACAGAAGTTTATTTCTTTGGTAGGAAGAATAAAGTTTATTTTACCCCCCACTTTTTAAGCCGATAACGTAAATTCCTTTCTGAAAGACCAAGCTGTTCCGCAGCTTTTGACTGATTGTTTGCATGTATCCGCAAAGATTCAAAGATCAGATCTTTTTCCAAGCGTTCAATCTGTTCGGGAAAATTCTCTATTTTTTGTTTTGCAGATACTGATTCACCTTTATTGTTTTTTACAATTTGCGGAAGGTCTTCCGTCGTGATCGTTTCGCCACGAGAGAAAATAACTGATCGTTGGACTATGTTTTCCAATTCACGAACATTCCCGGGGTAATCGTACCGGACAAGATATTCCCATGCTTCTTTTGAAAAATTCAATTTCTTTTTCTTATGTTCTTTCGAAAACGATAAAAGAAAATGATCCAATAATACAGCAATATCTTCTCTCCTTTTTCGAAGAGGGGGGATTTCAACTGCTACAACATTCAAACGATAGAATAGATCTTCACGAAATTTTCCATTGACAATCGCATCTTCAAGATTTTTGTGTGTCGCCGTGATCACGCGAACATCCACTGAAATTGTTTCAGAGCCGCCGACACGTTCAAAACTCTGTTCTTGCAATACGCGTAATAATCGTACCTGCGTTGCAGGAGAAATATCTCCGATTTCATCGAGGAATATTGTCCCTCCATCTGCTAGTTCAAATCTTCCTCGTCTCTGTTTTTCAGCTCCTGTGAATGCACCCTTTTCATGACCGAACAATTCACTTTCCAACAGATTATCATTTAACGCAGCACAATTTACGGCAATGAATGGTTTTCCACTTCGCGGACTATTGAAATGGATTGCCCGCGCAATTAATTCTTTTCCGGTACCGCTTTCTCCGCGAATGAGCACCGGAGCTTTTGTTTGTGCAACACGACTCACAGTGGAGAGCACTTCCTGCATTTGCGAAGATTGCGAGACTATCTCATCAAAGGAATATTTTTCTACGAGTTGTTCACGGAGCAGTTTATTCTCCGATATCAATTGTTGACGTTCCTGAAGACGTTTAATAAGTAGATCAATTTCGTCTAGTTCTATCGGTTTGCTCAGATAATCGTATGCTCCTGCTCGCATTGCTTCAACGGCACCTTCAATGGTTCCAAATGCTGTCATTAAAACAACTACAATTTCGGTGTCGATCTGTTTAATCTCTTGTAGAAGGTCATATCCGGTCTTGCCCGGCATTTTAAAATCAGTAAGAACGAGATCAACGTGTTGCGATTGAATTACTTTGAGCGCGTCTTGAACAGATGAAGATTGTTGAATGATATGTTTTTTCTTTTTTAAATATCCCGCTAAAATATCCCGCTGGGATACTTCATCATCAACAATAAGTATGGATAAATTATTCATAAGCGTACGACCATTAGAATTACGACCATTTTTGCCGAATAAGATTCTGGACAAATTCAGTCATAGCATAACGAAGCACAGCACTGGAGCATATGCTTTGGAACTGCAAACATTGTTCATCTGCAATTATTTGTGCCGCTGCCAATGTTGAAGCAGAGGTAATCTTTTCCTGAATACCGCTGCAATAGTGTGATATCAATTCTGTTTGTTTTGGAAATGGAAGGTGCAGAAATTCAGAATCGTCTATAAGTTCGTCTACCATCGGTTCATATTCCTTTTGTTACAATTTATCCGTTGGTATTTTATTCCATTTTGATCTGTTAAACATACGTTTAAATGCGGACAAAAGAGGACATTGAGTGCAAAAATTTGTAGCACCAACGAATATGAACATCATACCAACAATAGCTGCCGTGGAATTCGACAAACCCGATATAACGAAAAGCAAAAGCTCAACAATACCAATCGTAATAAAAACTCGACGAGCAATCGCTCTTTTTGACATGTTGTTCCTTCATGCGGAATAGTACTTTGAAAAATGTAATTGCTGTAATGCTATGAAATTGTTTTCGTAGTGCTGAGAATTCTCTTGGTGATAATAATGGTCTTTACTTGTGAAGTGCTTTTCATTGTTACTGTTGTATACCTTTTTCTGTCAAATAATCTGGGAATTTTTTCTTCAGATAATGATTTTCTCCGATAAAACTCAATACATGAATAAACTGATCGGGAGTAGAATAACCTGGAAGTAATGTTATGGGTTTCCCGTCGCTTTGTAAAAATACTGTTGCAGGATATCCGTCAACACCCATTCCCTGAGCAAATTCCTGCGGACTAATTGGTTGTCCTTGATAACTGAGTTTTTCATCTCCCTCGGCATTCAACTTAATAATGACATAATATTTTTTCAAATATGCGGAGATCTTTTTATCCGCATAAGTGTTTTTGTCCATCTCTTTGCACCATTTACACCAATCGGTATAAACGTCTACCAAAATTTTCTTTCCACTTTTTTTCGCTTCACTAAGTCCAACATTGAATTTTTTCCATTGTGGATCTTTGGCAAAAACTCCTGTTGAATAAGTAACCACCAACAATAAAACAATATAAATTTTTTTCATAAAGCCATCCGCTTCTTCAATAATGATACGAGTGATTTATTATTCAGGCATATCATACAAACCGCCAGCATTGACAACATCTGTAAATCCTGAACTTTTTAGGATACGGGCAGCATAGGCGCTCCGTGCACCTGAAGCGCAATACAGTATAATTGTATCACTCTTTTCTCCAACTTCATTGATTCTAGGCTGGAGTTGGTCGACAGGTATATTAATTGCATTAGGATAGTGTTCTTCTCCAAATTCTTCGGTAGATCGAACATCAATAATTTTTGCTCCAGATTTGATCTTACTCAGTAACGCAGACATGTATTTCTCCTTTTAATTTAATTTTTGTTTTTAATGTGAAAATTTCCAGCCGTCGAACCATTTTGCCGCAGAATATCCGCCGGCAATGTTATAGACATTTTTCCACCCTTCTGCTTTGAGAATTTGTAGGGTTGTATGACCTAGAAACCCATCTTTGCTTAGAAGATATATTTTTTTCCCTTTCGGAATTTCAGATAATCTATCACGTATCTCATCTGCCGGAATATGCAGTACATTTTCCAACGGTGCTTTTGATTGTTCTCCCATCGTTCGCACGTCAACAATCAACCCGTCATCGTTGGTCAACGCCGACAATGTTTCACCGGGCGTTTTTAACGAACTGTAGCCGGAAATATGATTGAGTCCGATAAATGCTGCAATGTTCACCGGATCGTTTGCACTATTGTACGGTGGAGCATATGCAAGATCAATTTCCGAAAGATCATCCAATGTCATTTTTCCATGAAGGGCTGTAGCCAAAACGTCAATTCGTTTTTCTACGTCAACTTCGCCATACGCTTGACCGCCGAGAAGGATTTTCGATTTACTATCATAGACAATTTTAAACGCTATTGGTTTTCCGCCGGGAAAATATGTTACATGGTTATCTTTAAATACATACGCAATTCCAACTGTAAATCCAGCATCCCGTGCAATTCTTTCAGTAAGGCCTGTTGAAGCTGCTGTTCGATCGAATAATTTTACGACAGATGTTCCTAATGCCCCGTGATACTTCATTGATCCGCCAAGGACATTTGTTCCTGCGATTCTTCCCTGTCGGTTTGCTGGTCCGGCTAATGGAATTCGCACTTTCTTTCCATGGATTTTATTGACGATTTCAACCATATCACCGGCGGCATAAATATCCGGATCATTGGTCTGCATGAATTCATTCACCACTAAACCTCCGCTTTCGCCGATCGTCAACCCTGCGGATCGTGCCAATGATAGTTCGGGACGAACTCCAACAGATAGTAAAACCATATCTGCATCTATTGTTGATCCATCAGAAAGCGTGACAGATTTTTCCTCAATCGCTGAAAGACCTGTTTTAATTTTAACTGAAATTCCTTTTTCTTCCAATCCGTTTTTGATCATTTCGCCAAATTCACTATCCATTGTCACCATTACTTGCGGTGCTAATTCAACGACGGTAACACTTAAACCCCGTGCGTGTAATGCTTCTGCCATTTCTAGACCAATAAAACCGCCACCAGCAACAATTGCTTTCATTGGTTTTTTCTCTTCGATATATTTATGGATACGATCCATATCCGGAATGGTCCACAATTTGAAGACATGGTCTCGTTCAATTCCCGAAAGTTGCGGAACAATGGGAGACCCGCCTTGAGCAAGGATTAATTTGTCATATTGAATTGTTTCTTCACCAGTCTTGGTTTTTACAACAACACTTTTTTCTTTCCGCAAAATTTGGACAGCTTCTGTATGTGTACGAACGTTCACCCTATATCGACTGAAAAACCCCTCCGGGGTCTGAAGCAGCAGACTGGAACGTCGTTGAATATCTCTGCTGATAAAATATGGCAGCCCGCAATTTGCAAAACTAACATAAGGTCCCTTTTCAAGAACTGTAATTTCTGCAGATTCATCAAGTCTACGAATTCGAGCTGCAGCGGTAGCTCCGCCGGCAACTCCGCCGATGATCAATATTTTTTTGTGAGTGGTAGTATTCATTTTATGAGATTCAGTGTTCATTAATTTAGAATTCACTTGTCAGTAACAGAGGTATGATGCGATGAAACATCAAAAAGATTCATCTGAACAACAAAAAACCACGAAGATTTTTCGTGGTTTTGGTAGTGCTTATTACGTATTGAATGCAAATTATTGGTAGACAAAAATACTTCCAAGAATGGGATCGATTTGGTGATGAGAGAGTATCCGATCGATATGGAATTCAGTCATAACGGTCTCTTTTGGTAATAATTTTGTTCCACTTCCGGTATTTAGGTCAGAAGCAAGCTTTTGTCCCGGGACAAGATCGGCTACTGTTATGGAGCGTTTTCCAACGATCCAGTCAGTTTGTCCGGCAACGAGAAGGAATTCTTCGAATAATTGCACGATCAATGGATCAAGTACGATCCCGCGAGCTTTACGAAGTGCCTCAATGATCTTTTCATACTGAGTGGATTCAATTTCAAGATGTTCGACAAAATTGATCGCGCGAAGCAATCTCGACCCAAAGGGAATTTCATTTCCCATTAAACGATCCGGAAAACCGGTACCGTCAAAATTCTCCAACTGATGACGAATGAGACGTCCAACTTCTTCGAGTCGAGGGATTTTGGACAGAAGAATTTGCCCAGCCAGCGGATAATGAGCGCGTTCTTTATTTTCAAATGTGGAATTCTCGACCATTGCCATATCTGAGAGAATACTGATCTTCCCTATCTCATGAAGAACTGCAGCACTCTGTATGCTCTGCGATTCTTCTTTTTCAAGCGAGAGTTTTTCACTGAACCATTGAACGACCTGCGAAGCTTTTTCTGCGCGCTGCGCTGCATTCGGAACATGTAAGCCGAGAAGCACCGCAAGAAGATCCAGCATTCCTTTATAGCTTCCTTCAAGTACGGTGTTCATTTCAGCAAGCTTTTCCTTTTTAGCTTTCAGATCCTGTTGAAGCTGTATTATGCGGGCACATGCGTTGACACGAGCAATCAATTCATTAACGTGAACCGGTTTTGAGATAAATTCATCGGCACCGCTTTCAAGTCCCTGCACCTTCTCTTCAACGGATGTTGCCGCAGTCAGCAGGATGAACATTCCTTCGCGAAGGATAGGATGTTCCTTGACTTTTTTACAGAATTGGAAACCATTCATTCCCGGCATGAAATAATCGGAAATTATGATTGTAGGAGAATACATTTCTGCCAAACGGAGTGCTTCTTCCGGTTTTGTCGTTGAAATTACATTGTATTTCGATTCCTGTTGGAGGATTTGCACAACGAGTGTGAGCTGTGCTTCATCGTCATCAACAATGAGAATCGTATGTTTGTTTTTACTGTTCATCATATTTCACCAAAATACTGATACGTCTGTTCGTTACATCTAGTGGATTTGATTTATTTCGTAATCGTGAATCGGCATATCCTCGAATTTCAACAATTTGTTTTGTCTTCAATCCTTTGTCCATCAATACTCTTCGGGCACTATTTGCCCGCTCTGCACTGAGCTCAAAATTTGTGTATCCATTCCCGCCTAAATATGGCCGTGCATCGGTATGTCCTTCAACTACCACATGATTTGGAATTTCGCCTAACTGTTTTGCAATAACGCCCAATATTAGAGCTGCTTCGGGTCTGATATTGGAGGTGCCGACATCAAAGAAAAATGATTGTGATTCTTCTACTAATTCAATTCGTAGACCTTCTTTGGTCATCTCCATCTTTATCTGTTTCATCAGTTCTTTCAGATTTGCAGTCTTACTCATTTCTTCCACAATCTTATCCGCAAGTTCTTTCATCTTTTCCTGCTGTCGTTTCAGAAGGTCTTCAGTTACTCTCTCACCCACACTCATCGTCGATTTTTCAAATGCACCGCCACCTTTGGTATTTTCCATGAAGGCACCAGGATCCTTGAAATACTCGGCAACATAGTCCTTTACTTGCTTGCTTTGACCAACAATCCATAGGACGATAAAGAGTGCCATCATCGCTGTCACAAAATCGGCGTACGCAACTTTCCATGCGCCGCCATGGTGACCACCATGCCCTTTTTTATATTTTTTAACGATCCGTACCGGGATATCTTTTTGATTTGACATAATTTTATTTTGCCGCTGCTTTTACACTTTTTAATGCATCTTCAAGTTCTTTGAACGACGGCCTAAAATCGGTGAAGACAACTCGTCTCGAAAATTCAACCACCATCATCGGCGCATTTCCTTTTGCATAGGCGAGTAAACCAACTTTGATGCATTCCAAATAACGAAGTTCAGACAAATGGAGTGTTGAAATATGCGTTGCCATTGGTCCAATAAATCCATAACACATCAAAATGCCAAGAAAAGTACCGACTAATGCTGCCGCAACACTCATCCCCACTTCTTCTGGTGGTCCGCTTATTTTCCCCATTGTCACAATAATTCCAAGAACTGCAGCAACAATTCCTAAACCAGGAAGAGCATCACTGGCAGATTGTAAAACAGCTGGTGCTTGATGTCCTTCTGTTTCCATCGTTTCTTGATCTGCATCGAGAATTGCTTCAAGATCATGTGCGGGTACACCGCCGCTCAACATCAATTTCAATGTATCACACATATAATCCATCGCGTGATGATTTTTAAGAAGGAATGGATTTTTTGCAAAGATGGCGCTTGTTTCCGGTTTTTCAATATGTGGTTCAACATTCATCAAACCATCTTTTGTCGCAACAAGAAATAATTCGAACATCGTTTTAAGCAAATTCAAATATTCATCTTTGGTATAAGGATCACCTTTAAAGAGACCGATGAGATGTTGGACCAATTTCTTTAGAATTCGAATTGGTGTTCCCACCAGCATTGCGCCAAGTGTTGCACCGCCAATGATAATATATTCATTCGGTTGATAGAGAACCAATAATGGACCATGGTGCATCAGGAAGCCACCGATTACGCTTCCAAGCACAACAACAATACCAATAATGACAAACATGACTGACTCCTGAGATGACGCGGCAAGGATTATTTTTCTTTATTATTCTTTTTCTGTTTTAGCATTTGTACTGCTGACGCAACTTCTGATTTTGTCACTTTCGATGCATCGGCATTTTCTTTTTGAATCTGTAAGTAAATTTCTGAACGATAGACTTTGAGATCTTTTGGTGCATCAATACCGATCCGCACCTGTCCTTCGTGGATGCCGAGAATTTTGATGGTGATCGAATCACCGATCTTGATCTCCTCTTCAATTTTTCTGCTAAGAATGAGCATTATTTACTCCGCTAATACTGGTGATAATGATACAAGTGGTGTTCGCACGTTGAGTTGATCATCTTCCAACACTACCTGTCTTCCTGTTCCGTTGACCGTATCAATCACAACAGGACTTTTAAGATTGATCGTTGAATCATCAATCTCTGGTTTGATGGAAACAACTGCGAACAATGTAACATTATCTTGCGAGAAATATTTGCCAAAAATTTCTGCTTTATTATTGGAGAGTTCAATCAATGGAAAACTCAACTCTTCATCGTCTAACGATACAAGCCAGCGGAAGGGTTCACTATCCTCATCATGAACGATCAAAAACCGCCTGTTTTCTTCAAATCCAATTACTCCTTCAGGAAACATGAGAACATGCTTTTCATCATATTCCATTTCGCCAAATTGTATGTTATTCCATTTCATCGTATTACTCTCCTTGTATTGCGTGTTGTCGTTGAACATTTAAAGTTTGAGTTACCTGGGACATTAAAACAACAATATCCACTCGTCGGTTTAAGGCACGATTTTTTTCAGTCGAATTTGAGGCGATCGGTTTACTGTCTCCGTATCCTACAACGGATAATTTTTCCGGATTAAATTTATGTCGTTCGATCAAATAATACCCAGTATTCATAGCACGACTGACTGATAGGTGCCAGTTCGAAGGAAATAAATCCGTTGCTATTGGAATATTATCCGTATGTCCTTCTACTCTAATATCATTTGGTATCTTTCGAAGTGCTGAAGAAAGAGAATCCAACATTATATAAGAACTACGTTTTAATTTCGACTCGCCGGACGGGAACAATAATTCCTCCTGAATATGAACAGTTACCCCTCGTTCATCAATTGAAATAGACAA
This sequence comes from uncultured Chitinophagaceae bacterium, assembly GCA_964409765.1. Taxonomy (GTDB): domain Bacteria; phylum Bacteroidota; class Ignavibacteria; order UBA10030; family UBA8401; genus UBA8401. The sequence continues at coordinate 52,393 of CAYPEM010000021.1, forward strand.
AGACGAGTTCTTCCCGTCTATCTGTAATATCTGCTTCAAAAGTTTTTCAATTCTTAATTCTTCGGTCAATTCACCCATGATTGCGCCGCTGTTTTCCAATTCAACCTTACCGCTTCCAAATTCACCACCGAAAGCTGCAACCCATTGGCTATATTTTTTTTTATCGATATTCGACATAGCATAGAGTATGACAAACAGACCTAACAAAAGAGTGATCAAGTCAGCATAGGTTAATAACCATCGATCGTTGCCGGAATGTTCGCTATGGGTTTTTCGTTTTTTCATTTCTGTTGTTGATTTTGTTCTTCTGACGAAATCATTGTCATGAGCTTAGAGCGAATAACCGATGGAATCTCGCCTTCCTGAATGGCAATGACTCCTTCCGAAACCAATGTCATATATAATTGTTCTTCGTCATCAATACTTTTCAATTTATCTGCGATAGGAAGCCAAATGATATTTGCCATGAAAACACCCCACAACGTAGCAATGAATGCCGACGCAATATGTTTGATCAATTGGTTGGGATCTTCTCCTGCATTGGCTAGTGTTGCTATGAGTCCCATTACTGTTCCAATGATTCCCATCGTGGGAGAATATCCACCCATTCGTTGATACAAATGAATATGTTTTTGATGCCGTTCACTAACATGCATTGAATCCATTTCCGAAATTGAGCGAAGCACGTTGATATCGATGCCATCGATTAAGTATCGTAACATTTTCAATAAGTATTTATCATGAACCGTCGTAAGATGACGCTCTAGAGTTAACAATCCTTCTTTCCGTGCGATCATAGAATGTTTTACAATCTCTTCAATGACTTCTTGATAATTATATGAAGGGGGATACAACGCAATCATCAATGTTCTACCAAATTTCTTCATAACGTTCATTGGAGTACCGATCAGTGCTGTCGCAAACGTCCCGCCAAAGACAATGACCATCGCCGGAAGCATGATGATCGCTCCCATCTTTCCCCCTTCAAGCAGGAAAGATCCAAAAACGGCCGCCAATCCAAGCACTAACCCCAATAACGTTCCTATGTCAATTTTCTTTTTCATATAATTACCGCATATAATCCATCAACGATTTCGGCATTATTCTGCCCCCCGTATTCAACGCGGCATCAAGCATTGTTTCTTCGTTCTTTAGTTTCATGATCGATTCTGCAACATCCGTGTCTTGATAGAGAGAGATATATTCCGATAATTTATTCTCCTGAACATCCAGATTATCTCCCACAAGCAGAAAATTTTCTCCGTACGACGCTGCTGTGCTTGAAGAATTCAAGACATGAGAAATAGCTGACTCTACATTATCAACTGTTGTCGTTGAGTCGAATGTTCCATTGTTCAATGAATCACGAACCTGTATGAGCAGATCGAAAATCTGCGTACCATTCAACGCCTGTTCACCGCTTACATTTACCTGATTCGAATGATTATCTCCCACTTGAAATTTTATAATCCCGTCAATTCCTTTGGGATTCTTTATAACTGCAGCATTATTTGGAGCTAATGTGTATGGCTGTTCTTGTGTCTGTGTCCCGCCAAGAATATATTTTCCGTTGAATTTCGTATTTGCAAGATCGACCATTTCCGTCAGCAATTGATTGACGCTTTCACCGTACGTTTTCTGATCTTCTGGACTAGCCGCTCCGCCTGCACGAATAACGATGTCTTTGATGTTCAATAATACATCACTGATCTGTCCAAGAGCCGTTGCGGTCGTATCAGCAATTCCCTGTCCTTCAATGGCATTATTTTTATACTGTTCTTTGAGTTTCTTCGATTCAGTCAATCGCAAGATCATGTCAGCAGCCTGCGGATCGTCGGATGCTGTTTGAATTAATTTCCCGGTTGCGAGTTGATTTTGTAAACGCACTATCCGTTCCCGTGTTTTGTTCACGGTAGAAAGATACCCGGAGGCAAATGTACCTTCTGTAATTCTCATAATTATGTCATCCGTATTAATGTATCGAACATTTCACTGACGGTGTTGATGACCCGTGCCGATGCGTCGAACCCATGTTGGAATTTTATCAGATTTGTCATTTCTTCATCAAGCGACACACCGGAAACGGAATTTTGTTGAGCGGTAACCTGATTCAACACCAACTGCTGTGATTCTGTCTCAAGTCCAAGACCTTGGATTTCAGATCCCATTCCGCTCACAATACCATTGTAAAATTGAAAAACAGTGTTTTTATTCCCATTCATAGTTAGAGCATTCTGTAATTGAGATAATGCAATGGCGGTCTCATTATTGCCGGGAGCACCATCCGATGATGCTGCGATATTATTAATATCATTTCCAACGATTGGATTTATAGAAATCGTAGCGGCATCTATTCCTGTAAACAAATCTATTCCGGTAACTGCAGGATCACCTAAATTATATCCGGAAGAATGGATACTATTGACTTGTGTGATCAATGTAAGTGCAAGGTCATCCAGTTTAGTTTGATAACTATTGATGGTGGAATTATACATTTTCATCAATCCTGCCATTTCACCACCTGAAACGGTGACCGGTGAATTTGATGTCAGAGTTGTAAGCGAAATAGAATTTGCGGCAATTTCACTCTTTAATTGTTTGAAATTTCCGTTCGATATCACTGTCGTTCCGCCAATTGCTATAGATATGGAACCATTATCATCTTCAGAAACACGGATATTAATTAATGATGATAACTCTGAAATGTGCCTGTCACGTTGATCGATCACATCATTGGGTTGAATACCTTCCCCTGTTGCCGCCGTAATGGTCGTATCAAGTTCTGTTATTGATTGTAACAACGAGTTGATTTTTTCAACCTTTGAATTCAATTCCGTGACAATATTTGTTTTCGCAGTGCTCAAACCCTCAGATAAACGATGGAATGAATCGGTCATCAATGAAGCACGCTGGACTACAGCGTTCCTGCTTGAGCTTTCTTCCGGATGTGTAGAGAGATCCTGAAAAGAACCAAAGAATTCCGACATCATAGCATTGAGACCGGAATCAGATGGTTCTTGGAAGATGGATTCTGTCATAGATAAAATCTGTTGCCGCTGCGATGCTTGTCCCAAATTTGCATTGATCGCGTAACTTTGCTGGTCGATATATTTTTCTCGCAATCGCTGAACACCCTTGATATCCACACCAGATCCCAAATATCCGAAATGGAGTTTTTCCGCTTGCGATGCAGAGAGCATTACTCTCTGACGAGAATATCCGGCGACACCTGCATTCGATATATTATGACCGGTCACACCAATGCCATATTGATTGGCATTCAACGATCGTTTTGCTGTTTCAAGAATACTGTTTAAGCCTGACATATTCGTCGTTACGCTTTCTGGTCGATTAATTGACGCTGGAAATTATTTGTGAGCAGCGCTAATGTATGCTGCACGAATGCTAACGAACTTTGAAGAAGCTGTTTGTTCTGATCATTTTTTTTAATAACCCGCTGTGATGCAATCCGCAAACGTTTTGCCTGGATACGAAGGTCGACTGCGTTAAATTCATCTGCAATTTCCGAGAGCTTTTTTTCTTTGCCGTCAATCGCAAGCTGTGAGACTAATTTCGTTCGTTTCTTTTCCAGATCTGCAATACGGCGAAGAATCGATTCTTCCTGTTTTACCACTTCGTTCAACTCTTCTGGTTTCCAGTGAATGAATGCGTTTTGCTTGTCATTCAGCAAAGCCTCTAATGATTCCGTAATTTCTGCTTCTTGTTGAATCACAACCGTAAGATCGGTGACTGTTTCCATTGATTATTCCTTTTCCATCGAAAATACATCGATATAATTCATCACTCTGCGGACATATTGTTGTGTTTCCGGTATTGCCGGAATTTTTCTTGTTTTTTCAATCTTTGCGGGACCTGCATTATACGATGCTACTGCCAACTTTACATCTCCGTCAAATTTATCCATAAGATGTTTCAAATATTTTGCACCGCCGTGAATGTTCTGTTCGGGATCCCACACATTTTTAACACCAACCATAGTAGCAGTCGAATCGATCAGCTGCATCAATCCTTTTGCATTGCTGGAAGAAAGCGCATGAGGATTTCCGGCAGATTCGCTCGCAATCACCGCTTTGATCAATGATGTATCCAGATCATATTTCGCTGCGGCACGATTGACAATGTCATCATATTTTTCGACCGCTGTTTTCACAGTAGTTGATTTTCCCTTTTTTGGCGGAACCATTGCGGCAACGCTAGCCACCTGTGTTTTTTGTTCCGGCGCAAGCGCTCTCACAATTTCTCTTTTTACAGTTTCCTTCGGTAGCGATTCTCCGGTCATTTTTTTATAGAGCATTTCACCAAATCCAAGACTGGATTTACTTGAAATGTTCTTTGCCAATTCCTGATCGAACATCGCCAGCATCATATCGCTGCCAAAACCCCCTTCACCCTCACCTTCACCTTCTTCTTTTTGAGTGGTCTTACGCATCGACTGGAGCAAATAATTCACAAAGATCGCCTCAAAATCTTTTGCGGCTTTTTGAAGTTTTGCTTTAGCTTTTTCATCAACCACTCTTGGTTGAGCGGTCTTTTGAGCCGCATCTGCTTCTATTTTAAATGGAATACCCATATTACATTATCACCAATTCTGCTTTAAGAGCACCTGCTTCTTTCAATGCTTGAAAGATTGCAATAATATCTCGTGGTGAAACACGCAGAGAGTTTAGTGCTTTCGCAATTTCCTGTACTGTAGCTGCGCCGTTGATTGCAACAACTGATGAACTATCTAAACCGGCAGTAATTGTCGACATTTGAGTTGAAACAGTTGTTCCCTTTGAAAATGCTGGGGGCTGCGAAATTACTGGAACCTGCTGAATCTCTATATTAAGCCCTGCATGAGAGATCGCTACTGGAAGTATTGAAACGTTTCCTCCAATTACCACCGTTCCGGTCTTTTCGTTAATCACTACTTTTGCAGAGACATCAGGAGTAATTTCTAATACTTCGATCAATGCCAGAAATTCTGTCAATTTTCCCGGGGTTTGATATACTGCCGGAACATCAAGTGTTACTGTTGATGCATCAACGGCGATTGCACCTGATGGTACTTTTCCATTTACAGCACTGCAAATTCTTGTAGCTGTGGTGAAATCGGGCTGCCATAAAACTATTGAAACCTTCCAGTTATTTGCAATCGTTCCATCAAGCTGCTTCTCAATAATAGCACCTCCCGGAATTCTACCTGCAGCGGTATGATTCCGTCGAACTTCACTTCCATTGGATCGCACATTCATTCCGCCAACAGAAACCGGACCTTGTGCGCTCGCATATACTGCGCCATTCAAAGCGGACAATGGTGTTGACAACAATGTTCCCCCTTGCAATCCTGTCGCATCTCCAAGTGAGGAAACTGTCACATCAACAATTCCACCTTCTTTTGAAAATGCTGGAATTGTCGTTGTAACCATCACCGCAGCAACATTTCGCAATCGCAGGTCACCTTGAGGAACGGTTATTCCAAATCGTTTCAGCATGCTTGTCACTGATTGAACAGTGAATGTCGATCGTTGACTGTCTCCGGTTCCATTCAACCCAACGACAAGACCATAACCGATCACTTGCTCTCCGCGCATTCCCTGCACATAGGCAAGATCCTTAATTCGTGATGCCGAAAGGATCAATTGCGCAAATAGTATCAAAGAAAAAATAATTTTTTTCATAATGTTAAAAGATCCAATGGAATATTTTAGTTAACCAACCCGGTTCTTGATTATCGCTCGTCATTCCTTTTCCTTTGAACACGATCACTGCATCAGAAATATTAAAAGAGTAGACACTATTATCTGCCTGAATATCTGACGGACGAACAACTCCGGATATATTCACAATTTGATCTTCTCCATTAATGCTGATAGTTCTGCTGCCGCTGATCCGGAGATCGCCGTTTGAGAACAATGAATCCACACGTGCAGAGATCTTTGACCGAACAGAACCCTTCGATTCAGTCGAACCGGCTCCTTTGAATGCATTTCCTGTTCCAATTGAAGCCCCGACATCCAGCAAGGTTGATGAACCAGATTTACCAGATGAAGCCAAGGAAATATCACTTGCTCGCGATGATTCTGTTTTAGAATCGTTTGATGCGCTCGATGTTTCGATCACTAGAATCGTTACAGCATCGCCAATCCTGTTTGCCTTTTGATCAGAAAAGAGAGATCGATTATAGTTCTGTCTCATGTCTTGAGCAACCAGTATTGAACCGATACAAAAAATAAATACACTTATTAGGATGTTTTTCATTGTACCCTCAGCGAACAATTATTTCCACAGTTTGTTTACCAATAACCTTACCGGATAAAATTTCTCTGCTCCCGGTCCGTTGAAATCTTACCTCTTCACCTACTTTACCTTCTTGTCTTGCAATACCGCTCGCTGCTATCGAAAGATTTGTTGTTCGAACTATAACGACAACATTATCATTATAATTAACTGCAGGAATTTCTTCGAGCATCGAGTTTTTAATGACCGTATTTGCCTTGATCATTCGTTTTGCTCTTGTATTCAATGCTGCAATCACCGAAGTAACAACTTCTTGATCAAGATTCGTCGTTTCCATGTGTTGTATGCTGATATCGATCGGCTGAATGACATCATTCTTTGCTAAATCCCTTGATGCCACACAAACATCTTCAAAACGACGGATCACGACTGAGCACACTACTGTTCTGATCAATTTTCCTTTCACACGTACTTCAACAGGAATTCCTGTGTATCCTTTGTGTGGTATTGAAATTGACGATGGTATTTCAATTGAATATTCCGATTTTTCAATGACCACTGAATCAGGTAATGATCGATATTCAAGCACAACATCATTTGTGAGAGTATCTACCTTAGTGTCAACATAGTGAGCAATCACTTGTTGAATCTCCGTTCGAGAGATTGTGGTTTTCTCACCACTCCAAAAAAATAAATACCCTATGATAAACCATGAGAACATGATGCTACCCTTGTTTAAGATTGTTTGCCATTTGGAGCATTTCTTCAACAGTTTTTACAGTTTTAGAATTGATCTCATACGCTCGTTGAGCAACGATCATACTGATCATCTCTTCAACTACATCAACGTTAGAAGACTCAAGTGCACCCTGCATAAGTTCTCCAAAACCTTCGCTTCCGGGAGACCCGGCAATCGGTTTTCCTGAAGCCGAAGTTTCAGTGAATAAATTATTTCCAATGGCATGTAGTCCCGCAGGATTGATAAATTTAGCAAGTTCTATTTGACCAACTCTTACTGCAGACGATTGTCCTGCTTCAGTCACTTCAATACTTCCGTCACGCGCAATCCCAATATCCGATGTCGACGAAGAGAAGGAAATTCCGGGTTCTATCACATATCCTTGTGAGTTTACTAATTGGCCGTCTGGTGAAACCCTTAATGTACCATCTCTTGTATAGGCAACCGAACCATCAGTTCTGCGAACCTGAAAGAAACCTTCTCCCTGGATCGAGATATCCAATGGATTATTTGTTGGCTGAACATCACCCTGTCGAAAATTTTTCAACGTAGCAACAGGAATCGTTCCGTTTCCAATTTGGATCTCTGAAACATCGGTTGTTCTACCCTCTTCAGAAAGACCGCTTGTTTTAATTGTTTGATACATCAGATCTTGAAATTCAGGCCGGCTTTTCTTGAATCCGGTCGTATTCACATTTGCCAGATTATTGGAAATGAGATCGATATTCAATTGTTGTGCAAACATTCCTGTTGCTGCTGTTCGTAATGCTCTATTCATATTTCAACCTTTCTTATAATCTTCCGACTTCCATTGCTTTTTCCAACGTGGCATCCTGATAACGCATTGTGCGCTGATCGGTCTCAAAATTTCTAGTGAACTCTACCAATTGTATCATTTCTGACAATGATTCCACATTAGATTCTTCAAGATATCCTTGACGAACCGCTGTTCGTTCGTCATTCGATTGAACCTCTTGAGGTTGCTGATCTGTTTTAAACATCGACCCTGCTTCTTTTTGCAACAACTGTAAATCTGCAAACGTAACAATTCGCAATTTACCCACCAGATCTTTTCCTATGTACATCTCACCGTTCGTTGTAATCATCACGTCTGTTTGCTGTGTCTTCGAAGCATTCGGAACAGAGATACGGCCTTCTGTTCCCAGCACTCGATACCCATTAGAATTAATGAGATCGCCATCTTCCGCTAATTTAAAATTACCATTACGCGTGTATCTCGTACCTTCCGGGGTTTCAAGTGCAAAAAAACCATCTCCTAGAATTGCCAGATCCAATGGATTGTTTGTGGGACGTTCAGAACCTTCAGTAAAATCGGTAAATTCCTTTACATTCAATCCTGCAAGTTCTCCTTTTCCTATTGACTGTGCCACACCGGCATCTTTTAATATTTGGACAAAAATATTATTTTTTTTGAAGCCGGTCGTATCGGCATTAGCAATATTATTCGCAATAACATCAAGTCCCATCAAACGAGGACCCATGCCTGAACCTGATGAATAAATTCCCTTGATCATAACACCTCCGCCGAATGTTGTTTGTGAAACTTTTGAAGCCTTGTTACCAATTCCAATTCTCCAACACTAAGTCCGAGTTTTTGCGCAAGTAAGGCCGGATCTTTTTTCTTTGATGATGGAAGCGCAATATCCATCTTCTTTTGTGTTGACTTAGAAGACATAATTTCCAACCGTTGTTGAAGATCTAGTTCACCCTGTGAACGTAAATATTGTTCTGCAAATTCTGTTGTGCGTGGAAATGAATTTTCATTCTCTTCATCAGTGATCATTCTGCGTAGTGATGTTGAAGCGATCGGTTCATCTGTATATTCTGAATGTGTTTTAAGTTCTGTCATATTTGCCGATAGCACATTGCGCTGATGTTGAAGAGCCGATTGTGCTGTTTTTCGGCGAATAAGTGCATATGCTGTAAATCCACCGCCCGTCAAAAGAATTGAGACTGAAACTAAGATCAACCACAGTGCAGCCATTGACGAATTCGCCGATGTTGTTCTTGGATCAGATGTATTGGTGATCTGTTCTACCGATTCTTTTTTCGGCTGTTGTTCAACCTGATCTATAACGATTTGCGGGATATTTACTACTTTGTGATTCGGTTGTGCCGTCGGTGGCAGAGTATTCACTGATGATACTGTTTTCGCAACAGACATTTTTTTTGCCAAAAGAACTCCGGATGCTTTTCCAGGATAAAATTCGATATAGAGATTCTTTGACACTTCGTCTTGATAAACACGGTAATCTTTTACTCCATTTCGAAGCTCAACAACGATCTTCTTTGTACCCTCAGAGGTCGATTTGTAATCGAATTTTTTGATGATTCCATCACGAAAATTATAGCCGATATTTTTAATGATGAATCTTGATTTATCACCCGTTAATGTGATATCAAATGTATTTTCAGATTGAGAAACGTTCCATTGTATATCACCTTTTAACATCAGTTTCATCCGATGGTAGTTCTTTTGAATCTGATATTCGATCGGTAAATTGCCGCAAATGCCGAACGATACTGCACCAATCAACACCATAATCCCGATTAACATTTTCTTCATCTTATTTTAGACTCCTCTTAACAGGAAGAATAATTGTGAAAGTAGTACCTTTCCCGAGCTCACTGGTAAGTTTAATCTCACCCTTGTGATTGCTGACAATCTTTTGACAGATCGCCAATCCTAGTCCGGTTCCTTTTCCTACTTCTTTTGTTGTAAAGAATGCTGTGAACATTTTGGACATATTTTCCGGAGAAATACCGGTACCTGTGTCAGCAAAATGTATATAAATATTGAAATCCTTTAATTCTGTTGTAATAACGACTTTTCCCCCCTTTGGCATAGCATCCCGGGCATTGATAAGGAGATTCAGAAATACTTGTTGAAGGTGGTTCACGCTTCCTACGATCGTCGGTAACGATTCACTCAAATTCAATTCACCAGCAATATTATTGTTCTTAAAATCGTGTCCGATAATGTCCAGAATGAATTTTATTTCTTTATTAATATCTACAAGTTCACTGCCGTACTCTTCATCCATCGAACGAGAAAAATTCATTAATCGTTTTGTAATATCAGAGAGCCTTCGGATCTGAGTATTCAGCATTCCCAGCCAATCGCCCTGCCCGCGGCCTAACATCACTATTTCCATCTGCATCGTAAGGATCTGAACCGGATTCTTGATCTCGTGAACAACACTTGCTGCCATTTCGCCAACCGCTGCAAGTTTCGCTGCTTGCAGCATCTGCGCTTGAAACATTTTCAATTCGTTGTTTGCTTTTATTAACTGAGTATGTGTTCTCCAATTTTCTACACCGATAGCAGCTTGATTAGCAAGCACCGTCAGTAATTGGATATCCTGATGCGTAAACTCTTCTTGTTTCTTTTCGGTATGAATTAGATAGATTCCAATCCCCTGACCGCGCAGCATCAACGGTACCAAAACATAGTTGCGCACAGAATCTTTGCCGATCAAATGGGACAGATCAGGAATGATGATTGTCTTCATTTCAGTAAAGAGCCAATCCACAATTCCGGATTCCAGCTGCTGTTGAGCTTCAGTTTCAAGCTTTTCAGATCCATGTGCCGTCAACGGCATCAGTTTTCGAGCATTTCCATCAAATAGGAAAATACTCGCTTCAATAACGTGGACAACTTGTTCAGTCAATTCAATGAGTGTCTTTACGATGGTGTTCGGTTCAAGTGCTGTTCCAACGGTATTGGAAAGACGCTGCATTGCCACCAGTTCATCGATTGATGACCGAATGTCGTTATGATTCACTGCTAATTTTTGATTTTCACCCATCAACACGTCAATCGTTTTTTCCAACGCCTGAATGTACGATTCCCGGCTTTCGCTGAATTTTTCAAATTGCGGAGCAGATTCTTCTAAGATCTTTTCTCGTTTTGTCGTCACAGTATTTTTTTGCTTCTCGTTATCGGTCATTTTATACAGTTACTAAATGTGAGAGTATTGATGCTTCTTTTAAATCGTTCTGAATCGAACTAGCGTATTGATTCCTATATTCTTGAAGTAAATTTTCATCGTGTAAATTCAACAGATCCAATGCCGCTTCATCGAACGTGATATTCTTGTCATAATCTAGATTGACTGAATTGATCTGATTCGCAAACACATCTGCGCAATGGATAATAGAGACCAGCTGAGGGTTGATCGTTGCTTTTGATGGTTGATGATGGCATGCAATTGATTCCACCAAATGATCAGGAAGATTCCATCGTTCACCGAGCCAACCGCCGATTTCTGCGTGAGTTAAACCCAGCACACTCTCTTCCGCTTCGCAGAACGATAATTCAGATTCGCGAACGATATCTACAATACGGTGGAAATCCGATGCAAAATATTTGTTGAGAACTGAAATGCCCATATCATGGAGCAAACCGGCAACAAAAACTTCTCCAGTCACTCTATACCCTATATCTCGTGCAAGACGGCGTGCGATAACACCCGTTGAGATCGAATGATCCCAGAACATTTGTGTATTAAAATATGTGTCAGTTTTGCGCTGCAATGTACTGACCAAAGCAATGCTGATAACAATCTCTTTGAGAGCATCAAAACCAAGGACAATGATTGCAAAATCAACTGTCGAGATTTTTTTGGGAAATCCATAAAACGGCGAATTTGCAATCTTCAATACTTTACCAGTCAACGCAGAATCAGCTGAAATGAGTCGTCCTAGTTGTTGTGCACTCGTCTTAGGATTATCAACCATTTCAACCACTTCAAGGGCCAGAGCCGGCAAGGCAGGCAATTGTATGATTGTTTTTACGCGGTCTTTTATTTGTTCAGGAGTCAGCATTATTTCACATTCTTTAAAATATTAAAGTCCACTTTCCACACCGACCAATTCAGACCGCAATAACACGATGGCATCTGAATGAATTTGAAATACACGAGTTTCCGATAACCGCAGAATTTTCCCGATCTCGCGGAATGTTAATCCTTCATAGTAATACAAAGTGACAATCAACCGTTCGCGTTCGGGTAAATGCTCAAGCGATTTAACCAATTGCATTCGTGTTTGTTCTGCATTCAATATTTCAAACGGGTTGTTCTTTTCATCATCCGGAATCGATTCAAGAACATTCGTATCGGTATCACTGTTGATGGTACTCATAGCAACTCCTTCGGTTTCGTGCAGGAATGATTGGTATTCTTCTACATTGAATTTCAGTTTCATCATCGATTGATATTCATATTCATCACGACCGGCATTCATCTCACGCTGCTTCTTCCGATATGTACGGGAATGTTCATCCGCAGAACGAAGTCCGTCGAGAATCGCTCCTTTTATCCGGTAAGTCGCAAATGTTTCAAATTTCGCACCTTTATGTGCATCGTATCGTTCTATTGCATCGATAAGTCCGAATATTCCATATTGGAACAAATCATCAACCGATAAAATTGAGGATTGTGTATTGCGCTTTGAAATTGAAAACGCAACAGAACGAACTAATCCGGAATATGTTTTTACCAGTTCGCGCAATGCAGCTGCCGAAAGATTTGTTCCGTAAACTGTGGTTGGCAATGTTTTTATTGTTGTGGTCATAATGTCAATGCATCAACTAAAGTGATGGTTTAGGGTTTGTGTTTGTGTCATCGAGAACTTTATCTTTTGTTGTGAATGTAGAAGTTATGAAGACTATTCCGATCAAGACCCCAATGGTTACCATAAAGACGATGAATGCACGGGCAAGCACATCAAGAAAGGACATATCTTGAATTGCATAGACAACAGCAGAGATACAGAATGCTAATAATCCTACCTGGAATATTATTTTATTCATGCGAGTACCATTTCTTTTAATTGATGATGTTGAGTGGTTTGTATTTGTAATAATCTGTTACAGATCGAACCAAGTGAAAGACCAAATGCTGAGTATGGAAAAAGAGTCGTTAATGGTGTTTGTTCCCGGATCGATCGTGAGACACGTTCATCTGCAGGAATACTACCGAGATAATCAATGTTCATTTGAAGAAAATGCCTGACAGCGATCTGAAGTTTTTCTGCGGATTCGTCACTTTCTGTTGGTGAATTACTATTGTTCATGATCAGCCTGAACAATGGTGCAGTTGATATAGAATGATGTGCGATCAACTTTATTGTTGCATATGCATCCATCACCGCAGTTGGTTCATGATGCGAGATAATAATCGTATCGTTTGCCGCAGATGCATATTGTAATACTGCAGCATTAATTCCAGCGCCTGTATCAAAAACGATATCCGTAATACCATCATGGATGTGTACTATTTGTTCAATCAAATATTGCCGATCAGTTGCCGAAATTTCAGCATTAAGCACTAATCCTGAACTTCCTGCAAGCAAGTAGACGTTCTTTCCAATTGACACCACCGATCCCTGAACATCCGCTTTCCCTAAGAGTATATCAGATGTTCGATAGACCGGAGAAACACTGCATAACATATCTAGCTTTCCAAGATTTTCATCAGCATCGACTAGTAACACTTTTTTTCCATGTTCAGCCATCAACATTGCAAGGTTTAATGCAATAACACTTTTACCAACCCCGCCTTTTCCGCTTGTTATTGTCCACACATGCGGCAGAGAAACCGAAGTAAACGATTTACGGTTGAGAGCTAAATTTCTCAAATGTGTTGCCTGGTCGATATTTTGATTTACTTCACGCATGTGCTATAGATCCTTCGAATAACATAGCGGCAAACTTTGTGCCATCTGCAACGCTAATATCATCGGGAACTGCTTGTCCTGTAGTGAAAAAAGAGATAGGAAGCTTTGTCTTGTGCGCAATATTGTACAATGGTCCAAAAATAGCCGCCTCATCTAATTTTGAGAATAATAAATGAGTCGGAGAAAGCACTTCATATCGGTCAACAATGTCATTTAATGTGGCTGTATTTGTCTGGGCACTGACAACAAGATGCACTTCATCTGCATGAGAAGATTGCACGATCTTTTTCAGATCGAGCAGATCTTTTTTAGCTCTCTGGCTTCTTCCAACCGTATCAATGAATATCACATCATATTTTTGAAATTTTTTGATCGCTGCCGTCAAATCGGTAGCGCGATAGACCACATTCATTGGGATATCTGCAATCACGGCGAATGTTTTTAATTGTTCAATCGCTCCAATTCTATATGTGTCGCATGAAATAAGAGCTACATTCTTTCCGTGAACAAGTTTTTCTGTTGCAGCGAGTTTTGCAATGGTTGTCGTTTTCCCTACACCGGTCGGTCCGACCAGCACTACAACTTTCGTCTTCTTGGAAACACTTTTTTGAGTTGATTGAGTAACAATTCCATCGGCGATAGCTTTCATCACAAGGTGTGCAATGTTGATACGGCTTAATGATTTTTCAGCATTGTATTTCTTGACGATCTTCGTCGTAATTTCCATGACGATCTTTTCGTCAATATCCTGTTGCAACAGTGAAAGATAGACTTCTTTCACAGCTTCGGGCATCTCACCAAAATGTTTAAATTGTAATTGATGAGTGAGTGATTGCAGCATCATCTTCACATCTTCCATATCTGATTTCAACTGAACAATATCCGATACTTCTTTCGTTCGGGAAGAAATACCTTTTTGATTCTTTGCCTCAGAGAGGCGCTGTTCAAATTCTCCCGACATATTTTTTAACCCTTCCAAAATATTTTCTGTCGAAGATTCTTCCGTTTCATCTTTTGCCGGTCTAAAATTCTGCTGAACAGTCCTTTTTGAATATGTTTGCGGAAGCCGATTCTCTGCTGTCTGAAGCGGTTGATCGTCAATTGCCGCAGTTATTTCAACGCTCTCACCTCCAAATGATTTTAACATACTGTTCTTCGGTACTTTTCGTGTGTGCAGAATAATGGCATTATTCCCAAGCTCATTTCTCATCTGCTCGGTTGCTTCTTTGATGTTTGCGGCGACGAATTTTTTAATTTGCATCTGGAACCTCCAATTTGGCTATGAATTCAATATCTGTTTCCGGCGGCAATTCCGTAAATGAAAGGACGGTAATAGTCGGAAATGCGGTATGTATCAAACGATAAAAATATGGTCGAACTGTTGCTGCGCACAATACTATGGGATGATGACCTAGTGCGATTGCTGTATCAAGACATCGCTGTAATGATTGTTGAATATCATTGATCAATGTCGGTGAAATCCCCAAACTCGCGCTGCTTTCACGGTTATTCTGAAGTGCATTCGTCATAATCTGTTCGAGACGCGGATCCATTGCAATCGCATGAATAATTCCACCTGATGCAGAAAACAATCGTGCGATCGTTTCGGAGAGTGAATGACGAACATACTCGGTCAGTACATCAACATTTTTTGTTACACGCGCATAATCGATCAATGCTTCGAGGATCGTCACAAGATCACGGATTGGAATTCCCTCTTTCAGAAGATTCTGAAGGACCTTTTGAATGGATCCAATCGGAAGATTTTCCGGACTAAGATCTTCAACAACAGCGGGATATTCTTTTTTAAGATTCTCAACTAATTTTTTGGTGTCCTGCCGTGAAAGGATCTTATCTGCATTCGTTCGTAACACTTCCTGCATATGGGTTGAAAGTACGGATGCCGGTTCAACAACGGTATATCCAAGCACTTCTGCCTCAGTACGATGCTGTTCTGTGATCCACACTGCCGGCATACCGAATGCAGGTTCTTTAACGAGAATTCCTTCCACTTCTTTTTCAATATTTCCGGGACTCATTGCTAAATATCGGTCGACCATCAAGCGATCGCTGATAACAACATTGCCTCGGATCTTGAACACATACTGATTTGGATCGAGTTGAAGATTATCACGGACTCGGATCGGGGGAATAATGATGCCGAGTTCGATCGCAAGTTGTTTTCTCAAATTCGTAATACGATTAAAGAGATCGCCACCCTGAGCTTCATCAACAAGCGAGATTAAACCATAGCCAATTTCCAATTCAAGCGCATCAACCTGAAGGTAATCTTCAATGTTCTCTTCCTGTTTTTTTACTTCTTTTGGTTTTTCATGAACAACATTATTCTTTATTTCTTCTTTGTTCTTCATATTTACAAAACCAATCACCCCCGTTATTCCTGAAAGAATAAGGAATGGAATGGTTGGTAATCCTGGAATGACAGCAAACAACATCATTGCACCGGATGCTATCATCATCGCTTTGTGATTACCAAATATCTGTCCTTGAACTTCCTGATCAAGCTTATTTCCGGAAGCACTTCGGGTAACAACCATACCAGCTGCAGTTGCAATGATCAACGCAGGAATCTGAGAGACCAAACCATCACCAACTGTGAGCAGCGTATAGTTCTTAAGAGCTTCAGTGAATGACATATTTCGTTGAGCCATACCTATAATAAAGCCGCCGAGAATATTGATGATATTGATTATAAGACCCGCTACAGCATCACCTCGCACAAATTTACTTGCACCGTCCATCGCTCCATAAAATTCTGCTTCACGGGATATTTGAAGTCTGCGATTGCGCGCTTCGGTTTCACTGATCAACCCGGCATTCATATCTGCATCGATCGCCATTTGTTTTCCGGGCAGTGCATCTAACGTAAAACGAGCAGCAACTTCAGAAATTCTTCCCGAACCTTTTACGATGACGATAAATTGAATTAACACAAGAATAATGAAGATGATGAATCCAACGACATAATTTCCCGAGACCACAAATGATCCAAACGAGGTGATCACCTCTCCTGCATATCCCTCCCCAAGGATCAACCGTGTAGAAGCAACATTCAGTGATAGTCTAAATATTGTGAGGACTAACAGTAATGCCGGAAATACAGATATCTCCAAAGGATTGGTAACATACATTGATACCATTAAAATCAATATTGCAAAAGCAATGTTGGCCGCTAAAAATACATCCAACAACAGCGGCGGAAGCGGTATGATCATTAATCCTAAAATTAGGATTACCGCAACCGACATTACGACATCGCTATTTTTAGCGAATGCACGCAGCATTGGATTTTTCATGATAGAAGCTGTTGCTGTTTGATTTGTGCTCATTGTAATTATCGTGCTTGCTTAAGTTTATAAATGTAAGCGAGAATTTGGGCTACAGCCTGAAATAGTTTTTCCGGAATTTGTTCGCCGATGCTCACCGATTTGAATAATGCCTGCGCCAAAGGTTTGTCTTCAACAATTGGCACTCCATGAAGTTTTGCAATTTCTTTTATCTTCAACGCGATCAAATCCGCTCCTTTTGCAACAACAGTCGGAGCTGACATTTTTTTGGTATTGTACTTCAATGCAACGGCAAAGTGTGTCGGATTGGTGACGACAACATCGGCTTTTGGAACATCGGTCATCATACGTTTGTATGCAATTTGCCGCTGAATGGTTTTAATACGTCCTTTTATCTGCGGATCGCCTTCGTTCATCTTATGTTCCTCTTTGACCTCTTGCTTAGTCATCCGAAGATTCTTCTCGAATTCAAACCTTTGATACATATAATCAAAACCTGCAATAGCAAAAAAGATAAATCCGACCTTGATAACTATTTCGGACATTGCAGAGACCATAAACTGCGCTATGCTCATCACATCAGAGTCAACCAATGAAATTGAATCAATGATCACATCATCAACTATGAAGTATGTCATGAGACCAACGATTGCGGTCTTCAACATTCCTTTCCCTAACTCAACCGCCGAATGCATGGAAAACATCACCCGTTTTAATCCGGTAAGAGGATTGAGTTTCTCCCACTTTGGCGCAAACGCCTTTGGCGAGAACATGAAACCAACCTGAAAGAAATTTGTAGCAACTCCGATGAACATCATTGTTCCTAAAATTGGAAGGAGTGTTACCGCTAAAAACGAGAAGAGCAAGTAAATCAACTCCGTAATTGATGTGATCGTTACTTCAATGGCTGAAAGATGACCTAACACTTGTTTGAACATAGAGCTCATTTGCGAGATCATTTTCGCACCGAACATATAAAGCGCCATGAATCCGAACAACAGCATCACTGCTGAATTCAAATCCATGCTCTTTGCGACTGAACCTCTTTCTCGCGAATCCTGCCTCTTTTTATCCGAGGCAGGTTCAGTCCGTTCATCATTATCCGGTTTATTATCGGCCATTACAGTAATCTCATAAATTCAACGATCGATGATTCAAATACACTGAGGGTTTTCTTAAATACGAATGCTATCACAGGGATTGTCGCAATCATTACGATCGCACCGAGACCGATCTTCAGGGAAAAAATGATACCAAAGATGTTCATCTGCGGCATCGCCTTGTTCAGAATCCCAATCGAAACATTGGCAATGAAAAGAGACACCAGAACAGGTGAAGCGATCTTCACTGCGATAACAAACATCTGACCCGTCAATGAGATCAATTTTTGAACTGCCCCTTCTGATATGTTCCATGTTCCAATCGGAATGATCGTATAGCTGCTGACCAATGCTTCAATGATAAAATGATGACCGTTCATCAGTATAAAGATCATCAACAGATACCAGTATAGAAGTTCGCCAAGGACAGGAAATGAAGTATTATTTTCCGGATCGTACATTGTTGCCATGGAGAATCCCATATCATAACTGATCAATTCTCCCGCGTAACGAACGCCGCCAAAGATAATTCCAATCGTAAATCCAATTGAAGCACCGGCGATCAATTCCTTTAATGCAAGCACGAATAACGAAACAAGATTTAGGTCGACAACAACTCCTTGAGAGATGTTAAATGCAAACAGGACATACGACAAGAACATTGACAGCACAACTTTTATCTGCAGCGGAATTACTTGATGCCCAAACATTGGAGCAGTCAACAGCATGGCCGAGATCCGAAGAAACAACAGCATAAAAAGAATAAATTGCGCAACATAGATCTCCAACTGCTACCTCATTGCCGGAAGTTGTTGAAAAAGATTGATGGTAAATGATACTAGTACATCCATCATCCAGGGAAGTGTCAAGACAAGAACTATCGCGATCACAATCACTTTCGGAACGAAAGTCAACGTCACCTCTTGAATTGAAGTTGCTGCTTGTAATATTGAGATGATCAAACCGACGATCAACGACACCAATAATACCGGTGAAGAAATAAGCAGCATTGTATACATTGTTTCTCGGATCAGGTTAACAACAAATTCTTCAGTCATAATTTTCCTCTCAATGAAAACTTGAGACAATTGAACCAATCACTAAATGCCAGCCATCAACCAGAATAAAAAGGAGGATTTTGAATGGCAGTGAAACCATGGCAGGCGGGAGCATCATCATACCCATTGCCATAAGAATGCTTGCAACAACCATATCAATGATCAAGAATGGAACAAACAGGACAAAACCCATTTGAAATCCCATTCGTAATTCGCTTATGGCAAATGACGGAATGAGAACATGAATAGGAATATCATTACGGTTGTTTGGTTTATCCATCTTGCTGAGTTTAACAAACAATGCAAGATCTTCTTCACGAGTTTGTTTGAACATGAATTCTTTTATAGGAACGATCGCCTTATCATATGCAGCGGATACAGTGATTTTATTCTTCATATACGGCTGCAATGCGTCGTCATTCACTTTATTCCAAACCGGAGCCATCACAAAAAAGGTGAGAAACATTGCCAATCCGAGCAAAATCTGCGGCGGCGGCATTTGGGGAGTTCCCATTGCTTGTTTCAAAAAATGAAGAACTACAATAATCCGTGTAAATGCAGTTGTCAGAATGAGCAATGCTGGAGCAAGTGAAAGAATTGTCATCAAGAACAAAATCTGAAGCGTCATAGAAACATCATCAGGTTTTGTTGCTTTTCCTACTTCAATACTTATTTTGGGAAGAGCGAGTGGGGTTGACGATTGCGCTGCAACAAATGAGCAGAATACAAATGATAGAAGAATGAGTAGTATTATTTTTTTTTTCATGTAAACATAGAATATCCCGCATCCTTGCGTTTAGATAAATGCTCTTCTCAATCCTTTTTTCGAGAAATGCGTGTCTGTTTTTTTATGATAAATCCTTCATTGGAGCCGTGCAGCATATCGTTTAATTTTGGGAAATGGGTCACAAAGCTTTTTGTGCTGTCCATAATTGACTGTTTCAATGATGAGAGCGGTACAGTTTCCTCAGTCAATTCTTGAATATCATCATGATCAAGTTCCCCCAACAAATTCATCCCTTGTTCGTGCGACGACATGACAAATACTTTTTTTGCGATTTTTACAACTAGAATTGAACGCTTTTGCTGAATAAATTTCTGTCCGAGAATTTCAATCTGAACAACATTTTGTTTTTTCCCTGATGGAATTCCAATATATTTTTTAACGACCGTGCTGATGACAAACATAATGATCAGAACTGCGCTTAATGAAAGAACCATCTGGATGATCACTGATTCCATGTTACGCTCCAATGTTCTTTAGGCGTTCCATATGATCGATCAAATTGGTGATTCTGATGCCAAAATGTTTTTCAATGACGACCACTTCGCCTTCAGCAACTTTTTTTCCGTTGACTAAAATGTCCACCGGTTCGCTGGCTAGTTTTTCTAATTCAATGACTGCGCCGCGATTCAATTCCAGGATATCTTTGATCAACATCTTGGTCCGGCCGAGTTCTATAGATACTTGAAGATTGAGATCCATGAGCATGTCTATTTTGATCTCTTTTTTTTCTCCTGCTGCAGGTTGTTCTATCATTTCTTGAGCTTCCATACTAATACCTTTTTGTGAATATCATTTAATGTTGCAATTTATTATCGCTTTCAATTTGAATGGCAAGATGTCCGTTTGAAACTCCCGGTTTGCCGTAAAATCGTGTACTTCCCCCAATTTCTATCTGTACACTTCCATTGGTCTGAATATTTGTGCGTATTACGTCCCCAACTTCTAATTGAATGAATTCTTGTACCGTAAGTTTTGCCTGACCCAGAACAACAGAAACAGGGATAGAAGTCTGCGTGATCTTTTTCATCAATGTATTGGACCATTCACGCTTTGATTTGGATACCTGCAAACTTGTCGAGACAGATTGTGAATTGAGTTTTGCAAGCTCATCTTCAAGTGCAAACGTCGGGAAGCAGATGCTCATCATGAATTTTTGTTCTCCAAGTGTTACCTCGAATGAAACAAGCAGAACAATTTCGTTTGCAGGAGCTACCTGAACAAACTCACCTTCGGTTTCAAAACGATCGATCTGGAATGTCAATGGCGCAATCGTCTTCCATGCTTTTTGCAGGTCGGCAATATTCCTTGTCACGATACCTTTGATGATCGTCTGTTCAATTTTTGTCAATAATCGTGTTCGTTTCTCCTCACCAATTGATCCACCAAGTAATCTGGAAATCATTGACAGAACCAATTGAGGATTCATTTCCATTACCGCCAGTGTATCGGATTCAATGATTTTAAATACATACAAACAACTTGGACTTCCAATTGAGAGGACATATTCCGAATAGAATATTTGATCAATCGAAGCGACCGTAATATTTACAGTTGTTTGAAGTTTTGAAATGAGAAATGAACTGAATGTTTCTGCAAAACTTTCATGAATAGCTTGAAGAGTGCGAAGCTGATTCTTTGATAACCGATTCGGAAGCCGAAAATCAAACGCAAGCACATCTTTATTTGATCGTGACTCTGTTCGAGGCTGTTCTTGTACGGAAACATCCACCGAACCGCTGTTGATCCCTGCGAGAAGATTATCGATTTCCTGTTGTGAAAGTATTTCTGCCATGATCTTATTGAATGATAAACTTGCTGAAATAAATATTCTTGATCTTACCTTTGGTAAGAGTTGAATTCAATTTTTCTAAGATCTCTTTTCGCAATTGTTCTTTGAATTGAGGAGCAGTCAATTCATCTAAACCTTTGCTGGTGAGGATGGTATTCAGGATATCCCTAGTTTGGACTTCTTTCGCTTCTAATTCTACCTTCAGTTCGGCTGTTGGAATTTCAAGTCCGACGGTAGTCAATAGAAATCTAGTTCCGTTCGTTCCTGCAGGATTTACAATGATGTCTTTGATCACCAACACTTGCGATTGTTCAGGAACAGCAGATTCTTCCGACACTTCTTCTTTTGCGTGAGATTGTGTCGACATTCCGGGGGCAATAAATTTTACAAAAAGAAAATATAATAGAGCGACTTGGACCAAAATAATTGGTACGCCGATCATCACTATCTTTTTAATATTAAACGATTCTGATTTTGGGGCTTCTGCAGGCGCAGTAGCAGTTGGTGCAACAGTGGCATCTTTCGCCATAATCTCTTCTCCTTATTTACAGAACATAGTTCTGCAAAGGTTATGCCACAGGAGATTGACCAAAATTGCTCGAATTCGGTAGATTTTGAAGAGAAAAACCAACACAAATTTATTTGAATAAATTGTGTGGCTAATATTATACAATTGATTAAAAAAACAAGAGGGCTTCTTTTCTGAAGCCCTCTGTTTTCTAATCCTCCTATTTGAAAAGCGATAAGAAGTTTTGCGGAGCTGAATTAGCCTGCGCAAGTTGAGCCGTTGATGTTTGTTGTAAAATCTGGAGCTTCGATACCTGGATCTGTTCCTTGGCAACGTCCGCATCCATAATTCTACTCTTTGCAGCTTCGGTGTTCGTGATCGCTGTGGTCAGATTGGTTTCTTTTATGGACAATCTGTTTACAGCAGCTCCTATCTTTCCGATTTCGGTATTGACTGTGGTCAAACCTGCATCGGCTGTCAAGGTTGAGATGTTAGCTGATGTTATAGAGCCAGCTGCCAGTCCAAGTAATGAAAGGGCTCCAGATGTTGGAGTGAAATCCACTGTTAAATTTTCAGCAGATGATTCACCTACTTGGAATGATTTTGAATACGCTGTATCAGCAGCAAGTTTTTTGAATAGACCAACACCATTGAACTTTGTCTGGTCGTTGATATCATCAATTTCACTTGCCAACGAATTGATTTCTGATGCAATAGCATCAAGTTCGTTTGCACCCAATGCACCGTTTGCTGCACGTGCTTGTTTTTCTTTAATCGTGACAAGGATATCTGCGATCGTTTGATATCCGCCTTCTGCTACGCCGTATACGCTTTGTGCGTCTCCAACGTTATCGACTGCGGAACTCATTGCACGCATGCGACCTTCCATTTTTTTGGAGATCACATATCCTGACGGATCGTCGGATGCGTTATTAACACGTTTTCCGGTTGCCAACCGAAGCTGATGAACACCATGTTCACGGCTGATTGTGTTTAATGCACTGTATGCTTGCTGTGCATTAATGTTTGTATTGATTCTACCGCCTGTTGAGAATGCCATAAATACCTCCCTGTATAGATGAGTTGATTAATTGTATTAATTTGGGCTTCCATGCCCGTGATTTGTTAGTGAAACAATT
>CAYPEM010000022.1:0-1330 GCA_964409765.1 uncultured Chitinophagaceae bacterium
CTCACCGCGGAGGAGAAGAAATATTTTTGCTCGCTGCTTCAACCGAAAAAATTCCGCAAACGTCAGTATCTTCTGCAGTCAGGAGATGTCTCCCACCGTGAGAACTTTGTTACTGCAGGGCTTCTCCGCGCCTATTATATCGACGATGAAGGGAATGAACGGATCGTGCAGTTCGCGCTCGAAGGATGGTGGATCGGCGATATGGCAAGTTTTTCAACAGGACTTCCTGCAAAACTAACGATCGATGCGATGGAAGATTCCGATGTACTGCAGCTTGAAAAGAACGATTTCGAACTGCTGCTGGAACGGGTCCCGAAGTTCGAACGCTTCTTCCGCATCCTGCTGACGAATGCATTCATTGCGCACCAGCACCGGGTCCTTTCCCACCTTACGTCAACGGCAGAAGATCGCTACGCCGAACTTCGCACAAAATATCCCGGCTTCGAACAGCGCATTCCCTTACGGCATATCGCGTCGTATCTCGGCGTTACTCCGGAGTTTCTCAGCCGCATGAGAAAACAGATATCAAAGAAAAAATAAATACGGCTAACACACAGAACAAAAGATTTCTTCGTCATACCCGTTCCAAAGGAATCTCTTCGGGAAACGATCCTATCGGGCAACCATCGAATAAATTCCAGTCGACGATGTGCGGGAATGACAAAAAACAATACATCTCTCCGTTCACCCCATTGACCTACATCAAGAGAATTTCTTAATCTACTTCATCACGCTTGCATGCTCCTTCTGAGTATGTTTGTACAGGTTTTTAAATCAACAATTACAACAACACATACCAGGAGGTTTTATGTTACAATCACTTTTTTCTGCCAACAGCGATATCGTCGGACTTGTATTACGGCTGACCGCCGGATTGATTATCTTTCCGCACGGTGCACAAAAATTGCTCGGATGGTTCGGCGGGTACGGTTTCACCGGCACGATGGGATTCTTTACCGGCACCGCAAAACTGCCGTACATTGTCGGTCTATCGGTCATCCTGCTTGAATTTGTCGGTTCGCTGCTCTTGATCGCCGGATTGGGAACGCGCATCATTGCGCTCGGCTTCATCGGATTGATGATCGGGATCATTCTTACATCCCACATTCCGAACGGATTTTTCATGAATTGGAGCGGCGCACAATCTGGGGAAGGATACGAATATCATTTATTGATGATCGGTCTCGCCGCCGCACTTCTGATCGAAGGTGCAGGTCGGTATTCTCTTGACGGATTGATCGCGCAATAATTGTGGTGAAGGTCTCTATACAAAGCCGTCCTCGCGACGGCTTTTTCTTGCCTGCCTGCCGGCAGGCAGGTACGGCAAGTC
>CAYPEM010000022.1:1430-4113 GCA_964409765.1 uncultured Chitinophagaceae bacterium
AGAACAATCCTCAATATCTTTGTTATAGTTCTACGGAAAGAAATTCCTCTTTCCGAATTCAACCTATCGTGGAGAATACAATGGACATCATGGATTTACTTATGTCTTACTGGTGGCTTATTCTGCTTGCCGGTTTGATCGTTTCCTATAAACTTGTGCTGCGGGTCTTCGGTATCATCATCATCCCGAACGATTCCATCGGCATTGTGAACAAACGATTCGTCATTGTCGGACGATACCGCACGCTGCCGGATGGTGCGATCATTGCACTGAACGGTGAAGCGGGATATCAGGCGGATACGCTCGCCCCCGGTCTGCACATGCTTCTCTGGCCCTGGCAGTACGACATCATGCTCGAAAAATTCAAAACCATCCGTGAAGGATATATCGGTATCGTCGAATCAAAGGATGGTATTCCGCTGACCGACGGACACGTTCTTGCAAAACGAGTCGAGTGCGATTCGTTCCAGAACGCCCGCGCATTCTTGTTGAACGGCGGAGAGCGCGGTCCTCAGATCACGATCATTCCTCCGGGAACGTACAGAATTAATTCAGCAATTTTTTCCGTGGTGGAAGAAAAAGTTCTCGAGATCGCCGATAACAAAGTCGGTGTCGTCACCACTAAAGAGGGAAAATCCCTAGTGAAAGATGAGATCGCCGGAAAAGAAGTTCCTGGACATAACATGTTCCAGGATGCACAAGCGTTCATCGACAGCGGCGGATTCAAAGGATTGCAGGAACAGGTGATGCTCGCTGGACGCTATTTCATCAATCCCCGTTTCGCAACGGTGGAAACGATGGATATGACAACCGTTCCGATCGCGAATGTCGGCGTTGTGATCGCGTATGTCGGTGAAAAAGGAATTGATGTCACCGGTGAAGCGTTCAAGCATGGCAATCTTGTCATTAAAGGTCAGAAAGGTGTCTGGGTCGATCCTCTCGATCCGGGAAAATATCCGATCAATCCGTTCACACACAAAGTGGAAATTGTGCCGACGGCGAACGTTGTGCTGAACTGGGCGACCGGAAAAACGGAAGCGCATAAGCTCGACGAAAAACTTTCGACCATCACCGTCCGTTCGTCGGACGGATTCAAGTTCAATCTTGATGTCAGTCAGATCATCCATATTCCGCGGACCGACGCGCCGAAAGTGATCGCACGGTTTGGGAGTGTAGCAAATCTTGTTACGCAGGTGCTTGAACCGACGATCGGAAACTACTTCAGGAATGCTGCGCAAGGTTCCGATGTCATCGAGTTTTTGAAAAAAAGAAAAGAACGACAGGAAGATGCACGGCAGAGTATTTCGAAAGCACTGCAGGATTACAACGTCGGCGCAGTCGATACGCTCATCGGCGATATTGTTCCGCCGGAAGATCTGATGAAAACATTGACCGACAGGAAGATCGCGGAGCAGGAAAAAGTGACGTATCAAACTCAGCGCGAAGCGGAAAGTGTACGTAAAGACTTGCAGCAGGCAAAAGCACTTGCCGATACTCAGGCGCGTGTTGTTGATGCGGAACGGAAAGTTCAGATCAACGAATATGAAGCACAGGCAGCAGTGAAAAAAGCGGAAGGTGAAGCGAAGTCCAAAACGGTCAACGCCGATGCCGATGCGATGGTGTTAAAGACCGTCGGAGCTGCTGAAGGTGAAAAGATCAAAGCGGTCGGTATGTCCGAAGCGGATGTGATCAAGATGAAGATCCAATCGATGGAATCCGGAAATTATGCAGCCATCGAAGTTGCGCGTCATCTTTCCACAAGCGGACAGAAACTTGTTCCGGAAATTATCGCCGGAGGGGGCGGTTCCATTGACGGAGGCGGATCGTTGGTCAACACTCTTCTTGCAATGGTGATCAAGGAAAAGATGGATAAAGAATCGCCGATGAAAGAAGTCGCCGGATCACCGGAAGCAAAAAAGAAATAACTCTTTTGCAGTTCACAAAGAGTGAAAAAAGAGAAGCCGTCCACGCGACGGCTTTTTCTTTTATGCACAAATGCACACACCCCTTTGTCCCCTCTCGCCTTTGCGCACAATCCTTCGCTTCAGAGGGGAATGATAATCTCGAGAAAAAATGCTTTGGATACAAAAGTATCCGTTTAATGCTTTTGGTTTTTCCGTGTGAGCCGCGAAATCATGGAGGGGTGAGCGAATTGGAAAAGCGATGAACGAAGGGCTTAATCACGCCAACGGCGTGATTCGGATTGTGTGACAAGGCGTTCATCGCGCGCGTTTGATTTCGCAAAGATTTCTTTTGTTACTTTTCTTTCTCGGAAAGAAAAGTAAGAATAAAAAATGCGTTTTGCTGGATTACCGCTTTCGCGGGAATGACATCTCTCTTTATTCTTCACCCAACGCCACAAGCAGATTGCCACGTCGTGGAGCGAAACGCGCCACTCCTCGCAATGACACATTTCTTTCTATATGTCCAGTGTTCCACCGAACATGCTTTGCTGTTCATTGATCATTGTTAATTGTTCATTGTCAATTGTTAATTGTTCATTGTCAATTGTTAATTGCTTTTACAAGAACCGTCTCATCGCACTCCGCACCTGCGCTTCATTCATTCCGAAATAATGTCCGAGCTCATGAAAGAGCACTTCACGGATCCGCAGTTCGATCTCTTCATCACCGTCGCAGACCGATTCGATATTCTTTTGATACAAAGAAATTTTATCCGGTAC
>CAYPEM010000022.1:4213-39500 GCA_964409765.1 uncultured Chitinophagaceae bacterium
CACCGTCGCAGACCGATTCGATATTCTTTTGATACAAAGAAATTTTATCCGGTACGGTTGCGCTCATGCCGTACCATTGACCGCGGTGAGTCAATGGAATTCCCTGATACAATCCCAGCAAAGAATGACGGTCGGACTTCACTTTCTCAAGAGCATCATCGGATGGATAATCTTCTACAACGATATGGACGTTCTCCACCCGGTCGCGAAAATTTTCCGGCAGAGAGTCGAATGCTTCCTGGGCAATATGTTCAAATTGTTCGCGGGTCATGGTAGAATGTATGTGAAATCTGTTTAAGAACAAAAATATACGGAGAAGGTCTTTTTGTGCGGGAGAAATGTTACCGCAAGAAGATGTCAGACGTTGAGAAGCATCGTCAGATAACCTCCGTTTTGATAACACAAAAATCATTTGCTTTCCCACGGGAATAAAAATATATTTGCACGCAGCACGAAATGAAACAGTTCTTGTGATGATGGAGTTCCGCTCTGCGGAACAGACAATCAACGGTCATGTGTTCTCCGGTTTCGCCGGAAGAGTGCATGGCACACTCAATCACATTCACTCGAGGCGTGTATGTATAAATTCCACCGTTCCGCTCTTCTGTTGTTGCTTCTCTCTCTTTCTCTCTCACTCACTTCCTGTTACGACAGTCCGACACAAAGCGTTGCAGAGCAGCAGATTCCGATCAATCATTCCGACGGACTTACTTTTGCAAAAGGAGGAACCGCAGAACATCTGGTCATGGGAAATCCGAGCGGGGCAACAACCAGCACCAGCAACTACACCAATTATTTGATGGCAAAGACTCAGTATGTTCTCTCCTATCATCGCGACAAAGGAATACCGAACTGGACCGCATGGCATCTGGACAATACGTGGCTTGGCAGCGCGGCACGTCAGGATGATTTCCGCGCGGATGCAACACTCCCGACCGGATGGTACCGAGTTGCAGGAACAAGTTACGGCGGCAGCGGATTCGACCGTGGACATATGTGTCCTTCCGCGGACAGAACATATTCCGTCACCGATAATTCCGCAACATTCTTAATGACGAACATGATCCCGCAGGCACCGAACAACAACCAGGGTCCATGGGCAAAGTTTGAAGATTATTGCCGCTCGCTTGTTGCGCAGGGAAAAGAAGTATATATCTATTCCGGCGGATACGGTTCCATCGGAACGATCAACAGCGGACATGTGACTGTTCCCGCCCGCACATGGAAAGTTGCAATGGTGCTGACCAGCGGAACGGGCGATGTTGCACGCGTTACCACGTCGACACGATTGATCGCCGTCGATATGACCAATACCAATACCGCCATCAGCAAATCGGCAGATTGGAAAACATTCCGCGTCAGTGTCGATTATGTCGAATCGAAGACCGGATATAATTTCTTCAGCGCGGTCTCATCCACCATTCAGGCTACGATTGAAAGTAAAGTGGACAATCTGTAAAAGAATTTGTTGTTATTGCTTCAGATCAAAGCCGTCATTGACGGCTTTTTTATTGCCTTTCATACACTCTGTTTCAGCACACGTCGGTCTTTTCACAGCGAACCGCATCCACGCCGGCCATGACATCTTTTTACAATTTCTGACGCAACCGACACAACTCCGGTGAATTTGCTGCCGTAAACGATGCCATAAAAACAACGAACCCATCAATAAAACAAACCAACGGAGAGACCAATGAAAACACGAATAGCAATGATGACCGCATTAGTATTGATAGCAATGCAATTCTCCTTCACACAAGAAACCGAAAAAAAATTCGATACCGAAGATAAAAAAATCGCATTTGCCAAGAAGAATTTACTCGCCTCCATTCAATCATCCAACACCGGAGTCATCGAAGCGTCTCTGCGGGTAACGGCACAATTAAAGATGCTGTATCCTGCGCAGGATGTGTCGGATATTGTGGAAGTGATGGATGACCTCTGGATGTCCCACCCCGAAGGACGTGTTCGGTATAAAGCTTACATTGCAAAATCGATCTGTGAATCTCCGGAATGGTATGCCCATAACGGTTCATTATCTGATTTATTCGACGATAACTTCTTCTATGTTGCATCGGATCGGATGAAAGAACAATTGCTGAGCTCTAAGTAAACGGTTAATCTTCCCATTCTTCCTCAACTCTATAACACTCTGTTCCGGTTAATACGGAACAGGGTGTGTCTTATTCGGAACCTTCCATTGGCACCGGACATTATTAAGAAAAAGAAATAAAAAAAATAGAACTTTTTAAAAATGATTGCGTAAGCATTAATCGTTTTACCGGACCTTTTACTCTTAAATCTAAAAGGTCAATCACTATCTCATCACAATCAAAGGTTTATTGTACCATGAAACAGATGAAACAAATTCTGAAATGGGGAGGAATTGTTCTTGGCGGCATACTTGTTGCATTTGTTGCAACAGTGTACGCGCTTCAATTCAAATCGTACTCCGCTCCATATCCAAAGATTACTGCAAGCAGTGACAGTACCGTTATTGCACGCGGACGTCATATTGTATACGGAGCAGCACATTGCAATTATTGTCATGTATCAAAAACGGATTTCCCAAAATCATTAAAGGGAGAACTTGCAGAACTTAAAGGGGGAAACGAGTTTGTCCTTCCGATCGGAACGATCCGGACTCCGAATCTTACTTCGGATAAAGAAACAGGGATCGGAAATATTTCTGACGGAGAGATTGCCCGAATCCTTCGGTACGGCGTCTATCCAGATGGAAAAGCTGTATTCGATTTCATGCCGTTCCATAACATGAGTGATGAAGATCTGACAGCAGTGATCTCGTATCTGCGGACGTTGCCGCCGGTAAAGCATCAGGTGGTGAGCCGCGAAATGAATTTTCTCGGAAAAGCTGTGATGGCATTTCTCATAAAACCGGTGGGACCGGTCGGCGAGCCGCCAAAAGATGTAAAAGTCGATTCAACTTCTGCATATGGAAAATACATTGCCAACTCCATTGCCAATTGCGTCGGCTGCCACACCAATCGCAATATGATGACCGGCGAAGCGATCGGACAGCCATTTGCCGGTGGACTTGCGATGGATTCTGAAGAAGATCCGAGCATCATCATTACCACTCCAAATATCACTCCCGATCCTGAGACCGGAAGAATGGTTACGTGGACGGAAGATATTTTCATTCACCGATTCAGACAAGGACCGCAGGTACCCGGCAGCCATATGCCATGGGGTGCGTTCAAGAATATGAGCGATCTGGAATTGAAAGCGATCTATCGGTACTTACAAACCGTCGAACCGGTCCATAATGAAATAAAGAACATTGTAGCAAAAAAAGAAGGGTGATTATTCTATCGGTTATTCACCGTAAAGCCGTCCTCGCGACGGCTTTTTTATTTCACTGCATCTTTTTTCAATGACTTTCCGTAATGAAAACTAAACTCTACACATTGTATAATACAGGAGAACATCAACAGAATTCTTTGGTATAGAATGTTTGTTACCAAAAATCCTCTGCCACTTGAAAGGAGCATTCTGCCATGAAACCTGTATCCCGTCAATTTCTATTCGTTCAAGCACTTCTGATCTTTGTCCTCATAATATTTTTCTCAGGCTGTCACGAAGATTCACCCGCATCATTGACCTTTAATTCTCCGCATGTCACAATTGTAGATGGTCCAACACTGTATTTCGATTCTACATTTCGTAATGTTTATGTTTCGGTAACAGTACGAAACGACGGGGATGGACCAACGGCATTCCATATTGGATATTCCATAAAATTGAAGAACGGAAATCATATCGTTGACCAAACAGGATTGTATCTTGGGACACTTCGTCACAATGAATCCGTCACAGAAAAAACATGGTTTACAAAAATGAAGGATCTTTCGGAGTACACAACTAACGAAGCAGTGCTTTATTGGTATGATGCTCAGAATACGTATTATCAATAACCGGAGGTTGTCGATTTTTTGGAAGCTATCTCATCTATGAATCAAAGATCAGTTCTTCTGTGATTTTAAAGTGCACATTTCCTCTTTGTTAGATACTCATTTTTCAGCGGTTGAAAGTCTCCTTTCCGGATTTTATATTGTCCGGACATTTCACTCACTAACAAGGAAGGATGAGTTATGAAGTCACTCAAATCGATTCTGAAGTGGTTAGGAATTGTGCTGGGAGCAGTGATCGTGCTGTTTATTGGATTGGTCTTTGCGCTGAGTAACAAAACGTTCGAAGCAGAATATCCGAAAGTTACAGCAAGCAGTGACAGTGCTGTTATCGCTCGGGGAAAACATCTGGTGTACGGTCCCGCACATTGCAATTACTGTCATGGATCGAAGGAAGATATGCAGCGGACATTGAACGGTGAGTTAGTGGAACTGAAAGGGGGCGGAGAATTTATTTTACCGTTAGGGATTATTCGAACTCCAAATCTCACGTCGGATAATGAAACCGGTATCGGAAAATTGAGTGATGGTGAGATAGCACGGGTACTCCGGTACGGAGTCTTCCCGGACGGAAAAGCAGTGTTCGATTTTATGCCGTTTCACAATATGAGCGATGAAGATCTGACAGCGGTCATCTCTTATTTAAGAACTATTCCTCCTGTAAAGAATCACGTTGTGAACCGCGAAATGAATTTCCTCGGCAAAGCGGTAATGGCATTCCTGATCAAACCGGTCGGACCGGAGAAAGAACCGCCAAAAGAAACAACGATCGATTCAACATCGGCATACGGAAAATATCTTGTGCATTCGGTCGCGAATTGTGTCGGCTGCCATACGGACCGTAACTTAATGACCGGTGCATTTGTCGGTGAACCATTTGCCGGGGGTTTTGCGATGCAGTCCGATGAAAAACCGGAATTGACCTTCATAACTCCGAACATCTCTCCCGATCCTGAAACTGGTAAGATATTCTCATGGACCGAAGAGGTGTTCATACATCGGTTCAGACAAGGGGTTCAGATCGCAGGTACACCTATGCCGTGGGGCTCATTCAAAAACTTGTCCGACCTTGAATTGAAAGCGATCTATCGGTACCTGCGTAATGTGGAACCTATTCACAACGAAGTTAAAACCGTTGTTGCAAAAACTGATTCATTGTAGTTTCAAATTCGTTTTCCAAAAGAAGCCGTCTTTGAGACGGCTTCTTTTTTCTGTATACTTCTTACCATTTCAAGAATATTTCCCGCAACATCCCTTTCCCCTCCTTCTTTTTGTAGGATAATATTCATCCATCTGCTGTCTTCTCATGACATCTTTTTACAATTTCTGACGCAACCGACACAACTCTCTTGAATTTCCTGCCGTAAGAGATACCATATCAATAACGAACCCATCAACGAATCGAACCAACGGAGGATACAATGAGAACACGTATAGCAATGATCACCGTAGCAGCAGTGATAGCACTGCAATTCATATTCGCACAAGAAGGTGCAAAAAAATTCGACACTGAAAACAAAAAAATTGCTTTTGCGGCTGCAAATTTACTCTCAGCTCTGCAATCAACGAATCCGGGCGTCATCGAATCTGCATTGCAGATATCCGCGCAGATGAAAATGCAATATCCATCTGCCAATGTCTCGAAACTGGTAACTGTAATGAATACGATCTGGAAGAATCATCCAAACGGTGTTATTCGATATAAAGCATATCTTGCAATGTCGATCTGTGACAATCCTGAATGGTTCTCAACAATTAGCACTCTTGACAAAAATGAAAATGAAAAATTCTTTTATTCTGTTTCAAATGTCATGCGGGAACATTTATTGAGCATAAACGAGAATTGACTGTATCTTCTTCCAACTCCAGCAACTCATCCTCAACACCCGAAGTCTGCCCGATTCGGGTGTTTCCTTTGTTTCCTTATCATTAAGAGAATATAATGCGAAGACCGTTGGATTTCGACGGGATTATGATGATACTATAGGATAGTATTTTTAGAACAAGGAAAGCACAATGTCACAAATTTCTTTAATAGGGGAATCGGGAAAGAAATACAGTTTTCTGATCCAACCTATCACAACATTGTTCAAACAGATCGGCGCGGTCTATTTTATTACGAACCGTACCACCGACGAAATGAACAAAGTGATCCACCAAAAACTGTATGTCGGCGAAACCGACAATCTTGCAAAACAATTCGATCATCCACGCGATCCGATACTGAGCCGTTTTGAAGCGAATTGTATCTGTATTTTTCCTGAAGAAGATAAGAAGAAACGTCAAAAGATCGAGTCTGATCTTGTCGGTAATTACAACCCTCCCGGAAACTCTTAACTCTTATTTCTACTGCGGTCGATGACCGCAGTATCACCGCCTACAGTTCGGAATGAAGGATGTTCTGTTCCGCGTTCTTATCCAATCCTTTGATATGAACAGCTGCTGAGGCGTACTGTTTCTTTATCTGATGATATACCAGTACCAATGAGAACTGATCGCCGCGGTTAACGTTAAATTCTTTCCCTTTCAACTCTTTTCCATTCACGAACGTTCTGGCGTTATATTTTCCATCCGGATTCTTGCTGCATCGTAATTCGATCGTTTGTTGTTCTGCCATAGACGGCTCCTTTTCTTTTTCGGTAGTTCAATACCTATAAGATACGATAAAAAACTGATTCTCTCACTCTAGCGGAACTATCTAATTTAAAATTAAAAGAACGGCACTTGGC
This sequence comes from uncultured Chitinophagaceae bacterium, assembly GCA_964409765.1. Lineage (GTDB taxonomy): Bacteria > Bacteroidota > Ignavibacteria > UBA10030 > UBA8401 > UBA8401. The sequence goes on from CAYPEM010000022.1 coordinate 10,872, forward strand.
CGTCCTAAAAGTTGCAGGGTGACCATTACTATCTCCAGAGAGCGATCAGTCCGCCGGCAATCAGCATAGTGATCAATTGATATCCGGTATCGAGAAAGAATGCAATGATCTTTTTTGACGAAAAAAGATTTGCGGTATACTGCACCGGTGCGATGAATCCGAGCCAGAGCCAGAAAGCGATCGACATTCCGGAAGATATTGAAACTGCACCGGTAAAACTGATTGCCATTGCTAGCACTACATATGAAACGATCGTGACGACGATCGACTGTGCGTACATCGGGGCGGGATTGACGTTTTTCATGTCTTCTGGATTGATGTTGTTCACTGCCATCCACTGTTTTGCAAAAAGCATTGGACCATACCACACAGCGCCGACAACCATGTTCAAAATTGCCGCAACAATAACCGCATAATAATTAATGTGTAATTCACCCATAGTGTTTCCTTCAAATTGTAAATGTTGATTAGTTGTTTGAATTACGTGACAATATTTCCGTCAATGTAAAAATGGTGAGAACAAGATGCAAGCAGGAACATGAAAAATTGTATCATTGTATGAAGTACATTACATTATAGTTGATCGCCATCGTAACAATGACGGTTAGTTTATATTATCTAGAAGGAACCTTATGCTGATCGATATTGCCACTGCTTCACCGCCTTTCGTCGTTGATCAAAAAACAGCAACCGATGAATTGAAAAAGAGAATGGCTGTTACCGCGGCAGCTGGACGAATGATCGATATGGCTTCACATCATTCCGGTATCTCCACTCGATATTTTGTTATTCCTGATGGTGATTTGAGTGCGGAGAAAAAATTCTATTCCAATGCTGAAGGCTATATTTCTCCCGATACCAAAACTCGGATGACAGAATACGAACGGTGGTCAAAAGTGTTGACGGGAAATGCTGTTTCTGAAATACTTGAAAAAAATGATGTCAGTCCAAACGATGTTGAACGATTGATCACTATTTCCTGCACCGGCTTCTTTGCACCGGGACTGGATTATTATCTGATCGATCGTTTCAAATTCCCCGCATCGGTCAAACGGACGAACATTGGATTCATGGGATGTGCCGCTTCGTTGATCGGATTCAACTCTGTTCTGGAATCAATGTCGCAATTACAGAGCGCAAACGGGAAAACACTTCTTGTGAGTGTTGAGTTGTGCAGTCTTCATCTCCAAACAGAACCAACGCGAGACAATATTCTTGCGAATATGATCTTCGCCGACGGTTGTGCGGCTGCATTATTTGACAACGCTCAATCTGCAACACGAGGATTGCAATTACTTTCAACATCATCATACCTCTTTAAAAATTCCGCTGAGTATATGGGATGGAAAATCGGCAATTCCGGATTTGAAATGCTTCTCTCTTCCGAACTTCCCAAAATCATTCTGAATGACGCCGCACCGGAATTAAAAAATATTCTTGCTCAACACAATCTTTCGCCGGACCAGATCACTCACTGGGCATTGCATCCGGGAGGACGCGCAATTCTTGATTCATTGCAAAACGGAATGAATATCTCCGAAGAAAAAATGACCCCCTCTCGCACTGTATTGAAGAATTATGGAAATCTCTCATCTGCTTCGATCCTTTTTGTGTTAAAAGAACTGATGAAGAATACTGCCTTAAAAAATGATGAGATGGTTTGCGCGGTGGCATTCGGTCCCGGACTCACCATGGAAGTAGCTCTGCTCAAGGTTCGATTGTGATGGAACGGAGATACGATGCGGAAATAATGGATGACTTTTCTATCCAAGACGAACGGATCGATGCTGCTCTTCTTGAATTACGAAAGGTCAATATCATTCTTGGCGGAAAAGCGACAACACAGCAAGGATTCCGCATCCTGCAGAAATTATATTCGATAAAACACAAACCAACCATACTTGATGTCGGTGCCGGAGGTGCAGATGTATTCGGCACTCTTTCAAACGATTATTCGATCACGACGTTGGATAAAAATCCTAGAACCTGTGATTATCTTCGTCAACATACAACGTATTCAGTGATTTGCGGCGATGCGATTGACATGCCATTACGGGACAAATCTTTCGATATTGTCCATGTTTCGTTATTTCTCCATCATTTTACCGAAGAACAGATCGTTGGATTAATGAGATCGTTTTCCCGCATTGCCCGTTACGGAATCATCATCAATGATCTTCGTCGTTCCCCTCTCGCCTTGATTGGAATTAAAATTCTTACGTTATTATTCTCACGGAGCACTATGGTAAAGCATGACGCTCCATTGTCCGTGCAGCGGGGATTCACCAAAAAAGAATTACTGCAGATATTTGACCGATGTTCGTTGAGCAATTTCATTATCAAACGGACGTGGGCTTTTCGTTGGCTTGTGGTCGTTCCACTATAATTAATCAAAACGTTTATCAATGAATGGTCCTTCGACCAATCAAAACTTTTTTTGCAAATGATAAAACACTTTGACATTCTGATCATTGGCGGAGGTCCGGCAGGTTCAAGTGCTGCAATCTCTCTTGCGAACAAAGGATTGACGGTTGCTGTCATTGAAAAGAAGACGTTTCCCCGCGAAGTATTGTGCGGCGAATTCCTTTCGCATGAAGTGATTTCTGCTTTGAAATCATTCGGACTCTTTGAGGAATTTTTGTCGTTGAAACCAAACAGTGTTTCACATTTTCGGTTTATTCCAGAGAACGGTGTGACAGCCACACATCCGTTAGGATTTGACGGGTTCGCAGTGAAACGATCTCTGCTTGATCAATTATTATTGAAAAAGGCAAAATCATTAGGGACAACCGTTGTGCAGCCGGCAGAAGTTGTCTCAATGAGGCGCGTCAATAACTTCTTTGAGATCCTCTGTAAAACAAACAAGGGGATCGAAACATTTGCAGCGTACAATGTCATCGGAGCGTACGGCCGGCAGAATATCATTGATAAATCACTGCGACGATCATTTGCGGGTTCTCATTCTGGATACAGCGGAGTAAAATATCATGTTCCAAAAAATATGTTGTATTCATTCGCTGAACAAGAGATTCAGATCTTCTCTTCTAATGGGATCTATTGCGGAGTAAATTGTGTCAGTGATAATGAAGTAACTCTCTGTTTTCTTTCAAACAAAAATATCAATCAACTTGAACCAAAGAATGCTCTCTATGAATTGCTGGAAAAAAATCCATCCTTCCGAGCATTGTTCATTCATGACCCGCTTCCGGGATTGTTAAAACTTCCGGTGTACGGCACAGGGAATATTTTTTTCGGAAAACGATCGGTGGTCGAAAACGGGATCTTTATGATCGGTGATGCGGCGCGTGTTATTGCACCTCTTGCCGGAGACGGGATCGGGATGGCAATCGAGAGCGGAATGCTTGTAGCAAAAGTATTGGTCGATGCAAAAAAGAACAACCGATCATCGTCTGATACTGAATCATTCTATAAAAAAGAATGGAGCAATCATTTTTCAAAACGGATCCACGTTGCTCTGACTCTCCAACAGTTTGCATTGAATTCCCAGGGAGGAAATGTAGGAGGAAGTTTGATGCAGCGATTTCCTTTGTTGACAGAAAAAATGATACAATGGACCCGGCGATAATTGATATCATCAGCGGATCGGAACATGGATCGAATCGACGATAACAAACCCCGTATGATCACTTCGCAATCTCTTTACTGAAAACTGCAGCATATTATTTTTCACAGCACATTCTACGTAATGAAAGAAACTCAAAGAATGATCTTGAGTATAAAGGTCTTGATATCGCTGTTCTGTTCCTGTTAATAATGGATGCAATAATCCCCCGCCTCCTCCAATGACAAGAAATTCCTTACCGTTTTTATGAAAATGTTCATACGCATGAGCGTGGCCCGAAAGGTACACTGAAGTTTTTTTCGATTGAAAAAATGGATTAAGAAATTCCTTCTGAACATCAGTTGCAGGATCTACGATGGTGCTATTTGTATAGGGGGAATGATGACTGAGTACAATAATCGAAGCGACTGAACTATCCTTTTCAAAGTGCGAAAGCTGTTCTTTATACCATACACTTTGTCGAACCTGTTCTTCGTTTGAGAGCTGTGAGAAATTCGAGTTCAATACTATGATTGCCACGGATTGTATGACAATAGAATACCATGTGGAAGATCTCGTTGGAAATCGTTTTTGGAATTGTTCTATTGCAGGTTTCTTGAAAAAGAAATACTCGTGGTTTCCTATAACAGGGTAGAGCGGAATTTGAAGATGTTCGTGAAATTCATCGAATGAACTCCAATACGAGTCGAACATTCCTATTGATGTAATATCTCCAAGATGAAAGAGTGCAACAGCAGTCGATTCCTGTTCGATTGCACGATAAATGAGTTTTGTAGCCTTTTCATTATCATGATCCTGCAACCGAAGTGTTTCGATCCAGATCGGAGCTTGCGTATCAGAGACAAAAATGATCGATGAATCTCGTTGCTGAGCAATGATGATTGTTGAAACAATGAAAACTAGGAGAAATATTTTTCTCATTATTTCCCATACCGCTGTTTTACGGCAGGGATCAGATACTCATCGAAAGCACGTTTGAAATCAAACTCGTGTGCCCATCCCCATTCTCTTCGAGCCAGTGAATCATCAACATCTGCAGGCCAGCTGTCAACGATCTTTTGCCGCAGCAGATCAGGCTTAAAATTTACCTGTGCGTTAGAAAAAGCCTTTTTGATCACATCATAAAACTCTTTTGCAGAAACTGAGAATGCACCGATATTATAAACAACTTGGGTTAAATTTTTTGCCGGAGTCGATTCAAGCTTCAACAATGCGTTGATCGCATCAGGCATGACCATGAATGGAAGCGTTGCGCTTTCGGGAACAAAACAATTGTACACTTTTCCCTGTGCCGCATAATGCATCATTTCAGGACCGTAATCACTTGTCCCTCCCGTCGGTAATGTTACTGCACTGATGAGACCGGGAAAACGGATCCCGCGAAAATCGACATGCGCGGTGGTCGGCTGAGGATCGATCTGACGATAATACCAGTTATAATACCGGCCGAGATCCTCGCAATATTTTTTATTGATGCCGTACATCGTCCGTGCATCGAGCCATTCGTTCTCCTTGACTTTTCCTGCTTTCATCTTCGCAGCAACATCCGGAAGTCCATAGGCTGCAATGGAACTTGGGAATAAAAATTTCACATTTTCCCCTGTTGCACGAGCTTGACGTGCGGCAAGTTCCAATAGTCCTAGTGTTCCATCAACGTTCACCCGGTGTCCGAGTACTGGCTCACGTTCCGCTTTTGTGGAAAGGATCGCTGCAAGATGATAGATCGTTTCGAAATCATAGAACGCTGCAAGACGGTCGAGCAATGACGAATCCATGATGTCACCAACGATCACTTCGTGACATTGTTCCTGCAATGTTTTGCTGAGCGGATGAACATCGATCGCAACAATCCGGATATCTGGATGTTTTTCGGTAAGACGCGAAACAAGGCCATGACCGATCTCGCCATTGGCTCCGGTAATAAGAACAGCTTTGGTGGACATAAAAAATTTCCTTTGCTAAAATTTAGTACTCAGAATATAGGGAGTTTTTAGGAGAGAAAAACCGAAGAAATTCATTATTCTACTGTAATAAACACACTGTTGCTGGCAATTCGTGAATTATTCTTTGTGGCAACAAGTTGGAACCGAAACGTCCCCTTTTCAAGTTTCCATTGTACGCCTTGAGAAGAAAAGGGGATTTCTGTACAATCATTCACTTTAAGTTTCACATCTTGAATTTTTTCCGGAATAAACCCTGAGATAGTGATCGTTTGAAATTCACTTCGAAGAACCGGATCAACAGCGAATAAATCACCGTTGTTTGGAGAGGTAATTGCCAATTTGAAGTGTGTATCAATTCTTTTAGTAGATACAGGTACAGCATCGACAGGTGGATTGGGTATACCCTCATTGATCATCCATTGTTGATATTCCCTCGGAAAGACTTCAAAGACTTGTCGGACCGTCTCATTACGGCCATTCTTTACAAAGTATTCTTTATGAATATTGCACTTCTCTTTCGGAACATTCTCTTTAACAAACCAATCGCGTATCGTTTTAGGACAAAGAATGGTTGGTAGTTTTCCGGAACGTGCACAAATCTCATGGCGTTTTACGCCGTTGGGAATTTCAAAATCATCTGGTGCTTGTCCAAACGGTGGTGTATGAAGGAACATCATAATATCGGTAAAGATCGGACCTGCACCGCTCACACCGGATACACGACGCATTTCTTTTCCATTGAAATTTCCGACCCATACCCCAACCGTATATCGTGTAGTAAAACCGACGGTCCAATTATCTTTATAGTCTTTGGTGGTTCCGGTTTTCACGGCACACTGAAATGGAAAACGAAAATTCCCGCCGAAAGCAGGACGGCGAGCAGCCGGATCGTTCAACATATCGGCAAGGATAAATGCCGTTTTCTCATCAAAGACTCGTTTCGATTCTGTTAAAGAATCTTTTTGCACGAATAAAGAAAAAGATTTCCAAATTCCTTTGTTGGCAAATGATGCATAGGCAGTCGTCAATTGAAGCAGCGAAACTTCCGCATTACCAAGTGTCAATCCGTAACCATAAAATTCTGCGTCATTCTTCAATGATGAACAACCGACATCACGAAGTTTGTTGAGGAGCGCAGATTTTCCAACCATTTGCAATACGCGAACTGCGGGAACATTATACGAACAGGCAAGAGCTGTTCTTGCTCTCACGGGACCATGATAATGCTTATCGTAGTTTTCCGGTACATAATCACCGTGGTGATCAGGAATTGCTGTCGGAATATCCGGAATTATCGTTGCAGGAGTCAAACCATGTTCCAGCGCAAGAGCGTACGTAAATGCCTTGATCGCTGATCCCGGTTGACGAAGAGCTGTTGCACCATTCACCTCTCCTTCATTCTTTTCATCAAAGAAGTCTGCAGAGCCGACCAGAACGCGTATCTCCATTGTTGCGTTATCAATAACGATTGCGGCTGCGTTGTTAACATTTTTCGATTGTAGTTTTTTAAGATGGGCGTTTACCATCCGCCGTATTTGTTCATGCAGTGAATAATCGATCGTCGTGACGATCATTCTGTTATTGGTATCAGACTGTGTCGCGATTGCCATTTCAACTGCATGGGGTGCTTTAAAATGCGATTCCGGGGAAATGACCTGTATCGGCTGAGCAAGAGCACGTTCATACTCTTCACTCGAAAGCATATTCTGACCGATCATGCGGTTAAGAACCGTATGCTGACGATCGGATGCTGCTTCCGCATTCTTGTGAGGATTCAACAGAGAAGGAGAATTTGGAAGCGCCAAAAGAAATGCTGCTTCGGCAGGCGAAAGTGCGCGTGCAGGTTTCTCGAAATACCATCGTGATGCTGCTTCAATTCCAAACAATTGATTTCCAAATGGAACACGATTTAGATACTGTTCTATAATTTCCTCTTTGGTCATCATTCGCTCAAGCCGAAGCGCGTACCACATTTCAACAACTTTATATGGAAGCGTACGGGGAAAATGATAGACATTCCTCACCACTTGTTGAGTGATGGTAGAACCGCCTGATTTGAACCGAAAGGATCGAAGATTTTCTACAACAGCGCGACCGATTGAAATCGGATCAATACCACTATGGGTATAGAATCTTTTGTCTTCAATGGCAATCGCTGCCGTTCGTGCATAAGGAGAAATTTCATCAAGCGATTTCCAAATCCCGCGCCCTTCGCGATCATTGAGAAACTCACGGAGAATAACTCCATTTCTATCAAGAACACGAATCGATTGTACAGAGTGTTTGCTGAAGTCTTCTTTTGGAAGAGGAACAAAGAGCGAACCAATGCTCAGTATGACGACGAAACTGCAACCGCCGATAATTTTTTTGAAACGAATTCTTCCCATGGAACAGAACTAGAATCCTTCCTACCATTCTCTGTGTTCATTCATTGCATAAACTTTACGCAATGGATTATTTTATAATAACTTCACCGGAACCTGTTTGACCGAACACTTCAGGTTCATACATTCCTTCTGCCCGTGTTGCCGGAAGTTGATACGATCCGGTACGGACTACCTGAGCAAGGTATGTATATGAATGTGTTCCTGCCGTGAAATAATCTGAGAATAACAAAACACGGTCATCACGTTTTTCAACATGATTAAATGCCTCCCATTCCCAATAGGATTCGTTGCCTTCTCCCTCACCTTCTTCTTCATCCAAATTTGCAGCAGTAGTCTTAAATGATGTATTTACAATTTCAAAACCAGCCGGAACAGGGTCATCAACGACGACAAAATGTCTATCCTGTTTTGTGGTAACAGTAATCGTCACTTTTACCGTCATCCCCGGAGTATAGGATGAAATTTTTTTCCCGTTCAACGACTCCACTGTTTTCACAACCGAGAATCCCTCCTCTTTCGGCAGCGTTTTCCCTTTGGGATAATAATTCATCCGAATACCGTAATACAATCTTCCTGCGCCATCTTTGGAAATTTTCACCGGATATTTTTTTCCGAGCGTCAGCTCGGTAAAAGGAACCGATGTCTTCACAACGTTAAATGTTCGTCCTTTGAAGAACTCATTGAGGATCGTCTTTCCTCCCATGACAATGGTCGAGCGGAAATTCGGTTCCTCCTTTTCATAGATTCGAAGATATGTTGCAAGCGCATCAACCACGTAGAGATTCTCCTGCGTTGTTCTCCAACTCCCTGCTTTTTGCTGTTCAATAAGCCAGCGAACAACTTTAGGAGCAATGTTGTTTTCGGGCTGCGTTTCCACAAGCGCCTGAAGCACAATTGCCGTAGTGCGGGCTGTGGAACTAAAACACCACCACAAATTCCCACCGTTTGGTTCTTCAAAATGTGCAGTGGTTGGAGCAACTTTTACCATGTTGAAAAGATCTTGAGCCAAATCTTCCTTCATGGATTCACTCCCCTGTCTTGATGATGCCGACAGACCTGAACCTGCAACGTGCAATGCTCGCAGCAAATACGCCTTTGCAAAGAGCGACAAGTTCTTACGTTCAGAAAAAAGATTTTCCATGAATCCAAATTCCGGTTTTCCGGCTAGAGCAAGAGTGTAAAGAATAAGAGCGCGGGTTTCACGCCATTCATAATCTGAATAGAATGAATTCCGTTCTTCCCCACGAAGCACTCTTTTTAAATAGTCGATTCCGCGTTCATACGAACCGTTGTCGACCTGGTAACCATTCCGCTTCGCCTGCGTGAGTGTATACATTGCATAGGCTGAAACATATTCCCAAGTTCTCCATTCATTCTTCCAGTACGAAAATCCGCCGCTTGGCTTTTGGAAGAGAGGTATCTCGTCAAGAATTTTTGTTACTACAGCGCGATGATCTTGTCCTTTTAACACTTCAAATTTGAATGCATCGACAAGATCCTTTGCAAGGATCATCGGAAGCACCGCTGAAGCACGCTGTTCCAAACATCCATATGGATAATGGAAGAGGTACGAAATACCGCCGGAGAGTCCGTTCATTGCCGTTGATGATGCCGTAAATTCAACATCACCGATATCTTGAAATGCTTCTTTCAATGGAATAACCTGTTCCTCAGTGGTGGGATCGGTGATCGATTCGAACAGTGCTACGGATTCTTTTAAGCGCGGTGCGTTGACCGGAATGGTCCACAATAATCCATCCTTATCGGAATCACTTTGCGCACGAAAAACAAATTTTGCATTCCCGATCTTTTCTGCAGAAAATGTAAAGAGGATTTCTTTAGCCTGCCCCGGTTCCAATATGTGCGTTGTTGTTGAATCACCAACGTTCCATTGCAATCCAAGCACATTCGTCTGCAGCGTGATTGTCTTTTTTGTATCGGAATAGTTCATAACTACTACTCCGCTCTGGAACACATCACCTACACGAACAAAACGAGGAAGTGAAGGCTGTAACAACAGCGGTTTGTTGACAACAAATGAATTTTCACCGTATCCAAAATCCGATTCAATTGTATTGGCAACAGCCATCACTTCAAAGGCAGTCAGATTATCCGGTAATTTGAATTTGACGATTGCAGATCCGTTCTCATCTGTAATGAGGGAAGGATTCCAATACGCTGATGGACGAAAATCTTTCCGAATTCCATCCGCATCAACGGCTGTTTCTTTTGCTTCAGCACCGCCGCCGCCGATTTCCTGTCCTTTCTCGTCATAACTGCGCTGCTCGATAATATGCATTCGCGTTTCAGTCGTCGTAACAGCAAGACCCCGTTCACGATAAAATTGGTTGAATGGATTTGGAAGTCTGAAGTTGATCAAATTCAAAATACCGAGATCGGCAACACTGATAACTACTTCAGAACGTTTTGGTTTTCCGTTCTGATCCTTAACCTGGATCTTCACTTCCGCTGTATCACCGGGTCGATATTCTTTTTTACTCGGGGTCGCTGTGACAATTAAATTTTTCTCTTTTGGATTAACCGACAATGCGACGTATCCAACTTTGAAAGAAGGACGACCGATATCTGATTCTTCTTTTGATGTTGGACGGGCAGATCTTCCCTGCAGCAACACCACCGAAACAAAAACATTCGGAAGATATTCACTGGTGATCGGGATATCGATCTGTGGTGCACTCCCTACAAGCGTTGTTGTAAAATGAGAGAGGATCCCCTCACGTTCAACTGTCACCAGCGCAATCGCTTTTTCATATGGATTCTTTACAATGATACTTGCCGTTTCACCCGGTTTAAATTCATTTTTGTTTACAATAAGATCAATGCGGTCGTCATTTGTTCGTTCCCAAGCAACATAACCGCTGCCACTAACATAGAAATATGTATTGGAGATCAATGAATTACCGCGCGAATCTTTTCCCGAAACTTCGACAAAATAAAAACCGGGGTCGTTTGGAGTGAACGATGTTGTGTATCCATTCTCGCCAGTTGTGATAGCTGCATCATTGATGAGAGTATCAAATGGAGAGGAATTCCATGCGTATCGTCCTCCGGTCTCTGCTTTACGCACAGAACGCCAGATTCGCTGATAAATCTTCATGGAAAGATTCTGACCCGAACGTTGTTTGCCTTCGGGAGTCACTGCAACCACTGAGAAAGACATTGCCGTATCACTTTTCACAAATGTTGATGAGGGGCGGACACCAATATAATATTCTCCGCCGTGAACGATCACTGTTGACCGTCCGGAAAGAACTTGACGTGTTGGCGATGTAACATCTCCTTCGAGCATCAGGGAAATAGTCCCCTGTATTTCACCGACACGAATATGTGACCGGACCAGAAGAGAACCAAATTCATCCAAACGATTCTCCTGTTCTTGCAGCGTCCTGCCGTAAAACTCGGTCTGATATCTGGACAACCAGCCCATTCTTCCAAAATAGTACCCTTCAAATCCTTCCGGTGTGAACGAAGATTGCGATGCTGTCATTCGCCATTTTACTGATTCGTTTTTCATCGGCGCACCATACAGGTACTTTGCATTCACAAATCCACTCATCGTGTCGCCAATAATATATTTTTCATGATTGAATTTTGCCGTCACTTCAAATTCCGCCGCTCGGAATGCTTCAACTCTAAACGAGGAATATTGAATGGACTCCCAGCGTTCATTTCCATCTTTTGCAATTTCCAATCTCATTTCATAATACCCAAGCGGAGCATTTGGAGTCAGTTCTACGGTTGTCGAAAATGAGCCAAATGAAGAAAGTTCGTGCGCTTGGGAATAAATTTCTTCACCCCGCGAATTGGTGACTGTTAATCGGGCGTTCGTCGATGAAGGTACTTTCCAATTGCTTTCTGAACGTAATCGAACAATCCCTTTAATGAAGACGGATTCGCCCGCTTTGTACAAACCACGGTCAGCAAAAATTACCCCTTCATTCTTTTCTGGTTTTGGATTCCACTCTTGATTGATGTTGAATCGCCACATTTGAATGCCATTGTCCCAATCCGATGACGTGTATGCAACCTCATCACCTTTTTTCACAATGACCCATTGACGCGGATTACTTACTTCTGCATCGTAGTATTCTCTTTCTTCAGAATCATATGCTCGTTGATGGAAACCCAATTTTCCCCATCCGGGAGATTTCACTAATCCTTTTTCATCCGTTGTTCCTCGCCACAACACTCTGTTACTGTCGTTACGAATTTCAACAGATGCATCTGTTACCGGAGATGCATCTTTCATATTGGTCACCCAGATCAGATTTGATTCCGGTGAAAATTTTGCCGTGATACCATAATTTGTTACTTGCACGAGTGCTTTCAGATATTCATTGTTGTCAAAGTTCCGATGATCGACCTGCACAAGAACAACACCGCGTTGTTTTGCTCCAAGAACATCATCAAGATTCAACGGCAGAATTGAAACGACATTCTTTTTTGAATTTGTCTTTATGGTTTTATTTTTTGTAAAAGCTTTTGCCTCTTCACTGAGAGACGAAGGTGAAAGGAGAATCCCTTCATCAAATGCAAGACGGGCGTAGTATTCCCAGTTCAGTTTATGCATCAACGGAACGATCTGATCAGGATTAACTTCTCCCATTTGTACATTGAACGATTCAACATTCATTGTTGTCACAGGAAATTTGTGAGACTCGTACCCTTCCAAGATACCCAACCCGGTACGGATTCGCAGGAATGGACGATACGATCGGACGGTAAAGGAGAATTTCACATCGTTCGAAAGTACATTACCATACGTATCTTTCAATCCTGCTTTGATGGTTCCGGTATACGTTGAATCAGGAAGAAGAGGAAGAGGAATATAGATCTCTTCTGCCGGATAGGTGTTATCATAATATTCATCACGCGTTTTCATCTCCGGTGAAAATGAGAGATGTTCCATCACATCCTTCGACGTAACGCCGTTCGAAAAGATCAATACAATCCCCGATTGCGGGTCAACCGGATTGTTTTGTAATCCTTTGAATCGCAGATCCCCGAATGTTAAGAATGTTGCAGAGAATGGAGAGGTCATCGTCAATGGTCCCTCGATTCCTTTTAAACCTGCGCTCACCGAAATATTCACCGATGCCGCTTTGCCGAACGGAATGTTCGATTGGAATATAATCGTTCGTTCCGGACTCGACATTCTATCTTTTTCTGCGGGCCGCCGCGCGGTGAACTTTGGATAGATCATATTCCCATCATACCGATCGATCGATAGTGAAACATTTTTAGAAACTGTTTGAGGATCGACAGGCTGGTTAAAAATGAGAACAATGGTACGATTTGTATCGACGTGCGTTCGCCCATTGTATGGATCCGAAGAAAGTATCTGAGGACGCGGAGTTGAAAAACTCCAGCTGTAATCCTGTCCCAGCGTTCTACCGGAAAGAGATTTTGTCCCTTTCGGAATTTTTACATTGAACAACGTAGAATACGGCAGCGGTTTTTCAGAAGTGAATTCCAATGTTGACGTTCCAAGCCAGCGAAATTTTCCTTTCACTTTTGGTTCAATGACCATCGGTCCCGATCCCATATCATTCGGAACTGCCTGCAGTGCCGTCATCGGTTCGCTAAAGGTAACGATGATCTGTTGTGACTGAGTAATGGAGGACAATTCTTCGCTAGGAGTTGCCGTATAAATACGAAGTTCTTTTTGTTGTGCAAATGTTGTTGAATAGATCATTACAGCCAAAAGAAGAGAAATTATTCTGGGAAGCATAGGGGTATGTGATTGAAGTTGAGGATGACAACCGGTTGTGCCGGAAATGTTAGCGAGAAAACAGACGAAAGGCAATACAAGAAAAGCATTTAAAAAACGACGCTGTAAGTAACAGGATCTTGGTTCAAGCCAGTATTTGGATGATTAACCCATAAAGGAAAAAATTGGGATTCTAATTTCGATTTTCGATTTAATTACATTCTTTTTGGATGTTTATTGGATGAAATTATCACTTTTTGTCAAAATCTTCGATGTCGGAAAATTTATTCCAGTTTCCGGTATATGCGTCATACAACGTTGGAATACCGCCGCAGAGTAAATCCAAAAGAACCCAACCAAATCCTAATTTGGGATAAATCGTAATTATTTTTTCTTTGTTTTGATTCTTAAAATTCAACGTGTGATTCTGATTTGAACGTAATTTAATTTCTGCCAAAGAATAATCGCCGTCCCTGTGCACAATAAAACTTCTATTAATCGTTATTTCATTCCCATTGTTGTCAAATACTCGAAGACTATCCGGTGCATTGACAATTCGAACCGAATCTTCGTATTCTTTTATTATAGTTGCACAACCCGAGAAAAATACTCCAATTATAATTAGACCGATCATACATCTTTGCACTTTAATACTTTCCATATTCAACCTCCTATCAAAATGAGATTAATGTATGTTGTAATTTTAGAGTCCGATTAAGACTGAATCAGTTTCAACGATTACTAAATCTCCACGCAGTGTATTAATAGAGTCTGAAAGATTGTAATTCATGAACTTCTGAAGCTATACCAATTTGTTGTCGTGATTTAATAATCCCAACATAAGGTGCCATCCAAATTTCACCAAGGTTGTGATTGTCTTTTTCTATGTCATAGACAATACACGAATATGTTCCGGCTTTTACAGTTAGTGTTTCATTAACATTTCTGGTTTTTATTAGATACCCTGAATATGTCAGTGTATCCCCGCGAAATGTCGGAAAGGCAATTGTCTTTTCAATCTTTGGCGGAGGAAGAGGAATAAAAATAATTCCGGGAATGTTTGCTGTATATAATCCATCAGCTCGGTTTGCAAATATCACCGGATTGACAAACCAAAAATAAAAACCGCGAATGCTGTACCCTTTAAATGACCCTATACTGTCAGATCTTATTACCGACATCGTAACGGTTGATGTATCGAGAGCATTCCCATTTGAATCCAGAGTTTGCTGAAAGTATTGCCAGGTGTTTCCGGTTTTCAAGGGTAATATCCCAAAGGAGGAATCATACTGTCCGGACTCATCGTTGAGATTACAGGATAAAAATAACAGCACCATTAGTCCTACAATATGATGTATTGTTATTGATTTCATTTTTAACGTATCAGTTACCTTTGAAATATTTTAAAACATATCTTTGCTGTAAAAATATCTTACCGGTGCTGCCATTTACAGCATAACTTTCCGTAAGAACATTACCAACTCCCGGACTGTAAAACATGAGCGTAAAACCACTGTTCGGAAATTCTTCTTTCGGAGAATAACAATAACAGCGGTATATATTTCCATCAACAGTAATCGTTGTATCGACACTAACCACTTTTAAAATGCCGTACCCCGTTACAACTTCTTCCCCTTTTTGTGCAGGATACGGTATGTAGAGTATTGGTTTTTCATTGCCCGCATTATCTTTCTTAAGAAGATAATACCCATCTGCTCTATTTCCTTGAGGAAATCCGGCGGACGAAATTAAAAACCATCGTTCATTATTGATAACGGTGTCCTTCGTAATTGAATATTCAGTTCCTGTTTCGCTGACCAGCGAAGTATCTCCTAAAGGATAATAATAATTCCTATACACCCACTGATTGCCGATATTCAATGGAACGATATAATTGTTGCTTCCGGCATTAGTAATTTTATCATCCTTACAGCTATTGAAAGAGATAATAAAAAAGAATGCTACGAGGTGGATTATTTTATTTATTTTTAAGAATAATTCTGTTTTTATCATTTGTCAAAAAGGATTAAGTTATAAAATATATTTATATTTTATTGAATACTTACACTCTCGGTAATCGTTGCGCCGTCCGGTTGATGCACAATGGAATATTTGTCATCGTATTTTTCCTTTTATTGTGCAATTACAACAAATCTTGATGTATAGTTAGTGTGATTCTCCTATTTAAGCAAAATTAGTTTCTTTGTTTCTACAAATGAACCCGCCTGTAACCGATAAAAATAAATTCCGCTCGGATAATTTGCTGCATTCCATTGTTTTACATAATCTCCTGCAAGCATTTCTCCAGAAAATATTGTCTCAACTTCTCTCCCAACAAGATCAAATATTATTAACGACACAAATGTTCGCGACGGTATACTAAATAAAATATTTGTAGTTGGGTTGAATGGATTGGGATAATTCTGTTTTAATAGATATTGTAATGGTATTGTAGCTGAATTTTTTGGAATTACTTTCAAAACACTTTTAATACTTCTGCTTATTGTATTCTTTGATCCAACATAGATATAACCATTTGAATCCATGACAACCGATGTAAAAAGCAATTCGGGAAGTTGTGATCCTATATTTTCCCATGTTCGTGCCCAATCTTTTGTATAAAAGAGTCCATTGGAAGTACCGGCAATTGCTGAGCCTCCATCATAGAGTGGTAAGATAGAATAAACCGGAATACCCGAAACGGGGTCATTCGTATGGCCCCATGCTCCATAATTTTCCCAATGGGAACTATAAATTCCATGCACCACACCATTATACCAATGGATCCCTTGTACACCGATACAAATCGGTTGTGCCAACATCATTCCTCTGAAATTCCAGGTTTTTCCATTGTCATAAGAAAAATCATAGTTAGCATACACTCTGCTTCCCGTATCGCAGGCGATCACATAAATATCTCTCTCATCTGTTGAATCATGGTTCCATTCATTACTCCCTGTTTCCAAATAATACATTCCTTTATTAGTTCCTACGAAAAGCCAATTTTCTTCATTGACAGCAATAGCTTGTATTTTGATTTTTGAGAAATCACCATTAATAATTTCCCATTGTACGCCTTTATTTGTGGATCGATACACTCCGGTATTTTTGAACGCAGCATAAATAGTTTTATCGTTTCCAATACTTAACCCGGTCATTGTATCAAGCGGTAAACTATTGCTAATAGTAATCCAGTTTCCGGATCCATACAATAATGCTAATATCCGAAGGGAATCTGTTGCTACAAAAAGATCGCCATCTGAATTTATTGCCATAAGCTTGACCATCTCTTGAGAAGGAAGTTGCATACTTTCCCAATTGAATGTTTGCGTGTAAATTTTTTGATTAATTGTTATTAAAGTCAAAAATAAAATATAAAACCGCATTGATGTATATTCTTTCATATCAGATAATAATTGGTCTCTAATGGATTTGGTCTAGGAAACGTTGTAACAGTCCAACCCGACTCGGATGTTTATTGGAATTGTAAAAAATAGAATCTATCATATTTCATTATTTGATAGCATAACATTTATAAAAATTGAAAATGCGTTTGGTTGAAAAAAAAACAATCGGCCGACGGTAAATAAATAAGTGATATGAAAGAATAAGATATTTTTCATTTCTTTTCTCTTTTATCTACTTTTCTACGATCATTGCTCGGGCAGTATAGATCATAATTGGTTATTTAATAACCCAACAATTGTAAAAATTAAAATACGCTTTGTTGCAAAAGACAATCAGCCAACAGCAGATAAAATTGAGTGCCTGGTAAAGTAAAAATGTAAGTGTATTATTTATTTTTGCAAGATCATTTTAACTGTTTTTTTAAATCCGTCAGTCCGTATCGCGCAAAAATATGTCCCGCTGGAATATTTTGAGCCGTCAAAGGTAATGGAATAGTTACCCTCAGTCTGTATTGCATCAACCAGTGTCTCCAGTTCACATCCCAGTGCATTGTAAACTTTCACTGAAACAAAAGTTGAATACGGAATAGTGTACTTCAATTCTGTTGTTGGATTAAATGGATTGGGGTAATTGTTTGTCAGGGAAAACGTTTCAGGAAAACGCTCTGTGTTTGCCGCATGGGTTGGTGAGTATAAATAAATCCAAAGCCCGCCGGAGCCGTCTATATGCGAATAATATTCTTCGCCGACAATTAATGTATCCCCGCTGACTCCGATACACTGTATGGTATGCCACGGAATGGTAAAGAGCAGTTTCCATGAAGTACCACTATTCGTAGAGGATTGAAGTCCTCCATAAAAACTCCCTCGTAAAAGAATCGTTTGAAATGTATCGAGCGCAGTGGTTGTTAAATTACTCCCGATATTTATTTCTTGCCATGTTAGTCCCTTGTCCTGAGAACGATAGGAACCACCGCCGCCGCCATAATATGATTCTGCCACAATAAGACTCGAACCATTGGCAGCTAAATATTTTAACGGTACTTTTAATCCGGTATTTGAAGGGACCCATGTTATCCCGAAATCAGTTGATTTATAAATTCCATCTATGGTTGCACTATACAGGTCGTTGGACATTCTCACGATGGCTTGAACGCTGAGCGAATGTATGCCGCTATCACACGGACTCCACGTTACGCCATAATCTGTAGATTTAAATAATGAAGTAAATTCTGCTAAAGAGGAATGATTGCTGGCAAAAATACTGCCGCCGATAAACCCGATTGGGTTTAAGATGATCGATGGTGAATTGGTATACACTTTTTCCCAGGTATCACCATAATTTGCCGAACGATAGACACCACTCCA
This sequence comes from uncultured Chitinophagaceae bacterium, assembly GCA_964409765.1. Classification (GTDB taxonomy): domain Bacteria; phylum Bacteroidota; class Ignavibacteria; order UBA10030; family UBA8401; genus UBA8401. The sequence goes on from CAYPEM010000022.1 coordinate 29,291, forward strand.
CGCATTAATCACAATCATTTCACCCGCTAATACTATTTTAGGTATATCAATTGCCGATGAAGGTAAACCGGCATTTTTTGCTTCCCATTTATTTCCGAGCCCTTTGCTGCGGAAAAAACCGGATGATTTAGGAGCCACATAAATGTTACCATTCGTAAAAATCTTAACATCATTAATGCTCTGATTTCTAAATGCGTCAAATTGGGTCCATTGACTAAATACTTTCATTGATGACAGTACCATAAATACAATAACGATTATTACTTTTTTTTCAATGTTCATAGGTGTAATCCTTTTCGTAAAAATATTTCATTGTGCAAGAATGGCAGATCAACGTGAGTGAAAGTATTGATGAAACAGGAATCATTTCAATAGGACAAGTTTTTTCGTTTCAGAAAATAGGCTTGTCTGTAACCGATAAAAATAAATACCGCTAGATAGATTAACAGCATTCCAACGCCGGTTATGAATACCAGCAGGCAATTCTTCATTAATTAATGTAGCTATCTCTCTCCCTACAATATCATATATTTTCAGTGTAACAACTGTTTTTGACTGAAGAGAAAATGAAATAGTTGTTGAAGGATTGAATGGATTTGGATAATTGTGTGATAACTCAAATATTGTACAAATCTTTTTTGTCTCATATTTAATCACTTCTGTTGATATTCCTCCTGTTTTCGTGCGAAGAATCTCTCCTCTTTGACCGACGACCATCACATTGTTCTTGTCGATCATTTGGACACCGAAAAGAATATTTCCCCAAAACCCACTCTGCGTTGATTTCTGTTGATGAACCCATGTTCTGCATCCATCAGTAGTCTTTATTATCCCCTCGTCTCCAACCATTACACCCGTATCTTTATTGATAAAAGATATCCCATAATTACCAAACATTATACCACTCCAACCACTGTTCCAAGTCGCTCCTTTATCCGTACTAATCCGAATCCCATATAAATATCCTCCCGCAACAGCTGTCGTCGAATCTACAAAACTTACAGAAAAATAAGGAAAGCCTAATTCAGCAACTTGAGAGTACCACGTTTCACCACCATCCGTTGTTCTAAGAAATATCTTATGTCCTGTTTCGAATCCGCCTTGCATATGCGATTCTCCTCCGACTGCAAGTCCAATATTTGCATCGACGAAAGAAACACTATTAAGCGGATATGGAGTCCCACTTGTTTGGATTTTCCAGCTGTTTCCACCGTCCGTGCTACGAAGAATGATCCCAACATCCCCTACTACAGTTCCATTGATTGAATCTGCAAATGAAACAGCGAGCAATGTTTTTGTCGTTCCACTCGGCAAATTTTGCCATGTCTGGCCGCGATCTTTTGACCGTAGAATAGTACCACCACTGCCCACTGCTATGCCAATATTATCACTAATAAAATCAATCCCGAAGAGTTCATCCTTTATATCATTGTTCTGTCTTATCCAATTATTTCCACCATCAGTTGTACGTAAAATTGTCCCTGCCCCACCAACAGCAACACCTGTATTAATGTCAGTAAAACAAACTCCCCTAAGTACATTAGTTGTTCCATTGTGTCTTGTCATCCAGGTATTACCTCCATCTGTTGTGTAAAGAATTGTCCCAAAATCTCCTACTGCAGTTCCATTCAAAGCATCGGCAAATGTTATTTTGATTAGATTATTCGATGTCGTGCTCCACGTTTTCGTCCAACTAACTCCGCCATCTTTGGATTGCATTATCAATCCATTACTCCCGACAACAACTCCCGTATCACTACATGAAAAGCTTATGGAAAACAAATCACTCGTCGTTCCAACCGTTCGACTTATCCAGGATTTTCCTCCATCTATTGAACAGATGATTACACCACCCCGACCAACCACCCACACCGTTTCTTTATTAAGAATGCAGACATCACGAAATTCATTTGTCACACCACTAAACTGTTTAGTCCAAGTTTTTCCCCCATCTGTTGTTCTAAGAATGACACCATTCGCTCCAACAGCAATCCCAAGACTATCGTCCAAAAGGGTGACATCAAAAAGTATACTTGATATTCCACTTTCCTCGGAAGACCAGTTGATACCTCCGTTTATTGTTCTAAGGATTGCCCCATTTATTCCAACCACGACACCTTGCAGTGCATTTGAAAAAGAAACCGCATAAAGTCGGTTAATTGAATTACTAATTTGATTTTCCCATGTCGCTCCACCATTACTAGTACGCAATATAATACCACCCTCGCCAACTGCTGTGCCAGTGTTTTCATTGCTAAAAGAAATTCCAAAAAGAGAATATTTTGTTCCGCTCGGACGATTACTCCAGGTTGTTCCGCAATCAGTCGATGTAAGAATAATTCCAGTATCTCCGGCTGCATAAATGTTAGATTTAGTGGTATAACTAACACTCCATAAATTACCAACTTGAGGAAGAGGGTTTTGTAATGTCCAGCCAACCTGCCCATTGAGTAATACCGGAATAATAATAAGCAACCCTATTTTTTTATTTAAATATTTCATAATCTTTCTCCTTTTTTTGACCTTCAGACTGAAACCGACCTGTTTCGCCTCGTTCTAGACCACGAATTGAATATCTAAATTAAAATGATGTTTCGTATTGAAAGTTGTTATAAGAACATTTACCGTATTGTTGCCGCTACATCCAGTAGAACGACTAATTGTTGGATAGTAGCCTTAATCATCCGAAGTTTTAACAAGCATTATTTGATATTTCCCATATTGTGAATTTGTGATCCATTTTATCAGAGGCAGAAGTGACATAAATCCAATCACAAACCCTATTGCTCCCCCGAATAATTGCAGATATATTTTCACTGATTCAATTTCAATTCCCACAACTGTCAATATAACACCGCATATTATTCCGACAATACCTCCTGCAATCATCGCTAATACCATCGCAACTATGGACACACACAATCCTCTCCAAAACCAACCCCACATTACTTTGAATTGATCTTCAAATTCTAGATCCATAATTGATACTCGTTGGGGAATATTGCTCTCTTGGTTTTCTACTTCGGTTGTAGTCGGTTCCATAATTTCCTTGTCCATTAAATTTTATTCCGCAGTCAATCGGGCTGATAATAAGCTGTTGTGGATTATTTCATGATTTATAAAAAGTAATCCTAATTACATTTATGAGCAATAGGATTTTACCCCTCATTATCCAGATCATTTCATAAAACGGATAAATTGGTGCGTTTCATCCTCATCCTCTCTTTGCACATATAACCGTAAGAAACTCAAATCAGAACAAAAAAAACTTTTATATTAAAACTGACGAATTCAAGCAAATATCGCAATACCATAAAAAATCTTCGCAACGTACAAAATAAAAAAGGCGGATAAGAATCCGCCTTTTTTATTGTATCAATATTTTTTATACGGTCATTTTACTGCGATCAATTCCACTTCAAAGATCAACATCGAACCGGGAGGGATCAATTGTCCTGCAGGACGTTCACCGTACGCAAGTTCGTTTGGAATGTAGAACTCGAATTTTGCTCCTTCATTCATCAATTGAAGTCCTTCTGTCCATCCTCGGATCACCTGGTTCAACTGAAATGTAGTTGGTTCACCCCGTCCGTACGATTCATCGAAGACAACATCGTTGGTCAGTCTTCCGCGGTAATGAACAGTAACAGTGCTGGTTTCAGCAGGTGCTTTTCCGGTTCCTGTACGCAAAATTTTGTATTGAAGCCCGCTCGCGGTCACTTTCACGCTATCCTTCAATTTATTTGCAGCGAGGAATTCTTCACCCTCTTTTTTATACCGTGCCGACAATTCCTGCATTTTCTTGTCATTCTCAGCCTGCGGAGAATTCTTTTGGAATTCAGCCACAACTTGTTGTATCTCTTCGGCAGAAAGGATATTCTCTTTTCCTTCCAGCGCCGTTTTTAATCCGTTAATGAAACTTTCATTCGATAATGGAAAATTATTCGCTTTGACATTGCTGATCACTTTCAGTCCCAGATCGAAACCGCTCAGATAACTCATCTTTTCCTGAATGGTCTTCATTTTTACCGTCGGTTTCTTTGATGTTGATTTGGATTGCGGTGCAGATTTACTCGGCTGCTGTGCAATAAGCACTCCAACGCTTAAAACAATAATTGCACAGATTGACAACAGTTGCTTCATGAAACATCTCCTTGTTAAATAGAAAATAAAAATGACCTGTTAATATAAGGAATAAGAGAACGATTACAAACCGTGCGATTCCAGAATTGGAATTATCATCGTGCTCCAAACGCTATACGCGGCCGGAGTTAAGTGAACTCCGTCTTTTGTGTATTCGTCGTTCAACACTCCATTGGTGGAAAGAGCTGCATTCAGATCGACAAAGGTGATTGATTCCTCATCGCAATAGTCGGCGAGCAATGTATTGAGTTTTTTCACTTCCGGATTCTTCACATCCGCCCGTTTCCATTTTGGATTAACGTGAAGTGTTGATTGAATGATCGGTGTGATATTCTTTGTCCGCAGCGTATCGATGATTTTTTTATAATTATCAAAGACCTTCTCTGCGGGAATATCTGTATAGATATCATTGATTCCCGCCATAATAAAACACAACGTCGGATGTAATTGATAGACAAACTTCAGTCGGTGGAGCATCCCAACGGTATTATCACTGACAATCCCTTGATTCACTATGCTGTCCCGTTCGAGAAGAGTATTCCAGTCTCCGCCAAACGTGATCGAGTTGCCAAAAAAAACGATCGGTGCGGAACCCACTGCGGATTGTTCAAACGATGCAATACGTTTTGAATAGTTTGAATTTTTCAGATACAACGAATCATACGGGGTTTGAGCACTGACCGAACAAACAACAACAATTACGCTCAGCAAAATATTTTTCATAGAATTAACATAAATTATTATTTGCCGAATTTTGAACGCAAATACTTGATCGTTACTGCATTCGCATCAGCCGTCATTGTTTTGTCATGATGCGGATTGCTGGGATTCGCAAAAGCGTGATCAGCATCGTACATTTTTACGGTCAATTTTTTCTTCGCTTCTTTCATATTCTTCTCGAATTCCGCAACAACATTTGGATTGATGAACTTATCCTGACTGCCGAAAATTCCAAGAGCATCACACTGTAACGTTGCAAGTTTTTTCACATCTTTCTCCGGCATTCCATAATAGATCACACATCCGACCGCCTTTTTACCGAGCATCAATGCCGTTTGCATCGACCACCCTCCTCCGAAACACCAGCCGAGCGTTGCGATCGTTGCTTTTTTTCCTGCATAATCGATGGCTGCAGTAATGATGGTTCGAGCACGTTCTTCGTTCACCTGACCGACATATAGACGGGCTGAATTGGGTGTCGTTGCGATCTTACCATCGTACAGATCCACTGCGATCACCGTAACATTTCCAAGATCTGATTGGATCTTTTCTGCTTCTTGCTTGATATAGTCATTCAATCCCCACCACTCATGGAAAAGGAGAATATAGTTATTGCTCACTTTCGGACTCGCAACAACAAATATATTGGCATCCATACTATCGGAAGTTTTTATGTTTTTCATGACACCGCCGGTCGATACAAACTCAAACGGTTCTGGGGCTTCGTGGAGTGAAACAAACGCCATACTTTTCCCGAATGCGGCAAACTCTTCCGTCGCTGTCGGTGAACAGCAGTTAGCTTTTTCTTTCTTGTCAGCTGCATTCAACACACACAAAATACAAATCAAGAAAAGAATGAACTGTCTCATAAAAATCTCCTTTAAATAATTGTTTTATGAAATAACATTTGCTTCCAAATGAAGACGGATATTGAACGTCTGTTCCACTCTCTGTTGAATCTCTTCTGCTAACCGGAGTAAAGATTTTGTAGTTCCATGAAAATTCACTAATGCAAGGGTATGATTCTCAGAAATACCGACTCCATCCTTCTTATACCCTTTTTTGAATCCGGATTTTTCGATCAGCCATGCTGCGGGGATTTTTTTCATATCGCCAAACGGAAATGTCGGAATTGTAGTTCCATCGCCAATAAATTTCCATTGATCGCTTACGCTTGCAAACTTTTTTTGATCTACGATCGGATTGAGAAAAAAAGAACCGACTGAGCGTGTGTTCGGATCGTTTGTATCGATCACCATCGACTTCTTTTTTCGCAGAGAAAGCACAATATTTCTTACAGCGGTGAGCGATTCTGTTCCATCAGCAAGAGTAGATAGTGACGTTTTTTGGTCGATCATTTTTTGCACTTCAGGATACGAAGTTGATGGTCTTCCATTACACTTTAAACGAAAGAGAACTTCTGTAACGATATAATTTCCGGCATCCTGTTGTTTGAATCTGCTCTCTCTGTAGGAAAATCCGCATTCGGAGTTTTGGAGTACTTTCTCTTCCAACGATCGAACATCCAATACGCTCACCGATGCGATCGTTTCTTTTACTTCTTGCCCGTATGCACCGACATTTTGTATCGGTGTTGCACCAACTAATCCTGGAATCCCCGAAAGACATTCAATACCGGCATACCCTTTTTCAACAGACATTGCAACAAACGATTCCCAGTCTTCACCTGCTTTTGCACTGACAAGAATATCATTTCCATCTGAAATAAATGAGAGACCTCGTAACCCAATTTTTATAATAAGTCCGTTAAATCCTTCATCGTAGAAGATCGTATTACTTCCACCGCCAAGAATATGAGAGCGGATGTTTTTCTCTTTGGCAAATTGAAGTGCCGAACGAAGTTCATCGACAGATGTACATTCACAAAAATATCTTGCTGCTCCCCCTAAGTGGAGCGTCGTATAGTCTGATAAACCAATATGTTCTTTAATAGAGACCACTACCGAAGCTTGCTCCCTTTTTCTGCCCACCAAGGGTAAATTTCAACGATCAATCGTCCAGCTTTGATTGCAGGGTCTGTAGAACATAATTGCTGCACTTCATCATAGGAATCGCAGTTAAAGATAAATATTCCGCGCAGATCACCATCGTGTCCCATTGGACCGGCCATATCGATTTTTCCATCATTATAGAGACGAGTGATATTATCAAGATGTCCTTTTTGAATTGCCGCTGAGGTCACCGAGTCCTGATTTCGAATCGGTCCCCTTTTTAACAATACAAGATAATATTGTTTCATTTCGCCGTCTTTCACCTCTTTCTTTTTATCGGTATGCAGTAATACCGGAGAGATGGTCTTTAATTCTTCCTTATTAATTTTTTTGTCTTGACCATAACAGATTGAACCAGCGATCAAGATCAGTAAAAATATTTTTTTCATAGATAATCCTATTGGAATTTATTGATATGATGCTTTTCGAATTCTATCCATAATTGCCAAACCGATACCGTCTTCACTGACACTTTCACAATAGATCGTTTCAATATTCTTTTTATCACATTCACGGAAAAAATGAAACAGCAATCGTGCATATTCCTCTTCAGTTCGACAGATCTTTTTCAAACCAAAATTATTTTTTCCGTTACTATGCAAACCGATATAGGCAGAAGACTTCAAAGGTACCGTCTCTTTCATACTGCTGACAATGAACACATACGCGAATGGAGAATAATGCCTGTACTTCACGCCGGGGCTTTTTGGTATTGTCCCCTGGTGTTTTTGCAGTCGCGTTGATGGAATAATTCTTCGTAATTGTTCAAGGGTGATACCGCCGGCTCGTAAGATCACGGGGGAACCTCCAGTGCAATCAAGCACGGTTGATTCAACTCCGATATGGGAAGGATTTCCTTTTAAAATACAGGGAATTCTGCCATTCAGGTCATTTTTTACTGCCTGCCATGTTGTTGGACTTGGCGACCCGGAAATGTTTGCAGAAGGAGCCGCAACGGGAACCCCGCATTCCTTTAAGAATCTTTTTGCAATCGGATTATTTGGGATCCTCACACCAACACTAGAAAGACCGGCTGTCACATTCATTGCAATTTTTTTATTCTTTGGAAGGACGAGCGTTAATGGACCAGGAAAAAATTCATCTACCAGTTTTTCAGCATATCGCGGCATTGATGATACTACAGAAGGAATGTGACTGATCTCTGCTACATGGACGATCAGCGGATTATCGGACGGTCTCCCTTTTGCGGTGAATATTTTTCTTACCGCAAAACTTTCAAACGCATTGGCACCAAGTCCATAGACTGTTTCAGTCGGGAATGCAACGATTTCTCCATTGGAAATTAATTTTGCTGCAGTTTTAAAAGATGTAGTAATTGTAGTTCGCATTGGTTGTTGAATATAGGAAAAATCAAGAATGAACGCACACAGATATTCGGATAAATTATCATATTCACTGATTGAATTCCGCAGGCAAAGACATCATACAAGCGATGAAGTAGTTGGTTATTTCACTGACTGAAGATTGTATTCTATTCTCATTCGGATTTTAAAATATCTCTCTTCGAAAGATTCCTTCTTTTCTGTACAATTTAATTTCTGATTCTTCCGATTCTTGGATTCTTATAAATCTATGAAATCCATTACACACCGAGAGGTTAATTAAAACTTGGAGCTGGTCCATAAATACAGTATTTTACAACGTGCATAACGTGCTTATCATTCATTTAAGGCATTTTTATGAAACCGGGATTACTTTCTACAAACGAAGTATCAAAAATGTTAAAGGTCAATGAATCAACCATTAAACGCTGGACTGATAAAGGTTCTCTCCGCTGCATAAAAACACCGGGAGGACATCGAAAATATAAGATGAAAGACGTTGTCCAGTTTATGGATAGTTTTTCATACGATGTTACTGACCTGCTCGTTCCGGCAAAGGAACAATTCAGCACAGTGACAGTCTCAACTGATTATGCGATCCTGACAAAAGATTATCCGGTGCTGAGCGATATCTTTTTCAATACAGTACTGGAAGGAAGCAGGGAAAATACATTTCAGTTTTTGAATTTCCTCTATGCAAACAGGATCTCACAAGTTGATATCTTTGAAAGAATTCTTTTCCCAGCATTTCAAAAGATCGGTGACCAGTGGATGCAGAAAAAAATAGGGATCGAACAGGAACATCTGGCATCCAACACGGCACTTCACGCTGTCATCAAATTACAGGATCACGTCCATAAGAAGCCAAAGCATGGGGGAATTGCATTGTGTGGATGCTTGCAATCTGAATATCATGAAATTGGGATCACTTGCGTCAACAATATTCTTGAAGCAGAGGGCTGGACAACGTACTATCTGGGTACGAATCTTCCGATAGATTCATTCATCGATGCGATCGAGAATTACCTTCCAAATATCGTCTGCGTTTCAACAACGACACCGCGGACTCAAAAACAATTGATCTCTGATTGTGCCTCTCTCCATGAAACAACCAAGATCATCAATGGAAAACTGATCGTTGGTGGAATTGCTTCTTCCAGCATGTTGAAGAAAAAGATCTCTGCGGATTGTATTCCCGGATCGTTTTCTGAACTGATAACATTTGTAAATTCTTTATTGATTAAAAAATAAAGCGGACTTTTATCCGCCTTATTTTTTATCCCATGCAATAAAACCAGTTCGATAATTACTTCATCACTATCATCTTCTTTGTCATACTAAACGTCTCGGTTTCCAATCGATAGAAATACACACCGGTTGATAGGTTTGAAGAATTAAAAGCAACGGAATAATTACCCCGATTTTTTACTTCATTCACTAACGTTGCAACCTCACTTCCCAGCAAATCGTACACTTTCAGCGTCACAGTACTGTTCGTTGGTAACTGATAATTGATCACTGTCGTCGGATTGAATGGATTCGGATAGTTTTGAAATAACTCAAATGTCGATGGAATAATTTTCTCATTTTCTTCAACATTCGTGATTTCCCCTCCATTTGTTGTAAAGAAAATCTTTCCTGAATCACCGACAGCGAAACCACGTTTCTCATTATAACAATAGATCGCATTCAGACTCTGGGCTGTCGGTGCTGAAATATCTCCCCATGTATCTCCTCCATTCGTTGATTTGAAAATCATACCACCGCTGCCGCAAACAAAAATGACGTTCTCCGACGGAGCAGAAACTCCAAGTAAAACCCCATCCTTCAAAATACAGGTTGGAACTTTACTCCACGCGGTGTCAGAAATTTTCTTTCTCAAAATTGTTGGGTCAGCACGCAGATCCCCTTGAACACCAACGATAAATCCTGAACCCCCGCCGTTACAAAACTCCGCACTCAAACCTTCCGATCCAAGCCCTTGAAATTGTG
>CAYPEM010000022.1:39600-55934 GCA_964409765.1 uncultured Chitinophagaceae bacterium
CCGCCGTTACAAAACTCCGCACTCAAACCTTCCGATCCAAGCCCTTGAAATTGTGGAATAATTTTTTCTGACCATGCCGGTGGCGGGATAACAAATCGTGAACAGACAGAATATGATGTCAGCGCATAGAGAGGAACACCAAAAATAACGGGACCCCGATATGGAAAGAATGAACGAATTGGCCACGAACTAATTTTCTCTGATAACCAAGTCTTTCCTGTGTCATTTGATTGATAGACCCAACCGGAATCGGCTCCAACCAAAAAACTACTCGGACCATTTTGAAGCACCGAAAAACATTTTCGTCCTCCGGGAATTTGATGCCACAACCAGTTTTTTCCGCCGTTAGTAGAAGTCATAACAACACCGTCATCTCCAACGACCACCCCATTTGATGTATCATTGAATGAAATTGTATTCCACGGACCGTGATACGCAAGCAGTGCCGCAACATTTAACCATGAAGCTCCGGCATTTGTCGTTCTGAGAATTGAGCTGTTACGTCCGACAACAATCGCTGTCATTGAATCAAGCATAACAACATCAGTAAGTTTTTCTGTCGTACCACTATTTTGTTGGATCCATTGAGCCGATGATTTTTGCGGTGAAAAATAAATGATAATGAGTAAAATAATAATTACTGTTCTCATATTTCAATCCTTCAATTCGCAGATGTAGGACATCTTTATGATGTCCTACATCTCTATTCTCCGAGCTATTTATTTTATCAAACTCATCTTTTTAATCTGACGCTGAGTGCCTGCAGAGAGGTGGTAAAAATACACCCCGCTTGATGAAATTATTCCGTTCTCCATTGTTCCATCCCACCGTACGGCATAATTTCCTTCCGGCATTGGTTGATCGATCAGTTGTTTAATCCGTCTCCCTTGTACATCGTAGATCGTCAATTCGATGTGATTATTCGATAATGAGCGGGGAATGGAAAACGTAATAATCGTTGATGGATTGAATGGATTAGGATAATTATTCCCCAGAACAAGCTGTGCTGGAATTTTCACATTTCCCGGCTGACTGGCAATACCTGTAACAAGTGAAGTACCAGTGCCGCGTGAACCGCCAAGCGAATCCGCGAGATAGAGATTGACAATATCGGGACGGAATGCGGATAATGACTGATAATTGCTCTTCCATTCTTCATCAGTTAATCGTTTGAAGTTGGCACTTACATATTCGTAATAACTCATGACTGGACCAATAAATGATATTAACCGTCCATCGGGTGCTTCGGTGCTAATGACCGCAAGATTCACCGGACCAGTACCAGTGTGTAGAACCCATCCGACAAAATTTCCGGATTCATCTGTCGGACATGTGTGAACATCGGCAACGACCTGATCATTTTTTAGAAATCCTTCATCACCGGTGAAGAACAAACGATAATACCAGCCGTTGTATTCCGGACCACTCATGCCGTTCAAATACAACATCTGTTTAAAAAAACTCTTTTCCTTATCATTTAACGGTGTGCGATCAAGTTCTTTTTGTGCAATAGATTGTAACGTATCCGCCACATTTTTCAGATGATTCCAATAATCGACAACTCTGCCGCTTGCCCAAGGAAATGCTTGAAATTTTTCGGCAGCAACCGAAGCGAATATTTTTACCGCTTCATAAAATTTTGGAATCGGTTCAACATAACTCTCAGGAAATGAACACGTGGTTCCTGCCGTGTAGGACTGCTTTGCATACAACAGATTATCATGGCGAAGCTGCGCCCATGAAGCAAGCTGAGTGTTCATCTTTTCCTGCCACCATGCCGCTGTTTGCATAAATGACGGCAGCGATGTTCGGTCGGTCGGAGGAGCAAGCGTACGAATTGAATTCAACCAGTTGTTATAGATCGTGCTCTGCCAAAATTCCGGCTCATAGGAATCTACCAGATAGCGAAGCGCGGCAAGGTTTGAAGCATAATGGTATGTTGATAGTTCGGTTTCGAGTAACTGTGCTGCAGCATTGTTTCCTAGTGAAAACAACACATCATACCGTGATGGCAGAGCGCGCCATATTTTTCTCTGATCGAATTTAATTTTATCGTACACAACATTCCCTGTCACGTACGAATCGATGATGAACCGTTGACCGAGCAGTAAAAATGCGGATGCCGGTTGAATACTTTCCGGACTATACGGATCAGAGATCAAGATCTGAGAAAGAATGCGCTGAAAGGCAAATGATTTTTGTTTTAGTGTATCTTGAAACGTTTGATATGCTTTCATCTCTAATAATGCACATGCGCTGTCGGTGTTTGTTGCCTTTATAAGCGTTTGAATATTGGGAAGTGTTACGTTGTCTGATTCTCCGACGAAAAATCGAATAACGCCGTCGATCTCTTCCAACATCGGATATGCATTGCTCCGCTGAGCCGCTTCAGCAATTAACACAGCATCGATCATTTGCCGCTGGATGTCGTTATCCTTCTGTGGAGTATCGGCATTAACCGGAGCAATTAAATACATTTCCGTCCGCCCAAGCCACATCATTGCCTGAAAATATTTTTTTAATTTTTCGGACTGAGTGTAATGTCCGCGGACAGTGAATTGACTAAGATCAATGTATCGCGGCATCGATGAGAATAGTTTGTAATACACCGGTTTTTCCTTCGCGATGAAACTCATCATTGAATCTATCGCAGATACGTTTTCAGGAAAAAAAGGAGCGACAATATTTCCCAGGAGTTTTCTTGGAACTGTTACATACAGATCAACATCCAACAACATTTGTTTCATAGCAGGATACTTTTCATAGCGTACCGTAAGCACAGGCAATTGTGCGTGTAATTTTGCGAGCAATGAATCGAGTTTTGCGATGAGAATTCTTTCTTCAACATCTTTCAATATTGCATCATACGACATATGAATGGCGTGAAGGATGGCGTCGGTGGAAATAAATACCGGCAGATCGTTACGAAATATCTCACCGTACGTTGCGCCAAACGATTGGCGTTTCAATCGTTCCGTCACCATAAAGCCATGCGTTTCAATCAATGATTGTTCATAACTTGTTAACGCATATTTCTTTTGGATAGAATCAGAATATAGTGCCGTGCTGAACTTCGTACGGGCTTCTTTTGCAAAACTTCCGGCAGGATGGATCACACGTAATTGATCTGCATCCATATTTTGATGAGCATTTAAAAACTGCTTATATGCTGTAAGGTCAAATTGTGCTGAAGATTGTGGATACGCAATGCTGGAGATGAAAAGAAGAAGAAGTATGAGCACAATGTTTTTTCTGGAAATTAACATAGGTGCCTCCTTTTAATAACTAATCGGTAATACAAACGTACTGTAACTTCATGGAGATGTCAAGCAATTGAACTCCATTCATTGGAGAAGCATTTAAAAGTTGAAAAGACAAAATAGAACTAAGACAAATTTGTCTTTAACAACAGCACGAAATCTAAAAGCGGACTTTCGTCCGCTTTTAGATTTCATCACTTCACCAATCAACCGCATCAAATGATTATATAGCTGAACCGTTCGCTTGAAGCGAACGGTTCAGTCAGTACCGCTGTTATTTTATCAGAAGCATCTTCTTCACAACATTAAATGATCCTGATTCTAATCGGTAGAAATATACACCACTGGAAAGATTAGATGCATTGAATGATACAGTATATTCACCGGAAGACTGATATGAATTGATCAATGTTGCAACTTCCTGACCAACCAGATTATAGACTTTCAAAGACACTGTGCTGTTACTTGGGAGTGAATATTTAATTGTAGTGCTTGGATTGAACGGGTTCGGATAATTCTGTTCAAGCGCATAGCTGTTCGGTTGAACTGTTGAGTTCACTGAAACACTCATGACAGAATTGATGACAAAGTTCGCACTTCCATTCAACGGACTCCCTTGAATGTCGTATGAAGCATTTACCGTAAGAGCCGCAGATTCGTTATATCCAGCTTTATCAACTGATACGGAATATGAACCGGGGGCAAGACCATCGATTACATAATTTCCTTCTCCATTTGTGATCGCATATCCTGCAATTTCACCCTCTCTCATTGCAAAGACGAATGCACCGGATTTCGATGAACCATTCTGTCCGTTACCATTTCCTCCGCTAAGATTAACGTTGCCGGCGATTCCTGTATATCCGTTTGCCGAGGCACCGAACGGTTTAACATAGATGTTGATATTGTCAATGCTGTTTCCATTCACAACAATCTTCGTTGCGCGTTTCCAGCGATGACCGTTCGTATCAACTGAATAGAATGCCGGTGCATAATTTCCAAGAGGTAAAGCCATTACGACATACGTTCCGGGAAGCAGTTCTGTAAATTCAAATGATCCAAGCGAATCAGTATCGGTAACATAGGTTCGAGAGATTCGAAAATCATCATTGAATCTCCATCCGTCACGGAATGCTACCACGCGTGCCGGAATCGGAAGATCTTTCACTGAATCAGAAACTGAACCTTTGATCCCTCCAAGAACGACCGGCGGAAGCGGTGCAAGAGTAAAGTTAATCGGTGGTTCCATTGGAGGCATTGTTAAACTTGGGATAAGAATGATATCCGCTGAAAATATGTTTGATTGATTGTTATAGAATTCTACGGCGTACCCTTTTGCACGGGAGAACGCTATATATTTACCGATCGGCAACTCTATCTTATAATTGCCAAGAGAATCTGTCTTTGTTTTGAACACAAACTCTGAATTTCCTTCTAACCTAAAATCACCATGGCCATTGAACTCAAAATATTTTCTAAAGTTCTCAGCGTTGATGGATGATCCTCCGGCTAGATTCAATGCAAATTCTGCACGAACAAAAACCACTCTTGTTTCGGCATTATTGATCGCCAATCCTGTTGTATCGGTAACGCTTCCTGTTACAATAATCTTCGGAAGCGATGATACTCCGCCGCGCAATTTGAAATTTACGACGGTAGGACCAACCTTTGACGAATCTTCGACCGGAACCGGATTTGCCTGTGCTGCTTCTCGTTTTCCTTCATACCACTGACTTTGATATTTTCCTGAAGGAGAGTTTGCTCGAATCTTATAGACACCCGGATCGACACGCACAATTCGATAGTTTCCGTTATTGTCGGTGCGGGCTGAATATGCATAGGATAATAATTTGTTCGTATCAGCCTTGAATACTTCAACAATCACATTCGGAATTGGCGTCGCGATCGTATCGGTCACTTTTCCTTGGATGATTCCGTTGCCTCCGGAAACGATAATCCTAAAGTTTTGTTTTGATTCTCCGCCTTTGTTGGATTTTGCAATAATAATTACATTCAACTCACCTTTTGCATTTGGTGTCCATTCAAAAACTCCGGTGATCGAATCAATATTGATTGGAACGACAACAGTCAACATACCGGGACTTGCCCATCCGGAATAACGGATCACAGCGGTTGGGTCAGAAGAAACTGCTTTTGCCGTATAAATATATTGCACATCTTTTTGCGCGTAGAGATTTGGAACAGAAACAAATTTTACATCATCTCTCGGAATTCTGTTTTCGATTGTTAACTGCACCGCTGTACTTTGTAAAAATCCGCCTGATAAAAGTTTTGCGCGTACAAAATAATTGAAAACTTGTTTTGTTCCCGGAGCAACCGGAGGAATATTGGTGATCGATACCAAATTTGTTGTTGAATCAATTTGAACCAATGCGCTCATATGTATCGGCATACCATACACCAAATAATACTCGACCGGGGTATTGATCGGTGGTACCTGCCAAGCAAGCTTCACTTTCCCGCTATCGATCTTACCTTCTAACCGAAATGATCCTACAAGCGGGACACCCGGCAATGGTATGATAACGATGTTACTTTTTACAGTTAGTGGACCTGTTTTGGCAAGAATATAGTAAGCAATGTTTTGCGGCATCATTGGACTCATCTGTGGAACCTTGTCCACAAAATATGTTTCTGATGTTGTTGTAATAAGAATCGCCGCGGTATCGGGAAGTTTTGTGCGGTATAGTTCGTACTGTGTTGTATTGTTCGATACAACCGGTTTCGTCCACGTTAATTTTACTTCACCGGACATTTCAATTTTAGTTGCAGTTAGTGTAACCTGCGACTTTGTTGTTTGTGCAAGCAGCAGTACAACTCCAAGCAGCATCAACAAAAAAACGGTAAGGCGTTTACTCATATATCCTCCTGATTTAATTTGTAGAAATAATGTAGTGATGATAAATTTTTTCGTCGAATTTCTTCGGCGTTTCAAGTTCACCCCGGTCTGTTGGACAGTGCCAAAATAACCGGGATTTATGGTACTTCATGTGAGAACGACAATGATATTATAACAACCCTCGTACCACAATAAAAATCCCCGAAATTGAATAATTTCGAGGATTTTATAATGCTTGCCCTGCAAATTTTGCATACTCAACGCATGGATTGCGTTTGAGATTTAGTTAGAATTGGACCGTTAGAAGCAGTTGGTTTCCCTGATATGCTGAATATTTCGGTTGAATTGATACCCCCGAAGCAGTAAAGACATCGATCTCTGAAACAACATACACCAGAGCGAATGCTGCAAATGAATAGATCTCCGCTTTGCGGTAGGAGTTATAGGAATCATATTTTGAAGAAATGTCTGAAAGTGATGCAGCAGATAAATATTCCTTCCGCGCATTAGAACGGAGTATTTCGAATACAATTCCGGATGATAGCGAAATAATTCCCGCCCCGCCGTATAAGTACGCCTGTGTCGTTCTTCCTTGATAGAATTGTTCCCATCCCGGAAAAACAACCGTCCTGTATGAAACAGAATACTGAACGGATTGTTGTGTTGAATCAACTGTCTTTGTTTTTTTCTGAGAAATGAATTTCACCCGCGCGTCATTAAAGACTGAAAGGATCTTTGGTGATGTTAGGATCGGGTCGAGTTCAAATGTTCCGTCGATGTTCAACAATGCAACGAACCGTTCTTTTGCGAGAGTTGATTTTCCTTGAGCGATCAGTGCAAAAGCGATCCATTTTTCCAGTTGAACTTTTGTTGAATCATTCAATTCTGCCAGCTCAAACATTCTGCGCGCTTCTAGTTCTGCCGAAAGATATTGTCCGCCATTATAGAGCATTTCAATATTATTCAAACTTGAAAGTAAACTTCCGTTTTGCGCACTCAGCAATACGCACAACGTTATTACAAAAAGAAATATTTTCTTAATTGATGAGATCATTTTGTGAATGTCATAGCAACATGAATGGTATCTTTTGCTTTCACCGTAATCTCTTTGACAAGATCTGTAAATGCGGAATTCTTGAAACGAAGAGTATGTTTTCCCGAAGAAAGTAATAGTGGTTTTTCAAGCGGCGTGATATTTTTATATTGTTCATCCACATATACTTCTGCCCAAGGCTGCACAACACACATCACATAACCGGCATTCTCCATAAAATCTCCGGCAACACTGATATCCCGATTCGCTTCAACAATGATCGTTTTAACGATTGGATCGAATGATGGATTTGAAAACATCACCGTATGAGTTCCTGCTGAAAGCACGATCGCTTTTGACATCGGAGTTTCTCCGATAAGTTCATTGTTCACGTATACTTTTGCCCATGGGGTACTGGTGAGATACACTTTCCCTGAATCTAATGGAAAAAAACTTTCCTCTTTTTTTACAACAAGCTGCTCTTTTGGTTCAATTGCTTTTTCATTTGATGAACTTAATTGTGGTTTTTCATTATTCAATTCAGCTGGCTGCACGTTTTGAGTATCAGGCTGTGTGAGTCCATTCTTAGGTTCAATAGTCTCATCCGAACCGTTCGGCAATATTTTTGACCAGCCAAACACAATAATTGCAAGGATGGTTATTGCTGCTATACCGTATGGAATAAGATTTTTCTTCTTCGATTGAATTACCGGTTTGAAAAAAGAAGATGATTTTTTTTCATCAATACTATTTAACGCTTCACGAGCCGATGAAAAACGCTCTTCCTTTTTTGGATTCAATAACTTTCGTAAAAATTGTGAAAACTCGGGATTCGATCGTTCATCAAAGCGATCTAGTTCTTCAGTCTTAAAGGCTAATACTTTTTTCATACATTCTGTATAGGTCGATCCTTCAAAGATCCGTTCACCGCTCAGCACTTCAATGAGTGTCACACCAAGAGCAAACAGATCGGTCCGTGCATCCACCTCATCTCCTCGAACTTGTTCCGGAGCCATATATGCCGGAGTACCAAGGACCATTCCTTCCATTGTTACGGTCGGAGAGAGAGCGACATACGCCAAACCGAAGTCGGTAACTTTTAATGTACCATTCTCAGAAAGAAGAATATTCCCAGGTTTAATATCACGATGAATGATCCCGCGTTCATGCGCGATGGAAAGTGCCCGTAACAAATGGGTCGCTGTTTTTTTTGCAAATCCAATATTCGCATGTTGACCTGATGCGATGATTTCTTTGAGTGATTTCCCTTCAACAAATTCCATCACAATTGCCGGTGCTCCATCAATCTCCGTCAGATCATATACTTGAACGATATGTTCGCTTTGCAATGCAGCACACGCACGTGCTTCCCGTATGAACCGCTGTCGAAGATCCTGATCGTTAGCAAGATGCTTGTGAAGAACTTTTAAAAGAACTGTACGATGCAGTGTTTCGTCAAACGCACGATAGACGATTGTCGTACTGCTTTCGTTGATCTTCTGTTCTATTTTAAATTGTGTAGTAATCATTATTTTTTGTTAAAAATTCTTTGCGCCTTTGCGTCTCTGCGTGAGATGTTTTTACTCATTACTCCATTCTTTTATCCGGTATTGAAGCCATCGCAATGAAACACCAAGTTTCTCAGCTGTTCGCGTACGATTCCCATTCATTTCTTCCAATGTCGATTCGATCAACTGCCGTTCAAAATCGGCGAGGGTAACAGCATTTTTCTGAAGTGCCGATTGATCGCTTGAGTCAAAAAGAAAATCTTCTTTCTTCAAAATATTCCCGCGGCACAATACCACCGCCCGTTCGATCAGGTTCTGGAATTCCCTCACATTTCCCTGCCATTGATTGGCAAGGAGCAATTGCATTGCATCGGGATGAATTCCCTCAATCGGGCGTTTATAATTTTCCGCGGCTCGTTTCACAAAATATGTTGCAAGCAGTGGTATATCATCTTTCCGTTCACGCAGCGGAGGAAGATGAATGCCAATTACATTTAGCCGAAAGAAAAGGTCTTCTCTGAAACGAGTAGTTTTTACTTCTTCTTTGAGATCTTTATTCGTAGCTGCTATGATCCGAATGTCTGCAGTTCGATTGTTGGAATCTCCAACTCTGCGGTATTCTTTTTCTTGAATTAACCGAAGGATCTTCGCCTGCAGTGATAACGGAAGATCGCCGATCTCATCAAGGAATAATGTTCCGCCGTTTGCAACTTCCACTAAACCTTTTTTATCGGACGATGCTCCAGTAAACGATCCTTTAATGTGTCCGAACAATTCGCTTTCGATCAAATTTTCCGGAAGCGCTGAACTGTTGACCGCAACGAACGATTTTCCTTTTCGTGTTCCGTTATCATGGATCGCGCGGGCAATTACTTCTTTGCCGGTTCCGCTTTCGCCGGTGATCAATACCGCAGCATCAACATCCAGCACTCGTTGAGCTATTTCAAGGACTTTTTTCCACTTTTCGCTTTTACCGATGATATTCCCGAACAAATGCGTGACGTCGACTTCATTCTTCAGCCGTACATTCTCTTTTTCCAGCAATGAAATTCGCTGGGCATTCTCAATTGCAATCGCTGCCAAACTTCCGAAGACTGTAAGAAATTTTAACGCATCTTCGGTGAATGCTTTGCGGGATTTGCTGCTGTCTAAGTATACTGCACCGGAAATCCGTTCCCCCGCTCTCAACGGAATACAGATGATCGATAATATCTTCTGCGCCATAATGCTGACCGATGATTCGAACCGTTCGTCGCTCATTGCATCAAACGTCAACACCGCTTCGCCCGATTGTAAAACTGATTTCACTACGGACGACGATGCAGCAAAATCATCGCTCGCTTTTTTGGAATTGAAATTCTTCGAACAGACCACCGTGTATCCGCTCTCGCTCAGATTATCGGCAAGCATGACGAATCCCCGTTCCGCGGAAAGATGCGTCATTGCAATTTCAAGCACTTTCTCCAGCAATATATTCGGATCAAGAATAGAATTGATCGTCCGAGTTATTTCGAAAAGTGCGTTGAAATTGTCTTTTTGATTCTCCATAATTTTATTCTACGGTAAACGAATACTCTTTTGATCGGGAATAATTTCCAAAATCATCGATAATTGCAACTGCCCAAACATAAACTCCTATGTCCGGGAATGAAAGCATGCTTCCATCAATAGGATAATCTTGATAAAAAGAATTCACATTCGAATAGGTCTTCCATAGTGTCGGAGTACCGCTGATGATCTTTGAGACAATGATCGTATATGTATAGTTGAACTGTACATTCGGCTGCGACCAATGGAACGATACTGAATCCGCCTTCACTGTTACATTATTGATCGGAGAAACCGGTTCGGCAGCTTCTCCAATGACACGAGTGATTTTAAAAGGGGCACTTTTATTGATGGCTTTATTATCATCCCGTGAAATAATGAATAAATCTTTTCCCGTTAAATATTCTATGGTATTGGTTGGAAACTCCCCTTTGTCCAAGGTCGCCGTAAAATATTTATTTGTTCCCGTTGGCTCAAACAATGGAAACATCAATGAGTCGACATTGAACCAGACTGAATCAAGATCACCGTTGCTGTTCGGATCAATAACTTCGGCAATGATATCCACTGAATAAATCGTTCCGGGCCAAAACTGATCGATTTTCCGTGTAATGATCTTCGATGATATCGTTACGGGTGCACCGTTCAAATTGCGAAAGATTTCCGTCGTTTTTCCGGTTTGAATAGAGACGGAAAATGTATCTGCAGTAAAATCTTGTTTTGCACAGATAAATTTTTGAATACCGCTTGAAAGTGATGGAAACGTGAAATAGCCAAGGACATCAGTTTGAACAGAAATGTTTTCTGTTACGGACGTAACAGTTGCACCATCAATACCGATAGATACATTTGCGATCAAAATCCTCCCTGTCAAACTCCCCTTTTTTGCAAAACCGGGAGCCTGTGGATCAAGCGGATTATCATGCGGAGCATTATCAATGCAGCCGTTCAATAATATTATATATAGAAAAAATATTGGAGCAATTTTCATTGGTAACAGGATAGTTTACACCATATTAGCGGAAAAGTGCGTAAAACACAAATTGGACAATACTGAGAAAGGAATAGTTAAAGAAAAAAAAACAGGTTGTGTTACGTGTCAATCAATAATTTGTATCCTTTGCCGTGGATATTAATTATTGAAAGTTTAGGGTCAGCTTTAAGATATTTTCTGAGTTTTGAGACATAGACATCCATACTGCGGGCGGAATAATAGGAATCATCATTCCAGACCGCATTGAGTATTTGATCACGTTCGACAACATTGTTTTTACTGATGCACAAAATTGCAAGAAGTTCTGATTCCTTCGTTGTCAATGAAATAATCTTCTTATCATTGACCTTCAACTGCGATTTGCGAACATCAAAATGGATTTTTCCAAGAAAAAATTCAGTCGGTTTCACATTATTCATCTCTTCGACAGATGTTCGTTTTAGAACAGCATTGATGCGAAGTAGAAGTTCTTCCATGCTAAAAGGCTTTGTGATATAATCATCCGCCCCGATCTTTAGTCCTTCGATCCGATCTTCCTTCAAAGATTTTGCCGTGAGAAAAATGATCGGAATTTGTTTGTCAGTCTGCCGGAGTTCTTTCGCAAACGTAAATCCATCCTTCTTCGGCATCATTACGTCGACCAGACAGAGTGAAAATTTTTGTTTTCGATATGCAGTGAGTCCATCGACACCATTGCTGCAGAGATGAACAGCAAAACCATTCATCTCCAAATGTTCCGTAAGAATGAATCCAAGGTTCGTATCATCTTCAAGGAGTAATATTTTTTTTTTAGTTTTCATAGAGGAAAATGGATCTCAACCGTCGTTCCTGTACCCGGCACGCTCTGGATTGTAACAGTTCCTTTATGCGCCTCGACAATTAACTTCACATAACTTAAACCAAGTCCAAATCCTTTTACATTGTGAAGATTACCGGTTGATACTCGATAGTATTTTTCAAACACACGCTCAGCATCTTCTTTCTCTATTCCAATCCCTTTGTCTTTAATACGTATAGAAAGAATCGAATCGACATTCGACGTTTCGATTGTAATTTCCGGTATTGCCGGAGAGTATTTTAAGGCATTATCCAGCACATTATGAACAATGTTTTCCATATGGATCGCATCCGCTTTGAAGACAAACTTGGAAGCATTGAGTGCAGGAGTGATTTTTCCATTTCGTTGTTCTATCTGCAGAGAAATATTCTTGATTGCTTGCTGAATAATCTCATGAATATCCACATCGGACAATGTTAATTCAAACTCACCTTCTTCAAGAACCGCCATTTGCAATATCTTATCGACCTGATGTTTCATCCGGTTATTCTCATCGACGATGAGAGAATTATATTTCAAGACCTTTGTTTTACTTTTCAGGATGTCAGGTTTGGCGATCGCTTCGGATGCAAGTGCAATTGTTGAGATAGGAGTTTTAAATTCGTGGGTCATATTGTTGATGAAATCCACAATAGAAACAGAAAATCGTTTCTGTAAGATCACAATTCGGATGAAATAAATAAAACTGGCGATCAGAATTGAAATGAATATGAATGACATTGATAATAATGCCGTCATCTCCCTTGCTACAAACGAAGATTTGTCCGGTAGGAAAAGCGCTAGCTCATATTTTTGAGAAATAACATCGTTTGGAAAAAGTCGTGTTTTGAACGGCGTGCCATCCACTTTCAATTCCAGGAGGGAATCATTTGTCAATTTCACCGAATCATATTCTCCAACAGTAACACGGAAACTATACGCAAGATCGATTCCTACGGTTGCTAACGAGAGTTTTACCAGTGAATCAACTTTGGCAAGATTTAATCGCTGTTCGATTGGGAGTGTTTCAACTAAGAACAATTTGTCAACAACACGCGTAATAATCTCACCTCTCCGTTTTTTTGTCGTATCACGAAGTATTACCATCATAGAATCGCTGCTAGAGGTGCTGATGCTGACATTATTCTCATCGGATGAATAACTGTATACGAATGACTGCGATCCATTTTTCTTGTTGGATTTTCCCTTAAGCATCACCGAACGCATTGTATCGATCCCGGAAGAATGGAACATTTCAATCCGCATCCGTTTCCCGTTTCCATGAACTTCATTTACGGTATCTGATATGATCCAGGTAAAATTTCCGTTCGATAACTCCTTGCTGTCTGCCGGTTTTTTTGAAATTACCTTAGAGAATTTTTTCAATATTGGCTTCCCCGTGGGAGGAGGAGGAAGATGCATTGCGACATTGAAGATCTTCGATGCCGCTTCTTCTTTTTCGATCTGCTGGGAAACGGTGTTCAATGCATTCACCACATTGCGGTCGAATGCCTGTTCTTTTTGATCGTACGATGCAATCAGAAGATAGACCTGTAATGCGATCAATCCGATCAATGCAATCGTAATGGCAGAAATGATAAGGGCGATATGTTTGGTCTCATTTTTCATTTTGCTCCATACAAATCTACAAATCTGCCTCCACAAAATCTCTTCCTTTAACATCTTTTAACATATCGTAACAGATTTTAACTATGAATGATGAACCTTCTGCGGTACTTTGTTCGTCAAACAGACACCAAAAGTATACCAATCACAAACGTAACGGAGAATTTATGAAACAATTTTTTGCTGTTCTGCTCTTTGTTTGTTCTTTGAATAGTGCGTTCAGTGCACAAGAACCAAAACGGATCACCCGAAGTTTTTCATCCGATAATTCGGTGATCATCCGGGAGGTGGGGGCTGTCATCACGACAAAAGATGATAACCTCGTTGTTGAAGTAATTCTTGGAAACAATGAAAAAGAGAGTGCCGATATCGTAAAGGATGATCTTGTTTTGATGGCGAACGGAAAAAAACTCAAGTCGATGAAAGATCTTCGTGACCAATATGACAATGCAAAAATCGGTGATGAATTTAAACTGGGTTTGAAGCGTGGAGAGAATCTGATGATCTCTACGTTCGTTAAAAAGAGCGATGAAGAATTAAATAAAGCTGGAAATGGCAGAATGATGATACGAATGGAAAAGAAAGAAGGAGAAGAAGCCCTTCCCGCTCTTGGATTGATTGTTGGTACAAACAAGAAATCAGTTGTTGTTAATGGAACATTACCGACGGTGTCAAAGAATTTCAAATCCTTTGAACCCAAACAGGGTGATGTTATTGTTTCGATCAATGGAAATGCAGTTTCAAACGCGGAAGAATTTGCAGAAGCGTACACTGAGTTAGAAGAGGGGGATAAAGTTACCATCGTCATTTCACGCAATGGCAAAGAGATGAAAGAAACATTCAGTAAACCAAAACCGATGGGCAGAATGATCATCAATAAATAATATGACATCGTCATTGCGAGGAGTTCTCACGCCACCGGCGTGAGAACGACGTGGCAATCTCCACTTTAACTCAGGAGATTGCTTCTGGCACCTGAGGTGCCATCGCAATGACACAAAGACAATCTTATGAGCAATCTCAAATATATTTTTCTTTTTTTCCTTTTTATATTCACTCCAACTCTGCAGTCATACGCTCAGGCAAATCCCTATTTCAATCAGCGAGACGACAAATACCGATTGCTTGGTTTGAAACGCGCAAAAGAGGCATACGAGTTTAGCAAAAAGGAATATGAACGACAACAGGATCTTTTTAAAAAAGGGTTGTTGTCTCAGGCGGAACTTGATCGCTCGCGCGTTTCATTCTCTGATGCTGAAGTGAATTACCAACAGTCGCTTCTCGCAGTTCTGTTCGAAACACAATTCATATCGGTCGAAAAAGCTGTGAAATATCAGAAGAGTGACGGAAAGAAACATGTCCGATTGACACTCATCAATACGTCAGGCGGAAATGCGGAATTCCAAAAGTTGGTAAAAATGGAAGATCAATTATTCCGTTCGCTCCAGCCCGATGTTATTCCGAATGTCTATGTTTCCATTGCAAACACTGACAATTCAATCATCAGTCAGCCGTATGAAGCGAAGATCGATGAACTTCGTTTTGGTCATCCAAAAGATTTGGATTTCATTTTATTGCAGGATCTCGATGCTGTCGTCGTGAACGTCATCTATGGTAACGGCTCTTCACGCACGATGAAAATTTTCCTGCAGAAAGATGCATCACAAAACAAAGTGATCGTGCAATCACAGCAATTTTCTCAGGAAGCAGAACTCGGAAAAACCGCGACTTATGATCTTACGCTCGAACTCTACAGCGGAACATCGAATACATTTGCATTGGAAGTGGTGAATCTGCCTCAGCAACTGAATCGATATTTCAAAGACCCACAGACTGCAGCTCGATTGAGCCAGTTCAAATTTCTTGAGAATTCGAATACGCGCAAAGCCGCACTTGATGTTTCTCTTCCCGATCGTCCGACTGAAGAGATCCAAATGGATAAACCGATTCCATTCTATGTTCTCGTCATCCCGCGCGACCGGCAGAATGAATTCAAAAATGTTACTTCGCGAACATGGACTCAGGATGAAATTGAAAAATTGCAGATCGGATACGTGAAACTGGAGCTTGTTCCGCGCGGCAAGGGACGATTGCTTGTTCGTGCACAGCAGTTGTTTCATTCCATCAAAGCTGATGGAAAAGTTCAGCTTTCCATTGAACTGATCAACGAAGGAACACGGCGATTGGATAATGTAAAGATCGAAGCCGATGTTCCGCTCAACTGGACAAAAAAGATCGATCCGATGGTGATCCAATCGTTGGATATTTCTGAGGAAAAAAGAATTACGCTTGAATTCACTCCACCGTTAGATATTGCAACAGGACGATACGAGATTCGTCTACGTACGACTGCATTGTCCGATAATCAACCGTTGAACGGCGAAGATAAAACGATCACCGCGGAGATACAATCCGAAACAAATGTTTTTGGAACGATCATCGTGGTGCTGTTGATTCTTGGTGTAGTTGTAGGAATTGTGTGGTACGGAATAAAGTTGTCAAAGAGATAATCAAATAATAGTCATCCTGAGCAAGCGAGTGTAACGAGCGCGTCGAAGGATGAAACAATATATTCAGACCCTTCGATGCGTCCCGATAAAAGACATCGGGACTTACTCAGGGTGACCGTCAACTAAAGGAGAACATATTTATGGAACGTCAACCGCTCTTGGAAGCAGTCGATCTGAC
>CAYPEM010000022.1:56034-75128 GCA_964409765.1 uncultured Chitinophagaceae bacterium
CTGGATTACTTTGTCCGGCTCGGCGGCAAAACACATTACACTAAAGATGATTATAGAAATGTTTTGCTCCGTGTCGGATTGCAAGAAGAAGCGCATCATAAAAAATTGAGAGGATTCTCAAAAGGAATGCGGCAAAAATGCGGAATCGCTATTGCAATCTTGAAAGATGCCCCGGCAATCCTTCTTGATGAACCGACCTCAGGACTCGATCCGAAATCCGGGTTTGAATTCATGCGGCTGCTCGAATCACTGCGCGACGACGGCAAAGCGATCCTGATGTCGACGCATGATATTTTCCGCGCAAAAGAATCGTCGGACACGATCGGTATCATGCGTCAGGGAAATCTGGTGATGCAGAAAAAACGGGAAGAACTTTCCGGCGAGAACCTGGAACAGTTATATATGAATTATATGGCAGGTGTGAACGAATAGTCACACTGAGCGACGTTCCGACAGTGCTTCGACTCATCCTAAAGAACAGGATTCGCTCAGCATGACTGTCGGAACGGAGTCGAAGTGACTCCCTATACTGATAAAAAAGGAAAACACAACATGCTCAAACTCATTATCGAAAAAGAACTGCGCGACATTATCGGATCGACAAAATTCGGAATCACTTTTACGATTTGTTCGATCCTTATTCTGCTCTCGTTTTATATCGGCGCAAAAAATCACCAGATCGCACAATCGCAGTTTGAAGCGTCGAAAGCGGCGAATATCCGGCAATATGAAGGGATCACAGACTGGATGCGGGTTCAGGAATACAAAATTTTCCTTCCTCCTCAGCCTCTTGCAACATTGGTCAGCGGAGTTTCCAATGACATCGGAAGAACTATCGAAGTAAAAGGACGCGGAGAATTGCGATCCGAAGACAGCCGGTACGGCGATGACCCGATCTTTGCAATGTTCCGGTTCCTCGATCTTGATTTTATTTTCTCCATCATCCTTTCTCTTTTCGCAATTCTGTTCGGGTACGATGCGATCAATGGCGAGAAAGAGCGAGGAACACTCCGATTGACATTTTCTAATGCCGTTCCGCGTGCACATTATCTGATCGCAAAGATCATCGGATCGTTTTTGGCGCTTGCCGTTCCGCTTATTATTCCAATTTTGATTGGAGTCCTATTTCTCCCTGCATTCGATATTGCATTGACCGGCGATGAATGGCTGAAACTAGTGCTGATTATTATCGCAGGAATATTTTCCATCGGCGTATTTTTATCCCTTGCAATTTTTGTGTCAGCAAAGACGGAAAAATCGTCAACATCGTTTCTTGTCCTCTTGTCGTTATGGATTTTAACAGTAATGGTTATTCCCCGCCTTTCAGTCATTGGCGCCGATTTATTCATCAAGGTACCGAGCGTTGACGAGATCAATTCTCAAAAAAGCAGGTTCATGTCGCAGATTTGGAATGAAGACAGAACCAAAATGAACAAATTTGTTCCCCCTAAAACAGAGAACATGCAGGAAGTGATGACGGCGTTCAATAAGTTCATGCAGGGACTCGCCGACGAGCGGGAAAAGAAATTCAACGAACTTGCCGCCCGGTTGAATGAAGAACGTGTAAACCGTCAAATTGAACAGCAGCAACTCGCAATGTTCTTTTCCGGAATTTCCCCATCGGCACTCTTTACACTTGCCGCTTCTGAGATCAGCGGAACCTCGCTGCGGCTTGAGCAGCAATATTTGGCGGCTGCAAAAAATTATCAGCAGGATTATGCAAAATTCATGAAAGAGAAGACCGGAATGAATACCGGCGGATTTTCAATGGTCTTCCGAATGGTCAGTGATGACAACGCGGAAAAACCGAAACCAATCAACATCGGCGAGGTACCGCAATTCAATTTTGTCCCACTGACCGCACTTTCGGGGATCGGATATTATGCAGGATATCTTGGTGTGTTGGCAATGTTCAATCTATTATTCTTTGCCGGCGCGTTTGTATCATTTAAAAAATATGATGTGCGGTAAATAAAACATCCCCCTTGCCCCCTTCGCCTTTGCACACGAACAACGCTGCAAGGGGGATAAATCACTATAGGAGCTATTATGCTTTCAACACTTATTACCCATGAATTGAAGAATATTTTCTTCAGCCCAAAATTCCCGCTGACGTTTGCTGTGGTGACGATCCTGGTGTTACTCAGCGTTGTCGTCGGAATCGATCAGTTCAACAACGCTTCACGACAGTATGAAACAACAACGCAGCTTGTCCAACAGGAAATGCGCGAGGCACGCGGATGGATGGCGCTAAACAATAAGATCCTCCGCAAACCGGAACCGATGCAGATCTTCGTCTCCGGCGTGAACAATGATATCGGAAGAATTTCCGGCGTTAATAGTTTCAACGGGATCAAACTGACCCACAGCACCTACTCCGACGATCCGATCTATGCCGTATTCCGTTTTGTCGATTTTGCATTCATCGTCACCGTAGTATTTTCGTTGCTTGCAATTCTTTTCACGTATGATGCGATCAACGGTGAAGCTGAGCGGGGAACATTGCAATTGACTTTTGCAAATGCCGTTCCGCGTGCAAAATATATTGTCGCAAAATTTATCGGATCGTGGCTCGGATTGATCGTTCCGCTTCTGATACCGATGCTCCTTTCGTTATTACTCTTACTGGTAACAAAGGTTCCATTGACAAGCGATCAATGGATGCAGCTGATCTCATTGTTTGGCGCGTCGCTCCTCTATATTACATTCTTCATTGCCCTCGGAATTTTCATTTCCACAACAACAAAACGGTCGTCGGTTTCATTTTTATTTTCGCTTGTCATTTGGGTCTGTCTGGTATTCATTGTTCCGCGTGCAGGCGCAACGTTTGCGGGTCAGATCATCAACGTGCCGACTGTTGCAGAGACAGAATCGCAGCGGGATTCATTCTCCAAAGACCGGTGGACACAATACGAAGCGGTGATGCAGGAACACTGGAAAACGCGCAATGCGCCGACACAGGGAATGACGAAAGAAGAACGCGAAGCATACCGCGAAGAAAAAATGTGGGAATGGATGGAAGAAGATGACCGCGACCGGAAACAAGTTCAAAAGGATATCGATGAGTTCGCGAAAAAATCGAACGAAGATCTCAGGAACAAAAAAGCGGAACAGGAACGTTTCGCATTCCTCTTATCCCGCTTCTCTCCCGCTTCTGCATTCCAACTTGCTGCAATGAGTTTGTCGGGAACAGATATTACGTTAAAAACCCGTTATGAAGATGCGTTGAACGAATACCGGACGGTTTTCACGAAATACAAAGATAAAAAACAAAAAGAGAGCGGCGGAATGGGAGGAATTCGTATCGAAATGAATAGCGACACCGGAGTGAAGATCGACACCGGACGGGAAAAAGGAGTGCTTGATACTTCAGACATGCCGCGATTCGATCATCCATCACATTCATTTAAAGATGCCGTCACTCCGGCAATTATTGATTTTGGTCTGCTTGGATTTTTTTCTCTTGCGACGTTTGCCGGGGCGTTTGTGAGATTCTTGCGGTATGATGTGCGGTGATTATAATACGGAGATCGATAAGTATCGTTCTCCGTAATTTTTTCAATTTTTTATCTTCACAATCTCTTTTTTATAAAGATCAATCGCCTGTTTTATAATTGCAGTAATTGTTTTCATCGGAAGATCCTTCTCAGCATCAAATAACAATATTTTCATCCGCGACCGTTTTTCAGCAATGAGTTTAGGATGGGTAAGCCGTTTTCCTTCAACAAATTCAATATACGGCTGATGAGTTTTTTTATTGACCCAGAGGAAACAGAACATCTTTCCGTTGTAACAAAAGCAGGGCATATAATATTTCCATGCCTCGGTGATGTTCGGATCCTGCTTCAGGATAATTTCGCGGAGCGCAAGCAGTGTACTGCGTACCGGTTCGTTATGCTGAAGATAAAAATTATCAATGTTGTCCGACATCATTTTTTGGATATTACTGAACCGTTCGCTTGAAGCGAACGGTTCAGTAAATTTATTCACCCTTTTATTTCATCAGCAGCATCTTCTTTACCGATGAAAAATTTCCCGACCTCAAATGATAGAAATATGTTCCGCTGGAAAGATGAGAAGCATAGAATATCACCGAATGTTCTCCCTCTGATTGTTCTTCATTCACCAGATCGGCAATTTCTCTCCCGATCGCATCGTAGATTTTCAATGACACATGATTGTTCGTTGGTAACTGATAACTGATCACTGTTGTAGGATTGAATGGATTCGGATAATTCTGGTTCAGGATAAATTCTTCAGGAATATTTTCCCTGGGAGAAACGCTTGTCGGTATATTGAAAAATGAGAGAATCTTCCCCATCAATTGATCGCGGACACTTTTGGTGTAGATCGTTTCAAACGGAAAGCCCATCGCAACAAGTTTTCCTGTTGTTGTGCCGGAAGGGAACATTCCTTCATAATAAATTCCACTCACACCCACAGCGGTATCAAGAGCCGTATATTTTGCAAAGGATTGACCGCCAGCATTCGCTTTGATCACATCGGGCCATTGAACGTCGATGGAACCATGGGTGCCGTTGTCAAATGCGAGATTTGGAATGCCGCTGAACACATTTCCGCCCAGAACTTCCGCTTGATAGGTGGTTTGTTTGATATTGTTCGGCGCGTCGGCAATATATTTCATCTTTAAATAATTGTTGATAAAATCTTTGTCACCAACAGCACCTTTGCTATCCAGATCCCACGCAAGTTCACAGCCGGAAACAAATAATTTCCCGCCATTCTGAAGGAACGTTTTTACTTTTGTCTGCTCAGCGGTACTGAATGTTTCGTCAACCGTACTTTCGTCGGCAAGAATATAATCGGCAGCGGAGTAATCATTGAGCGAAAAAATCCCGTCGATGATGGCATCGTTAGTTGCTGAAGCAAATCCGTAGCCGTTTGCTTTCATTGCCGACGCATGCTGACGAATGAAGTTATATGTATTTCCTGCCGTTCCTCTGTCAAACCCATTCACAATCAGAATTTTTGCCGACGATGAACTTGGAATTCCGGCAAGCACTTCGGATACAGCAGATGTTCCTGCAATATTTGACGCTTTGATTCTAAAATAATAGAGAGAATCTGTTTGAAGTCCTGCAATAACAGGATTACTTGTAGAAATTATCGTCGTATCAGTAAAGGTCACTCCATCTTTTCCCGAATAGACAATATACTCAGTAGTGTTGGTATCAGTTTTTGCAATCAATCGGATCGATGTTGCATTCTCAGATTTAAATCCAAATGATTTCGGAACATTCGGCGCATTGCTTTCTTTGAAATAACTCGGCTGGGTCATTGCGCCGGTTTCATTGCTCAGCACTTTGTACCATTTTGCATCGGTCAGCATCTGTTTTATATTCATCGTTACACTGTCCACCAAAATTTCAACATTCATCAACCGCACGCCATGACTGTAATCGACATAACTTCCGCTGTGAATATTCGTCAGCGGCTGGATCGCAACGCCGTTCAATTGATGCCATCCGTAAATAACAACATACCCGGGGCGTGTCGGATCGACGATCTTATTGCTGATGACGACATCTTTCTTCGTTCCCCCCATCAATGTGCCGAGCGGCAATCCCGAAGAGACACGTTGATTTTCAATTGCAGTATTGTGCAGAATAAATTTTGCGACCTGTTCATTCTCATTTCCCACCGGTGCATACGTTACGGGTGCGACTTTGATTCCTGCTTTGGAATAAATATCATCCACCATTTTTGCGGTCGGCATTGTTGCGCCATACAAATTTGCAATTTTTTGCGCCGTTACCGGTCCCATCGGCACGCGGCAAAAATCATCGTTCGAACCGACACAGAGATAATCGGGCATTACTTCATAGATCACCGTGTGTGACACGCCGTCATTATCCGACAATGCCGACTGCAGTTTGGTGAGTGTCCTCATAAAATCGGGAACATTTCCTTTTGCCAATTCATTGTAAATTGCATTTTCTCTGTCAGTGAATGTCATATTCGATACACTTGTCATAAACTGCGAACCGGTCATCGATCCAGCAAGACGTGCCGGTATCTGCACCTGCTTCGGTAAAACATTTCCTGTTTGCACTAATGAAGTATACGCGCGCGGCCCGTAATATGTATAACCAATTCCTTCAAGCGGTGTTCCGGAAAGCATCGTTTGAATATATCCGTTCAACTCAACTTGCACTGTATGAAGGATCGCCTGTGTCGGATTATGTTTGAGAATGATCTTCACTCGACCATCAAGTGCAGTGTGTGTGATAAACGTGGAGTTCTCCGTCGTGGTGAACGTCATAAAACCGGAAAGATACGAAACCATTTGTCTCGTGCGGTACCACGTTCCTCCGGTTGGACTGACGATCGGTGCACCGTTATACAGAGCAATGCTGTCGTTATACGCAAGAACACTTAGATGATGATCGGGAGAAGCAAGGAGCCAATCTTTGATCTTTGTGCCATATGAATTGTCGTAATTATATGTCGCATCAAGAAACGTAATCCGTTTCACGTTATCGGGAATTGTCGTGACCGCATTGAAATAACTGAAGGTAAATCCTCCACCTCCGCTATGACTCGAAAATACAATAAACGGATTGTAACCCGCAAAAATATTCTTTACCGAATCAACAATTCCTTTGATGAGTGCGGCGTTGTTTGCATACTTGCTTCTCCATGTAGGCCAACTGAGCGGAACCGATGATGCGTTCGCTTCAAGATAGATCGTGACAAAATTGGTATCCTTAATTTTTGAACGGATGAATCGTGTCTGCGCGCCGATATGCTGAATGTCGTAATGCCAGTCATCTCCGGCTTTCAATTTTTTCCCGACCGTCATTTCAATGGTATTGCCGTTAGGAAGTGAAAAGAACGAAAGAGCAGTCGGATTTGCCGGATTGAACTGACCGATCGACGGAGCATTGATATGAATCCGCACTTCCGGAGTATAAACAAATGTTTTTACCTGCTCGTTGAAGTACGGACTGACAGCAAAACCGGGGAGCGCAGATTGTATATTTTGCTCTGACGAAAAAATATTCTGAAGAATAACAAGAATTGAAAAAAGTGCAACAGGAATAGATTTGGTTATCATAAAAAACCTGGCTTATACATAAACCGAATGGAAATCTGTTTCTAATAGTTTAACGCTAATAAGTGAAATCTACAAGAGTCCAAAAAAAGGTCTGAACAAATATACTGGCCGGAAGTTATGCTTTAAGAATATTGTTCAAGGCTGTATTCAATTCCTTATATGCGAATTGATAACCGGCTGCCAATAACTTTTCAGGAATCACTTTCTGTCCGGAAAGAATGACCTTCGCTCCTTCTCCATAAAGAATTTGCAGTGCAACGTTGGGTACCGGAATCCACGACGGACGGTGTAAAATGTTTCCAAAGATTTCTGAAAATTCTTTCATCGATACAGGATTTGGAGAAGTAAGATTGTATATGCCGCGGAAATTGTAATTCTCCGTTGGATATAGAATCCCACGAACAACATCATCCATATGAATCCACGGAAGGAATTGTTTTCCGCTTCCTATCGGTCCGCCGACAAATAATTGGAATGGCAGCAGCATTTTTCCGATCATTCCGCCGGATTTTTCCAGCACGAGCCCAATGCGCGGCGTTGCAACACGTACGCCGTATTTTTCTGCTTCGTACGCTGCACCTTCCCATTGGTTCACAACGTCCGCGAGAAAATCGGCACCTCCTGAGCTTCCTTCGGTAACGATCTCCTCATTCCTATCGCCGTAAAATCCCACCGCAGATGCCGAAATCAACAGTGAAGGTTTTCGTATGGCAAGTGAAATTGCTTCAACCAATAATTTCGTCGGGACAATCCTGCTGTTCAAAATTTCTTGTTTTACTTTTTCATTCCATCGCTCTTCAAAAACATTTTTTCCGATGAGATTGATAACAATATCACAACCGTCGACCTCTTTTGACCACGAACCAGTTGTGTACGGATCCCACTGAATATACTGAACGGTTGATTCATTCACTGTAACCGTTCTGGATTCGCTTCGAGTAAGAAGGATGATGTGGTGAGGCTTTACTGAAAGGTGATGAAGCACATGGGAACCGATGAAACCAGTTCCGCCTGTTATAAGAATTTTCATAATAATAATTTAGACAAGCCAGCTCGAAATGAAATCAATTGTTTGAAAGCACCTTGCGAATGGTTGTGATGATAACATCAAAACGATATGGTTTTGTCAGCACATCCTGAATTCCTTTCCGTAAAAAATCGTTGCGCGTCGAGGTATCCAGAAAACCGGAAGAAACGATCACTTTTACATTCTGATTCATTGATTGGAGTTTTGCAAAAAGTTCTTCCCCTCCCATCTGCGGCATACCGAGATCGGTAACCACTAATGAGATTGAATTTTTCTTTTCAGCATAGATCTTGAGTGCTTCAATTCCGTTTGAAGCTGACAAGACATTATAACCTTCTTCAACTAGACTTTCACAAAGAATGTCCCTCAGCATCTCTTCGTCGTCAACAACGAGTATGGTCTCACTCTTCGAAGCGGTTTCTTCTATTGCAGCGGGTTGTTCATCAAGGAGTTCAACGGAAATGATCGGAAAATACATGATAAATGTCGTTCCGATTCCTTTTGTGCTTAGTACATCAATAAATCCCCTATGGAGTTTTACAATGCCATGAACGATCGCAAGCCCAAGCCCGGTTCCTTTTCCGCGTGCTTTTGTAGAATAAAAAGGTTCAAAAATTCTTTGTTGAATATCCTCATCCATTCCCGTCCCGGTGTCATTGATCGAGATTGCGACATACTGCCGGTCGATCGCACCTGAAAAACGTTCTTTTACGCGTTCTCCGAGAACAAGTTTTGTCCCGATAGTCAATACACCGCCATCGGGCATTGCGTCTTTTGCGTTGAGCGATAAATTGAGGATTGCCTGATGAAGATGTCCCGGATCTCCCATGATGATGACAGACGTATTTTCGATGGTGCTGTATACTGCAATTGTTTTCGGGAGAAAATGTTTTAGGAATTCCGTCGCCTGTTCTACAACAGTATTAACAGATATTGGCTGCAGTTCTGCCTGTTCCGGACGGGAGAAGAGTAATAATTGTTTTGAAATGGAAGAACCTCGATCCGAAGCTTCAATGATCCGGTTGATATAATTTTGAATGGTGAGATTGTCTTTGGTTTGGCGTTTGATCAGCTCGGCAGTTCCCAGGATCATTGCAAGAAGATTATTAAAATCATGGGCAATACCACCAGCCAATGTTCCGATACTTTCCAATTTTTGCGCCTGCATCAATTGCTGTTCTAGCTGTTTTTTATCTGTTATATCCCTCATTGACCCATTGAACAACATCGGTCTCCCTCGTTCGTCGCGAACAACGATCGCCGTCAACAAGACATGGGCTTTGGCACCACCTTTTACTTTGAATGTGATCTCATAATCTTTGACAAAATCTTTGGTTTCAAATTCCTTTATGAATTTTCCTCTTTCCGCTCCATCAAAATAGAATTCAGAGGCATTATGATTCAGCAATTCATTCTTATTCGAACATCCAAAAATATCCACTGCCGCACTGTTCACATCAAGAATTATTCCATCGATTGTCGTAATATAGATTCCATCTTTTGAATCTTCAAATAGACGGCGGTATTTCTCTTCGCTTTGCCGAAGCGTTTGTTCTGCAAATTTTCGTTCGGAAATATCGCGGAATATCCCTTGAGCAATGATCCTCTTATCGTCCAATCGAATGACACTCGCTTTGATTTCAACAGGGATCTTTTTCCCATGAGAATCGATCACTTCAAATTCAATCGGATGTTCACCAAGCAGAAGTATCTGTTCACGAAATAACGATTCAGCTTCCTGCGCACGTTCAGGGGGATGGATGAATGATTGATGTTTTCCGATGATCTCCGTTCGCGGACGTTTCAATAATTTTTCGGCTTCAGCATTCACATCAATAATATATCCGGTCTTTGTATCCGAAAGGAACACTGCATCTTTTGCATTTTCAAACAACGAACGGAATCGCAGTTCAGATTCAAGTAAAGCAATTTCCTGGCGTTTCCTTACGGTGATATCATGAGCGATGATCTGCGCGGCCCGCTGACCTTCAAAAATGAATGGGATAGACCCGATCTCCACTTCGACAGAGCTTCCGTCCAGCCGAATCCACGTCTGTTCCATGTTTGGAACAGATTGATTGGTGTAGACATTTTCAATACGATTTAAAACACTTGCACGAAAGTCAGGGTGAACAAAATCGATCGCTTTTTTTCCAATCAAATCTTCTGCAGAGTTTGCTCCCATTAATTTGATGGTTGCTTTGTTCACAAATTGTACGATACCATTGACATGAACTGCTATCGCATTGGTGGAATGTTCCACAAGGTCTCTGTATCTCTGTTCACTGTCGCGGAGAAGTTTTTCTGCGCGTATCTGGTCTTCAAGATATCTCGTCATCTCAACATTCTGTTCCTGTACTTCTTTGAAGAGTCGGGCATTAGCGATCGCAACTGCGATATGGTTCGCAACAATCTGTAAATGCTCAAGATCGGTTCCGGAAAATTCTCTCTGCTCAAGTTTGGTGAACAATCCTATAATACCAATCGTTGTATCGCCGATCAGAAGCGGAGCACCGGCGTACGAAATGAAACTGAACTTGGCTGCTTCTTTATCCAAGGGGTTCGGAGGAAAGTAGGCTGAAAAATTTTCATGGATATTTTTAATCGCAAGAGCATGTCTGTTTTGAATGATCTGGTGAGCAATACCGAAATTTATGGGAATCGACTTGCTCAAAGAATCCTCTCGCGCACCAACGCTCGTTAAGAGCATTAGTTGATCCTCTTCAATAATACGGACGATAACAGAATCCACTTGGAATGCCTGTTGTACCTGCTTGATCATCTCTAAAGTTTGTTTTTGAATCGGCAAAACACCAATGACCTCACCGGTAACGCGTGAAATTAAATTGAGTCTTGTATTGAGATGATTGAGTTTTTCATCGGCTACTTTTCGATAGGTGATATCCCGAAAATTGATCACGATTCCATTTACCGAAGGGTCGTTCAACAAGTTTGTGCTTGTTGCCTCGATCCATATCCACGAGCCGTTTTTATGCCGGAATCGTAATTCAGATGAAATTCCTTTGCCAGGCTCACTGATAATCCGTTCGAATAATTTTTTATTGTACTCTATTTCGTCCGGATGAACGAATTCAAAGGCATTCTTTCCGACATATTCCTGATACTCATACCCCAATACAGAACTCATAGCATTGGAAGTATATACTACTTCACCGGTAATATCCAGCAACGAAACCGCTTCAGCACTCTGTTCGATCAATGCTCGAAATCGTTTTTCATTTTTATGGAGATCATCCAGGATCTTCCTTCGCTCCGTCACATCGCGAAAGGTGAATACTACTCCGGTGATATCACCTTTCTCATTGATGATCGGAGCCGCTGATTCTTCAATCAACGTTCTTCTGCCATCCTTTGCTACGAGTATTGAATTATCGAACTGACGTTCGGCATTCCGTTCTTTTAAAACTGTTGCAACTGGATCTGGAATTTTTTTTCCGGTCTCTTCATCTTCAATAATAAATACTTCTGAAAGCTGTTTTCCTACTGCATCTTCTTGCTTCCACCCGGTCAATTGTTCTGCGATACTATTGATGAACTTTATTTGCTCTTTTTGATCAGTAGCGATAACACCATCAACGATACTGCGTAACGTTGTTGAAAGCCATCGGCGTTGTTCTTTTAATTCCGATTCAGTGGTATGTTTATACAACGCCATTTCAATTGTTGTATGAACATCCTGGGTGTCAAACGGTTTAAGAATGTAGCCGTACACATCGATCAGCTTAGCCCGTTCTAAAGTTTTTTCATCAGAACTGCCGGTGATAAAAATGATCGGAATATCAAATTGCTGGAGGATATTTTTTGCGGCTTCAATTCCATCCATGGAGCTATTCAAGGAGATATCCATTAAAATGATATCCGGTTGAACTTCATTAACGGCTGCAATTGCCATCTCACCGGATGGAACATCAGTAATATCTGAAAACCCGAACGAAGAAAGCATGGCACGGAGATTCTGTGCAACAATCGTATCGTCTTCTACAATAAGTGCTTTTTTTCGTTTCATCAAATGAGTGATTATTTCAACAGGAAGTGAGACTTGAAAATGCTGTGTTATTCGTCTTATAGAAGGTAATAATCAATTGAACAATATCCCATGAAGAAATTCACTCAATGAATAATCATCATTTGCATAAAAGACGATTTTATCCGAAAACACCAATAAAATCAACATTTTTTTTCTTGCTTACTGATCATATTATATCAATACTCATGTGTAGTGACTGACCAGCGGTCATTTTTCTTCTTCATGAGATTTTTATGGGTACGACAGAACGCAAAGAACGAGAAAAAGAAAACCGCAAAGAATCGATCATCGATGCTGCACAAAAAGTCTTCTTCGAAAAAGGGCTCATTCTTTCAACAATGGATGAGATCGCGGAAACAGCAGAACTCGCCAAAGGAACATTGTATCTATACTACCACAGCAAAGAAGATCTCTATCTTGCAGTGATGATGCGGGGTTTAAAGATCATGCGCGATATGTTCTACGAAGTAATCGTTCAGAAATTACCCATTGTAGCAACGCTCATCAAGTTAGCCGACGTCTATAAGTTGTTCTATGAACAGAATAAAAATTATTTCCGCATGCTTCATTTTTTCAACACTCCTCAATTCCATAAACAAGTGTCGGAAGAAATGATGAAATCATGCGATGAATTCAACCAAACGTTGTGGGAAATGATCACTGAGATCATCAAACAAGGTATGACGCAGCAAAAACTGCGTAATGATCTCAATCCAATCGAAACGGCTATCATCCTTTGGTCAAACACTTCAACATTGTTGATGAGAATAGATGGACAACATGAAATGTTCAAAGAAAAATTGAATATCGATCTCAACAATACCTTACGCCTATCGAATTTATTATTACTTGAATCGGTGCTGACCGAGCAAGGAAAAAATGATCTAAAAGCTCTAGTGAACTAATAACGAGGAATACATGAAAAAAATAACCACCGTTGTTATTGCGTTGCTCGCTGGTATCGTTGAATTTTCCCCGGCGCAATACGCTGATACGACAACACTCTCTCTTACGATCGATGCCGCTGTCCAGATGGCGGTTCAGCAAAATCCGGAATTGCAATCTGCACGGCTGGAAGTGAAACGTTCGGACGCCCGCGTAATGGAAGCGTGGGGATATACGATGCCGTCCGTTGATATCAGCGGAACATTCAATCACGTAGTCACGAAGCCGAAAAGTTATTTCCCCGATGCGATCTATTACCCGTTGGTAAAACTGATGGATTCAACCGCTAAGGTTCCAAAACCGACCGGGCAATTGATCGAACTTCCCTTTTCTATGTCGCCGTCTAATTCCGCCAATGCGGCGTTGAATGTGCGGCAGATATTATTCAACGGATCGGTCTTTATCGGTGTCGGTGCTGCGAATATCTATTCCAAGCTTGCACGTGATATTTACATGCAAAAGAAAGTGGAAACGGTCGCAAAAGTTCGGAAAGCATATTATGCTGCTCTGCTTGCGCATGAAGCCTTAACGATGATGCAGTCCAACCTGAAAAATGCTGAAGATAACTTTAAGAATGTTCAGCTCATGAGATCACAGGGAATTGTTTCTGAATACGATGAACTTCGTGCAACGGTCGGAATGGATAATCTCCGCCCAGCCGTAATTCAGAGCGAGACAAATTTCAATCTTGCCGTTGACAATCTCCGCAACACGATGGGAGTCGGAGATTCTGTAAAATTCATTCCTTCAGACAATCTGGTACTGCTGGATGTAGACGAAGGGATCCTTTCCGCCGCAAATCAAGCTGTGTTGGAATCAAATCTCAATCTCAACATTATCAAGCACCAGATAGAATTGAATGGAGCATCGGTGAATGCTGAGCGGGCAAACTATCTGCCGACAATCGCAGCGTATGGTTCATATTCATACACAGCGATCAAAGATGATTATAAGATTTCAACAAATGATTTCTACAAAACAGCGCAGGTCGGATTGACCTTTTCGCTCAATCTGTTTCAGGGATTTCAAACAAATTCCAAGATAGAACAAGCACAACTTGAACAGCAAAAGACCGAAGAACAAAAGAGCAGTCTTGAACGGAACCTGCAAATGGGTGTTCGATCTATTATCGGAAATTTACGTCAAGCCCGTAAACGCGTTGATGCACAACAAAAAACAGTTGAAACTGCGGAACGCGGATATAAGATCGTCACTGCACGATTCCTAGCAAATGCAGCAACACAATTGGAGGTCAATGACGGTCAACTCGCGCTTTCACAGGCGAAAGTAAATCGAATGCAGGCAATCTATGATTACCTGGTTGCTGCAAGCGAACTCGATTCCATGCTCGGCCGATTGCCGGAATATGTCCAAGAAACTGAAGAATAAAATTCGAACTGTATAGTATTATAGACTAAAGGAAAGAACACAATGAAAACAATACAATCGCTAGTTGCCGCAGTTCTCATCGTTACAAGCATGATTTCTCTTTCTTCGTGCAAGAAAAATGAGCAGGCAAACACTGAACAAATAGTACAACCTGTGAACGTTACAATTCAGGAAATAAAACCGGCCACAATGGTCGACGGCATTCAGGTATCGGGAACTGTCAAAGCATTTGAAGACGTGTTGATGAGCCCTGAAGAAGGTGGAATCGTTAAAGAGTGGAATAAGAAAAAGGGAGACCGAGTGAAGAAAGGTGATCTCATCGTAACACTTAAAGATGAAGTGATCAAGGCAAGTTATGAAGCTGCCGATGCTCAATTCAAAATGGCACAGCTGAATGTCGAAAAACAGCAATCAGTATATGAACAGCAAGGTATTAGTGAATTGCAGTACAAGAGTTTGATGTATGGACGTGATGCTGCAAAAGCCAATGCCGATCTGATGAAAGCTCGATGGGAACGAACACAACTCCGCAGCCCGATCAACGGCATAGTTGATAATACCGTTCCAAACGAAGGTGAGATGGCTCCTCCTGGTGTGCCGATCGCTCGGGTAGTGAATACAATAACGATCAAGATCCAGGCAGAAATTCCAGAATTGTATTCCGGTACGATTAAAGTTGGAACGCCTGCGTCCGTTGCGTTCGATGCTGTTCCCGGTGAAACACTTAATGGAAAAGTAACATTTGTCGGATCAACTGTTTCATCTGCAAATAGAACTATGCTTATTGAAATACTGCTGCCCAATCCTCACGGTAAAATAAAACCGGAAATGGTCGCAAAAGTAAATCTCATCCGCGAGAGAAAAAATAATGCGATCCTCGTCAGCGAGAATCTTGTACAGTTAGTCGATCGTAATCGGTACATCGTTTATATTGACAAGAATGGAATTGCTGAGGAACGTCGCGTTACAATTGGCGGTCGTCAGGGCAACCAGGTTGAAGTGACCGGCGGATTGAATATCGGTGAACGATTGATCGTATCGGGATATCAAAAATTGATCAACGGTTCGCCTGTTGTCATAACGGAATAAGGGAGACAATCACAATGAAAATATGGGACATAGCGGTTGATAATAAAGTAGCAGTATATCTGTTGATGGTGTTGATCGTCATATTCGGATATACATCATACACGGGATTGCCTCGTGAAGCGACTCCGGATATTACTATTCCACTCGTCATCGTTTCAACTCCCTACATCGGGGTCTCTCCTATCGATATTGAAGGGTTGATCTCACAACCTCTCGAACGAGGGTTAAAAGGTCTGAAGGACATCAAACAGATCTCATCAGTTTCAAAAGAAGGACTTTCAACGATCCGTGTTGAATTCAATACCGGTGTTGACATTGATGATGCACTGCGACGAGTACGGGACAAAGTGAATTCCACGCGCGGACTGCTCCCTGCAGACATACTCGATCCGATCGTTTCGGAAATCAATTTCAGCGAATTTCCGATCATGTATGTGAACGCTGTCGGCGATGTTGGTGTTGCACGCTTAAAAAAAATAGCTGAAGATTTGCAGGATAAAATTGAAGGAGTTCAGGGTGTGCTCCGTGCTGATGTTACAGGTGGCTTGCAGCCTGAAATTCAAGTGAACGTTGATGTTTATAGGATGAATGCGTATCAAGTCAGTTTTGATGATGTATCGGGAGCAATCAGAGCAGAAAATCTTTCCATTCCCGGCGGAACAATTGAAACCGAGGAAAAGAATCTCACTGTGCGTGTTCCCGGTGAATTTAAACAGGTGAAACCGCTCGAGAACATCGTCTTGAAGATCCAAAATGGGAAAGCGATCTATCTGCGCGATGTTGCGACGGTTGATTATTCCTTTGAAGATAGAACAACATACGCACGATTGAACGGCAATGAAGTTGTTTCACTTGCAGTACGAAAACGCGCCGGTGAAAATCTTATCCGCATTGCCGATGAAGTGAAATCAATCGTTGCTGCCGAGCAAACTAATCTTCCGGACGGTATAAAATTAGAAATATCGAATGATCAATCCCGTTTCATCAAAAGAATGGTGCACGAACTGGAAAACAGTATCTATACCGGAATGTTCCTGGTTGTTGTAGCACTGTTTATGTTCTTTGGATTCAAGAATTCATTGTTGATCTCTACGGCAATTCCCCTCTCAATGTTTATCGGCTATATCGTTCTCGGCGCAATGGGGATAACATTGAACGTTGTCGTTCTGTTCGGTCTTGTTCTCGCACTTGGAATTCTCGTGGATGATGCGATTGTCGTTATCGAAAATACATATCGGCATCAACAGGAGTACGATGAAGATCCTAACACCGCAGCAAAAAAAGCGGCGGGCGAAGTGTTTGTTCCGGTGTTTACTTCAACAATAACAATCCTTTCTGCGTTCATTCCGCTCCTTTTCTGGCCCGGAATTGTCGGTGAATTCATGAAGTTCCTGCCAATTACACTGATAGTTACATTGACAGCATCGCTCTTTGTTGCCTACGTTATCAGTCCGGTGCAAGCTGCGGAATTCATCAACTACCAAAAAGAGATCAAGAAAGCACGATTCAATCTTGATCATCCGCATTGGTATAAAAAATATAATCCGTTGACAATCCTCTATCACAAAGTAGATGAACAATTTTTCCCATGGATGCAGAAGAAATATGTAACAACTCTTTCGTGGACACTGCACAATAAATGGAAAACAATTTGGGGTTCATTCGGATTATTGGTTACCGTGATCATACTCTTCGGTCTCTTCAACAAGGGTGTTGAATTCTTCCCGAATACCGAACCTTCACAAGTTAGTATCAGCATTGAATGTCCTTCAGGCTCTTCTCTCGAAGTGACTAATGGTATTTCCAAGATTCTTGAAGAACGATTGAAATCGATTCCCGGACGCAAGGATGTGGAATTTATCGGAGCAAGTGTGGGAACATCCGATGATATGTTCGATTTTGGCGGACAGGGAACTTCCAATAAGGGAAGAGTAGCGATCAATTTTTATGAAAAAGACCGTCGTTCACAAAGCACGTTTGAAACAATGGAAGAGATCCGTAAAACAACTCTCGGCATTGCCGGTGCAGAACTCCGCTTGACAAAACAGCAAATGGGACCACCAGTCGGTTCTCCGGTCAGTGTCGAAGTTTCGGGTGAAGATTATGCACAGCTTGCTACAATCAGCAAACAGATACGAGAAAAGATCAAAGAAATTCCCGGTCTTGTTGATCTGAAAGATGATTATAACACCGGACGTCCCGAGG
This sequence comes from uncultured Chitinophagaceae bacterium, assembly GCA_964409765.1. GTDB lineage: Bacteria > Bacteroidota > Ignavibacteria > UBA10030 > UBA8401 > UBA8401. Next base: position 73,816 of record CAYPEM010000022.1, read on the forward strand.
TGGAAATCATCGTTGATCGAGAAAAAGCCGGATTGTTCTATACTAGTACAGGACAAATCGCATCGACAGTTCGCGCAGCTATTGCGGGAGTTGAAGCTTCGAAATATCGGGTTGGTGAAGATGAATATAAGATACGCGTTCGGTTAAAAGAAGATCAACGCACTGCTCCGGCAGATCTTGAGAACCTCCGCATTAACTTTATGAATCGCCGCGGACAATTATTATCAATTCCACTGACATCCGTTGCAGATATCCGGAGAACAACATCGGTCACCGACATTCGCCGCAAAGATCAGAAACGAGTGATCACGGTGAGCGGCGATGTTTCAGGAAGAGTGCAATCTGAAGTACTGAATGATGTGAAATCACGCATTGCTGAAATTCAACTTCCAAACGGATACGCAGTGAAGTTGACAGGATCTCAGGAAGAGCAGAAAAAAGCATCCGATTTTCTCAGCAGTGCATTTATCATCACTCTGCTGCTTGTGTTTTTAATTATGGTCATGGAATTCAATTCAATGAAAGTTCCATTCGTTATTATGCTCTCGGTGATTCTATCCTTGATCGGTGTGCTGTTCGGTCTGTTAGTAACACAAACACCTCTCAGTATAATGATGACCGGAGTAGGTATTGTTGCACTCGCCGGAATTGTTGTTCGTAATGGAATCATCCTTCTCGATTTTGTGAATCATAAACATAATGAAGGAGGAATGACTTTGGATGAAGCATTGGTGGAAGCCGGACGGGTTCGTTTACGTCCCGTGATTCTTACAGCCGCTGCAGCAGTACTTGCTTTGATCCCGATGGGAACAGGGGTCGATTTCAACTGGGCGGAGTTACGGTTTGTATCAGGATCTGAAAGCGCCGGATTCTGGCGTCCGCTTGCAGTCGCAATCATTTTTGGATTGACGATCTCTACATTCTTAACTCTGATCGTCGTTCCAACGGCATATTCACTTATTGATGAATATACTGAAAAAGCAAAGATGTGGATTCAGAAAAGATTTAAAGAAAAGGAATATTAGAAGACCAAAAATATAATTTACCAGTGCTAATACATTAACGGTCATAATTAGAATAAAAAAACTCGGACTATCAACATAATAGCCCGAGTTTTTATTTTAAATTGCTTCAAATCAAGTAACTGCAGCTGCTAATTGATGAATATTTTTACTATCGTGGTTATCTGATAAAACCATAATTCGTTGTATCAATTTTTGCTCCGGCAAGAACAACATTCCAAGATTTGGGTGAAAAAGATTTACGGCTGCTCAACAATCCAAATTTTGATGCATACGTTACTGCAAATGTAG
>CAYPEM010000023.1:0-58413 GCA_964409765.1 uncultured Chitinophagaceae bacterium
TGCAGTTTTTCCCGTCCGATCAATTTATTGATCAGTGTGGATTTTCCTGCACCGGAAGAACCGATAAAGCAGACTGTTGAATGCGGGGTGATCAGTTTTTTTATTTCATCAATGCGTGCCATTGTTTTTGCGCTGTAAAGAATAATCTTTACGCTTTCGGAGATCGTTCGAACTTCCTGAAGCACGGCATTGAGAAGTTCTTCGGAAAGAAGATCGGTTTTGCTCAACAGAATAACCGGAACTGCTCCGCTTTGCGAAGCAACCACCAAGAATCGTTCAAGCCGGCGGAGATTATAATTATTATCCAATCCCTGAATAATAAAAACGATATCCATATTGGTGGCGATGATCTGCTCTTCAATTTCGCGTCCGGAAGATTTTCGGGAAAGAACCGTTCTTCTGGGAAGAACGTATTGTATGATAGCAGGGGAATCACCGTCATATAATTGAACGGCAACCCAATCGCCGACTGCAGGATAGTCTTTTCTTGTCTCAGCAACGAACATCATTTTTCCGGTGATCTCTGCCGAAATAAATTGTTCATTCAACAGTATCGAATACCGTCCTTTATGCTCGGCTGCGATGCGTGCGATGGAGAATCCTTTGGATTCCCATTCACTCTTTTCATTCTCAAATTTTATTGTAAACTCATTCATTGAGATATTTTAAATAAATTACTGTTACTAGTATTGTATTGAGAAAAACGACTACAGATGGTTTCGTAGAGAAGTAAATTTTTCATTGGAAAAGAAAAAGCGAGATTGCTTCGGCAAGGAACGCCTCGCAATGACATAACTTGGGGATTGTGCAAAATCTTATTCATTGATGATTGCCGTTGCTTCAATTTCAATTATATATTCCGGGGAGATCAGCTGTGATATCTCGATCATGCTGGTGCACGGTTTAATATCATGGAAAAATTCATTGTGTGCTTTTCCGTATTCTTCCCAACGGGAAATGTCTGTGACAAACATCCGTGTCCGTACAACATCGTTCAATGATGCGCCGGCCTGGATCAACACTTTTTCAATTTTTTGCAGCGCAAATTTTGTTTGGAGATATGGATCGTTCTTTCCGACGACATTGCCGGAATCATCGACAGCAACAGTGCCGGTCACCTCGATGGTGTTTCCAACACGCACTGCGCGGGAATAGCCGACAATATCTTCCCATTTAGCACCGGATGAAATGTTGATTCGTTTGCTCATATCAATTTCATGTTCTTTAATAACGACTCAGAGTGTTCTTCGACAATGATTTTCGAACGGACATGAGATGGAACAAATTCTTCAGCAACTGCGTGATCGATATATTTTAACAGCGAGTCATAATATCCGTTCACATTCAAAATTCCCGAAAGCTTTTCGTTGATCCCAAGATGAGTGAATGCGAGCACTTCGAAGAATTCATCCATCGTGCCGACTCCTCCGGGGAGCGTGATGAAAGCATCGGCAAGTTCGATCATCTTTGTCTTTCGTTCACTCATCGATTCTACAATGTGAAGGGTTGAGATATTCTTGTGAGCAAGTTCCCGCTCTGCAATAAGCGTCGGTATCACACCGATCACCTTGCCGCCATTCTGCATCATCGTATCTGCTACAATGCCCATGATACCGTTGGTTGCTCCGCCGTAGATCATTGCAATATTATTACGGACCAATAATTCCGCCATTGTGCGAGAGTGTTCGGCATATTCTTTTCGAATCCCATTCTTTGAGCCGCAGAAGATACAGACTGATTTCATTGTTTCCTTTAGTATTTGGTTGTGCAATATACGATTTAAATTCTTTACAGAAAATTTGGCAGTGACTCATTTTAACCATGCTGTCGTGGAGAGCGGAGTCGAACCACGACAATTATATAGCCATCCTTCGACTTCGCTCAGGTCCGAAGGACTCCTTTGGAGATGGCGGCACTCTTATATTTCAAACTGAGTCACTAACGAAAATTTCATTTCGTGATATTGTGTAAATATGCAAGGTTGTTCCTTGCATTTCCAATGGTCTTCCTCTATTTTACATCATTATGAAGAACTTCGTAAAACTATTTTGGCTTATAGCGGGCATATTTGGCATTGTCGCTTCGGTGTATTATATATCGACCAACTTTGGAAATCAGTCATTTTTATTCCAAGAAACGAACGTGCAAAAGGTCTATTTTGCAGACCATATCTCACCGGCACATGAAGCGGTGATCAAACGATTCAATCAATTGCACAAAGGACGAATTGAGGTTGTTGCGGTCAACCTTCCCTTCAGTAAATTCACCACGAACGAGAGGAAAGAATTACTGGCACGCTCGCTGCGCAGCAAAAGCGACCGGCTGGATGTCTTTTCGGTGGACTATATCTGGACTGAACGGTTTGCAAAATGGAGCGAACCGCTTGATAATTATTTTTCTGAAAAAGATAAGGCAAATATCCTTTCTCCTACATTGCAGTCGTGCTTAAGCGATAATAAATTGGTTGCGATGCCGCTGTACATTGATGTGGGAATGATGTATTACCGAAAGGATTTTTTGCAAGGGCTTCCCGATGCAAAACAGATCGAAGAACGTATCCAAAATTCCATAACGTGGGATGAGTTAATCGCACTGCAGCAGCGTCTGCACATGAACGGCAAACCGTTCTATATTTTTCAAGGGAATGATTATGAAGGATTGAACTGCAATTATTTTGAACTGCTTGCTTCGCTGGATGAGAATTATTTTAAGGGGAACAAGATCAATCTCAACACCCCAACGGCACGGCACGCATTGCAGATCATGGTGGATTTTATTTACAAGGATAAGATCACTCCGGTGATCGTTACGCAGTTTGATGAGAACAAGAGTTATAAATATTGGCTGGATAACAAAGCAATGTTCGTTCGGGGCTGGTCAAATTTTGTAGAAAACTACCGATTGATCTATAAAGATACGAGCTCTTTTGAATATATCGGACGCGCGCCGCTACCGCATTTTGCCGGACATAAAATCATCTCGGTTTACGGCGGCTGGAATTTGATGCTTTCCAAATTTTCCACAAAGAAAGAAGCTGCGATCGAGTTCATTCGTTTCCTGCAGACAGAAGAAGCGAAAAAGATCATGTTTGAACTTGGGGATTATATTCCCGTTAACCGGGATGTGTATGCCGATACGGCATATCTTCAAAAATATCCCAAACTGATCTTTTACCGCAAACTGATCGAACGGGGTTTCCATAGACCATTTCTTGCTGATTATACCAAGATCGCCGACATCGTTTCTCATTATGTGAATCTAGCACTCAAGAAAGAAATGAGCGTTGAAGAAGCGTTATCGAAAGCGTCGTCGATGATCAATTCTAACGAAGTGCTTATAAAATAATTATTATTCGGGACAAAGTGACGAACTCCTTAAAAAAAATATGGGATAGCACACGTCAATACCGGTTTGAGATCCGGCATCTAACCCTGCTGTTTTTTGTGCTGATTATCTTTCAAACGGTGATCTCATTCGTCCATAAAATATCACTCCAAAAAATTCTGTTCCGAACACAGGAATGGTACCAACAGGATTCTGCCGAGCGGCTTGCTAATCTTACGACAACCTCACTCGAATTGTTATTGGAAGCGAAATTAAAGAACCAAACGCTACCGCAATCGGAAGTCAATAAGATCATCGGCAATCTAAACATCATTCTCAGTCAGCAATATCTCCACCAAAATGTACAGGAGATTTGTCTTTTGGTAAAAATTGATTCCTCCATTATCGCCATTGATGACGGGGCATCATTGTATTCGTATATTTTCGGAGGACTCAAAAATATCCCGGCCTCACAATGGGATCATTCGGATGCAATAGCAATGTACACAGCTATGCGTGATGAGTTTCGGTCGAAAGAACGGATCCAGACGGTTGTTGCCGACACACAGGTCTTCCATATTTTTGTCCCGTTTGTTCCGCGCGGAGAATTTGTCGGCGCAATCTATATGAAGAACAAACCTGATTTTTCCGTGATCACCAACGAAATGATCACAACCTACGACGAAACAGCTATAACATATACCGCCCTGATTTTTTTTGGTCTCCTCGCAATGTTTTTCATCTCCACCTATACGCTGCGAGAACGAAACCGTGCACAGGAATTATTATTTGAGGAGCAAAAACGACATCTTGCCGAGCAGATCAATATCCAAAATGAACTGCTGTTCACAAAACGCATTTACCATACGCATCATAAAGCAGAAAAGATAATGGGTTTCATTAAAGAGGATATGCGTGTATTAACGGTGAACAATATCGATCTGATAAAATCACGCATCAATAAATATGCGAATTTTATCGCACGCGTTATCTATGATATGAAGTGGTACGACCCGCCGGTGCAAACGATCCGGAGTCAGATCTTTAAGACCGATCTGAACAAGGTGCTTTCATTTCTTGTAGAACATGTCTTTCAGCGCATCTCGTCTGCAAGCGAAATGGTACAATACAAATTGGAACTTGATGAGCAGATGCCGATCGTGAATATCAACGAATTTGTCGTATGGGAAGTATTCGAACCGATCATCCAGAACTGCATCGATCACGCAGGAAACAATGCGGTGACGGTGACGATCAAAACGGAATTCAATGTTCATACGCAGGAATGTTTCGTACGAATCATGGACAACGGTTCAGGTATTGAACCGTGGTTATTGGAAACGAACAGTGACGGATTGAAAAGAATTTTTTTAGAACATACATCAACGAAACGTGTCGGTAATGAAAAACATTCGGGATACGGATGTTATATTGCCCACGAAATCACCCAGCAGCGTCTTGGCTGGGAACTTGATGTTGAGAATCTTCCGAACGGCGGATGTATGTTCACCTTCAACATACCAACAATGACGATATAATTATGTTCCCTGACAAAGTGATCAACGTATTATTGATCGAAGATGAAGAATTCGATGTTCGCAGAGTTCGTAACACCATCAAACCATTTTCGGATACGATCAATATCCGAAAAGTGATCTCCAACGGAAGATTGGCCCTTGATGCATTGGCCGCCGAGAAAGAACGATTCGACGTTATCATCATGGATTTTCAGATCGCCGGCGGATTGATGGGAGAACAATTGATCCGGGAGATAAAAAAGATCGATCCGACATTTCAGATCATTGTCATCACCAAAATGACGGTCAATCTTGCCGATTATGATTTTGCAAACAGCCTGATGATGGCGGGTGCATTTTGGTATTGCACAAAATATCCCGGTGATATAGAAGAATATATCTATCAACCGACCGATTTTCTGCTCTCGGTCATCAATGCGTACCAAAAACGGGTCTTAGAGAAACAGCAAACAAAGGCCAACTCAAAGATCCTCCGTTCGATCGAAGAGACGTTATCGCAAAAACCGATCATCGGAAATTCTCCTTCGATCATAGAATTACGGCACCAGATAGAAAAATGTGCTGAAAGCGATGCAAGTGTTCTTATCTCCGGATCATCGGGCACCGGAAAAGAATTGGTTGCCGTGAACATCCATAATCGAAGCAAACGACGGCTGGAAAATTTTGTTCCGATCAATTGCGGCAGCATTCCAAACGAGCTCATTGAAAGCGAATTATTCGGTTACGAAAAAGGTTCGTTCACCGGAGCAACGAATGCGAAATTAGGATTGTTCGAACTGGCGAATCATGGAACGATTTTTCTGGATGAGATCGCGGAGCTTCCGTTGAATGCACAGGTGAAATTATTACGGGTGATCCAGGGAGGAGAATTAGAAAAGATCGGACGACGAGAGCCGATCAAGGTGGATGTCCGTTTGATCGCAGCATCGAATAAGAATCTTGAAAAAGAGGTGGAGGAGAAACGATTCCGCGAGGATCTGTATTATCGGTTGAATGTCATTCCGGTGCAGGTCTCGCCGTTGCGAGATCGTCACGAAGATGTTCCATTGTTGGCTGAATATTTTCTCCAGCAATTCAGTACCGATATGGGACGGAGTAAACCAACGATCGTTCCTGAAGCGATGGCAATCCTTCAATTTGCTCCATGGAAAGGGAACGTGCGGGAATTGAAAAACGTGATGCAGCGTCTGCTCTTCATCGATGAAAAAATAATTACCAAAGAATTAATGCAAAAAGCGGTCGGTCTTCATTTTGGCCAGCAATCGTTTTCCGGAGGGATTCTCAATCTCTCTGAAATTCAGGAACCGATGGTACTGCGCGATCTTGAACGAATAGTTCGTCAGCGGTATATTGAATATATTCGTTCAAGTTCTTCATCGGATGCCGAAGCTTCAAAAAAACTCGGACTGGCACCTCCAAATTATCATAGAATGTGCAAAGAACTCGGTATTAAATAACCCAATCATTGTAATACCCGGAATTTTTCTTTTTCAAGAATTTTTTAAGTCTCGTTATCAAATTAGTAAGCAATGGTTATCAATTTAATAACAACCTGTTGAAATTTTGATTGAGAATGCGAATTTTGAGGAAAAATCAGTTGGCATACTATGTGCAGAGTAAGTACCACTATTACTATGCAAATATCCCACTATAATAGCTTAATCTATCTTTTTGTTGGCATCATTGCCTTTCTTGGAATGTATTTTTCCAGATCGTCCAATGAAGGGAAGTTAAATTTTTTTAGCGATGGGAAACCCACATTCTGGATCATTTCGGCGTTGTCGATATTTGCCGGCACACTTTTTCAGTTTTGGATATTGTTATTGCCGGTTATCTCTCTTTCGCTGTCGACAATTCTCGTTATCCTTTCCTTGATCATTTCCCTGTTGCTTCCAATACTGTTACTTAAAAACAAGAATACACTATTCAATCGATTTATGGAATTATTATCCGTACGGTTGAAAACAACACTCTTTGTTGTCGTCATTGTTTTTTTTCTCGTGATCCAGCCGTTCGCACTATTATATCTTGGTGAAAAAATCATCATTCAATTTTTGGGAGGTTCATATCACTTTCTCATGGTCTTCTTGATCAGTGTTGCCGGATTATGTTCACTGATCGGCGGCAAAAAAGTGGTGATGTACTGCAATGCAATGTTTGGAATCTCTGTCATTGCTTCCGTCGCTGTTATCATGATTCTTGGACGGTCATTGTCAGCGTCATTGTTCTTTACACAAATGATCTTTGCGGATGGCTCGCAATATTTTCAGAATCATAATTTTCTTGAAACAAATTGGGTCATAGGTTTTATAGGATTTTCTGTCATTTCGTGGTGGATATGGTGGATTGATAACAGCGTGTTTCAAGGTGAAGGGAAACAAAGCGAGCAACGTAGTTCTGTCACAACAATGTTCGCCTCATTTTCTTTAATCGTGATCACGCTTGTTATCGTACCAACGCAAGGGTTTGGTGAAATAGCATCATCATCATTGTCAACCTCCGCCCTTGTGAATGATGAGCTTTTGGCATTCTTTTTTGTGCTTGGATTTGTTTCGGTGATGATCGCGGCTTTCTCACAATCATTCCATACGATTACGACGATTGTCGCTGTGCAATATTTCAATACTCAACGCTCTGAGAATTTTGAAGAAAAAGATATTCTTGTATCACGATTGGTTATTGTGCTGTCGGCGCTACTGACAATTCTCTACATCCCGTTTGCACAATATTTCGGCGCAGTAACATTGATGATCTATGTTCAGTATCTTGCATGTGTTGCAGCATCGTTAGTAGGTGTGTTTACGGTTTTTGTTCTTTGGAAAAATCTTTATAAAGGCGGAATCGCAATTGGAATAGTCGGAGGGATGATCGCCGGAGTTATTGTGATCATGTTAACATACAGTCAAGCCGAGATGCTGACGCCGCTGCTGACGACTCCGTATGGAGCGGCGACGGGAACGTTCTTCAGTTCGATCATTTGTTCGGTCGGCGGTTCCGTTGTTGGCGAACGAAAAATTGCAAAACACTCTGTACCGGTATAAAATGTTGTACGCTTACTACATAAAACACTAATTCACTAATCCACAAATCAATTCACAATACGTTAGGAAGAAAATATATGAAGAAGATTTTGTTACTTCTCGTAGCTTCCATAGTTCTTGCTTTACCGCTTTCTGCGCAATGGGTCTTTAACAGCTTGGAATCAGCTGCGCAAGATTCACAGATGGTTATCACAAAAAACAACAGCGCAAAAAAATGGTATATGCTCCTGTACGATACGGCCTATGCTGTTCACGGAGCGAAAGCATATAAAACATCATGGAAACTGCACGCAACAGAAAGTTACGGCGGAAACAACGGGTTTGAATTTAAAATGCCCCGCGCCAAAGATTCATCCTTCTATGCAAAAAATCATAAAGGACAGTACCGAGACAGCACGTACATGAATTTCGGTTCTGCAAAGTTCATCAGCATTTGGTTCAATAATTTGAAAAAATCTACTGCACCAGCAGGGACAGTGCAAATGCGCATGAAATTGCATGATGCCGGTCCAGGTTCCATGTACTGGGGCGGAAGCACGTCCGATGTTGAAGATTGGTATTTCCAATCGGCTAACGTGTTCGATCAAGATCCAGGATGGAGACAACTCCTTATTCCGTTGAAAGAATTGACCTCCGGTCCAAGTGATCTCGGATTTAATCTTCCCGGATGGAGCGGAACACAGAATGACGGCAAATTGAATCTTGAAAAAATCATCGGTTTCACGATCGAATGGACCTCTCCTGTTATGGGTGGTGATTCGACTGCAATGGGAGAAATTGTGTGGGATAAAATGCAGTTGTTGGATTATGCTTATAATCCAATTTATTTATTCAATGATTTTACAACCGACACAACGAACTTCAAAACTGGTTTCTGGGGTGCTCTCGGTGGAATTACTTTTGGTAAGGAAATGGTCGATACACTTATTTCCCCTTCTGCTTTAAGTGTTGCATACAAAGTCAACATTTCAGAAAGCTGGGGAGGATACGCAAACATGGTATACAATTTACCGGCAGGAACAATTGTTCCGGATCTGTCGGGAAATACCCATATCAATATGTGGGTAAAAGTTGTTGACCCACTTGTGTCATCATCAGGTAAAGTTGAAAATGTTATGTCTCTCCGATTTGTTCTTCGTGAGAGTGCATTGGCAGATGCTGCAGCAACAGGAGATGAATGGTATACACGCGGTGATGTTAGACTTGATTCAGTCGGAAAAACTCTCGGCTGGCAGATGGTATCGATGCCGCTCAATGGACTGCCAGGCAGCTGGGGCGAATTTGCCGGAAAACCATACGATGGTTTCTACGCTGTTAATGGTTCTGATGGTGTTATGAACCTTGATAAAATCAAACAGATAAAAATTGAATTCTCTGCAAGTAAAGATGCAGGTCAGCCAAATGCGGCAGATCTCGTTCACTCGGGAAAAATTCTTGTCAGCACGATCATTCCTTCAGGTTTCAGAAGCACTGATAAAACTGCTCCTAATCCTGTTACAGGAATTCTTTCCACGCCAGGTACCTTTGTTAATTTGATCACATGGTCCGATGTTCCAAACGAACCAGGTTCACTCTACAATGTTTACATGAGTGAAAAAACATTTACCGATTCCGATGCACCGGAAGTTGAAGATCTGCCACCATACGGTTTACCGCTTGGCACACAGTTCGCAACACACGTATTACGGTCACCGGTTACCGATCAAGATGTTACCTATTACTACGGTGTAACCGCAACCGACAATTCCGGAAACAAAAATGCTCCGGCAGTCGTTGGTCCGTTCACCAATAAAGCGAAAGGTGTACCGACAATTGCAAAATCAGCACCGGTCAATTTCAATGCAGACGGCGCTATCGGAGAATGGACTTCAATTTCTCCAATCGTGTTGAATTCATTCCGCGCTTCAGCAACGGCACACATTGCTCCAAACGGAAAATTGAACGACAGTCTCGATCTTTCCGTAAAAGCATATCTAGCTACCGATGCAAATAATCTGTATATCGCGTTTGATGTTGTTGATGATACCGTTTCAATTGATACAGGTGGAACAAGTTATCAGCAAGATTCTCCTGATCTTTTCATCGGTCTCTATGACTGGAGAGGGAAAAAACACGGCGGATATACCCGCGGTGCAAAACCGGAATATCATTTCCGTTTCAATTCGAACAAGATTTTCCTGGATAATGGAGCAAAAGATGTCATGTTCCCGGGTGCTAACTATATCTGGAAAAAGAAAACATTAAGTTCGGGTTACATTGTCGAAGCAAAGATTCCATTTACACGATTCAAAGAATTAAATGCTGAAGACAGTCTTTTTGTTCCAAAAGAAGGTATGCGTATTCCGATCGACTTCGCGATCAATGACCGCGATAGTAAAGTAGACCGTGATTGCATTTTGTGCTATTCACCATTGAATGATGATAATTCATGGGAACATATGTATCGCTGGACCCACACATGGATCGGCAACAAATCTACCGTTGGCGTAAAAGAAGAAGCGGGAGTTCTCAATTCATACGAATTGTCACAGAACTATCCGAATCCTTTCAACCCGACAACAACGATCAATTATCGTATCGCAAAATCCGGACAAGTAACATTGAAAGTGTATGATGTTCTTGGCCGTGAAGTTGCAATGCTGGTAAACGGTGTTCAAGATGCAGGTCCACATGCCATTCAGCTCAACGCAACCCGGTTGGCGAGCGGTATGTATATCTACAAAATTGAATCCGGTTCGTTCACTGCTGTAAAAAAGATGATGTTCTTAAAGTAATTTTTCATTACCGCAAGGGGGCTGCAAAGCCCCCTTGTTGTTAATCATAAAAAAATATATTCATATGAACCATTCACTATTGTTGTCTGCTCGATTCCTGAAAAAAATGATCGTCGTTTGCGGTGCGTTGCTGGTATTTATTCTGCCGATGAATGCCGGTCAAACGGGAAAAATTTCCGGAAAAGTTGTTGATGAAAAAACCGGTGAACCTCTCGTCGGCGTATCACTCATGATTCAAAATACGAAAATGGGTGCAGCGTCTGATTTTCAGGGAGATTATTACATCAATAATATTCCCCCCGGTACGTATGCACTGCTGATACGAAGCGTGGGATATCAAAACACAGTGATCAAAAATATTGTCGTGAAGATCGATCTAACGACCGAAATTGACGTGAAGCTTTCTTCAACGGAAGTGATCGGTCAGGAAGTTGTCATTCAGGCGCAGCGCCCTCTCGTTCAAAAAGATCTGACCTCGTCTTCGGTGACGGTGTCGTCGGATGAAATTAAAGTGATGCCGGTGGAAAATATCAACCAAATCATCAACCTTCAGGCTGGTGTTGTTGGTGGGCATTTTCGCGGCGGAAGAACCGGTGAAGTAGCATACTTGATCGATGGTATGCCGATCAATAATCCGGCAAACGGTTATGCAGGTTTTACCCCTGAAAATTCATCCATTCGGGAAATGGAAGTGATCAGCGGTACGTTCAATGCAGAGTATGGACAGGCAATGTCCGGTATTGTGAATATCGTAACACAGGATGGAAACGATAATTTTGCAGGATCTTTCTCCACCTATATGGGTGATCACTATACAACCCATACTGATACCTATATGAATCTTGATAAATTCAATATTACACGATCGAAAAATTTTCAGGCGAGTTTAAGCGGACCGACAGGAATCGATGATCGGTTGACCTTTTTTATGACAGGTCGATATGTCAACGATGAAGGATTCTTATATGGCAAACGCATATTCAATATTGGAGATAATATTCTGGCAGTGAAAGATGCGCTTGGGAATCAGATCAGGATCGATCCCGGAACAGACCTGACCAACTATCCGAATTTTGTGACGGACGATTCCGGCAATTTGTATGAAATGATCAAAACGGGAGACGGGGCATACGTTTCGATGAACCCGTACAGGAAGTATTCATTGAATGGAAAATTGACATACTCATTATCTGAATTCAAATTTACCTACGGTTATTTCTGGGAAGATAATTTCAGTAAGAACTATGATCACAGCTATCGGTTAACGCCGGACGGCATCATGAGCCATTATTCTCGCAACACGATCAATTCGTTCCAGATCAGCCATGTTCCATCACAGAGTACATTCCAGACGTTGAAATTCTCGGTCAATAACTTCCGCGGTCATGGATATGTTTTTGAAAATCCGGATGATCCACGCTATGTCAATCCTTCACAGGGGAGTCCGATAACGAATTACACATTCCGCAGCGGCGGTATGAACAGCGGACGGTATGAAGCAAATAATCAATCGATCATTGGACAGTGGTCTCTTACATCACAAATTTCCAAAGAACATAAGATTGGAGTCGGTGTTGAAGGGCGAATGCACCAAATATTCAATCATGGCATGGGAATCACCACGTATGATATCGACAGTGCCGGGATCACCCTTACAACATTACGATATCCTCAGTTAGGTTCAGCGGGAAATCAAATGTATGACAAACGACCTCGAGAAGCATCAGCATACGTTCAAGATAAAATGGAATACGGAAGTATGATCATCAACGCGGGAGTTCGAGTTGATTATTTTAATCCGTATTCAAAGTATCTGAGAGATCTGACGAACCCACCGCAGGAAGCAACAACCGATTCAATTCGAAAACTATATCCTATGAAATGGGCAACGGCAAAAGTTCAAGTAAGTCCGCGGCTCGGGGTTTCATTTCCGATCACCGATCAAGGAATCATCCATTTTTCGTATGGACATTTCTTCCAGATCCCAACATTTGAAAACCTCTATAACAACTCGGATTATTTAGTGCAAAGCGGTGCAACACTTTCCGCACAGACAGGGAATCCTGATCTAGAAGCGCAGCGTACTACCACGTATGAACTCGGACTTCAACAATCATTGTTCGAGAATATTGGAGTAGATTTTACGATCTATTACCGCGACATCCGAAATCTTCTCGGCATGGAAATCATCAATACAACGCAAGGTGTGAAGTATGGACGATTCATCAATCGTGATTATGGAAGTATTCGCGGCTTGATCTTCTCCCTTGATCGCCGGTTTGCTGATTATTTCAGTCTGCGCGGGGATTATACGTATCAAATTGCTGAAGGGGATGCTTCTGATCCGCTCTCAAATTTCTACAACAATCAAAGTAATCCACCGGTTCAAACAAATAAACAATTAGTGCCATTAAATTGGGATCAACGTTCTACCTTGAACCTGAACTTAACAGTCGGTGAAATGGGAAATTGGACCGTCGGTCTTATCTTCCAATATGGAAACGGATTCCCATACACGGAAGATACCCGTGCATCGCTGATTCGATTCGAGAACGGTGCATTGAAACCGTCAACCCACAATCTTGATCTGCGCGCAGAAAAGAATTTCCAATTTGAAGGCGTAAATCTTTCGGTCTTCATGCTGGTGTACAATGTTCTTGATACGAAGAATGAGAACAACGTCGATGCATGGAGCGGACGTGCAAATATCGATCTGACCACCGAACAGAACGCACAAAAGATCGTTGGTGTAAACACAATTGCAGAATTTCAAAATAACCCGGGAAGCTTTTCAAACCCACGCCAAGTGCGTTTTGGGGTCAATCTAGGATTTTAGTTCATAAGTTCAGGAGTATACAATGAAGGTTACGTTTAAGAAATTAACATTATTCTCTATGGTTTGTTTTTCACTTGGTTCGCTCCACGCACAAGTGAGTCCGCAAATTCAAGGCTATCGCGATGATGCAAAAGGGGAATATCAATATCGCCGGCAGGGGACAATGGACGGAAATAATGTTCGTACATTATATTTCAGCAACGGAGAAGTTGGTCAATGGCCATATTCACCGTCGCTTGAATGGCCGAAAGGTTCCGGACATCAATATCTTGACGGTGTTTCTGTTCTCGTTGCTGCTCAGGTGAAAGCTCCCGGAAATAATCAAATTATTCATCCGCTCGAAACATCGTATCGCGAAGAAATGCCCAAAGATCCGGTCACAGGACTGATCTGGGGATTTGAACCGCTTCCCGGATATATGAATTTAAAGAATCCATCGAAAACTCCGGCAATCAATAGAGACTCAATGTCATTTCCGGCTGTTTGGCCAGCGGCTCTCGGGAAAACTCCTGAGTGGAATGGATACTGGTATGGATATTTTGGACGCGGCGTGAACAATGCTGATTTCGAAACATTCTTTGTGATGGATGATTCCAAAGATGGAAAATATAAACGACCTCCTTATAAATATTATCCGATGGCTTCGGATTCTGATCGGGGCGGCCTAGGTTTACGTGTTGAAGTTCGGGGATTTCAATGGTCTCATGTACTTGCCGAAGATGTTATCTTCTGGCATTACGATATTGTTAACATGTCTGATGTAAAATACGACAGCACATGTTTCGGTTTTTTCTCTGATCCTGGTGTGGGCGGTCCGGCCAGCGGAAATGATGATGCAAGTTACAGCACCGCTCTCGATCTTTGCTACGCATGGGATCATCTTGGAAAAGGTGAACCGCAATTTGGCACATGGTTAACAGGGTACTACGCGTATGCATATTTGGAAAGTCCCGGTAATGCACAGAACGGTATAGATGATGACGCAGACGGATTAGTAGATGAAAAACGTGATGATGGTATTGATAATAACGGTAACTGGGTACGGTATGAAGATATCAATAAGAACAGCCAATGGGATCTTGGTGAACCGTTGAATGACGATCTTGGTGCGGACGGAGTTGGTCCATTTGACCCGCAATACAACGGTCCTGATGCCGGTGAAGGTGATGCGCTTCCTACTCATGGCGAACCAAACTTTGATGAAACCGATAAAGATGAATCCGATCAAATCGGATTGTCCGCTGTGTCGTTGACACCATTATCCGATAAAGGACCAAACGGAGTATGGCCGAAAAACAACGAAGTGCTTTGGAGAAAAATGACCGGTGGATTTGTTGATACCGGAATTACAAATTCAAATATCAGCATCGTATTCTCGTCAGGACCATTTCCATTGAACAAAGGTGCACGCGAACGATTTTCAATGGCTTTGATTCTAGGTCAGGATCTTGATCAGGTTATTTTTAATAAAACGACAGTTCAGGCAATCTATAATGCGTACTATAATTTTTCCGCTCCGCCACTTACTCCGCACGTAACGGCAGTTGCCGGAGATAAACAAGTATTTCTCTATTGGGATAATGGATCCGAGAATTCCTACGATAGATTCCTGCGGAAGAAAGATTTTGAAGGGTACATGGTTCTTCGAAGTCAGGAAGCAGAGTTCAACGATGTAAAAACGATCACCGATTCAAAAGGGGCAAAGAAATATTGGAAACCGATCGCACAATTTGATGTGATCGACAGTATCAAAGGCTCCGATCCTGTCGGTATCAACGGTGCTCATTTCTGGCGAGGTGATAATACCGGATTGCAGCATTCATACATTGATAAAGATGTAAAAAATGGTGTAAAATATTATTATGCAGTTGTTTCGTACGATCAAGGAGATCCGTTGTATGGAAAAACAGGACTTCAGCCGACAGAATCTCCGAAGATCATCACTGAAGATGTGAATGGAACGTTGAAATTCACCGACATCAATTGCGCTGTCGTAGTTCCCAACGCCGCCGCTGCAGGATATGTTCCACCACAGATCGAAGGAAATCTTGACAGAGTGACACAGGGAATTGGTACCGGTTCGCTTTCAATTCAAGTTGTTAATCCAAACTCAATCGTCACGGGAAGAGAATATAAAATCGTCTTCGATTCGAGCGGACGTTTTCCGGAATACGGAACAAAATCTCTGAGTGTTATTCGAACGATCGGCGCTACAGTTGATACATTGTTGAAGGATGTAAAAGTTGCCGATGTCACCGGCGATAAATCGAGTTCACCATTTGACGGTATGACGCTTGGAATAAAGAATGATACAAAGATTGTTTTGGATACTATGGGCTGGTCTGTCGGTCAGCCATCAGTATTCATTAATGTTACTCCGGACAGTTCGGCGCCGTCACTCAATAAATTATGGCCAAGCGATTACGAGATGAGATATTTTGCAACCGATGTCGATACATCCAACGGTGATCTTGATCCGGTTGTGTATCCTCCGATCCCTGTCAATTTTACGATCACAAATACGACATTCGGATATCGGAACGATTTCATTATTCAAGACAATGATGGAGACAGTAAACTCAGTTCCGGAGATTTCATTAAGATCCTTGAATTTACAAACAACAATACAAGTCTTTGGATACCGTGGAAAATAGGATATTTCTATTTTGGAACTCCGATATTCCCTAAGGATGGCGATAAATATATCTTCAAAACGAAGAAGCCATTCTTTACCGGAGATTATTTTTCGGTGAAGACAAAATCATCACGGACCGACCTTGGAATTGCAAAAAATCAATTAAGCAATATCAGCGTTGTACCCAATCCATATGTCGGATATGCATCGTGGGAACCAAAGACGATCTATGCAACGGGCCGCGGAGATCGCAAAATTGATTTCATCAACCTTCCGCAAAAATGCACGATTCGCATCTATACTATTGCGGGTGCACTGGTGAAAACACTGGAGAAAGAATCAAGTGCGGCAAACGGTGCACTTTCATGGAATCTTGTTTCCGAAGACGGCACCGATGTTGCCTATGGTCTGTACATCTACCATGTCGATGCGCCGGGTGTGGGAACACATATCGGAAAATTTGCCCTTATCAAATAACTTTTAATGATAGACATTATGAAATCGAAGACCACAAAAATTGTCACTGTTTTGTTCCTTCTCACCGCGATGATGTCGGCGCAAGAGTTTGTGTCGAATGTATCCAAACGCGGAACTACTGCGGCACCATTCCTTTCGATAGCACAAGGAGCGCGTGCGTTAGGAATGGGAACGGCGTTTGTCGCCGTTGCCGATGACCAAAGTGCGATGTATTGGAATCCGGCAGGTATAGCAGATCTTTCCGGAACCCGGATCGTATTCGACTATACGCAATGGATCGCCGAGATAAAATACAATTATGTCGGAGCCACCATTAACCTCGGAGATGTCGGTGTGGTTGGATTAAACCTGACTTCATCGAGCATTCCAGAAATGCGTGTAACCACCGTGGACAAACCGGAGGGAACGGGCGAAATGTTCGGTGTGAGCGATGCGGCGGTTGGAATAACGTACGCACTGAAATTAACGGATAAATTCTCGATCGGATTTAACCCAAAATTCATCTATCAAAAAATCTGGAAGATGAGTGCATCAGCAATCGCCATCGATATGGGGGTGAAATATCAGACACCGTTTGACGGGATCACGCTTGGAATGTCCATTTCTAATTTTGGATCGAAGATGCGATTGATGGGTAATAATACTCTTGTTCTGTATGATCCGGATGTTTTTACTACCGGAAACAACGCTCACATTCCAGCAGATGCCCGTACGGATGAATGGACTCTTCCGTTGAATTTTAAGGTTGGAATTGCCTACAATGTATTTTCCATCGACGGAAATCGCTTAGTGATTGCGATGGATGCATCCCATCCAAGCGACAATTATGAAAGTATCGATCTTGGCGGTGAGTACGTCTTTAATGATTACATCTTCCTGCGCGGCGGGTATAAATCACTCTTTCTGGAAAATGCCGAAGAACGATTCACTCTGGGATTTGGAATACAGCAGGCACTTATCGGAAACACACAGCTGACGTTTGATTATGCGTACCAGGATTATCAGCGGCTCAAAAATGCTCAAAAGTTTTCTGTAGGGATCATTTTCTAATTGTATGATGCGACGATGGTTGTTCTTAATAATTATTTTTTGTTTTGCATTGATACCAACCGTCAAATCGTCCGTGATGGTCAACCAAGCCGGTTATTTTCCGCGCGGACAAAAGATTTTTTTTACAACGACGCTCGCGGATAGTTTTAGAGTTGTTGAAAAAAACAGTAACAAAGTATCTTTTACAGGAAAGATCAACCTTTCAAAAGCAAATGATCCTTCGACAGGATTGAATGTCTACAAGGGTGATTTTTCTTCTCTTCATGAACCGGGAATATATTATATCTCGGTTTCGCAATCCGAACAGTCGTACGAATTCTCGATCTCCGATACCGTCTTCAATTCTGTTTTCTATAAATCTTTAAAAGGATTTTATTTCCAACGATGCGGCCAATCGTTGAACGCATTGTTTGCAGGGATCTATGCACGCGCAGGATGCCATGGAAATGACGGTACATATCATTCCACATCGGATTCAACCGGTTTCCGATCTGCCAGCGGCGGGTGGCATGATGCGGGGGATTACGGAAAATATATCGTCAATGCTGGTGTCACCGTCGGCACTTTATTGATGGCATACGAACTATTTCCGACACGATTTTCCTATGATAATCTTGGAATTTTAGAAAGTAAAAATTCCATTCCCGATATTTTGGATGAAGTTCGTTTTGAATTGAACTGGATGCTGAAGATGCAGCATTCCGGCGGCGGTGTCTATTTTAAATTGACGCGTGAACAATTTGAGGGATTCGTTATGCCCTCTGCTGATAATGCAACGAGATATCTCTATCAAATATCTTCGACAGCAACAGGGGATTTTGCGGCTGTGTTTGCCCGTGCAGCACGTATCTATAAACCGTTCGATCAAAAATTCTCTGATTCTTGTCTTGCAGTTTCACGCCGTGCTTGGGCATATCTGCAATCACAACCTTTCATTGTGCCAGCCGGAGGATTTAAAAATCCAAACGGAACTGCAACGGGTGAATATGGGGATGGAAATGATTCTGATGAACGTTTATGGGCTGCTGCCGAATTATTTTCAACAACCGGGGAAGCAGAGTTCAATTCATATTATTCCACTCGATATGCATCCGGTGTCCTGCTTTCTCAGCCGATGGGTTGGCCTAATGTCCGAACGATGGCACACTTAGCATATCTCTACACGAAGCAAGCTACTGCAAGTACCTTAAACAAGATTGCACTTCGCCAATCATTATTGGATTATGCGACGACACTTGTTACTGCTGCAAATGGTGACGGATTTTCCGTAGCAATTTCTAAGAATGAATATTTTTGGGGAAGTAATTCCGGAGTATTGAACAAAGCAATATTACTGATCTTAGCATCCCGTGAGAATAACGATGCTACGATGTTGAATGCCGCATTAGCACAACTCAATTACATTCTCGGAAATAATGCGCACAATATCTCATTCGTGACCGGAATTGGTCTCCATCCTGTCCTGCATCCGCACCATCGTCCTTCTTCAGCAGATGGAATTGGCGATCCTGTTCCGGGGCTGCTTGCCGGCGGTCCGGAACAAGGAAGAAGTGATCCGGTCTTACAGGCTAAGTTTTCTGCATCAACTCCGCCGGCGATGATCTACACTGACGAAGAAGGAAGTTACGCATCGAACGAAATTGCGATTAACTGGAATGCCCCGTTGGTATTTGTTGCAGGATATTTCGCATCCGAAGGAGTCAGTACCGGAATTGGAATGCGCGAACTATCTCAACCGAATAATTTCCAGCTGAATCAAAATTTTCCAAATCCCTTCAATCCATCGACCTCTATCAGTTATCAATTACCGGCGGATCATCATGTGTCATTGAAAGTGTTTGATTCCATCGGTAGAGAAGTGACAACATTAGTGGATGAAGAGCAAGAAGCGGGAGAATATTCAGCGACATTTAACGCTTCTTCATTGTCAAGCGGACTTTATTTCTACAATATGCAGGCGGGCAGTTATACCGAATCGCGAAAAATGATGTTGATAAAATAATTTGAAATTATAGTATCGCTTATGATCAGTCGTACATATTTTCTTATGCTTTCTATTTTGTGTATTGTGCCGTTGTTAGCATTAGCACAATATCCAACATTGGATTCGACATTGCTGATGAAAAATATTAACGGCGTTGCAGTTCCGTATCAAAACGGAATTCCCCTCCCATCATTTGAAAAACAACTGCGCCCGACGATTTCTCTCAGCGGCCTTTGGAAAAAATTTCGGTTTGCAGCAAATCACACCATCACGATGTATAATCGTGCAAGCAACGGTCTGGCATTGGTCACCAATGAAGCTGCTAACAGGTTCAAAGTAAATTTTGACGATTCCGGATGGGAGAACAAAATGCTTCCCGGTGTTGAGAATACATTGAATGCGAATGAAAAAACTCCCGAATATTATCAAGACGGAGTGTGGTATCGCCGAACATTTACCGTTCCAGATTCCCTGCTTGGAAAAAGAGCCACGTTGAATTTTTATGCTGTCAATTATATCTGCGACGTATGGGTGAACGGAACATATCTTGGATATCACGAAGGAGGGTATACACCGTTCGCGTTCGATGTTTCGAAGGTTATCCGAACGGATACTGTAAATGTTATTGCTGTTCGAATTGATAATCTTCCCTGGGGCACACGAAAAGATATCGTACCGTTTTATACCTGCGACTGGTTCAACTATACGGGGATCATCCACGATGTGTATATTGATTTCGCCCAACCGATATCTGTCGTGCGAGCTGATGTGATACCAAAAAATATCAACGGACTTGTCCAGGTGAATTGTTTTGTAGCAAACAAACTTGCTGTTCTATCAAACGTAAGTGTTTCCTTCAAAGTATTCAAAGCAAAAAAAGATTCTGTCTCACTCACAAAAGAAATCTCAGCAGAACTGATCGATGGTGAAGTTCCAATTACAGGAACAACAACTTTTCCATTATCGGTGTGGCAAGATTCTCTTGGAGTAATTACAACGAATTTTACTGTGCAAAATCCACTCCTTTGGTCGCCGAAGAAACCGAATCTCTATATTCTGAAAGTGATCATACAGCAAAATGGCATTGTTCTCGATGAATTTTTCACTCAGTTTGGAATCCGAACAGTAAAGAGCGATGGGAATAAATTTGTTCTGAATGAAAAACCGGCATTCCTTCATGGTGTTGCCAGACATGAGGATCATCCGAATTACGGAAGAAGCGTACCAAAGAGCATCATTTTTTCCGACCTCCATACGATAAAATCGATGAATGTGAATTATCTCCGATCGGGTCATTATCCAAATCATCCTTACACCTATCTTATCGCAGATCGGTTAGGCTTGATCGTCATGGAAGAAATTCCTGTTTGGTGGTTCGATGATGCTGCATCGTGGGATACGCAAAACAATCAGCGCCATATCCACCATCAAATGTTTCGTGAAATGGTCTTCCGCGATTATAATCGTCCATCGATTGCACTGTGGAGCACATCCAATGAATGTAAAGATGTGGCAGGAAGAGCTATTTTCAACCGCGCGGTTCGATCGGAATTGAACGAACGATATCCGGACGGACGATTGGTGACGCAATCTGCAGCGGCTGACCGACCGGGTCCTGCCGATGCTTCGCAGGAGGAATGTGATGTCCGTGGATGGACAATGTACTTCGGAATATTCCATGGAAGCACGATGTTTGACGGAACAAAAAAATTCATCAGTGATGCGGTCATCGCTAATCCTACCAAGCCGATCATTGCAACGGAATACGGTTATTGGTCGAGTGAAAACGGCGCATCGCAGCAGGAACAGATCACAACATTCGATTCGACATTTGCTGCATTCTCATTATACACTCCTATCGATCAGAACGGGATTGTTCGGAACGATGGACCGCTTGCCGGAGTGACATGGTGGTGTGCATTCGACTGGTATACACATCAGCAGACATTAGGATATCAAAGCATGGGACTATTGAGAATGGATCGATCGAATCCTAAACCGGTAATGCCTAAATTGACAGCGATGTATAAAAAATATGTGGACAACAGTGAATATATAACGAATGTTGAAATACAAAAAGATCTTCAAACGCCAAAAACATTTTCGCTCTTCCAAAACTATCCCAACCCGTTTAATCCGACAACGACGATCAAGTATGAATTGCCGACCGATAGTTATGTGACGCTAAAAGTATTTGATGTGCTCGGTAAAGAAGTTGCAACAATGGTCAATACACAACAAGAGTCCGGTGTCCATCATGCGACATTGTACGGAACAGTGCTTTCGAGCGGAGTCTATTTCTATACTCTGCATGCGGGAACGTTTGTTGAAACCAAAAAAATGGTGGTCGTAAAATGATAAAACGAATTGTACTGCTGAGTCTTTTTATTTTTCCGATGCTTCATTCGGCTAAGATTTATAAAGGAGGAGAGTATCGAACGAAAGCCTCGTATCTGTATGGCCGGTTTGAAGTGAGAATGAAATCGGTGCAGCGCGAAGGAATGCTCACCTCATTTTTTACCTATAATGATATGGTTCCCTTCGATTCACAAAAATGGAATGAGATCGATATCGAAATCATGGGACGGTATTCAGATGATGTGCAATACAATACCATCACACCGGGACAGACAAATCATGTTGGACGACGGCAAACGCCATTCAATCCCTCATTGGATTTCCATACCTATGCTTTTGAGTGGACTCCGACATATGTTGCATGGTTCATCGATGGGACTGAATCGTACCGGCAAACTGGTCCGCAGATCCAAACACTGATCCATCCTCAAAAGATCATGATGAATATTTGGATCCAATCCGTCATGCTGCAAAATTGGTCTGGTGTGTGGAATGAGAATTCATTACCGGCATTTGCTTACTATGACCATGTCAGTTATTCATCGTTCACCCCGGATTCCGGAACCAGCGGAACAAACAATAATTTCACCTTTCAATGGAAAGATGATTTTAATTCGTACGATGCAGCACGGTGGGATCGTGCCACTCATACATTTGGCGACAACCAATGTGATTTTACACCGGACAATATTGTTTTTAAAGATGGCAACATGATCCTCTGTCTGACAAAAGAGTCGGCGTTAGGATACCAGGACAATGTTGCGCCGAATGTCATCTCTGCACGAGCAGAAACAGAAGGAGTCGTGATCAATTTCTATGAGGAAGTCGACAGCATTTCGGCAGTAACTCTTTCCAATTATCTTGTTCAGAATAACACTGTCTCGAATGCGGTCTTATTTTCCGATAAAAAAACGGTTCGGTTAATACTTGCGGACTATGATACATCAAAATTAACCAGCGTAATTTTGATGAATATCAAGGATCGATTTTCTCCCGCAAATACACTTCTTGGAAAGAGCATTGCTATCACAAAACCTAAACGGTTAACATTCCCGGTAAAGATCAATTGCGGAGGTCCTGCATACAACGATTATCTTGCCGATCAGATGTGGAACTCATCTCTTGAATATGGTTATCTGGACGGCAATAAATATCAGAACAGTAATACCACAAGCGGCTCAGGCGATCCGATGATCTTTAAATCAGAACTGAATGGTGCGGCAGAATATCGAGTTCGAGTGCCGGATGGAAAATATTCGGTGTTTTTATTGATGTCGGAAAATTATTTCACTGCGGCAGGCAAGCGGCTGTTCGATATTGCTGTTCAAGGAGTCGTTGTCGAAAAGAATCTTGATCTGTATGCCAAGGTAGGAAAAGGAGTCCAGTATCAAAAAGTCATTCCAAGTGTTTCGGTGACAGAAGGATTGCTCGATATCCACTTTATGTCGCTGATCGATTATTCTGTTATCAATGGCATTATGATCGTTCAACTTCCGTCCGATGTCAACGAGAATTTCGAACCATCTCCTGAACGCTGGAATCTAGGGCAGAATTATCCGAATCCGTTCAACGGATCGACTGTCATTCCATTCTCACTTTCCAAAGATGAAAATATTTCGATACGGTTTTTTGATACACTTGGCAGATTGGTGAGTGAACAGCATTTAGGGAATTTGCAGAAAGGTATTCACTCATTTACCTGGAATGCAAAAGACAACAATGGAATCGCATTATCCTCCGGGGCATATCTTTGTGTTGTTAACGGTGCCAATTTTTCTTCAATGAAAAAAATGCTGCTTATTCAATAATATTTTTTATCACATTACTCTCGTTTACTATATAAAAGGATTCCTTTATGAAGCTCGTCATTACGTTCCTTGTGTGCTTCTTCACCGTTTCAATATCACAGCCGTCGGCTAAGAATATTGATAAACAAATACAAGCACTTCTTAAAAAAATGACCCTCGATGAAAAGATAGGTCAGATGACACAGGTGGATTATACCGCATTCCAAAATTCACCGAATGATATTATCACGATGAATATCGGCTCCATTCTTTGGGGCGGCAGTTCAGAAATTGCAGATCTCTCCGCCAAAGGGTGGGCAGCATGCTACGATTCTCTTCAAGGATTGTCGGAGAAGCAGCGGCTGAAGATCCCGTTGATTTTTGGGATTGATGCAGTGCATGGACACAATAATGTTGACGGTGCGGTCATCTTTCCGCACAACGTGGGATTAGGCGCGACACGCAATCCGCTGTTATTGGAAAAAGTTGGAATGATCACCGCAACAGAGATCAAAGGAACGGGAATTCAGTGGGATTTTGCACCATGCGTTGCGGTTGCCCGCAATGAACGCTGGGGACGAACGTACGAAAGTTTCGGAGAAGATCCCGATATGGTGAAAGAACTTGGTGCAGCCTATGTCAAAGGAATGCAGGGAGTCAGTCTTGCTGATAAAAATTCCGTACTCGCATGCGTAAAACATTATGTCGGTGACGGCGGAACGACGAACGGAAAAGATCAGGGAAACACCGAAGTTGATGAAGCAACACTTCGCAAGATCCATCTTCCAGGATATGTTGAATCGATCAAGATGGGTGCAAAATCCATCATGGCATCATACAACAGTTGGAATGGAAATAAGATGCATGGCCATAAGTATTTGATGACCGATGTCCTGAAGGGAGAACTGCAATTCAAAGGATTCATCGTCTCCGATTGGGCGGCGATCGATCAACTGTCACCGAACTTCAAATATACCATCGAACAATCCATCAATGCCGGTCTTGATATGGTGATGATCCCGAACGGTGCAGGAAAAGGAAATAATTATATCGATTTCATTCGATTCACAAAAGAACTTGTGAAAGAAAAAAAGATCGAGATGAGCAGGATCGATGATGCAGTGAAAAGGATCTTGACGGTAAAGTTTGAACTTGGCCTGTTTGAAAATAAATATACGGATAAGAATCTTACCGCCGAAGTGGGTTCGGCTGCACACCGCGAAGTTGCACGAGAAGCGGTTCAGCAATCCCTTGTGTTATTAAAGAATGAAAAGAACCTACTTCCTCTGTCAAAGAGTACAAAACGAATTCATGTTGCCGGAAAAGGCGCTGATGATATCGGTATGCAATGCGGCGGCTGGACAATAGACTGGCAGAGCAAAAAAGGAAATATCATTTCAGGAGGAACAACTATTCTTTCCGCAATCAAAAATACAGTATCAAAAGAGACAAAAATAACATACTCGCTTGACGGCAGCGGAGCAGACAGTAATGATATCGGAATTGTCGTGATCGGTGAAGAGCCGTATGCTGAAATGTTCGGCGACAGAGAGGACCTGAGCCTTTCAACCGAAGACATTGCCGTGATTGATCGAATGAAAGCAAAGGGAATTCCGGTTGTAGTTGTTCTCCTTTCCGGCCGTCCGATGATCATCAACGGCTCATTGGAAAAATCGAACGCATTCGTAGCAGCGTGGCTTCCCGGAACGGAAGGTCAAGGCGTTGCAGACGTTCTGTTCGGAGATGCTAATATGTCGGGGAAACTACCGCATTCATGGCCGAAGAATATGAAACAGATTCCGATCAATGTCGGCGATAAAGAATATGATCCTCTTTTCCCATTTGGATTTGGACTGACATATTCATCTACACGAGCAATGAAATAAATTTTTTTAAGCCGCCAATATTATAAAATCTGGCGGCTTTTTTTTTTGGATGATTGAATTTATGAGAAACGGGATATGGTTGCTGTTGGCGGTTTGGTTGATTGCGTGCAAAGATCCCGTCACTGATGCTAAAAAAGATCCAGTTCCAATTGAGAATGATTCATTGGTATGGAGTGATGAGTTTAACGGATCCGGACTTGATCTTTCCAAATGGAATTATGAGACCGGTACCGGTGTGAACGGAGATTTTGGAACAGGACAATTGGACAGGGCAACAAATCGAAAAGAAAATGTAGACATCATCCAGGGTATTAATAATGCCGACGGAGGGTGTCTTGCTATTATTACACGCAAAGAATTTTATATCGATCGAAATTATACCAGCGGTCGTCTTACAACCAGTGGAAAAGCAGCATGGGGACCTGGACATAAACTGACTGCACGAATTTGGGCTCGTGATGTTGTTGCAAAAGGGCAGGGGTTTGCATTCTGGCTTATGCCTTCTGAAAAACCTGCAGGACAAAGTACTATAATGTGGCCGCAAGGCGGAGAAGTGGATATTATGGAATATGTTGGTTCTATGCCAAGGCACAATCTAGGAAGCGTTCATTATGCATGGTCGTGGGAAAACAATCAGTATGCAGAATGGAATCATGGTCATAAGGGAGCATATTATTCTTTCTATAATCACGATGTTCCGGTAACAGCTCCATCGTTTGAAACATTTGTGGCACAACCATCTGATTCGGTTCTTGGAAACGGATCGTTTCATGTGTATAGCATTGATTGGCTTGCCGATCGGATGGAATTCGCTATTGATAATAATGTCTATCATATCCATTATTTCAATGATGGATCTGCTTTTGATAAAGGAGTTGCAGATGGACAGGATGAAGATGGCGTAAGAACGGTCAACGGAAAAAGAACACTTCTTTCCGAATATTCGAATCATTTTCCTGAATGGCATCCATATGAGCATTCAATGTTCATCATTCTCAGCGCAGGCGTTGGCGGCAATGACAACAAAACGTACGGCGGTGCAGTCATTCCCGGTGCACCATTTCCATGTTCAGTGTTTGTGGACTGGATCCGTGTATATAAAAATAATTAACAGATCAAATCAGAATACAATAATAACTTCATTCAATCTATTATAGGAATCTTATGGCATCCATCAGTACACCAACTCAAACACATATCGATGCTTCGCAAGGAGGAAATTATACCGTTCCGCTTGCAGTCGTTACAATGTTATTCTTCATGTGGGGATTTCTTACCTGCCTGAATGATATTCTCATCCCACATTTGAAAGGTGTGTTCGATCTGAACTATACGCAGATCATGCTCATCCAGTTCACATTCTTCGGCGCGTATTTTATCATGTCCATTCCTTCGGGATCGATCATTGCAAAAGTCGGCTATCAAAAAGGAATCGTGATCGGTTTGCTCACATCAGGTGTAGGGGCTTTATTATTTTATCCGGCAGCAAGCCAAATTTCGTATCCATTATTTCTTACAGCATTATTCGTTCTTGCATCAGGAATCACGCTGCTGCAGGTTGCGGCGAATCCGTATGTGGCTGTCCTCGGAAAATCAGAGACTGCTTCAAGCAGGCTGAATCTTACCCAAGCATTCAATTCACTTGGTACAACCGTTGCTCCGTACTTTGGCGGCGTGCTCATCCTTTCTTCGGTTGCAGGATTGACCCCCCGTGAGGAAGCTGAAATGGTACAAATGCCGTACGTTGGTCTTGCTGTTGCTCTCGCATTACTTGCTGTTGTGATCTGGAAATCAAAATTACCGGTGATCGCCGCAGTCGAAGACCATCATGCAAAATCTGGAAAGCTATCGGATGCATTAAAACATCGGCATCTTGTTCTCGGTGCAGTTGGAATTTTTGTCTATGTCGGTGCCGAAGTTTCTATCGGAAGTTTCCTGGTGAACTTCTTTGGTCAATCAGACATTGCCGGGTTGCCCGAAGCAACCGCTGCGGGATTCGTTTCCTATTACTGGGGGGGCGCAATGATCGGACGTTTTATCGGTTCTGCATTGATGCAAAAGATCAATGCCGGAAAACTTCTTGCGGTTGCTTCTCTTATTGCTAGCGGACTTGTATTGACGACAGTATTCACCACGGGACAATTTGCAATGTGGACCATTCTATCAGTTGGGCTTTTTAATTCGATCATGTTCCCTACCATTTTCACTCTTGGTATTGACGGTCTTGGAAAATTAACCAGCCAGGGTTCAAGTTTAATGATCATGGCAATTGTCGGCGGAGCGATCATTCCTGTTGCGCAGGGAGCGTTAGCCGATACCTATGGAATTCAGCATGCATTTATACTCCCGGCAATTTGTTATCTTTATATAATGTATTACGGCTGGGCAGGACATAAACACGCATAACATTAACAGTTATTATTTACCCGCATGACAAAATTAGAAGTAACTCTTGGAATAGACATTGGCGGCACGAATACCGTGCTTGGATTTGTCACTCGTACGGGAAGCATTCTGGCAGAATCGTCAATGACGACGAATGGTGCAGAACCTGCAGATCTGTATGTTGCACGACTTCACCTGAAGATCAAAGAAATGCTGGATAAGGTCGGTGACACGTGCGAATTGAAAGGAATTGGAATTGGTGCGCCAAACGCGAATTATTACAATGGAACCGTGGAATTTCCGCCAAATCTGAAATGGGATGGTGTTACCGAACTAGTCAAAATGATCCAGCAATATTACGAAATTCCCGTTGCGATCACGAATGATGCAAATGCTGCTGCGATCGGTGAAATGAAATTTGGTGCGGCAAAAGGAATGAAAGATTTTATTGTCATTGCACTTGGAACCGGACTAGGAAGCGGTATTGTTGTTGACGGTAAGGTGGTGTACGGTCATGATGGATTCGCCGGAGAAATTGGTCACGTGATTGTGGATGTGAACGGCAGAATGTGTGGATGTGGGCGTCGTGGTTGTCTGGAGACCTATGTCTCCGCCGGCGGAATTTGCAGAACAGTGTTCGAACTGCTTGCTGAGAAAAAAGATGAGAGTGAACTGCGAAATATTAGTTTCCATCAGCTTACATCGAAAATGATTTCGAGCGCTGCTCAGCGAGGCGATGTGATTGCACTTGCTGCGTTTGAAGAAACCGGAAGAATTCTTGGTCTAAAACTCGCGGATGCAGTTGCACACACGAGCCCGGAAGCGATCATTCTTTTCGGAGGACTATCGGCTGCAGGTGAATTATTGCTCAATCCAACTCAACGCTATATGGAAGAATACATGCTGAACATCTTTAAGAACAAGGTTAAACTTCTTCCATCGGGATTGAGGGAAGGGAATACTGCTGTTCTTGGAGCGAGTGCATTGATGTGGAATGAGTTGGAACAATGAAATGAGACAAACGAAATATTCTTTGAATCAATTGGTGAATTCTATGGTGCATATTTTTTCTCTTTTCAGTTTTATCGTTATCGGTTTTTCATTCACCGCATGTAAATCGTCCGAGACATCTGAAATAGTTCAAGCACCTCCTCAATCCAAGGATACAATTCCGATCGTGAAGGATACAATCCCTCCAATTGCGGGTTGGACATTGGTTTGGAATGATGAGTTCAGCGATTCCATGATCGATCAGAAAAAATGGGAATTTGAAGTGAATGGCGACGGCGGCGGAAACAACGAACAGCAGTATTATACTGCTCGCCGTCAAAATGCTAGGATAGACAGCGGCAAATTGTTGATCGAAGCACGGAAAGAAACATATTTCGGTAAACCTTATACCTCTGCCCGATTGAGATCGAAATTCAAAGGCGACTGGACCTACGGACATTTTGAAATACGTGCAAAACTTCCGTTCGGCAAAGGAACCTGGCCGGCCATCTGGATGCTTCCGTCGGACTGGGAATACGGCGGATGGCCTGAGAGCGGCGAGATCGACATCATGGAACATGTCGGCTACAATCAAAATGTGATCCATGGTTCCACACACTCAAAGAAATATTATTTTAAGATCAATACGCAGAAGACCGGAACTGTTACTGTCGCCAATGTCTCAACTCAATTTCATATTTATGCGATCGACTGGTATGCGGATCGTATCGATTTTTTTGTGGATGGTGTGAAGTATTTTACTTCGACCAACGATGGAACAGGATGGGAAGCGTGGCCGTTTGATAAACGGTTTCACTTCATTTTGAATCTGGCTATTGGAGGGGATTGGGGCGGAGCACAGGGAATCGATACTTCCATCTTCCCCCAACGAATGGAAATCGATTACGTAAGGGCATATAAAAAAACAGAATAGCGTACATCGAACCGTGAACTGGATACGAACATATTTTTATGAAAAACTCAATTTTAATCTTAAGCTTTTGTGTTTTCTGTTTCCTGCTTGTCTCTTGCAATAAAGAAGATGCGAACGAAATAATACAACCGGCCGTACAACCCAAAGATTCAATTCCAGCCATTCCCGGATGGATGTTAGTATGGAATGATGAGTTCAATGGAACTACCGTCGACCTGAAAAAATGGGGATATGAAGTGAATGGAAACGGAGGCGGTAATAATGAACTTCAATATTATACCGCCCGTTCTGAAAATTCTTATATCGACAGCGGGAAATTAGTGATTGAAGCCCGTCAGGAAAGCTATTCAGGAAAATCATACACTTCCGCGCGAATGAGAACTGCAGGCAAAGGAGATTGGCTTTACGGACGATTTGATGTTCGTGCCAAACTTCCGTACGGTCAGGGGATCTGGCCGGCAA
Source organism: uncultured Chitinophagaceae bacterium (assembly GCA_964409765.1). GTDB lineage: Bacteria > Bacteroidota > Ignavibacteria > UBA10030 > UBA8401 > UBA8401. Next base: position 30,462 of record CAYPEM010000023.1, read on the forward strand.
TATGGATGCTCCCAACTGATTGGGAATACGGCGGTTGGCCGGCGAGCGGTGAAATTGATATAATGGAGTTGCTTGGTCACGAAACAAATAAAATCTACGGCACGATCCATTACGGAGCGGACGCAGCGCATCATCTTCAAAAAGGGGGATCGTACAAATTACCCTCCGGTACTTTTGCGGGAGATTTTCATACTTTTACGACAGTGTGGGATTCGATCAGTATGGCGTGGTATGTGGATGGAACATTATACTTTGCTGCAAATGCAGCTTCCCCTTTCGATCGTCGCTTTCATATGCTGCTGAATGTTGCCGTCGGAGGTAATTGGCCCGGAAATCCGGATCAATTCACATTATTTCCTCAGCGGATGGTTGTTGATTATGTTCGTGTTTATAAAAAGGCAAACTGATGAAAAATATTTTTGTTCTTGTTTTCTTTTCCTTGTTCGTTGTTTCAATCGGTCATTCGCAACACTCGTTATTTGTGACAACAAAAGGAAAGGATGTGATTACTCCAAATGGTAAACCGCTTTTATTACGCGGAATCAATATTGGTAATTGGCTGGTGCCTGAAGGATATATGTTCAAGTTCAAACATGCCAATTCTCCTCAGCGCATCAACGAAACATTCAATCAATTGCTTGGTCCGGAAGAAACGAAAAAATTCTGGAAACAATACCGTGATAATTACATTACCAAAGAAGATATCACATTCATCAAAAAGAGCGGATTGAATTCAATCCGCGTTCCGTTCAACTATCGATTATTTGTGTCAGAAGATCACGAAACTCGTTTTACAGGTCCGGGTTTTGAAATGCTTGATCGTATCATCAAATGGAGTAAAGAAGAAAACCTTTATGTGATTTTGGATATGCATTGTGCACCGGGAGGACAAACGGGCGATAATATTGATGACAGTTTTGGTTATCCTTTTTTATTTGAAAGTCCTGAAGCGCAGCAGCTTACCGTTGATCTGTGGAGGGAAATTGCAAAGCGGTATGCAAACGAAACTATTGTGATCGGGTATGATTTTCTTAATGAGCCTATCGCTACATATTTTGATGCATCGCACTTCAACGATAAACTTGAACCGCTCTATAAAAGGATCGTTGCAGCCGTTCGAGAAGTTGATACAAACCACATTATGTTTTTAGGCGGCGCACAATGGAACAATAATTTTAAAGTGTTCGGTGCACCATTCGATAAAAAAATAGTGTACACGTACCACAAATATTGGTGTGATACGACTCAGGAAATGGTTCAAGAATATTCAGACTTTGCAAAGAAGTATAATGTACCCATCTGGATGGGAGAATCCGGCGAGAATACCGATCAATGGATCGATGCTTGGCGCAGGCTGAATGAGAAGAATAATTTCGGATGGTGCTTCTGGCCGTACAAAAAAATGGATGCTCCGAGCAACATGGTTTCGATCAAACGGACTGCGGAATGGGATTCGATCATCACTTTTGCGAACAACCCGAGAACATCGTACAAAGATTTCCGCGATGCTAAACCGGCGAGGGAAGTGATCAAAAAGGCGTTCACCGATTATTTAGAGAATTGTAAGTTTGTGAACTGCACTGTGAACGAGGGATATATGAATGCTTTGGGACTGAAAAAAAAATAATTGTTTCTCACACCAAGCCTCAAAAATATTGAAAATTAAGAGAAACATTTTATATAGTGCTTTGTGTCTTTGTGTGAGATAATTTGCAGGTTTGTATTATTGTGGCGGAAATTGTATGAAAATATTTTTTGCAATGATCATTTTCGTTTCTACTGTATTGGCACAGTATGACGATACCGGTAAACGCGGGATCTATTTTTCGAAAAAACAATATACCGAAACACCAATCCCCTTGTTCAAAGAAAGCCGAGCGAAACTTCCCGCACCGATACTGGAAAACAAACCCGAGTATGTGGAACTGTATTGGAAAGCATGGTCGTTAGCGTTCGACCATTTTAAAAGACCTCCTCAGGGCTCTCCATTCGTTTCCAACTACATCGACGAAGCGTTTTCTCCCAGTGTGTTCCAATGGGATACGATCTTCATGCTGATGTTTGCTCGGTATGGGAACGCAGTTTTTCCGGCAATTCAATCCTTGGATAATTTCTATTCCCGGCAGTACGAGAATGGATATATATGCCGTGAGATCCAGGAAGCCGACGGGAAGGATTACGTTTTTGTTGGTCGGGAACATACGGTGAATCCACCACTCTTTGCCTGGGCTGAAGTTGAATCGTATAAAGTAACCGGTGATAAATCAAGGTTTGAATCAGTGCTTCCTGCACTAAAAAAATATGCGGAATGGCTGGAAAAAAATCGAAAGAAGGAAAATACAAAACATGCATTGTATTGGAATACAGGGCTTGGTTCAGGTATGGACAACATGCCGCTTCGCGGTTCCGGGTGGGTTGATATGTCTTCTCAAATGGTGCTCTTCTACCGTAACATTGCATTTATTTGTGCGGAAGTGAAGCTGATTGATGAATCGAAAAAATATGAATCTTTTGCGAACGATATTGCCCAGAGAATCAATCAATGGATGTGGAATGAGGAACAGGGATTTTATTACAATGTCGATGACAACGGTGTTCAACAGGAATTGAAATGTGTCGGAGGTTTTTGGCCGATGCTTGCAGGTGTGGCAGATAAAACACGATCAAAAAGATTGTTGTCACATCTTAAAGATCCAAAATCTTTCTGGCGCTCAATTCCGTTTCCGTCACTTGCTGCCGATGAAAAAGAGTATAAACCGGATGGACAATACTGGCTTGGAGGCGTTTGGGCACCGACCAATGTGATGATCCTAAAAGGTTTGGAGAAATTTGACAGAGAAAGTGATAACCCTACCGACTACTCGTTCAACGAATTTGCATCCGCTGCGTCTGAAAAGTATCTGGATGGTCTGTGCGAAGTGTATAAACGCACCGGAACACTTTGGGAAAATTATTCTCCCGATCTGATGATGCGGGGAAATCCGTCGCAAAAAGATTTTGTCGGATGGACCGGATGCGGACCGATTCAATTATTGATCGAGAATGTGCTTGGTTTCCGCCCGGACGGAGCAAACAACTCATTGACATGGCATATCAACAGAATAGATCGTCATGGAATTGAGCAGTTGAAATTTGGCGATATCTCCGCGACACTCATTTGCCAAAAGAGAGTACGGTTCGGCAGCCCGGCGGAGATTCATGTGATAACAAATAAACCGTTCGAATTGACCGTATTAGTTGACGGGCGGGATAAAAAAACGGTACAGATAAAGCAAGGTGTTCAAAAAATTGTGATAGAATAATAATTTTGAGAACATTTCATAATTCTTTAATTCACTATTTCGATCTATCGATGATCAATTTCTTTCATGAAAATTTTACTGCGAATACTATTCATTTCACTCAATTGTTGTTCATCCCTTAACGCTCAGTCGAATACCATAAAACTGTCCAGGCTACATTTGTTTTCCAAATTCTTGTTGAACAGGACCGCGTCGTTCATCGTTTGTTTCCATCACATTGCGCTCAATAATTTATCATGAAATATAAATATCAGAATAGTTTTACCATTATACTTTTAGCGGTCACATTTACCATCCTTGCGTTTGGGGATGGAAAGAATTCCGCTGCTGTTACGCCAACTTTTTCAAAACCTCATGGTTTCTACTCATCCGGATTTGATTTAACGATCACATCGGCAACTCCAAACGCATCGATTAAAATTACGCTGGATGGATCGGATCCAAGATATTCAATAACAGTATGGCAAAAGAATTCACCCGCAACATTCAGGGTAGATCCTGAAAGCACCTATGCAATGAGGGGAAAGACACCTGTTGTTGTCGTACGTGCATGCGCTGTTGCCGACGGAACACCCACAAGTGGAGTTTTTACCAGTTCCTACATTTTTACCAACAAAGTTGTTGCCTTATCACCGGAAGGAAAAACTCCCGCTCCCGGTTGGCCGCAAGCGACACCAAATGCAAACCCTCAGGCGTATGATTATGGTATGTCATCGGTTATAGTCAATGATCCTCGGTATAAAGATCGAATAGATAGTGCACTGCTTGCTGTTCCGAGTTTTTCAATTGTAACAGATTTGAAATATCTTTTTTCAGTTGACAGTGGAATATACAGGAATGCAACGATGGACGGAAGAGAATGGGAGCGTCCGGCTTCTATTGAACTGATTCGGAACGATAATGTCGCAGGATTTCAGATCAATGCCGGTCTTCGGTTACGCGGCGGATACAGCAGACATGGTGAGAATCCGAAACATGCTTTCCGGTTTTTCTTCCGAAGTGAATACGGTGCTTCCAAATTGGAATACCCTTTGTTCGAGAACGAAGGAACAACAAAATTTGATAAGGTGGATTTACGCACTGCACAGAATTATGCATGGAGTTATCCGGGACATCTTGGGCGGTATAATACTATGATCAGCGATGTATTCTGCCGCGATCTACAGAGAGAAATGGGTCAGCCGTATACCAGGAGCAGATTCTATCATCTGTATCTAAACGGAGTGTATTGGGGATTATATCAAACACAGGAGCGTTCAGAAGCCCGGTTTGGTGCCAGTTATTTCGGCGGAAGTTCGGATGACTATGATGTAGTGAAAATAAATGATTCGTACAATATTGAGGCGACCGACGGAAATTTGGATGCTTATAAAGAAGTCTGGAATTATTGCGTAACAGGTTTTAAATCCGATTCAAATTACTTTCATCTGCTTGGTTTGGAAAAAAACGGTATTCGTAATCCTGCACGGAAGATATTAGTTGATGTCGATAATCTGATCGATTATATGCTTGTCATTTTCTACTCTGGCAATTATGACGGTCCCGTGAGCAAGTTTGGAATGAACAAAGGGGCAAATAATTTCTATGCGGTCTATAATCGCGTGAAGAATGATGGATTCCGATTCTTCGTTCATGATGCCGAACATACCCTCAGAACGACACCGGGCGAAGGAGATGGAATTGGATTGAATGAAAACAGAGTAAACATCGGAACGCTCACCGATGGTTATAAAATGACAGTGGGCAGTTTTTCCGGATTTCATCCTCAATGGCTTCATTTCCGATTGTCGGACAATACAGAATATAAAATTCGATTTGCCGATCACGCTTACAAACATTTTACCAATCATGGAAGCTTTACGCCGGATAAAACGATCGCACTCTTCCGTTCGCGGGCTAAAGAAATTGAAACGGCTATCATTGGCGAATCTGCACGGTGGGGCAACACATATTTGAATCCAGCCGCAACGAAAGATGACGATTGGAAACCTGCTATCGACGACATCATCAATAATTATCTTCCTTATCGATTTGCAATTGTCCTTAACCAGTTACGAGCAGCAGATTTATATCCGAAAATCGACCCCCCAATTTTTAAATTCAACGATGACACTATCACCGAACAAACCATTGAACTCGGAACCGGGAAATATTTCACTCTTCAGCGCCCTCTCTACGAAACCGGAACAATTTTTTATTCTATCAACGGAATAGATCCACGAGGGATCGGAGGCGTAGTCTCCGGATCAGCAATCAACGGAGGAAATGATACGACGATTATCATTGATACCACGATGACTCTCAAAGCCCGGGTAAAGAATGGTGCAGTATGGAGTGCGCTTCATGAAATAAACATTAAACGTACATCAGGGAGTACATACATTGATAATTCCAAGAAGCAGTTCGTAATAAATTTTGAACTCAGTCAAAATTATCCTAATCCGTTCAATCCAACAACATCGGTTCGTTTTGCAATTCCATCGGTTCAACATGTATCTGTAAAAATATTTGATGTATTAGGAAAAGAGATATGCACACTGATGAATAGTCAGCTACAACCGGGGGAATATGCGGTTCAATTTAACGGTGAGAATATACCGTCCGGAATATATTTCTGCAGAATGCAGGCTGGAAAATTTGTTTCGGTAAAAAAAATGCTGTTGATGAAATAGTGTGTAATTAAAGAGTCGTCTATGAAAAAAATATATCATAAAATTACACGAGTGACCGGTGCTTTCTTAGTTCTGGAAACCGTACTCATTTCTTTTGCCATCGGACAAACATTTACCTCATCAAATCTCCCAATTGTGATAATCAATACAAATGGGCAAACAATTGTCAATGAACCAAAAATCACTGTTGACCTCGGAATAATTTATAATGGAGAAGGAGTTCGAAACAATGTCACCGACTCCCTCAATCATTATAAGGGAAAGGTCGGCATTGAGATCAGAGGCTCTTCGTCACAAATGTTTCCGAAAAAACAGTTCGGTTTTGAAACACGAGATGCCGGTGGTGAAGATCTTGCGGTGTCACTCTTTGGTATGCCGGAAGAAAGCGATTGGATCTTATCAGCGCAATATAACGATAAGACCTTGATGAGAGATGTTATCACCTATTCGCTTTCAAACGCAATGGGTCGGTATGCAAGCCGGTCACGGTATTGTGAACTGATCATCAACGGTCAATACCAGGGTGTGTATATTCTGCTGGAAAAAATCAAACGTGATAAGAACAGGGTGAATATTGCCAAACTTGATTCAACGGGAACGACAGGCGATGCATTGACCGGTGGTTACATCATAAAAATAGATAAGCTTGACGGAAGCGGAAATAGCGGCTGGTATTCAACATTTGCACCCCAGCCGGGTTCGAAATACAAAATCCTGTATCAGTATCATTACCCCAAACCAGAAGATATCACAGCCGCCCAAAAATCATACATTCAGAACTTCATTTTGAATTTTGAAGCAAACATGATGATGCCGGCATATGACGATACCGTTACCGGGTATGCAAAAATTCTTGATGTAAATTCTGCAGTGGATTATTTTCTGATCAATGAATTGACTAAGAATGTCGATGGTTTCCGTTTAAGTCTCTTTATGTATAAGGACAAAGATTCGAAAAATGGGAAACTGATAGTGGGACCGTATTGGGATTACAACCATGGATTTGGAAACAGCGATTATTATGAGGCTTCACTGATCGACGGGTGGCACTTGACGTATCTTACAACAAACACTTCCTATCATTCTATAGATCAATTTCAACCTCCGTTTTGGTGGAATCGATTGATGCAGGATAAAATATTCATGAACAAAGTACGATCACGATGGATTGAGCTTAGAAAAAATCAATTTGGATTAAGTAAGATCAACGCAATCATCGATTCAGTGGTTACCCTTTTGGCGGAATCTCAGCAGCGGAATTTTGTAAAGTGGCCGATCCTGGATAAATATGTCTGGCCAAATGCGTATGTCGGTGGAACATATGTTAATGAAATTACCTATCTCAAAAAATGGATCAAAGACAGGATCGAATGGATCGATATAGAATTAACTGGTTCTCCGTTAAGTGTTTTGGAAAATAATAATTTGATACCATCAGATTATACACTTTCTCAAAATTATCCCAATCCATTCAATCCGTCAACAGTTATCGAATATCAACTACCGGAGAAAAGCGTTGTCACGTTGTCACTATTTGACATGCTTGGAAAAAAAGTTGCATCATTAGTCGATGACGAACAAAACTCTGGAGTTTACAAGATTCAATTATCAAGCAACGATTTCCAGCTTTCAAGCGGAATCTATTTCTATCAACTACGGGCAGGTAAATATACTGCACAAAGAAAAATGGTGTTACTCAAATGAAAATTACTAAAGCTCTTGTTCTTGTATTACTAATCACTGCAATTTGTTCCTCAGCAGGCAATGCTCAGGGATTTCTTAAAGTTTCCGGTACAAAGATCGTGAATGAGAATAACGAAGAAGTGATCCTGCGCGGTATGGGACTCGGCGGATGGCATGTTCCCGAAGGATACATGTTTGGAATGTCGAGTTTTGCCAATGCCGCATGGGAGATCCGAAATAAAATTGTCGAAGTTGTCGGTCCGCAGAACACCGATACATTCTTCACGGCATTCAGGGCGAATTTTGTTGCCAGAAAGGATATTGAACGGCTTGCACAGTTGGGATTTAATTCAGTACGGATGCCGATGCATTTCGAATTCTTTGTAAAACAAAGCGCTCCAGATGTATGGATCGAATCAGGATTTGTGGTGATGGATAGTCTCTTGCGTTGGTGCGGCGATAATAAAATGTATCTTATTCTTGATCTCCATGCAGCTCCGGGAGGTCAAAGCGCAAACAATATCAGTGATTATAACCCTGCACTTCCTTCGTTATGGGACCTTGAATCGAACAAAACACTGACCGTTGCATTGTGGAAAAAACTTGCTCAACGATATGTGAACGAACCATGGATCGGCGGTTATGATATTCTCAACGAGCCTGCTTGGAATCTTGGAACGGGAAATGTTCCGCTTCGGAGCCTCTATGTTTCCATTACCAATGCCATTCGTCAGGTGGATACTATGCATATCATTTTTGCAGAAGGAAACTGGTATGCAACGGATTTCAACGGTCTTACACCTGCGTGGGATAAAAATTTAGTCTATAGTTTTCATAAATACTGGAATACGAATGACGCCGGATCGATCAACTATCTTCTTGCATTGCGTACATCTGAAAATAGACCGTTGTGGCTCGGCGAATCCGGAGAAAATTCAAATACATGGTTTACCGATTGTATCTCATTGATGGAAACGAACAAGATCGGTTGGTCATGGTGGACTCTGAAAAAATTCGATGCAATTGCGGGACCATATTCGGTACCGAACACTACAGAATACAATACATTGCTACAATATTGGAAAGGACAAACATCAAAACCAACCGTTGCTGTTGCAAAGAAAGCATTGATGGATATGGCGAATGGACTTAAACTGGAAAATTGTGTTTCCCGTCCCGATGTTATTGATGCGTTATTACGCCAGCCAAATGATGCAACAACTAAACCATTTGCTGCTAACATAGTGCCGGGAAAAATTTTTGCAGTGAATTATGACCTTGGAAAAAACCTCAGCGCGTACAAAGATAATGATGTTCAAAATAATCAAAACAACGGTGCAGCTTGGAACAGCGGCTGGGTTTTTCGAAATGATGGTGTCGATATCGAAAAATGTTCCGATGCGATCACCAATGGTTATAATGTCGGGTGGACAGGTTCGGGAGAATATTTGACATTCACGGTCACTGTTCAGCAAGATGGTAAATATAACATCGCAGCGCGGTTGAGCGCACCAAATACCGGCGGATCGATCGGGGTTGGTGTAGATGGAGGAGCGCTCACAGTTGTCAATGTATTGGCTACAGGCGGATATCAGTCATGGGGAACGCAAAGCATAGGAAAATACGACCTTACAGCAGGAACCCATGTGCTAAAAACGGCATTCTTTTTTGGCGGTTTCAATGTAAACTATTTCGATGTTTCGTACGTTGGAGCAATGTCTGTCAATGATCAACAATTACCCCCAAGAGAATTTGCCCTTGAACAGAATTATCCGAATCCGTTCAATCCAAAGACAAAGATTGATTACGCCATACAGTCTTCAGCACAAGTTTCTCTAACAGTATTCGATCTTTTGGGAAAACAGATTGCAACGGTGGTGAATAAAAAACAAGAATCAGGAAATTATTCAGTATATTTTGACGCTTCAAATGTACCTTCCGGTGTTTACTACTATGAACTTCGAGCCGGGAAATTTATTGAAACAAAAAAAATGATCGTCCTGAAATAGTATGAAAAGAACTCTGCTCATCAGTATCTCATTAAGTCTCTGTAGTATTTTTCTTCTTGCTCAGAAAACCGCACCGCCGCTTCCCATGGATACCCTTGCCCGCGTCGGCAGCAGTGTGATTACGGGAAGGGATCTGATCGAACGGATTGAGTTGATGCCGTGGGAAGGAAAAGAAAATCCCGCTCAGCATGATTCCTCAAAGATAAAAGCATTGAATTCTCTCGTTGCAGAACGATTACTGGCGATGGAAGGAAAACATCTGAATATCGGTTCGGATCACCAAACGGAATTGAAGATCCGCAATATGGAAAAGATGTTCGTGCGTGATGAATTATTCAAACGTGAAGTGAAACAGAAAGTCTCTGTGTCTGAACATGAAATACGGATTGGACTTGCAAAATTTGCGTGGCAGCTGCACATTGCAGCAATTGCTGTAAAAAGCAGGACTGACGGTGATTCGTTGGTGAGGATGCTCAACAAGAATATCCCCCTTGCAAAGATTATAACTGTTATCCGCCCAACATTTATTACCGCCGTTGAAACTGTGCAGGTCAATTTTGGCGGATTAGATACATTGTTTGAAAATGAAGTGTATGCAATAGGTAAAAAGAAATTCTCTAAACCGTTTATCTCGAGTACCTATGGTTGGACCGTTGCGCTCATTATTGACCGCGGTACAAATCCCGTCTATGAAAAAATGAATTCCGCCGACCGTAGAATTCGTGTCGATGAAACGGTCCGGCTGCGAAAAGAGAACATTGTTGCGCGCAGGTTCTTCGCAGCAATACTGTCTCCGCAAAAAGCAAAAACTGATTCGGTATTGTTCTTTGCACTTGCTAAACAATTGAGAGCTATCATCATTCAAGATTCCACCCGACACTTAAACAAAGGGATCTTTGGGGTTACGTCCGACGATGTCGATCATTTAATGATAGTGTTCAATTCCGACCTTCAAAAAGCGTTTGTTGAACTCAATGATAGACCGTTGTCTTTTGGTGAAGCAATCGAGGCGATGAGAAATCTTCGGTTAGGATTTCCATCACTCGATGAGAATTCATTTATCCGGGCTCTTAACTATCATCTTCGCATTATTATTGAATCCGAACTGATGTCTCGTGAAGGTTATCGTCAAAACCTCCAGTACTCCGAATCCGTACAGCGCGATGTACACTCATGGTCTAATTATTGGATCTCGCGATATCTACAATGGCGTGTCAATGACTCGGTCACAGTTTCCAATGATGAACTGTTGGAAGGCCTTCGGGCAAGTCTTTCAGGTATTGGAAATGCGTACGAAGTGAATGTTCAGGAAGTTCTGTGTGACAGCTTGACCACAGCAATGCATGTGTGGGATGAATATTCCCGCGGTACAACGCTTTCGGATTTAGCGAAAATATATTCACAACGTTCAGAATGGAAAGAAAGAGGAGGCGTTTCAAATTTTTTTCCGTTGTCAAAAAACCCTGAAATAACTTTAAGAGCATTCCTTGCCGATACAGGCACCATTATCGGTCCAATTAAGACCAAGGAAGGATATTCACTCTTTAAAGTATTAGGTAAGAGATCTATTGGAGCTGAACATATGCCGCCGATAGATTCCATTCACATCAATATCAAGAATAATCTGCTTGGAAAAAAACGGGAGCGGTCGATGAGTGCATATGTAGCATCTCTGGCAAAAAATTACAGCATTGATATACGGCATAAAAAACTTATGGCGATATCAATTCAGCCCGCAAATATGTATACCCGTCGTATGATAGGCTTTGGCGGAGTGATCACTGCAACACCGATATTATATCCAAACTGGCAATGGATGAACGAATTTCGAAATGCTGAAAATCTGATTCCATAAGGATCTCTGATCACCATTAAAGATTTTTTATAATCCTCAGTTCAATGGCACCTCTTTCAAATAAGAAAAAAATTGTAACGACACGGTCTTCGACTCCGTTGTTACCGAAGCTACGACGGTTGTTTTTAATTGTAACGATACTTTTTCCATTTCTACTTCTGATCTTTCTTGAAATTGGATTGAGAATAGTTCAGTACGGAAATGAATATGATCTTGTTAAAAAAACTACGGTTAACGGAAAAGAATTTTACACCATCAACCCCGGTGTTGGAAAACGGTACTTTGATCCGAATAAATATTTCGTTCCGCAGATTTATTCAGGAAATTTTGAAGTTATCAAATCAAGCAATACATTCCGCGTTTTTGTCCTTGGTGAATCGACCCCCGCCGGATTCCCATATCATTACAATGCAACCCCTACACGGATCCTGCAGAAACAATTGGAAATTCTTTTTCCACAAAAGAAGATCGAGATCGTCAATGTCGGTTTGACCGGCACGAATAGTTATACCGTTCTGGACTTTATTGATGAATTGATTCACTATCAGCCGAATGCATTCATCGTGTACTCGGGACAGAATGAATTTTACGGTGCGCTTGGCGCTGCTTCCACAAACTCAATCGGCAGTTCCCGATGGATTATCCGATTGTATCAATCGCTTCAAAACGTAAAATCATTCATGCTATTGGAAAAAGGCATTAGTTCTGCCGCACAATTCCTTCTCGGTTCAAACTCAAGTTCATACTCCGGAACATTGATGCAGCAGTTGGCAAATGATAAGGCGATTCAATTTCAAAGCAGAATATATACTAGTGCTATTGAAGCATACGATAAAAATATCTCTCAAGTGGTTCAGATCGCCAAACAAAATGATATCCCGATCATTCTCTCGACACTTGTGACCAATGAAGGATCCCTTCCGCCATTTGTTTCACTGCGTGATGCGTCAGTGAGTGATCAAAAGAAAAAGGAGATTGACTCACTGTTTGAATCCGCCATAGCACTTCAGCAAAAAAATGAATTTGTTCAGGCAATCGATCGATATCAACAAATTATTGCAGTTGATTCGGGCTGGGCAATTGCACAATTCCATTTGGGTAAATGTTACGAACAGATTGGAAAATATGATTCTGCGTTCATCGCTTTGTGTAAGGCTCGCGATTACGATGGTTTACGGTTCAGAGCAAGCGGAGAAGTTAATTCCATTATCCGTAGAATTGCATCATCAAACACCGTCGGTATTGCAGACGTTGAATCAACTTTCCGAGCGCATTCGCCGAATAATATCATTGGAGCATCATTATTGTGGGAACATGTTCATCCGTCATTTACCGGCTATGTGCTGCTTGCCAAATCGTGGTTAGAAGGGCTGAAGACCTCGTCCGCATTTACGATTGAGGATAAAAAACTTTCACAGCAATTCATTCCCGACAGTGTTTTAGTTGATAAATTAAAAATAACCTCTCTTGACCTGGAGATTGGCGTGTTGACAATGAGCGGATTGCTTCGCCGATGGCCTTTTACCAATGATCCATATGTGGAAGCAGTCCCGAAAAATAATGTACAACAGGTTGCACAAAAATTTGTGAAAGGAAAACTCCGCTGGAGTGATGCTCATTATGAAATGGCAGAGGCATATCTAAACGAAAAAGATATATTTAACGCATTAAATGAATATGAATCGGTGATCGCAATGGCTCCCATGGATCCTATGCCGTTTATTTTGAAAGGAGATCTTTTATCGGCTGTTCAGGAATATGAAGAAGCAGAAAAAACCTATTTTCACAGTCTATCGCTTCAAGAAAATTCTGTCACTCGGTTGAAATTGGGCGTTAACTATTTGAAAGGTCAATTGTACGAAAAAGCAATTGAACAATTATCGCAAGCAATCACTGGTGTCAATGGCTCTAAGATCCCGTTATCAAGTGCTCAAGTAGACGATGCACAATTCTATTCTGCTGTAGCATTATTTAAATCAGGAAAAATTAAAGAAGCAGAAATAGTTCTGAATGGACTTCTTCAACAAAATTCAAATAATGAAAGAGCTATTCGTCTATCACAAGAAATTCAATCTCTTGGTCGGTTGAAAAAGTGATTAAGTCGATATGGTTTCTTTGAAATAAACAGTTATTCCATATTTAAACTAAAGTAGTTTATGAATAAAATACAATTTCTAACTGCTAACATCATTTTCTTCCTCTCAATCAATGTCTGCGATGCTCAAAACATTCATTCGGTTATGGCAAATGATACATTGACCATTTTCCAGTCGAAAGAACTGCCGGTGATCGATGGAAAAATCGATGATCAATGCTGGAACAATATTCAATGGCAGCCGATTGATCAACCGTGGATCCCATATGGTGAAACCGTCCCGGTTAAAGATTTTTCGGGAGAATATAAAATCCTCTGGTCAAAGAAAACTAACCTGATCTATTTTATTGTAAAAATAACCGACGACGTTTTCGTGGATGGGTACCGATACAACAGCGATCCAAAAATAGGAGACTTCTACTATAATTACGATCTACTGGAAGTCTTTGTCGATGAGGATCAATCCGGAGGGATGCATGTTTTTGATGGGATACAAGATGCGGGAAAAGAATGGGGAACAAATTCAGCCAATGCTTTTTCGTATCATATGATCCTGGATTCACCGAAAGAGAACAATACTTCCCGAACATTTGTAGCGTGCGATCTTGCAGGAAAAAGCTGGGATGAGTATTCAATTGCTAATTATGCCGATCATTTTCAAGAATTTGCACTGCGTAAACAAGGAACCGAATACTTCTGGGAATTTTCTTTGCGGATATATAGTGATCAATACACATCAATCAATAGAGAAACATCACGGGTTCAACTCAAGGGAAACAAACAAATGAGAATTTCCTTAGCATATTGTGACAACGATGATCAAAATGAAATTCCAAAAACGAGGGATAATTTCTTTGGGTCAGTTGCAGTTCAGCAGAATGCAAATAATGATCATTGGAAAAATGCTGATGAGTATCGCAAAGTTGTTCTTAGTGAAACTGTAAAATAATTATTCGTTGATAACCGACTTTATCAATATGCGTTATCTCTTACCCCCCTTAGTTTGAAAGGAATCACAATGAAATCAAAAATATTTATCGTACTCCTTACAGGTCTTTGTCTTGCACTGGCTCAAAATCCTGTATACAATAACCCGAAAGCAAAGATTGAAGATCGCGTGAACGATCTCTTAAAACAGATGACACTGGAAGAGAAAGTTGATAAGTTGAGCGGCACCGGATTTGCATCCAAACCCAATGCCCGTCTTGGAATTCCGGAATTGGCAATGACCGATGGTCCGGTTGGTGTACGTTGGGATCAATCCACTGCATTTCCAGCATCGATCATGCTTGGGGCAACGTTTGATACATCGCTTGCATTCCGGTACGGCTGGGCATTGGCGAGGGAAACAAAAGCGAAAGAACGAAATACCATTCTTGGTCCATGTGTCAACATCAATCGCGTGCCTCACGGCGGAAGAAATTTTGAAAGTTACGGCGAAGATCCGTATCTCACTTCGCGCATTGCCGTTTCATATGTGAAAGGAGTGCAAAGCGAAGGAGTTGTTGCAACAACCAAACATTTTGCAGTCAATAATCAGGAAACGGACAGAATGACTGTGAATGCGAAGGTCGATAAGCGGACGCTCTATGAGATCTATTTTCCTGCTTTCAAAGCTGCTGTGCAGGAAGGAAAAACTGAAGCGATCATGTGCGCATATAATAAATTGAACGGACCATACTGCAGTGAAAATGAGATGCTCTTAAATGATGTTCTGAAAAAAGAATGGAAGTTTGACGGACTCGTCATGTCCGACTGGGGTGCCGCGCACAGCATTAAGGGCGTAGCGACGTACGGACTTGATCTTGAAATGCCCGGCGGAGATTTTCTGACAAAGGAAAAATTACTTCCGTTGATCAACAATGGAACTGTAAAAGAATCGACGATCGATGATAAGATCAAACGAATGCTCCGTGTCATGTTCCGCATGGGATATTTTGATAAAAAATTAGATAAGCCGATAACGAATGCGCCGGAACATAAAGCGGTTGCACTTGATGTTGCGCGCGGAGGGATTGTTTTGTTGAAGAACCGACAGAATATTCTTCCTCTGAATACTTCAGCATACAAATCGATTGCTGTTCTGGGACCGAATGCAGTAGTTGCCCGAACCGGAGGCGGCGGAAGTTCGATGGTAGTTCCATTTTCAGCGGAGTCGCCATTGGAAGGAATGAAGCGGACTTTCCCCACCTCTTCAATTTCCTATGCAATCGGCGCACGATTAACGGGTGATGTTCCTTCCATTGAGCCGCAATTCTTTTTTCTGCCGAACGATACGATGAATACGAATGGCTTACAGGCAGAATATTATTCAAACAAAAATTTACAGGGTGAACCGAAGCTCCGCCGCATCGATCAGAACATTGATTTCCGGTGGGGCGGAGGAAAACCGGCAGAAGGATTTGAGGTGGATAATTTTTCCGTCCGCTGGAAGGGAAGGATCAAAACAGCATTATCGGGAAGGTATGAATTGACTGCAGCAACGGATGATGGGGTACGATTATATCTCGACGGAAAATTATTGATCGATCATTGGAGTAATCATGCCGTTGAGGCGCGGACTGCAACAGTGTCGCTCGACGCCGGAAGATTCTATGACATCACCGTTGAATATTATGAGGACGGCGGAGATGCCGTTGCGTTGCTTGGGTGGACGAAACCGAACGAGAACGAACTGAATGCAGCTATCGAACTTGCGAAGAAGAGTGATCTTGCAGTGATCTTTGCGGGTAATTCACAGTATCAAGAGTCTGAAGGATTTGACCGCCAATTCATCACACTACCCGATAATCAAATTGAACTGATCAACGCAGTGGCAAACGTGAATTCAAAAACGATCGTTGTGTTGAATGCAGGAGCACAGGTAACGCTGCAGCCATGGCTTGCCAACGTGCAGGCACTCGTCTGTGCATTTTTTCCCGGACAAGAGGGAACACAAGCGATCACCGAAGTACTGACCGGTGCGGTGAATCCATCCGGAAAATTACCGTTTACCATTGCAAAGCAGTGGGAAGATTATCCTGCATTCGGAAATTTTCCCGGAACATCCGGCGAAGTTGAATACAAAGAAGGAATTCTTGTTGGTTATCGGTATTTCGATACAAAACATGTTGAACCGGAATTTCCATTCGGATTCGGAATGTCGTACACAACGTTCACATTATCCAATGTGAACGTGAAATCACAAGGAAAAGGAAATTATACCGTGAGTGTTTCCGTCAAGAATACCGGGACCGTTGCAGGATCGGAAGTTGTGCAGTTGTATATCAAAGACACAAAAGCAAAAGTGCTACGACCGGAAAAAGAATTGAAAGCATTTGCAAAAGTGCAATTGAACGCAGGAGAAGAGAAAACAGTGACAATGAAACTGAATGATTCCTCCTTTGAATATTACGATGACATCAAAAACCAATGGACAAAAACAAAGAACGGATATCAAGTGTTGGTGGGAACATCGTCAAAGAATATAATACTTAGCTCAGAAGTCAAGTAGTTAATCATTTTTCGTCTTTGTGTAGAATATAAAACTATAACATAGTTTCTCTGTGTTGGGTGTATTAAGTAAACCGATACGTGAGTTTCCTTATGCAAAACGGAAGTAATTATGCTGGAATTATATTTATCCGTTGGAAAAAAAATGGAATTTTATTATATTGATATAGTTAAGTTGCACCGGTAGCTCAACTGGATAGAGCACCAGCCTACGAAGCTGGGGGTTACAAGTTCGACTCTTGTCCGGTGCACAAAAAAAGCCCTGATTTTTCAGGGCTTTTTCTTTTTCTGTGGCGGGAAGTAATACGTTAATATCGTTTCATTATTATACCCAATCAACGCTCCGACGACAGAACAGGTAATAACCGTAGCAAATCCTTTAATGGAAGATTCATTATCATTAAAATCGAAAAGAGATTTTGCTGCGACACCGCCGAGTAATAGTCCTCCAAATCCACCGATCATCGCATTGAATCCATTATCATTCTGGTGATAATTGAGTATAGAGACAGATCCTATCGGTAGGGACTGACGAACAAGATCTTCGCCTGTTTCAAAAACGATCGAGTCACTTCCTGCTCGAATGAGTGTGATCGGAATGACGGATGAATCCTTTAAAACCATTTCAAAATATTTTCCTGTTCGTAAGCGGTTGAATTGATCATATGAAATATTGTCACCAGAATTCGGGTCACCTAGCCGTGTCACAATAAAACTTTGACCGCAGCCGGTGAACAACATTATTGCGAGTAAATAAAAAAATAGTAATGAATGTTTCCGCAGAGTAGTCATAAAAAACTCCTTTCCTTAAAATAATTCACCAAAATTCAAATAGAATCCGGATGTCTCTTTGCTGATCCCAACATCCAATCGTATAACAAATGTATCCATGTAAAGTCGAATCCCTCCGATATAATTGAGTGACCAATCAGTCATCGAAATGTTTGATAGTGAATTCCATACTCTACCGGCATCAATCCCGGCCACTCCGCCGAATCTCCAAATGATCGGGATTCGATATTCCACATTACTGATGATGGCAGATTTGTCAAGATAGCGATCTTGAGGAATTCCCCTCAGCGTATTTGTCCCCCCAACAGAGATGAGTGATTGGACAGGAAGATTGCTGCCGAATAATGATTGCAGTATTATACGGGAAGCAATAACCGATGACCCTATCAATGTTTTATAATATTGGAAGGAAGAATTGAGTTTAGTAAAACCTGTTGTTGATCCGAAGATGATCGGTGCATATTCCACTTCTCCCGAAACAACTAATCCTGAGGATGGAGTAATAAAACTATTTCTGGAATCGTATCGGGCATTGATAAGGAGGCTATTCATTGTTGCGGTTGATCGGTTTATAATCGGAAGAATATTTTTTAATCTACTGTTCAACGCAAAATTGGCATTGCGGATCGATCGGTAACGGAGTCCGGTTTGAATAACGAATGTTGTTGTGATCCCTCTTCCGAGCATCACGGCACAATCAAGCGGTTCACGAGTGTATATTTCTTTATCGGAAAACCGAGAATTATTACCGATACCGAAGAAACTGTTCGATATCCATTTGTCGTAATCAACGGTAAGATCAATGGAGATCGGATAGACTGTCCCTTGGCGTATTTCAAAATCAGGATAGGATGCAACGAAGCGATACCAGCGTTCACCTTTTGTACTGTTGAAAAGGATAATGTCGAACGATTCATGCCGTCCCAAAAAATTCACCACCATTGATTTCGCACCATATCCGAACCCGGCATCAGTGTCGTAACTAATAATGGGGAGTGCTTCCCATTGCGTTCGGACGGAATCATCTTGTGAATATAATGATGTGTATGCAATTTGAAGCAGGATAATAATTGAATATACAATAGTAGCTTTCATAACAACCTCTCGTTAGTATCTGCCGGTTCAGCAAAGTACCGACAGATGAAATAAATCGGTCAACGAATCAACAACATTTTTTTTGTTTGTATAAAATTATCAATTGTTAACCTGTAAAAGTAAATACCGCTGGCACAACGTTGTGCGTTGAATTCAGCGTTGTACGATCCTGCTTGAAGATTATCATCAACAAGTGTTGAAACTTCCTTTCCCAGCATGTCATACACTTTCAATGTTGCGTGAGATTGTACCGGCAGCCTAAAGGAGATCATTGTTGTTGGGTTGAAGGGGTTCGGGTAGTTTTGTCCAAGAAAAAAATTGTTTGGTTTCAGTAACTCATTCTTATTGATCGACACTTGAGTGATTCTGTTGCCAATCGATGGAAAAATTGTATCCCTTTTTGAAACATAGGCAAGCAATGCCTGATACTCGGACACATTTTCCAGAACAACAACGTCGGAAATATTGATCTCAAGGAACGATTTGAGCAATGTAATAACTAGTTCGTTTGAAGTCACGCTGTATCGTTTGGTTGATTCAAGAGATTGACCGTTAACTTTGATCCAATTGATTCGTGAGCCGGGATTTGCTTGTGGATTGTAGTCAAATTGCATTCCCGATACTTGTGGAAAGAACTCGTCGTTTATGGCAATGTTTGCAAGGCATTTTTCCATTGCGATATACAGAGATTCGCCGGTAATTGAAAAAGTGACGAGACGAAATCCTAAATAATTTGTTTCATTAAAACCGTAACCGACAACACGGAACAGATCGTCACCCACAATTGGTCCATTATGCAACGGTTGTGCAGTCGATCCCCCGGGTTCGATCGCGATATCGGTTTTCGTATACTCTCGAAAAGTATCTGTCACCAAATTGCCAATTGCAGTCTCTTTTAGTTCTGTTCCCATCAGATTTTCTGGCACCTCGTTGAAAAATCCTTTGGCATATCCAATCTGCTTTGTGAACATTGGTCCGAATTGCAGTTCAATCCCTGCAATAAGTTTTTCAACTTCAGCTGCAATCGATGGTTCTTCCGGGATATTGTTGTCCAATGGTATATTTATGGTTGACATTAATTCAGTTGAAGTGGTTGTTACACGTAATTGAATTTTTCCCATTTCAGAATAGAATGCATTTGACTGTGCAATCCAGGTAGTTTTCCCTAATGGATTGGTGAATCCTTTTGCCGTTTGTGAAAGATGGTCATGTGCGCTGATAATGACATCCACTCCCGGTACTGCAACCGCCAATGATGAATCAATACCAATTCCAAGATGCGATAAACAAATGATAACAGAACATCCTAATTGTTTTAAACTGTCAACGGTTGCCATCATGCATTGCGGAACATTTTCATCAAAGAGAACGGGAGAAGGATTCGATAAATAGTTTGTTTCAGGTGTGGTCAAACCAAAAATGCCGACCTTTATATTTCCCATTTGCTTCACAACAAATTGATTGATGTATTTTTTGAGATGAAGAATATTGGTATCAGGAATTATAATATTGGATGAGACGATGGACATCGGGCTTTCATTCAGTGAAGAATCGAGTGTCGTTTGAAGTGTTGTCGCACCAAGATCGAATTCGTGATTCCCCAATGTCATTACATCGTATCCGATCATTTTCATCATTTGAAGTTCTGCAATTCCAAAATATGCATTGTAAAATATATCACCGATACAAAGATCGCCGCCATGAAGTGTCAGCACATTTGGATCGTTCATTTTAGTCATTCCGATCAATGTCGCAGCTCGGGCAATACCGCCGATTGAACCTTTTAATGTCACCGGGTCACGTTCTCCGATTGGTGCAAGATTGGAATGAGTATCACTTGTGAATAGTATTGTCAAAGTATCAACCTGTGCATTTACTATGGATAAACTGATGCTGAGCATCGCAAAAAAAGATAATAGTTTTTTCATACATCCTCCGTTGGATTAAATATAGTATGGATTTTGGTTTACTTTATTTTTTGGATTGCGTAACCGAACATCAGGGAAATTCTGTTCCCATTCGGATTGGTTGCAAACACCAGATCCAAAGGAATGTTCACACCGCCGTAGTTGAAGTTCTTTCCGACAGAGATCACTAGTGACGAAGTGATTTTCTCGGTCGTTACGACAGCATTTGGTCCGAGACCAAACTCGATACCGCCCGGCAGACGAACACCCATTGCAAGCGTACCGGTTGGGATCAATGTTCCGTATTCAACACCGCCGACCAACGGCACAAATTGGATTACGAATGATGGTCCGCCCCCATCTGGCACAACCTGATACTCAAACAACCAGCCGAATTGACTGATCATTCTTCCGATCTTTTTCTTTTTCAATTCGGATGCCAGAACCGTATTTCCAGGGACCATCGTAACTCCTAAACGCGGTCCGCCAAAGTTCTTTTCGCCAAGCACTATCTGATTGATAACGGATGGTTCCTGGGAGAAAAGTGGGGAGACGATCACTGCGGTAGAACAGATCATCAGAGATATTGTGAAGACTAGGTTTTTCATAACTCCTCCTGTTATTGTATGGTGAATGATTTCGTTACTTACTTCACCAGCAAAATTACAATAGAGGAGAAATGGAATTGCCATGGTCTCGTCAAGAGATTGTCAAATAATTGTCATGACGAGTGCGATCAAATGGGGAGGGTTTATTTCAAAAATTTATATCCTGCGGTGTGGATGGTTATGAGATGCTTTGGATTGGATGGATCTTTTTCAATTTTTTTTCTCAGTGAGAGAATATAATTGTCGACTGTCCGTGTTGTCGGTGTAACATCATATCCCCAAATATCATCAAGCAATTGATCCCGGGAGACGACATCACCATGGTGCTCAACAAAGTATTTCAGTAATTGGAATTCTTTTGCACTAAGTTTTACAGATTTTTTTCTTTTGAGTAATTCCTGTTTTACAAAATCAACGGAGATCTCTCCGAATGCAGCAGTTTGTGTCGTTGATTCAACACTCTGTTTTCTTCGCAATAATGCATGAATTCTCGCGATCAGTTCTCGCATCCCGAACGGTTTTGTCATATAATCATCGGCACCGATCTCTAATCCCAGTACTTTATCGGCTTCATGTTTTTTGCTGGTGAGCATGAGAATAGGCTTTCGATTTCCTTTGTTCCGAAGGTCACGGCAAATATCGATCCCATTTTTTGAGGGGAGCATTACATCAAGAATGATCAGATCGAACGGCTCCCGTAGTGCGGTGCGGAATCCTTTTTCGCCGTCTGAAGCAGTGGTGATTTTCATGCGTTCTTCTGATAGTCCTTCCTCCAAACCGTGGAGGATAGCGGGATCATCTTCTATAATAAGAATTGTTGTCATAATGGCGTTATTTTTTTAGAGGAATAAATAACATAAATGTACTTCCTTTTCCGAGTGAACTACGAACTTCTACCTTTCCTTGATGTGCATCAATAATGTGTTTTACCAGTGAAAGGCCCAGGCCAACTCCTTTTACGGTGTTATGATGTTCCGGCAAACGATAAAACCTATCAAAGAGAAAAGGAATATCCTTTTTAGCAATACCATCACCATGGTCTTGAATTGAACAAATAGCATATCCATTCCTTTTTGTTATATGGATATCGATATTTTTTTTCGTTCGCGAATATTTTACTGCATTAGAGACTAGGTTCATGACTGCCTGTTCAATAGCCTCCTTATCTGCCCAAATATCAACAGAGCGAGAAACCGAATAATGCAGTCTGAAGCCATGTTTTTTGATCAAATAGCTCATTTTCTTTACCACTGTGTCAATTATTTCGTTCAGAGAACAATTCTCAAAATGATATTCCTTTAACCCGTTCTCGATACGGGAAACATCGAGTAAATTGTTCACCATTCTGCTTAAGCGGTCGCTTTCGCCGGTAATGATCTCCAATTTGTCTTTTCCTTTTTTCCCGGAGATATTCTTTTGAAGAAGCTCTGAAAACATCCTTATTGATGTCAGCGGCGTTTGCAATTCATGTGAAACATAGGAGACAAAGTCGGATTTGAGTTTGTTCAGTTCATCGGCTCTTTTTCGTTCTTCCTTTTCACGGAACATTGCTTCAAGCAATTCTAATCGTTCAAGATGTTCTGCTGCACGATCGCAAATCATCAGAAGCAGTGATATCTCTTCGGCATCGAACTGCTCCTTTGTTGTTATTCGATTAAGTCCTATTGCACCAAGAATAGAGGATTGTGCATTACTGATCAACACAAAAAGTTCGTAACCGATTTTTGGCTTCAGCTCATTATCAATGAGTATCGCCTCTCTATTTTCTGTTCGGATGATATTTCGTATCGCAGCGGCCCGATGAGGAAGGATGAATTTAATACTACCGATCGTAATTGGTTGCGCTTCATTCATACGATCATTCGATAGAAGATATCCATTCTCTTGTCTGTAGGTCACGCATTGTTCTACAGGAAGTGATGACTGGATTGTTTCCAAGACAACATCAAATATTTCTTCGACTGATATTGAAGATTGTAATCGCGGCGATATTTCGAATTGTATCATTCTGTATTCGCCGTGTGCTTTGAATAATAATCTATCAACAAATGTTTTCAATCTATTCCGTACCGGATTGAACGCCATCGCAATGATAATTGTGAGCACAACAATGATAATATTTTCAGATGAAAGAATGGTCTCGTTGATAATCGCCGCCGCTAAGATAACGATAATAAAATAAGTGACAGCAATAATACCGCTAAACATGAAATTAACGATCGTTCGTTTGATCAGTAAACGGATATCAAATAAATGATGCTTAATGAACGAGACACCAAAAGAGAACGGTAATGCAATGAAAAAGATCGTTGTGTATTCTTCGGCAATAATGTACCGGCTGAACAGGATTTGAGGAAGAATATAGAACAACAAAAATGGTGTACTGCTTATCGCAAATCCCCAGATGATCCATTCTAAGCGGTTTCGTTCATCAGAAGAATCAGTTTTTTTGTAAGCAGATATTATGTTGATGATTCCCGCAATGAACGCAACAAACAGTACTATATGGAACAGATCAAAATATTGTTGAAATTGTGCATAGATGCGCAATGATTGGGTTGCTATTGCACGTAGATGATAATAGATCAAGGCTCCAGAAAATATAAAAGCAGCGGTATAGATGAGCAAAATTCTTTCATTCATGAATCGCGGGGTTGGTGCGCAGTATAGTTTTGTAAAAAGATAAAATGACGCTATCCCTACTGCGTACGAAAAGAAGAATAGACCTCGGATAAATATTGTGAAGAATTCTTTTGATTCAAGTGAACCCCAGGTGATCATAATAACCGCACCGACCAGCACCATCATCCAATGAAAAAGATGAGCGACGCTGTCCAGAGGTTTGCTCCACACCACAAATATACCAACGGTAAAAAAGGTGATACCAACAAATAAAATTATAATGATGTAAAGAAGATTCGGATAGTAGGAGATGGTTGGGACATACGATGAACTATTCGATCCATTCTTTTTGGTAGTTACTTTATGACTGCTGCCAATTATTGCATTATCAGAAATGAATTCAAGTTGTTCAGAAATTGTAAGTATTGAATCATTGATCGAAACGATCGTGTCTCCGACGCTGAGAGTATGTGTAATCAAATTGTTCGTAATATTATCTACAACGAATATTCCATTCTCCTCTTTTATAGAAAATGGGAATGTTGATCGATTTATCAATGAATGGATATTGTTGAACGAAACGACTAAGAGAAAACAGTCAATGATGCAATAGATGAGAATGAATGGAGGCTTTTTAATCACGTCATCTTCTATCTGTTTCGGGTGAGGATTTATTTGCGAAATAGTACTCAGTTATAGTTCGATAATCAAGTGATGTGTGGTACCATTGAAAATAAGTGCAGTTGCTTTTAGTATATTCGTAAAAAGAGAACGGTATAAATTAGGGAAGGAAACAGTAATTATCACCGTATGAAAGTTGCTTCCATATAATCAACTTGTTATCTTTGTGAGGAATTGAACTATCTAAAAGGCGAATGAAAAAATTTATACAAACTATTCGAAATTTTATCCTTCGATACCCGGCCATTCTAGCGTCGTATTTCATCTACGGGTATTATTTCATTACGACGATGGATTTCTATATCAAATTCAAGCATCGTCATCTTGCCGCATCGGATGCCCTTCAACATTTTGATACTTTGTTATGGATGTGGGTACTGGCATACGGCTTGGTTAAAGTGATCGAGCTGAGAGAAAAACTGCACAAAAGGGAAAAAGAAATATTAGAGCACCAGCATAATATCCAATTAAAAGAGACTCAGATTCAAACACTTCACGAAGTGATCATGACCTTGAAACACGAGATCAATAATCCATTGGCGATTATTTTGGGGTATGCGCGATTATTGAAGAAGCAGGTAACAGAACCCGAAGCGGTAAAAAAGATCGAAGAAATTGAAAATGCTTCACAGCGTATCAATCATGCATTAAAGGAATTTTCAGCTGCTCAAGTCTATGAAATAACCGACTCACCGGTCGGCAACCTCGTTGAACTCTCTCCATTCAAAACAGATAATTAACAATGACGCTTCACGAACGCTGGATGCAATTTGCTCTGAAAGAAGCGCGTCGTGCTTTTGAACAGAACGAAGTTCCTGTCGGCGCAATTGTTGTGTATCAAAACAGTATTATTGCAAAAGGATACAATCAGATCGAAATGATGCGCGATCCGACCGCTCATGCGGAAATGCTTGCCTTGACCGCTGCTGCAGCTCATCGTGAAAATAAATTTCTGAAGGATTGTGTGTTGTATGTAACGATGGAGCCATGCCCAATGTGTGCCGGAGCAATTGTACTTTCACGGATACCGACGATCGTCTTTGGATGTTACGATCCGAAAATGGGGGCGAGCGGAAGCGTGATGAATGTGACCGAAAATAAAAAACTGAACCATCAGGTTCATGTTATTGGCGGTGTGCTGGATGCAGAGTGCGGCGGTTTGGTGAAAGAATTTTTTGAGTTAAAAAGGAAAAAAACTGAAAAAGAGAACCACAAAGGCACAAAGGACACAAAGAATCACTAAGGTTACGTCGTAATTCCTTCTTTTAATTTTTCAGCTCTGTCTGCCAAGCGCAATGCACTGATCATCTCGTCAATATCACCGTCGATAAATTTGTCCAGATTGTAAATTGTCAGACCAATGCGGTGATCGGTGACGCGGTTCTGAGGATAATTATATGTTCGCACTTTATCACTGCGGTCTCCGGTGCCGACCATTGATTTGCGCGAAGCTGCCTGTTCATTCTGTTGTTTCTCCAATTTCTGTTCATACAGCTTTGAACGAAGCATATTCATTGCCCGTTCACGGTTTTGAAATTGAGATCGTTCCTGCTGGCATGCTACTATGATCCCTGAAGGTTTGTGCGTGATACGAACTGCGGTTTCAACTTTGTTAACATTCTGTCCTCCTTTACCACCCGAACGAAATGTATCAAGTTGTATATCAGCAGGATTGATAACGACCTCTTCAACATCCTCAACCTGCGGCATCACGGCAACAGTTGCAGCGGATGTATGAACTCGACCTTGCGCTTCAGTTTCCGGAACTCGCTGAACACGATGAACACCGCTTTCAAATTTTAGTACGCCATAGACATCATCACCATCAATGCTCATTGTAACTTCTTTGAATCCGCCTTTATCCGTTTCATTCCAATCAAGCGTATCAACGCGCCATTTTCTCCGTTCGCAGAATCGGACATACATCCGATACAGATCAGAAGCGAAGAGTGCCGCTTCTTCGCCGCCGGTGCCGCCGCGAATCTCAACGATCACGTTACGATTGTCGTTCGGATCTTTTGGGACGAGAAGAGCTTTCACTTCTTCTTCAAGTATAGCAAGCTGAGGTTCCAATTCCGCAATCTCAGCAAGCGCCATTTCTTTTAATTCCGCATCGCCGCCGATTGCCAATACTTCTTTGCTGCTTTCGATATTGTTGAATACGTGCAGATATTTATCCGCGCTTCGAACAATTTCCGACAATTCACGGAATTCTTTTCCAAGTTCTTTACTCTTCTGCTGATTGGATGCAACATCGGGAGAGGAGAGTTTTTCCTGCACTTCTGAGAAGCGACGCTTGATGGAATGTAATTTTTCTACTAAACTGCTCATACTAAAAGACCGTCATGCCCGAATGCTTTTATCGGGCATCCATTATAAATCAAAATATAAATCTTGCCATTCGGAGTTTATTTTTTCGATTAATCGAATTTTCCAAGCTCGATTCCATTTCTTTAATTGCTTTTCTCTAACAATTGCGTCACGAATATCTGTGTGCTCTTCAAAATACACCAACTTGTGAACTGCATATTTTTGTGTAAAACCCGGGATCAACGATTTTTTGTGCTGATGTATTCTGTATTTTAGATCACTCGTAACTCCAATATATAACCTTCCATTTTTCTCGCTTGCCACTATATAAACGAAGGATGCCATTCTCAGTTTATGGATTCCCGCCAGAAACGTGCGGGAATGGCGTGATATTTAGAGATTAATTTTTAATCCCTCTGCAATGCTGCTTTGATAGCAGCAAGTGAAACTTCCATCATTGATTCGTCCGGTTCTTCAGTAGTGATCTTTTGCAGCCAAAGACCA
This sequence comes from uncultured Chitinophagaceae bacterium, assembly GCA_964409765.1. Taxonomy (GTDB): domain Bacteria; phylum Bacteroidota; class Ignavibacteria; order UBA10030; family UBA8401; genus UBA8401. The sequence continues at coordinate 58,089 of CAYPEM010000023.1, forward strand.
GGTGCGACAAATATTTTGCCCAAAGCAGAGTTGCTGTGCTTTGCTGAGAATTTTAAAAATTCGTATGAGATTCCGCCGAGGACAGGAATAAAGGGAATATGCGTAGCTAATCGTATCGGCAATGTTAATTCATCAATGAATTGCAGCAAGATCGTATCCATAACACTGAACAGCAAGATTGCGATCAACATTACCTGCAGAACAAAACTTGTCCCGCATCGCGGATGAAAACGTGTGTACGTAATTGCCGATTCAACGGTCAGCGGTGCATTTTGTTCAAATGCAAAGACCGCTTTGTGTTCTGCGCCATGATATTGAAAGAGCC
>CAYPEM010000023.1:58513-73035 GCA_964409765.1 uncultured Chitinophagaceae bacterium
TTTTGTTCAAATGCAAAGACCGCTTTGTGTTCTGCGCCATGATATTGAAAGAGCCGGTGGACATCCTTCATCTTAGATATTGCATAGAGATACACAAGTAATATCGTAATTCGAATTGCACCGGAGACAAGATTGAACTCTAACGGTTTTTGTGATACATCAAAAAACTGTGTTGCTGCAAACAGCGGTAGAAAGAAGAACAGTCCGACACCAAGAACAAGAGAGAAGATGAGTGTCGCCGTCAATGCAAGTTTTGACTGCGGTTTTATCTCTTTTTTCTCTCCGCCGTTCTCTTTCTGTTCTTTTTCGGATTCATCCTGCAGTGCAATTTCCGCGGAATAATTCAGCGTGCTGATGCCGACATACATCATTTCCACCAATCCAATCGCTCCACGAATGATCGGTTTATTGAGGAAAGGATATTTTTCCAAGACGGAAGTAAAAGGCATTTTCCTGACAACGATCTCTCCGTTTGCTCTACGCACAGCGGTTGCGATCATCCCTTTTGCACGCATCATCACACCTTCGATGACCGCTTGTCCGCCGACCTGGATCGGTTGGTTGATATCAAATTTCTGTTCACTCATAAGTAAGTATTTTCTGATAGAAAGTAAAAACCTGTGAAGGAACTTCACAGGTTTTGGTATATCAATATACGAAAAGTTGGGGGAAGAAAAAAATCAGTATCCTGCAGCTAATCCATATCCGCGTGAATCGCTTGCACCGTAGAATAATCCTTTTTGGGTATCTATAATAATGCCTTCCGCAAGTCCGCTGGTGCCTCGGCGCTGCTGAAGTTTGTGCCCCATCGCTTCTAATTTTTCAACAGTATCAAATGATAACCCGCGTTTTTCATAATACGTAACATCCGGCGACCATTGATGATGGATGCGGGGTACATCGATCGCTTCCTGAATGTTCATTCCAAAATCGACAACGTTACAAATTACCTGCATCACTGTTGTAATAATCGTTGTTCCACCCGGCGTGCCGATGACCATGAATGGTTTACCATCTTTAACAACAATCGTCGGAGTCATTGAAGAGAGCATTCGTTTGTTCGGCTGGATCTCGTTTGCAATATTTCCGATTGCGCCAAACATATTCGGAACACCTGGCTTTGCGCTGAAGTCATCCATTTCATTGTTCAATAAAAATCCAGCGCCGTCAACGGCAACAGAACACCCAAATCCGCCGTTGAGCGTTGTTGTAACACTCACGCAATTTCCCCATTGATCGACAACGGAATAATGTGTTGTCTGTTCACTTTCGTGCGGTGTGGGTTTCCCGTAGGAAATATTTTTACTTTCACTTGCTTTAAGTGTATCGATCGTTGCACGTCGTTCATCCCCGTACTTTTTTGAGATGAGCCAATCAACTGGTACTTTGTAAAATTCAGGATCACCGAGATGCTCGGCCCGGTCAGCATAGATGCGGCGCATCGCTTCAATATAACGGTGAATGGTATTTGCGGAATTATGTCCGTAGGATTTCAGGTCATATCCTTCAAGGATATTCAATAGTTGAAGAAGTGCGGTCCCACCGGAGCTGACCGGAGGCTGAGAAATAATTTCGTATCCACGGTATGTTCCTTTTAACGGAGTCCGAATTTCCGCTTGATAATTTTCCAGATCGGCTTTAGAGATCAATCCGCCGCCTCGTTTCATTTCAGCAACGATAAGCTCGGCAGTTTTTCCTTTATAAAATCCGTCGCGTCCTTTGACTATGATCCGTTTTAAAGTGTTTGCAAGATCGGTTTGTTTCCAACGTTCACCTTCCTTATACGCAGAGTCTTTGCTGACGAAATATTTTTTGCTCCCATCAAATTTTATAAAATCATTTTTGTTCCAGTTCAGATCTTCGGCGAGATCGGAAAGGAGGGGAAATCCTTTAACTGCGAGTTCGTAAGCAGGGGTGATGACCTGTTTTCGGTTCATCGTTCCGAATTTTTCTAATCCTGTCAACATTCCAGCGACAGCCCCGGGAACTCCGGCAGCGAGATGACCAAGCGTACTTTTTTCAGAGATGAAATTTCCCGCGCTATCCAGATACATATCTCGGCTGGCGTTGCCGGGAGCTTTTTCCCGATAGTCGATGGCATAACATCGTCCATCGGCAAAGCGGATGTTCATAAACCCGCCTCCTCCGATATTTCCTGCGGCGGGATAAGTGACAGCAAGGGCAAAACCGACTGCAACAGCGGCATCAACTGCATTACCACCTTTCTTTAATACTTCCATCCCTGCTTTTGATGCAAGTGGATCGGCCGAAACAACCATTCCGTGTTTGGCTTTGACAGGCTTGCGTGATGCTGATAATGAAATGTGACTTACAACGATCGTTAAAATGAGAATTAGCGAGAAGAGTTTTTTCATGGAGAGTCCTAAAAAAAAGAAGCCCCGCCGAAATGCGACAGGGCTTTGATTACTTTTGAGTATTTACTAGAATGGAAGATCATCATCTTTTGGTGCTTCGGAAACCATTGGAGAAGCTTCAGAAGCAGAACTCCCGCCATTGTTTTTTCCGCCTCCTCCGCCATCAAGCATGATCAATTGATCCGCTACGATTTCGGTGACGTATCGTTTAATTCCATCTTTTTCATAATTGCGTGTTTGTAATTTTCCTTCGAGATAGACTTTTTTTCCCTTTTTGAGATATTCTCCACAAATTTCCGCAAGTTTCCTCCAGGCAACAATATTGTGCCATTCGGTTTTTTCCTGTTGGTTGCCTTCCTGGTCTTTCCAGCTTTCACTTGTTGCGATGGAGAATGTTGCTACAGCAACGCCGCTTGGCGTGTATTTCAATTCGGGGTCTTTACCCAAATTACCGATCAATTGAACCTTGTTTAAACTACGTGACATAAGACCTCCTTAATGTAAATGGTGAATTGTGCGAGAAACATACAACATTTGGAAAAAATTGTCAAGTTAAAGTCACCATAAAAAAAATCATTACAACAAAATTAATTGCTTTGACGTTAACATTTGGTATATTTATTATAAATCTACGCGAGATCTTCATAAAACCTCATACAGAGTGACACTTAAATTTAATTCATCACTCTCTCAATCACTAAATAAAGGAGCAAGTATGAAAAAAGCATACTTATTGTTTTCCTTGGTATTCATTGTTGGATTATTGAATGCACAAGGAATCATGCCGTCGATATGGACAAAACCGGCGAATACTTACAAATGGTTCAAAAGCACCGGTGAACGTGTACGTGGTATGGCTTACAATACTACCAATAACCATCTTTACATTGCAACACGTGATACATTAGGTACAAGTTTGACAGGCGGTATTATTATTCTTGATGCAAGCACAGGAGATTCCATTGGTGCTTTAAATATGACTGGTATTTCCGGTGGAGTGTATCCATTCAATCGGGTTGTGGTCACCTCAGACGGAAGAATTTATACAACAAATTTACAAACTGCTGTAACAAAAGCAGCACCTCTAAAGATCTATACTTGGGCTAATGAAGGCGCTGCACCAGTTCTTGTATTTAATGATTCAATTCAAGGACCACGTCTTGGAGACGCTCTTGCTGTTGCAGGATCAGGACAAGGAACATATTTATATGTTTCAGGAAATGCTAGTCCCGGACCAGTTACAATATTTAAGCGATCTGCCGATACACTTGTTCAATACAAAACAATTATCCCCGCAGCATGGGCAACAGGGGTTATTAGCATCGGTACAACCGCAAATGGACTTGGAGATTTTTGGGTCAATGTAAATGGAAAAGTTGCGCAAAAATTTGATACAAGCGGAGCTGTTTTAGATACGATACCATCTACGATCACTTCATCTGCAGGATCCGGTGCATCGTATTTTGAGTTTTCCGGAAAAAAATATTTTGCAATGTATTCCGGCAGCGCAACGGTCTCGACTCCTTCTATTGTCAGATTCATTGATATAACTGTTAGCGGTTCAAAAGGAGTGGTAGTAGCAATGACACCTTCGATGGGGACAACTGCTAATGCAAACGCTCCACTTGGTGAAGTTATTTTTAATCCAAGCGATACTTCAGTATATATTCTGAGCGTTAACAATAATCTTGGAAAATACAGTGTTACAAAAACCAATCCTTCAGTATCAATTACACAACGGGTTCCATTTGTCCCGATGGATGGAGAGAATGATACGGTATTCTTCAATATTGCTTCAATGAAACCTGTCTCAAATTCAAAATTGACATATTTTGGATATAAGACTTCAGTCAGTGATCAAAACAATACTGACTCCGCCGATGTTAGCCTAACACTCGTCAGTGGAAGTCAATATAAAGCGATCGTTCCGGCTTCTGTCAATCGAAACGGACGGAGGATACAGTTCCGTGCAGAAGTGACCGATGCAGTTGGAGTATCAGCTGTTGTTGCGGTTCCCGGATATTTTGCCGGTATTACGAAACTTGCGTATCAAGGAGGACCGCGTGAAGTTGACACGCTTGGCGTAATTCTTCACAAAGGATATGGAATTCGTACGCAAGCAGTGGTCATTGTTGAAGACAGCATATTCCAAGTAGCAAACAGTGAAATTGTTTTGCAAGATAGCCTTGGCGGTGTGACAGTATTTAAATCCGGTACACCATTCGATGTGAAACGAGGTAATGCATATATCGTTACCGGAACGACCGACAACCCAACTGGAGGCGGAAGCAAATTCCAGTTTGTCGACCCGGGAATCACATTTACCGATCTTGGTCCGGCACCACCAATAATGCCAAGAGTAGTAACGATTAAACAATTGCTTGCGAACGGAGAGTTATATGAGAACCAATTGGTAGCAATCCGAAATGCAACCAAAGCAGTTAGTTCACCAGCATGGCCTGCATTAGCTGCAAGTGTGAATATGATCTTCACAGATGGCAGCGGGGATTCAACAACAATGCGTATCGACGGTGATACTGATATTGATGGTACTACTGAACCAGTATACCCAATTACAATTGTAGGACCTGCAGGTCAATTTGATAATACTTCACCATTTAATAGTGGTTATCAATGGCTGCCGCGTGATGTGAATGATATCAAATTCACACCAACACTGCAATCGCTGAATTTTGAAGCACCGAATGTCGACTACACTTTTATTGATTTCAGCGGTGCTAAAGCAATGAGAGTTCCAAATCCGCAGAAAACCGGACTTGACACCAGTAATTTTGTTGTGAAGATGGTTAAAGGTGCAGGTGATCCATGGGCTGGTTCATTCCTCTCATTGGATAAACCGATCGATTTCAAAGGAACCAAACTGTTCAAAGTAAAAGTATTTATGCCAAAAGTTGGTGCAAAACTTCTCTTGAAAGTTGAGAACCAAACAAACGGTGCCTTCAATATGGAAAAAGATGCAATTGCAACAGTTGCAAATGCATGGCAGGAACTCTATTATGATTTCACCGGCATCGATACCAGCAAACAATATCAAAAAGTTGTTTTAATCTGCGACTTGGGTACTGTTGGTGATGGTTCTGCAAACTTTACATACTTGATAGACGACATACAACAATATGTCGCTCCGTTAACGAAACAAATCGTTGGTGTAAAGAATTCAAAAATGACCGTCGGAATATCAAACGTTGGTCATATTGGAGCATTAAATGATTATCAAGATACACTTGGTTTTATGTTCAACGGTATCAACACGCTGTATGAAGGATCATTGATCATGGGAAATGCTAAAGACCGTGTTCCGAATTCGGCACGTTTCTCAGCTGCACCAAGTTGGAATCCCGGTTTCCGTCATCGTTCACCGATCTTTGTCACAAAAGAAGGATCAACGATCGAAACCATGACATCCTTTGATGATTCCTCCTATGGTAATCCGTTAGGAATTAGAATCGATCAGCATACAGCAATCGACACAGCCGCCGGAAAAGATGGTTATCTGTTGTTAGGATATGATGTCATCAATACAACCGGTACAGCGATCAATAATTTCCTCATCGGATCGTTCTATGATTTCGATTTGACAGCTGCCGGCGATGTAGATCGTGGTGGAATTTTGAAAGATTCCACAAACACAATTCCCGGTGTCAATGGCGGTGCTCCATTCAAGATCAATCTTGCATATATGTATAACGGTACAACATTTGTCGGTTTAGTTCCGCTTACACAAACTGTTTTTGCCGGCGGTAGAATAGCAACTGGACCGAACGAAGTGTACGGCGGCAAGATGGTAGACAGCAATAAGTACCAATATATTTCCACGTTCCGCACTACCAATCCATTTACCGATGGCGGCGTTGCGAATGACATGAGTATCTTTGGTTCTGTCGGACCGTATACCATTGCTGCAAACGATACGACATCAGGAGCGTTTGGATTGGTTGTAGGATCATCATTGATCGAATTATTGAACAACGCTCGTGCAGCTCAAAAAGCAGCAGTTCAAGAATATGGTATCACTCTTCAGGTTTTGACAGGTGTTGACGGTGAAAAATCTAATTTGCCGACCTCTTATGCACTTGACCAAAACTATCCAAATCCATTCAACCCAACTACCACTATACGTTTTGCATTGCCGAACAGCTCAATGACAAAGCTGGTTGTGTATGATGTGTTAGGAAGAGAAGTGAGAACCCTGATCAACAATAATACTGATGCTGGTTATCATGAGATAGTATGGAACGGCCGAAATAATTTAGGTTCACAGGTCGCTTCAGGTATGTATATCTATCGCATTGAATCAGGTTCATTCATCTCTACCAAGAAGATGATGATGTTGAAATAAATTGTTGTGTTTGACAGAAGTACTTCTGGTAAGGCGTATGCTGAATAAGCATACGCCTTTTTTTTTCAGTTCTATTTTTGTTAATAGGCTCGTTTTTTTGTATTTTCCATCATCTAATCATTTCATCTTCAGCTTGTAAAAAATTCTATGTCAATTACTGAAAAATCGGATTTTATTCGTGAAATCATCACCGAAGACCTTAAAACCAATAAATTCAACAGAAAAGTTCATACGCGTTTTCCTCCCGAACCCAACGGGTATCTGCATATCGGACATGCTAAATCAATCTGTTTGAACCATGGTATTGCACGGGATTTTAACGGCAAATTCAATCTTCGCTTCGACGATACAAATCCTTCAAAAGAGGAGCAGGAATATGTCGATTCAATTATTGAAGATGTACAATGGCTTGGTGGAAATTTTGAAGATCGCGTACTCTATGCTTCGGATTATTTCGAAGCAATGTATGGTCATGCAGTAACCTTGATAAAAAAAGGAAAAGCGTATGTTTGTGATTTGAATGCGGATGAAATGAGACAATCCCGCGGAACTCTTACTGAGCCGGGAAAAGACAGTCCGTATAGAAACAGAAGTATTGAAGAAAATCTCGATCTGTTTGATAAAATGAAAAAAGGAGAATTTCCGAACGGTGCAAAGACGCTTCGGGCTAAGATCGATATGGCTTCACCGAACATCAACCTCCGCGATCCTGTGATGTATAGAATTGTACACGAAGAACACCATCGGCAGGGAAATGCGTGGTGCATTTATCCAACGTACGATTGGGCACATGGTATAGAGGACTCGATCGAAGGAATTACACATTCAATTTGTACGTTGGAGTTTGAAAATCACCGCCCTCTTTATGATTGGTATTTGAATGAACTGGGTGTTTACCATCCGCAACAGATCGAATTTGCACGATTGAACATTACCTACACCGTGTTAAGTAAACGAAAATTATTGAAACTTGTTGAAGAGAAACATGTCTCTGGGTGGGATGACCCGAGGATGCCAACAATAACCGGTTTTCGCCGACGCGGTTACACGCCGGAAGCGATCATCAATTTTTGCGATATGATCGGAGTAGCAAAACGCGATAGTACTATTGATGTAGCGTTATTGGAATTTAGTGTTCGCGAGGATCTCAACAAGAAATCACGAAGAGTAATGGCGGTGTTGAATCCGATCAAGGTTGTTATTACAAATTATCCTGAAGGGAACACCGAACTGCTCTCCGCTGTCAATAATCCCGAAGATGAATCGGCAGGAACACGTGAAATTCCTTTCGGCAGGGAACTGTTTATTGATCAGGAAGATTTCCGTGAAATTCCGCCCCCAAAATATTTTCGATTGTCGCCGGGAACGGAAGTACGATTACGATATGCCTACATCATCAAATGTGAAAACATTGTTAAAGATGAACATGGAAATGTCATTGAGATCCACTGTACCTATGACCCAGATACAAAAAGTGGTTTACCTGGTGCCAGCAGAAAAGTGAAGGCGACGATCCATTGGGTTGAAGCAACTCATGCCGTTGATGCCGAAGTGAGATTATATGATCGTTTATTTTTGAAAGAGAATCCTGATGATGCGGAAGAAGGAAAGGATTTTCTTTCCAATATGAATCCCAAATCGCTGCAGATATTACGACAGTGCAAATGTGAACCGATTCTTGGGACGGCAAAACCATCGGAGCAATTTCAATTTGAACGTGTTGGATATTTTTGTGCAGATATCAAAGAGAGCAAGCAAGGAGCACCTGTATTCAATAGAGTTGTTACATTGAAGGATGCTTGGACAAAGATTGAGCAACATTCAAAGAAACATTGATTCATCAGAGTTAAATATCCGTAATAGAAAATTTTGCCTTCATTAAACGATTAAAATCTCTCCCCAACGATTGTAATAAGGCAATTGTGTAATCATTTGCATTGAATTGAACGATCAAAAACGTTCAATAGGGTCAATGATTATCTCATTTTTGATATCTAATTATTAGAACATTCTGTAAAATGTTTTCGGTATTGCTTCTGATTGAGTTGCTTCATAACTTCAACTAAGTGGAAAAATCACATTAAGCGGTGAAAATAGATGTCTAAAAAAATTCTTTTAGCAGAAGACGACGAAGACAATCGAGATTTGATTGTCTTTATGGTCAAAAGAAGCGGTCTCGATATTCAATTGTTACAGGCAGAAAATGGAAAAGAAGCGGTGGAATTGACAAATCAGCACTTTCCCGAACTGATTCTAATGGATATGCAAATGCCGGTGATGGATGGATTTGAAGCAGTAAAGATCATCAAAGCAACGCCGGCAACACAGCATATCCCAATTATCGCCTTTACAGCGCAAACGAGAGCGGAAGATAAAATCATGACGAAATCGATCGGATGTGTGGAGCATTATACAAAACCGATGGATCCGACAGAATTGACACGATTGATACGTAAATACGTAAATATTTAAACGCAGGAACTATGTTTCGAAAAAAAGTTTACTTTAAAATTTTAGGATATTTTGGATTCCTGCTTATCGTGTTGGTTGCAATGACATGGATAATAACCAACCGCCAGGTAACAATTGAAAAAGAGTATAAATCTTCAAGTTCTGAAGTTCAATTCCTCAACAGACTTGAGGAACTTCGCGCAATCCTGGTCGATATTCCTGAATATCTGGATTATTACAACAAGTCGAAGAACCCGCAGCAGAAAGAGATGTTCCTCAACGGGTTAAAGAACTTTCCAGCATTGATCGATGAGATCAAAAATAACACTACCGACATCACTGCCGTCAATGATCTCACTCAAGTAGAATCCCTTTTTTTTGAATGGACATCTTTTATCGGAGAAGTTCGAATTGCCGTTGCTGATCATCGCGTCAGCAAAGACTCAGTAGAAATAATACTTACCCATCTTGACAAACTTGAGACGGAAAAGAACTATTTATCCCAGGCACGGTTGCTAACCGCCGGTGTTTATGAACGAATGCTCTTCTCACAATCTCAACGGATGGATAATGCAAGAGCAATGGGGAACGAACTGACAAAGCTCATTATTTTCATCAACATTCTTTTTGCCTTGTTTGCCATAGCGTTAGGGTTCGTGCTAAGCCGTTCAATCACAAAACCTCTTGAACAGCTTCGTGAAGGAGCCCGCAACATCATGCAGTCAAAATTTACTACGCTGGATTTTCATCGCGTGGATGAATTTGGACAGCTTGCCGGTGAGTTCAACAACATGTCCAACATGCTCAACGAGAACTACACTCGTGTTAAAGGATATTCCGATATGATGACCACGTTGAATCGGAATGATTCGTTCAGCGGGGTTGTAACGGAAAGTTTGGATCTATTATGTCAGCAAACGTATTCGGGAACAGGTGCAATCTATATTTACGATAAGAATAACAATAAACTTTCTATTGCCGGAAAGTTTGCGATGAGCAACGATGCCAGAACACAGACTTCATTTAGCATCGGAGAAGGGATCGTTGGCGAATGCGCACGATTGAAACAATCTCTTGAAATTTCTGATGCAGTACTGAACTCATCGTTCCCTGTTGAGACCGGAATTCACACGTCGATCCCTGCGTACACCTATGCATTTCCAATCTTATTCCAGGAAAATTTGATCGGCGTACTTGTGTTAGGTTCAATGCAGCAGTTCAGCAGATTGACGCGGGACCTGCTCGAAAGCACCCTTCCTCAAATTGGTGTTGCAATCACGAACGTTCAGAATTACGAAGCTACGCAGGAACTTTCACGCGAGATTTCAAAGAAACATAATGAGTTGAATACAAAAACTCAAGAGTTGGAAAAAGCATACCGTGTTAAATCGGATTTTCTGTCCAACATGTCGCACGAACTTCGGACCCCGTTAAATTCCATTATCGGATTTACATCAATTCTGCTTGGAGAAAATGGTGATCCGTTGACGGCAGATCAACGCAAAGCGATGGAAAAAGTTCTGAAGAACGGAAAACATCTGCTGCAGTTGATCAATGATATCCTTGATTTTTCAAAGATCGAATCCGGAAGGATGCATGTCAGCATTGAATCGGAATCAGTGGAAGGTGTTGTGAATGGTGCGGTCATGACTGCAGAGTCATTGATCAGACAGAAGAACATCCAGTTGAACAACGACATTGAAGCAAATCTGCCGATGATCAATTCCGATGTGCTGAAAATAAAACAGATCCTTGTCAATTTATTGAGCAACGCCGCGAAATTTACCGATGAGGGTGGTACGATCATCATTCGAGCACGCTATGAAGCACCGATGATAAAATTATCAGTGATCGATTCGGGCATTGGTATTGAAGCTAAAAATCTTTCGAAGGTCTTTGAAGAGTTTTCACAGGTCGATAATAGTCATTCAAGAAAATATCAGGGGACCGGTCTTGGACTTCCGATTGCGCGCAGACTTGCGCAATTGCTCGGTGGAGACCTTTCTGTTGAGAGTATCGTCGGTAAAGGATCGTCTTTTACTCTTGCGATTCCCCCTAATTTTAAGAACAACGACAATGCTGAAGTTGTCAATCCGCCGCTGCCCGCACCTGCAAAGCCTAAAGAACTCCCGGTTGTGCAGTCGATACAGCAGCTTGAGATTCCCACCATTAAAAATGGAGAGACGAGAGTGCTGTGCATTGACGATGAACCTGACGTGATCGAAATTCTTCGGAATTATCTGGTGCCCGAAGGATTCACGGTCTTTGGAGCGAACTCCGGTGATGATGGAATAAAACTTGCCGAGCGATTACAGCCGTCAGTCATTACATTGGATATTATGATGCCTAAAAAAGATGGATGGCAGGTGCTGAGAGAATTAAAGGCAAATCCATTGACGCAAAATATTCCGGTTCTGATTCATTCGATGGTGGATAATATTCCTTTGGCATATTCACTTGGCGCAATTGACTATTTACCAAAACCGGCTGATGTAACGTTAGTCCTAAAAATGGTTCGCAAAGCAGCTTCGATCGATGATAAATATGTTCTAGTGGTGGATGATGATGATGATTTTCGATCCCTGCTGGTAAAAGTATTGAAGGATGAAGGATTTGCAGTTCAAACAGCAACGAACGGTCAAGCAGCTTTGACGAAGATCGATAGCGGCAAACCTTCGGTTATTTTGCTGGATTTAAGTATGCCTGTGATGGATGGTTTTGAAGTGTTGCGCCGATTAAAACATTCTGAACTATTTCATTCAATACCGGTGATCATCTTAACAGGAATCGATCTAACCGAAACTCAAATTGCTGAGATCAATAAACTAACCGGCGAACTGATGCAAAAACGGGATTATTCTTCCGATACATTAGCCTCTGCTATTAAACATGCACTAAACCCGAAACCATAGGATTGTAAGAAAGAAAATTATGTTTGAAACCAACGATATAGTTCCAACGATACCTAAAGTGCTGTTTGTCGACGACACCGAAGACAATCTGGATCTTTTGGAGTTTGCATTAAAGAAAAAACCGATCACCATGTTCCGTGCATCGAGCGGTAAGGAATGTTTGGTTGTTGCCGAAGAGAAACAACCGGATATGATCGTTCTTGATATCCAAATGCCAGAGATGGATGGATTCGAAACCTTGCGACGGCTTCGCGCAAACCCGGAAACCGCAAAAATTCCCGTTATTTTTTTAACAGCCATCAAACGTGATCCGCAAAGTATTGCCGAAGGTATTCTGCTTGGAGCGGAAGAGTATTTAACGAAACCGATCGATCTTGAAGAACTCTTTGCCCGCGTGCGTTCTATCTATAGAGTAATGGCGATACAACGCGAACTCGAACAGGTGAAATCACAGTTTACAGCTATGCTAGTTCACGACTTACGTACCCCATTGACAATTATTATCAGCAGCATCGATTATATCCTTCATCATTATGGCGACGGAAAACCGCTGGATCTGGATAGCATCAAATTGATGAAGACCGTTCTTGCTTCTACCCGCGGAATGTCCTATCTCGTCAGCGATCTGCTCGATCTTTCCAAATATCAAGCAGGGCAGATGTTATTGAACAAGCAAGTGATCACGATCCATGAGATCATCGAGGAATCTCTCCAGCCGTTTTTACTGCAATTCAAACAAAAGAATATTGCGCTAAAAACAGATGTGAATGCCGATCTTCCACGCCTAGAAGCCGATCCCGGAAAGATCGTTCAATTGATGACTAATTTTCTTGCCAACGCAATAAAGTTTACACCGGATAATGGAGCTGTAGAGATCAAAGTTGAACAGGAATCGTCGGAAGATCAAAAACAACATTTTATCAAAGTTACGGTCAGTGATACCGGCATTGGTGTAAAACCGGAGGAGATTCCGCTCTTGTTTGAAGCATACCGACAGGTTTCTTCTGCCAATAAAACAAAAGAAAAAGGGACCGGGCTTGGACTTGCAATTTGTAAACTAATCGTGCAGGCGCACGGAGGAACGATCGGTGTCATCAGTGAGTTAAATAAAGGGACATCGTTTACGTTCACTCTTCCGGTGAAGATCGAAAACTGAGATGTTTATAAAAAGATATAGATAAAACCTTGCAGAGCAATTTCTCTGAAAGGTTTTATTGTTTTAAATGTAACCCAATTTTCTTTCATCATCTTCTTGCTTCCTCAGATTGCATCGGTTATATTTCCCTATTATAGAACGCAAAACCACAATAATGACAGGCGCGTATGCTTAATTATGTATGGATCGCCCTTCTGATGATCGGGATATTTACCGCGGTCGGAAGAGACATCAACGATGAAGTAACGAACAGATATCGCAATGGTGTTCCGGTAACAGCCCAGTTTGAAACGTCCAAGCAGCGAACCTCAGTTCGCCCCGCATACGACGGAGAAATTATCATCCCGGCAGCTGCCTTCAATCAATTCTATAACACTTCAGCTTCACAATCACAGCAATCCGAAATCCGACAAACAGCAATTCTTACAACTCTCACTTCCGGCAAACAAAAATTAGAGATTCCAATCTCTGATGCGACACCGACATTCTGGAAAGAGATGGCGAAAGCAGCGGGCGGAAAAGATAAATTAGAAGCGGACATTGTATCGTTTGATCAGGGAAAAAAAGAAATTGTCTTCACGATGGAGAAGATAAAATTTGTGAAGATCAAAGCGGTGACGAAAGCGGCAATAGAATTTTCCGATACGGCTGTTACTATTTCGCTCGGATTGATCGGTGTGATGGCGTTGTGGCTTGGCATTATGAAAGTGGGTGAAGCGGCAGGTCTGCTTGAAATTCTCACAAAATTTTTAACGCCGGTAACGCGGCGGTTATTTCCTGATGTTCCTTCAAATCATCCTGCGGTCGGCGCAATGATCATGAATATTGCCGCGAATATGTTCGGCTTGAACAACGCCGCAACACCGATGGGATTAAAAGCAATGGAAGAGTTGAATAAACTCAATCCCAAAGCGGGAACAGCAACAAATGCAATGTGTACATTTCTCGTCATCAATACCTCAGGTCTGACATTGATCCCTGCAACAGTCATTGCAATTCGTGCGGGGCTTGGCTCAGCTGATCCCGGTATTATTATTGGGACGTCGATCTTCGGAGCAGGATGTGCAACAACGGCTGGATTGATTGCGGTAAAAATATTACAACGCCTTCCACGCTATAAAAAAGAATTAGAAGTTGAGAAAGCAGATACGGAGGTGAAGAATGGTTGAACTCTTCCGTTCTGTTATCAATGTCATCTCCGCACTGGCAATCCCGATCTTCATCGTTGTGTTTCTTGGATGGGGAGTGTTCAAAAAAGTAAAGGTGTA
>CAYPEM010000024.1:0-71101 GCA_964409765.1 uncultured Chitinophagaceae bacterium
ATGGGTCCTTCTCGGAGGGTCTGTTGCGGGTGTGGAACAAGCGCAAAAAGGCTTCAGGGATAGTATTTTAAAAAGGTTGTTTCATTTCATTTGAGTAAAATTTATGGAAATCATCAATAGAAAAATCTCAGAATTGAAGTTTTCAGAGTATAATCCAAGAAAACTTTCAAAACAGCAAATGGATCAATTGAAACAGTCTCTGCAAGGATTCGGGATTGTAGAGCCTGCAGTGATCAATTCCAATCCAGAGAGGAAAGATATCATCATTGGTGGTCATCAACGAATCAAAGTAGTCAAGGAACTTGGGTATAATGATTTCCCCTGTGTTGAAATTAACCTAACGATTGAAAGGGAAAAAGAACTCAATATCAGATTAAATAAGAATGTTGGTGAATGGGACTGGGAAACATTGATCAAGAGTTTTTCCACATCGGAATTGATCAATTGGGGATTTACTGACAACGAGTTACCAGCAGAAGCATTTGCAGCCCCAGAGATGGGAGATGATGATGTACCGGAACCTCCTAAAGAAGTTAAGACAAAGAGTGGAGATCTGTATCAACTTGGGAACCATCGGCTCTTATGTGGGGATACAACGATCAGGGAAAATCTAGTAAGACTTGCCGGAGAAACTAAAGTAAATCTTGTTTTCACTTCACCGCCATACAATATGAAAGCGGGGCTTTATGCAGGATATAAAGATAACCGTAATAATTCGGATTTTGTCCTTTTCAATATTCAAGTATTGATGAACTGGAAAATGGTATTGGCAAAAGAATCATTTGTTTTCTGGAATATGAGTTATAACAGGAATAGCGGAGGAAGTTTTCTTGAAGTCTTCTATCAGTTTATGAAGAATACGGATTTAATTTTTATGGAAGATATTGTGTGGGATAAAGGTCACGGTATGCCTCTATCTGAACAGTTGACGCGCCAATACGAACATTTACTAGTGTTGAATGAGAGCGCCGAGAATATCCATTTTATCGATCATGTGGGGGTGTTTGGGACAAAGAGGGTACCATTTATCAAGAAAACAAAACGTGGAATTACCAACTATTGGAGAATCGACACGTTCAAATCGCAGTTTGAAAAATTGAAAGCAGCATTTCCAGTAGAATTACCTCTTCGTGCAATCGAAATCACCACACAAAAAGAGGATATAATCGCTGATCCATTCGGAGGAAGCGGGACGACATTGATTGCAGCAGAAAAATCTGATAGAAAATGTATCACAATGGAACTTGATCCAATCAACTGTGATATCATTGTAGAACGGTATGTGAAGTTTACCGGGAATAAAAACATCATTCTAAATGGAAAAGAAATTGAGTGGAATGAAAACTAATGTCTTATGCATCGTTAGAACAGGTTGCTCAGGTGCTCAATATGACCCCGCAAATGGTCAATCGGCACGTGAAGCAGCACGGTTTGCCGAGAATATCCAGAGGGGAATACGATCTGGTCAAATGTGTTCATTGGTATATAGCGTACAAAGACCAGCAGATCAAAGAAGCAAGAAGAGGGACAGAAACAGAAGCACAAGCAAGACAACGATTAATTATTGCAACAGCAAACTTACGAGAGGTCGATCTCGCCAAAGCGTGCGGAGATTTAATCGAGATCGAAGTTGCACAATCACTATGGCAACGATTGGCTGTTTCTTTTCGGAACAAGATTTTACTCATACCGACAAAATTAGCATCGCAAATAATTACCTGCAAAGTGCCTACCGAAGCACAGTCATTAATGGAGCTGGAGATCAACGAGGCGCTTCATGAACTCTCCAATGGTATTATCGAAGCAACTAGTATTCGCAGACCAACAAGAGTTGATAAAGTCCGTCCTAAAACTGATCGCTCCTCCACCAAAGTTAACAGTAAGCGAGTGGTCAGACAGGGAAAGGATTCTCAGCGCGGAAAGCTGCGCGGAACCGGGGAAGTGGAGAACAATAAGAGCTGAATATCAACGAGGAATGATGGATGCAATTTCTGAACCTTCCATCGAAACAGTGACACTTATGACCGCCGCTCGTGTTGGAAAAACAGAGATCATCAATAATATTTTGGGTAGGTACATTGATAACGAACCGTGTCCAATTCTGTCGGTAAACCCAACTGTGGAAATGGCAGAAGCATGGAGTAAAAAATATTTTGCTCCAATGATTAGAGATACACCCTGTTTACGGCAGAAGGTGAAGGAAGCTAAAACCAGGGATGCTAATAATACAATTCTTGAAAAATCATTCCCGGGTGGATATATCGCTATGGCAGGAGCAAATAGCCCGGCAGGGTTAGCATCGAGAACGATTATGATCGTTGTTCTTGATGAAGTCGATCGTTTTCCACCATCCGCAGGTACGGAAGGAGATCCGGTTGAGTTGGCAAAGAAACGTGCGGAAACTTTCACCTATAGAAAGAAATTTGTTCAGACTTCGACTCCAACAATCAAAGGTGTATCAAGAATTGAGCAGGAATGGTTACAATCAGATCAACGCCATTTTTATATTCCCTGTCCGCATTGTTCTCATTTTCAGCATTTGGTTTGGCAGCAAATTCGATTTACTAAAGATCAACTTGAAGGCACTTATTATGAATGTGAAATATGTCAGAAAAAAATCTTGGAAACTGATAAACCACGAATGATTCGTCTTGGTGAATGGAGAAAAGAGAATCCATTGGTAACAAATCATGCAGGATTTCATCTCAATGCTCTCTATTCACCGTGGATATCCTGGTCAGAAATTGTTAGAAAGTTTTTGAATGCTAAGAAACGGAGAGAAGCTCTTAAAGTATGGATTAATACGATGCTTGGAGAAACCTGGGAAGAAGAAGATGCTCTAACAATTAATGATGAAACCCTCGCCTCAAGGATCGAAGAGTATAAAGATATTCCAAGAGGTGTTGTATTGTTGACAGCAGGTGTGGATGTACAGGATGATCGATTAGTTTGTTTGGTAAAAGGGTGGGGATTGAATGATGAAAGCTGGTTTATCGATTATCAAACCTTCTACGGAAGCCCGGGAAGAGTGGATACATGGAAACTATTGGACGCATACCTTTCTACAAGCATAAAACATGTTAACGGTCTAAGATTATCAATAGTTTCGGTTTGTATCGATAGCGGCGGTCACTTTACTCAAAGCGTTTATGATTATACCAATAGAAGACGTGGTAAGAGATTTTTTGCTGTAAAAGGTTATGGAGGATATGGGAAGACATTTATCGGGAAACCGACTCGGAATAATAAGCAAAGAGCTATTTTGATCCCACTGGGAGTGGATACAGCAAAAGAACTTATTTATGATCGATTACAAATTGCAGCACCTGGGCCCGGGTATATGCATTTCAACCATGAATGCAATGATGATTATTTCCAACAGTTGACTTCAGAAAAACATGTCACAAAATATACTAAAGGATATCCGACGAAAGTATGGGAATTAAAATCAGGGAAAAGAAATGAAGCATTGGACTGTGAAGTCTATGCATTGGCGGCTTATATCTTATTAAATGCACCAATAGAAACGATGGGACGTCAATTAGAGGAGAAAGCACAACATTTACAAAACAACGATACGGAAGTTACACAACTTGTTAAAAAGCCTCGTCCACGTTTAAATTTTAAAATTCCTCTAGGCGGGAATCGGTACAATCCACGACAATGGTAGATCTTAATAAAAAATTGAAATTTGAAGCTCTCGAAGAAAAAGAAATGACCCCAGAGTCATTTTCTTCGATATCCCAAATCGTTGCGTCGTGGATACTTAAAGAAATGAGTATTACTTCTGGAAATAGTGTAAAAAATAGCTTGATTGCTACACCCCATCGCTATACCATCAATTCAAAAAAGGATTGATGATATGAATATCCACTCTATACAAAATATAAAATATCCATTGTTGAAAAGAGCAGTTGCATACATCCGGTGTTCTACTGATATGCAAGCTGAAACCTCTCCTGAGCAACAAAGAGAAATCATTAACGATTGGGCTTTGAAAAACCAATTCACAATTCTTGAGTGGTACAATGATATTGGAAAAAGTGGAACGAGTTTTGAAAAACGTCCTGAGTTTAGACGTTTATTGGAGACTGTTAATTCAAATCCGAAATTTTCCACCGTCATTGTTTTAGATGAAACGAGATGGGGTAGAGCAGGAGCCGATGATAGTAATTATTATAAAACAATGTTCAAAAAGGTGGCAAATGTAGATGTTGTGATGGTTCGTTCAATGGCGCGTACTGGTAATACGACGATGGATTCGATGTTAAGTGCTTTCGAAGGTGGTCTTTCTCGCGAAGAATCTGTCAAGAAATCAGAACGGACGTATGATGGATGTAAGAGTGCAGCAAAGAAAGGAAATTCTGCCGGTGGATGGCCTCCCTACGGATATCGGAGAGTAGCAGTAAATATTCATA
This sequence comes from uncultured Chitinophagaceae bacterium, assembly GCA_964409765.1. GTDB lineage: Bacteria > Bacteroidota > Ignavibacteria > UBA10030 > UBA8401 > UBA8401. Next base: position 4,419 of record CAYPEM010000024.1, read on the forward strand.
CACAAACTCGAAGAATTCTCAATGTGTTGAAAGATGCTAGTGGACTGGTAATATTGAGTTCTCAAGGTATTCCATTAACAGAACAAATTCGACCGAAGGAGGAACATACTGTTTGGGAACCTGGAGATCCAGAAGAAATAAAGGTAGTAAAGAAAATATTTGATTTAAGAGTGAATTATAAATATGGTTACACAAAAATAGCAAACTATTTGAATGAGGCAGGGTTAAAATGTGTTCAACGGGGAAGATGGAGCAATAAAGATCAAAAGTGGTCTCAGGGAACAATTCGAAACATTATAATAAACCCTTCGTATCGAGGGGCGCGTGTTTACGATAGGGTAAAGAAAAATGGTATAGGTCGATACGCTCAACGATATCGTGAATATGATAAATCGAAATGGATATTTACTGAAAATGCACACGAAGCGATCATCGATTCCAAACAATGGTATTTAGCCAATCAAGAAACAATCGATACCCAAAATGGATTAAAGTCTAAGCAGAGATTCGATAGTCCATATTTGCTATCAGGATTAATAAAATGTTCTCATTGTGGGTTTAACTTTAACGGCAGAACGCAATTAAATGGAACGAAGCAGAATCGATGGAAAAAAAGAATGTATATGGACAGTGCAAACCTTAGTAAGGGTTCATCTGTTTGTAAATTTATGAGTATTGATGCAGAAATATTGGAACAAGAGATTGTTAAAGAGATTAAAAATATAATTGTTACATCAAATGCAGTAAATCAAATCAAAAAATTGATTCAGGATTGCTTAGAAAGTGAAGCGAATAATAAGCAAAGTGATTTAGAGAGAATTGATTTTGAGCTTAAGAATAATGAAAAGAAAATCGATTCATTATTGTTATTGGCGGAACGTGGGGTGAATCTTGAAAAAATTACTGAGCGGTTAAAAGAACTTCAAATAGAAAAGTCAAAAATGGATGACCTGAAGAAAGTATGTCAAATTAATCATCAAGTCATGATGCATAATGATAATCTTTCTGAAAAAGTTAACATCTTCTTTGAGAACTTTGAAAAACTATTTGACAATGCTCCAACTAGCGAGAAAAAAGCATTGATAAATCAGATGGTTGAACGAATTGTTGTAGATCGAGAGAGTGGAATTGTGAAGTGCTACTTATACAAACTGCCGAAAAATATTGTAGAGGATATTCAACAACAAAAAAAGGGTGACTTAACACCCTTTATGATTGTACTCCCAACGGGAATCGAACCCGTATACCAAGCTTGAAAAAATCCTCATTAGGCGTTTTTGAATCAAATTCGCCGTTTTAAGGTCGATTTTTTGGTGAGTTGTTAGCAGTCTGTTAGCAAATCGACAGCAACAATGAATTTGCTTTTAATATACTATTTGGAAAAAATTATCACAAGTTTATTTTTTTGACTGAAACAAATAATAATGATTCAACTTATAACTTTTTTTCCAATGCAATCTTGTATTGTTTCACTTTCGTAAACAAGAATCGTCGATGAACTTTCAAAAGAGCTGCTGCTTTTGTTTGATTCCCTTTCGCTGAGAGCAGTGCTTTAGTGATGATCTTTTTTTCAAATGATTCAAGGAGCGATTTGAATGAAATGCCATCTTCAATATTATCAACTGTCAATGATGTCTCTTGAATATTTTGAAAAGTGATCGGTAGATCTTCAATCGTGATAACATTTCCCTGTGCCATTACGAGTGCCCGTTGAATTACGTTCTCCAATTCGCGAACATTTCCGGGCCATGAATAACGCTGCAAATGTTCCATCACTTCCATCGGGACGACTATCTTTCGTTCATTACCATACCGTTTGAGAAAATGTTCAATCAATAATGAAATATCTTCACGTCGTTCACGAAGAGGTGGAATTTGTATGTGGATGACATTCAATCGATATAGCAGATCTTCTCTGAATCGTCCCGCTTTTACCTCTTGCTCAAGGTCTTTATTCGTTGCTGCAATAATGCGTACATCTGTTGTGATCGTTTCTTTTCCGCCGACGCGTTCGTAGGTTTTATGTTGCAGAACTCGCAACAATTTCATCTGTAATGCTGGAGACATATTGTTTACTTCATCAAGAAATATCGTTCCGCCGTTTGCCAGTTCAAACCTTCCTTCGCGACGGGAGGATGCACCGGTGAAGGAACCTTTTTCGTGTCCAAACATTTCGCTTTCCAACAGTGTTTCAGACAATCCGCCGCAATTTACTTTGATAAATGGTTTCTCTTTCCGAAGCGAATGACGCTGGATAGCATCAGCGATCACTTCTTTTCCGGTACCGCTTTCACCTTGAATTAGCACGGTCGCATCGGTTGGTGCAGCGCGTCCGACAAGTTTAAATACTTGCTGCATTTTTCCGCTGTTGCCGGCGATATCGACTTCGTCACCAATGTTCTTTTCGATGGCAACTTGCGATCGAAGCTGCTTGACTTCTCCCAACAGTTCGCCATATTGAAGTGCGCGGCGAATGGTCATCAGAAATTCAGTCAAATCGAATGGTTTCTCAATGTAATCATATGCGCCAAGTTTCATTGCTTCGATTGCACGCTCACTTGTGCCAAACGCTGTAAAAACAAGGACGGGAAGTTCCGACAATTCTTTTTTTATCTCGCGTAATACCTGTAATCCATCCATTTTTGGAAGATTGATGTCGAGGATAACTGCATTCAGCGCAGTACTTTTAATGATTTCCAATGCCGATTCTCCATTTGCAGCTTCAATAACCGCGAATCCTTCGTGCACAAGAATATCATTCACATTTTTCCGCATTGAACGTTCATCGTCAACTACTAAAACAGTTTTTCGTTCTTTCATAATTGTCTCTATTTACAGGGTAACATGATCTTGCAGATAACACCTTTTCCGTCCGGTTTTATAAATTCTATGGTTCCACCATGCGCTTTGACGATCTCATATGAGATAGAGAGTCCGAGGCCAACGCCTTGTTGTTTTGTTGTAAAGAACGGATCGAAAACTTTTTGAAAGACATCTGCTGAGATTCCTTCGCCGGTATCCTGAATAATGATCTCTGCGGTCTGATTCTCTTTGTTATAGATTGTTGTAACATTGATTGAATCTCCATCATTGATTGCGTCGATAGAGTTCATCAACACATTGAGAAAAACCTGTTCTATTCCCTGTGGATCAATCGACAAGGAAGGTAAGGATTGATCGTAATTTGTTGTTACAGTGATGTTCTTTTCATGAATTCCGGTTTGAACAAATGCTAACGTCTGTCCCACCAGAGAGTTGATGTCTTGTTTTTGAACTCTTGTTGTGACCGGTTTCGAAAAAACAAGCAACCGTTTAACAAGGCGTGACAGTCTATCAATTTCTCGAATGACAAGCTCCATGGAATCTTTCGAAACGATTTTTTCTGTCGGGGTTTTGGATCCCATCTCTATCATATCACGCTGCCACATTTGTATCCTTGTCTTGATGATGGCAAGTGGGGTTTTTACTTCATGCGATACGCCGGCGATTAATTTCCCGAGTGTCGCCATTTTGTCCTGCTGATGAAGATCTCGTTCCAGTTGTTCTCGCCTCTGTTGTTCAAAAGTTCTTGCTTCAACCATTGCGTTGATAGAACTGGCAATGACTCCATACACTCCTTTGCTTTCTTCCAATCGATGTGAAGGATCAAGACGTAATTGTTCGAGACCACGTCGAATTGCGTCGATGTGACGTTTGCGAATCAATAGTAATAAAAGTGTTGCTCCCAATGCCCCAATTGCAATAATCGCTCCAATATTCAATGCGTCTGCTAATCTTTTTGAAGGAAGTTGACGTTCGACATGGATTCGAGCCCACACACTGCCGACAATCGTTCCGTGGGTTTGCAATGGAACACTCGCAAGAGGAAAAACTGCAAAGTCAAACGAGTGAAATTCTGTTAACGCTTTATTTTGTTTGAGAGTCCGTATCAACTGTTCTTTAATGATCGGATATGAACGGGGTGCAGGACCAAATGCGGGTGCTGGCGGCGGGGCACTTGGCCATGAATATCCGATCATCTCATCGAAATTAGAGAAATAAAATCCCCCTTCCATTCCTTCGATGGAAATCACTTGTGAAGCAGTGATATTTCCGAAGATGCTGTCGATGATTTTATGTTCCCGCAGAGATAATTCTGTTCTCACAAAAAAATTCTCATTCCACATACTGTCTAATAATGGAGTTGATGCAGAAAGAATTTTTTTTACCGATTGTTCGGTAAGATCTGTATTCGTGCTGACAATGTCTTTGGTCCATCGATCAAGAATTTCCATAACGGAAAAAATTAAACCTGACACGATTGCAATGACAACAAGAATGACGATTACGGCCCGCCGTGTTAGTCCTAGAGATTTCATAATCGGATATTTCATACGCTAATCGTGTGCCATGTTATTGTGCTTATTCTTCTTAAAAAGGAGAGAAGAGAATATCAATAGTGCTAATTTAGCACACTTAATGGGAAAAAACAGCACTATTATTCAATTTAATAACGCAAAATTCAATAAAAATTGGGCAAAATGATGGCACAGTAGTTGTCCTATAGTTAATAATGGTTTCTGTCGAATTATATCATCAACATCGGAGGAGCAATGATTTCTTTGAAACGAACTTCTGTAATTGTGTTTTTACTCTTGCTTGCCATACCGCTTTTTGGTCAAAAATTTGCAGTAACAAACGGAAGTTGGAATGGGAACATCTGGGCTAATAGTGTTAACGGAGTGGCGGGTGAAACCACTGTCCCATTATTATCGGATAGTGTTGTAATAAAATCGGGTGTTAATGTTTTGATCGAAACATTAGCGGCTCAGTGTAAAGGAATATCATTCCAAGATACCTCAGCTCATCTGAGTTTAGCCTCTGCCTCGAGATTAAATATTTATGGAGATTTTACGCTGGCTTCTGTCAACCATAAAGTTTTCTCTGGATGGGAAGCGGGAGCAAAGGTGCGTTTTGCAGGGGACAACATTCAAATAGTACGTGGGTTTAGTACCACGGCATTTTCTACATCGTTTAATTATTTGCTGATTGATAAAACTGGTGGGAAAGTTACTACCGATTTATCCAATGAAAGAATCGGTATCGGTGATACGCTCGAAATATTAAACGGTACATTTGAGCTCGGATCAACCGATGATATGGAATCGCGATCTTCTGCAGGTGCAGCTACATCATTTGTTCTTCTCGTCGGTCCAAATGGTGTCTTTAATATGGTCGGTGGAGCGTCGCATATCCGTCGTGCTTCCAATACAGGATTGGAAACCAAAAGGATCGGCAAAGCGGTGATTTATGGAACAGCGTCTTTGCGTACCACATCAACCAATGGAATAAATTTTGCAGGAATTGATGTAGAAGCAGGAGGAGAATTGGTTGCCGCAAGTTTCAGCAACAGTGCTGCCGGAAATTTTAATTCAGGAAAAGTAACAGTTAAAGCAGCAGGAGAACTTCGTGTTATCAGTACTGCTCCGTTTTGGGAACCCACAACATCGTCGGTGGATCTATTGCCGGGAGGAATCCTTCGTTCGAATGCTGCCGATCAGGTAAATACCTTTCCACCGTCGTTCAATAATAATGGCACAGTCCGATACGGATCTTCTGCAGATCAAACTATTAAAGATATGAACTATCGTAGGTTGGAATTGAGTTTTGGAGGAATAAAAACATGGACTGTTGACACGAACAGAGTCATTACCGACAGTCTTGAAATAAATAACAGTGCATTGCTTCGATTGACAGCTTCTTCTGCAAAAACAATAACAGTGAACGGAACACTCCGTTTGACAAGCGGGTCGATCAATAATGCTGATTCGAATAATGTTGCTCTTACGATTGCAGATGGTGGAACGATTTCACGTGCTACTGGATCAATTGATGCTCCATTACAATTTAACGGCGGTGTCAATCTGCGTTATACAAGTTCTGTTCAGAATACTATTCCCGGGAATGAGTTACCATTGGACCCCGCCAAATTAAAGAAGTTAATGATCACTGGTTCACAAGGGATTACTCTTGGATCAAACATCACCGTCAATGATACTCTTGAATTGACAGATGGCAACATATATCTCGGTAATTTCAATTTGACCGTCGGTGCTAACGGAAAACTTTTAGGTACACCGTCAGATTCATCAATGATCGTTCCAACGGGAACAGGAGTTTTAAGAAAGATATTTGTTGCTCCTGCGTCTTTTCTATTTGCACTTGGTGATACGTTGAATGGTTCACGCTATACTCCCGGAACCGTTAATTTCTCATCAGGAACTTTCACTAATGCTTCGGTTGATGCAATGTTGAAAACGGTTAAACATCCAAATAATATCAGTGCGAATAATTTCATTAATCGTTATTGGATATTAACCCCAAGCGGTATTTCCGGATTCTCGTGTGACGTTGCCTTTACCTATCATCCGACAGATGTACAAGGGATAGAAAGTAACATTTATCTTGGACGCTGGACAGGAACCGGATGGGGGACAGTGTTGAACAAAACTGATACTGTACAACATCGTTTGTACGGGACGGTTACTTCACTGTCAGAATTTACGGGAGGGGAAACAACCGGATTTACCAAGGTTGAAAGAAGTACAACGGTTCCAAAAGAGTTTGCGCTTTCTCAAAATTTCCCGAATCCCTTCAATCCAAGCACAATGATTAAATTCGACGTACCGGTATTAAGCACGGTAACATTGAAAATATATGATCTGATCGGAAAAGAGATCACAACGCTTGCAAATGGCATGCAAGAAGCAGGAACGTATACCATACAGTTCAATTCGTCTCTATATGGATTATCATCAGGGATATATTTCTATAAGATAGAAGCTAACAACAACTCTAAACATTTTGTCAAAGTTCAGAAGATGATGCTGGTAAAATAATGATCAGAATTTTGTTAATCGCTTTTGTGTTGGCAAATCTCCTCGTTGCCGGATCCAATGATTCTGCGCAAAAGGTATTGCGAAAAGAAGAAGTGACAATTCTGATCACCGATTCAGGACTTGGAGGGCTTTCCGTTGGAGCAGATTTTGAACGGATCCTACGAGACTCTAAACAATTTAAGAAAGTAAATATTGTTTTCTGTAATGCCCTTCCCGGAGAAATCGGTTACAATGACATGAAGGATGTCAATGAAAAGGCAAAAGTTTTTTCCGATGCATTATCAGGTATGGTGCAATGGTATCATCCAGATGTCATTGTTATTGCGTGCAACACTCTTTCGGTTGTTTACGAACAAACGAAATTTTCAAAAACAACGAACATCCCTGTTGTTGGAATAGTCGATCTTGCGGTTGATATATTGAATAAAAAATTGTCGGTTGACAATCATTCTGTTGCCATACTCTTTGGAACTGAAACAACGATCGGATCGAATGCGCACAAAAATAAATTGCTTGTTAGGGGATTTTCTTCATCACGGATCATTACTCAGGCATGTCCGAAATTGGAAAGTGAGATCCAAACCGATCCGTCAAGTGATATGGTGCGGACCTACATTGATTGGTATGTTGGAGAAGCAGCAACAGCAGTCCCTTCCAATGCAACAACTGTTTATGCGAGCATGGTTTGTACACATTATGGTTATAGTGCAGATGTTTTTCTGGAAACGTTGATAAAAGCAGGTATAAAAAATCCAATCGTCATCAATCCGAATAATGCAATGGCGGCAGTCGTTCTTCCTAAAAAAGAAAAATCATTTTCGGATTCCGAAGTGAATGTCATTGTTGTGTCACGTGCATCGATTTCCGAGGAAGAGATCAACTCGATTGCTGCACTTCTCAAAAAAGTTTCAGAACCAACAGCTATTGCATTGGAACACTATATTCATAAAAAAGACTTGTTTACGTTTGTCCATTAAGAATATTGAATGAATCATTCTGTACCGTATAAAAATGTATCACAACTATTTATCTTCCTAACATTGGTTAGTGTTGCGGGCGCGCAATCATTTACACCTAACCAACATTATTTCGGCAGGAATAATTACATCGAATACATTGCGGGAAACTCTCCATTCATCATTTCTGCTCCGCACGGAGGCTCACTTGTTCCCGATGAAATTCCTGACAGGACTATTGGGACGACGACAAAGGATGCCAACACCGAAGATCTTGCGAGAGAAATACAAACTGCATATTTCGCGCTAACCGGAAAATATCCTCACGTGATCATCAATCAGTTGCATCGTATTAAACTGGATGCGAATCGGGAAATTGTTGAAGGAACTGCAGGAAATCAATATGCAATACAGGCGTGGAATGAATTCCAAACGTTTATTGATTCGGCAAAAGCGCAAGTGACACGTTCGTACGGTAAAGGATTTTATATTGATATTCACGGTCACGGTCATACCATCCAACGACTTGAACTTGGATACATTCTCTCAAGTTCTCAATTGGAGCTTTCGGATAATACATTAAATGCGAATGTTGGTTATAGAAATATCAGCAGTATCCGAACCATGGCATCGAACGCTGGCATTCCATTCGCCGACCTACTTCGGGGTGAATCAAGTCTTGGAACATTCTTTGAATATCATGGATATCCGGCAGTTCCAAGTTCATTGCAGCACGATCCAGGTGGAAATTCATATTTCAACGGCGGATATAATACTGACCGGCATGGATCAGCAGATGGCGGCGTAATTAGCGGATTGCAGATTGAATCGAATTATGATGGTGTTCGCGATACAGATGCGAACAGGAAAACCTATGCGAAAGTGATCGTTGAAGTTGTAGATAACTATTTGAATCTGCATATGTTCAAAACCATTACAGCAGTAAGACCAAATATAAAGATCAATGAAATATTGTTCGATATTCCGACCGATGATTCGCAAACAGTTGAATTGGAAGGTGATGCGAATGGTGATGGGTTTCGCAGTGCCCGCGGTGATGAGTTTGTCGAGATTATCAATAACGAATCTGTTGATACGGATATCAGCGGATACCAAATACTGGAACGGGAATTATCGCCCCTCTTTACATTTCCCGTGAATACCATTCTTAAACCAAATGAAATTGCCGTTGTTTTTGGCGGTGTCGGTCCAAATGGATTTAGCTCTCAATTCCCTCAGTCGTTAAAAATATTTGCTGCTAAACCGGGGAAAGCCGATTCAGGATTTTACTATTCTGCATCAAAGACAAATCTTCTCAGCACAAGTGATAATATCATACTCTATAACCCTAAAATAAATTATGTCGCTGATGAAATATGTTGGGGAACATCTTCGCCAAAAACAAAGAATGGTAAAAAATTGATTGCTCCTAACACGGTAAGTAGTGACAGTATTTCCGGAACAATTCAACAATCAGTAACGCGTAACCCAGTTGGAACGGGCCTGTGGACAAAGCACTCTTCCATTTCTTCAGAACAATATTCACCCGGGAATTTGGCAATATCAGCGGTGATACAACAGGGCAATTCAAATCCTGCAAATTTCATTCTCTATCAAAACTATCCGAACCCATTTAATCCAACGACGACAATTACTTTTTCAATTCCTGCTGAACAATTTGTATCTCTGTCGGTGTTCAATGTTCTTGGTCAACAAGTAGGAATAATAGTGAATGAGAAGAAAGAAGCTGGAACTTACTCAATTCAATTTGATGCTTTTTCGCTTACCAGTGGTATATATTTTTATGAATTACGAACAAATGGTTTGCTACAAACAAAAAAAATGACTGTAATGAAATAGAATTTATTGTTCTCTCAAGTGAAAGGTCAGATATGCAGTTCCTAAAAAATCAGTTTTTACTCACGACTATTTTGGTCGTTACGCTTGTTTGGGTCGGCTGTGATATTTTCGGATCGGATGGTGTAAGTGCTGAAGGCGTCAATCCAAGAAAAGGATATTTCTATCTTATAGATCGAACATCCACATCGGTCATAATGCTTGATAATCAACTTCATGAGCTGAAACGGTGGAATTATTTGAAAGCAACGAACGACACAAGTCTACAGGGAATTGCACACGATGGAAAATATCTCTGGCTTGCATCCGCCGGTAATACTGATCGAATTTTTCAAGTAAATGCCACACAGGATTCTTTTGTGGTTCTAAAAACGTACGATGCACCGCCGCAGCGGAGGGGAACGGTTCGTGGGATTGCATCAGACGGTGTTAATCTTTGGGTGCTGAATAACGGTTCAACAACATACAATACTCCACCATATCTTTATAAAATGAATCCTGCAAACGGTGCTGTCCTTGATTCATTCAAACTGCCATCACCAGAACCGCGTGGTATTACTTACGTCAGCAGTGCAACGGATGCTTATGGAAGAGGTCCGGCTTCAGGTTTGTATTACACCGATGTTGAGAAAGATAAGGTATATAAATTCCTTCCGAGCGTTTCGTTTTTTGATACTGCATTCTCTGCTCCGCAGCCGCCACTGGGAAGCAGTTATATTTATCCAACCGGATTAGCGTTTGATGGTTGGGATTTCTGGCTTGTAAACAGCAGTAATACTGCAGATCATTTGTATCGTCTCTCGTATGCAGGAAAAGAACAATCACGCTACGATCTTCCTTATCCTTCTGCCGGAGAAATAGTGTGGTCACCATTTGATATCCGGCAAACTGAACCGTTGACAATCACATCTCTTAGTCCTTCGTCAGCTGTAAGAGGAACATCTTCAACAATTGAAATTTTCGGTACCGGATTTCTTCCCGGAGCAATGCAGATCAGTTTCGGAGATAGTATCACCGTCAATTCGGTTACGGTTGTGGATCCGACCCATTTGAGCGTAATCTTGACGGTTTCTGCAAATGCTGATACAGGGTCGAGAAATATTTCTATTTCTCAAGGGGGAAGGTCTTTCGTTGGTAATGGCCTTTTCAGGGTAACACTTGTACCGGTAACGCAAGGGTATATTTGGTTTGCTGATCAAAGTACGCCAAACACTATTTATAAATTGCGTGTCAGTGACACAACAGTAACCCGCCAATGGACAACAGCGGCTATTTCAACTGGGAGTGCTCAAGGTCTTGCATTCGACGGGAACAATATTTGGCTCTGTGCTGCCGGAACCGATAAGAAGATCTATAAGCTTGATACTACTGGCGTAACTCTCACATCTCCAAGCGTAATAGCGGCTCCAATCGGAGCTGGAACAATGCGTGGAATTACGTGCGATAACGGAAGTATTTGGCTTGCAATCAGTGCGGTGAGCACAACAGGAAGGATCTACAAACTCGATCCAATATCAGGTGCAGTGCTTGATTCTGTCAATTCTCCTGGTCTTGAACCACGAGGAATTGTCATGATGAACAACGAATTATATTGCAACGATACTTCCATTGATTCCGTCTTTGCCTATAATTTTACATCGCACCAATGGTCATCAAAATTTGCAACACCGACTCCTGCCGGTGGTACAACCTCTAATCGATTTGCTACTGGATTAACGTGGGATGGAACAAACTTCTGGATTGCAAACTCGACGAATAATTTCGATCACATTTATAAATTGTCTCCTGCAGGAATAGTTCTGCAAACGATCAGTGCACCGAACATTGGTGCTTCGCAGCTTACCGGTTTAACGTACACTCCAAATTGAGGACTTGAGTTATGATGATCATTCGAAAAATTCTTTTAGTGTTTCTCTTCGGTGCAATTCCTGCAATGGCTCAATTCAACGTGGAGGGAGATTTTCGTGTACGGTGGTATAGCGATCATTTTTATGATGCAGCCGATGGCCGCGGTCATGAAAATTTTATGCGCTACCTCGCACGCTTACGGGCAAAAACAAAAGTTGGACAAAGCACAACATTTTTTACAGAATTGATCTCGTTGATCGATAATCCCGGTCAGCCGGTTAGAAATATTGCAGGTACCGGGCCAATGAGATTTGGTGTCAGTCAGATCTATGCTGAATATACCGATCAGGACTTTCTCTTCTTTGATGTAACACGTGTTCGTATCGGTCGTCAGCAATTTGCGATTGGCAACGGTCTAACAATGGGAGATTCATATTATTATCTCGATAAATTTGATGGCGGACGGCTTGACCTTGCCTTATATCCATTCACTCTTTCATCCTTTGCTGCAATTACAGGACAGAATTTAAGCTCTTCAGGTTTGTATCCCGATCCGGGAAGTGATCAACTCTACGCTGTAAAACTCGCTACAAATATTTTCGATCAGGATATCATTGCCTACTCAGTTGAACAAAAACTTCGAGGTTCATACAACGACAATATTGTGTACGGCGGAGGTTTGAACGGGCAGTTATATTTTAAAGATCTGGATTATTTTGTTGAAGGAGCAATGCAGCAATTCAATACACCGCCGGGATTTCCGGAAAAAGGTGGGATCGGATATATGACCGGAATCGGTTATCGCTGGGGTTGGAGTCTTTTCCGCTCTATAAAAGTAGAAACACGGTACGCAGCGTACGAAGGGGATGATGCGAAAACCAATAAGACTGAGCAGTTCAGTCCGCCGTACCCTAATTTCTTTTGGGGAAATCGTGTGGGCTACGTCAATGGTGATGTTGGCGGAGATTTTCCCCGCAACGGAAGAAATCTTGAAGGAACAACGATGTGGTATTCTCGAATCTATTTCATTCTAAGAGAGTTTCCGAAACTGCGAACGCAATTTCAGTACATCAAGGTTGGCGAGTATGTTGATAACGATAATTACAATTCTATGGACGATGAATTTTCGATTCGATTCTATTATACAGTGTCCAGTCAGTCGGCATTACAATTTCGTTTCTCGCGAGTGATTCCAAATGGAGCAGATAAAGATCTAAGCGGCGACGGAAATATCTCTTCATCCGAAGATCGATATGGGAGCAATAGTTATATGTTCGAATGGCAAATAGAGTTTTAAGAAATCGAAAGATTGGATTCTCTGGACAATGGATAGTGTTAAAATAAAAAAAAATGCACAATGAAAGTGATCTCGCGACAAATATCTATACTGATTGTTCTTGCCTCGTTTTTGTATGGACAAAATTCCGATAGTCAATTTGTGTCCGGAAAATCGTATTGGGGCAAGAATCATTTTATTGAATTTATACCAGGTGATATTCCGATTATTTTCTCCACCCCGCATGGTGGCACAATGATGCCGGAGTATATATCGAACAGGACTTTTGGAGTATCCAAAAAAGATATGGGGACACAGGAACTGACAAAATATATGGTTGAGGCGTTTATCCAACGGACGGGAAAAAGACCATATGTTATTTTGAATAATTTGCATCGTAAAAAAATGGATCCGAACCGTGAGATACACGAGGCAGCACAAGAGAATATTGTAGCAGAAAGTGCGTGGAAAGAATATCATTCCTTCATTGATACTGCAAAGCAATTGATCACTCAGCGGTTTGGGAAAGGATTTTACATGGACGTTCATGGACATGGCCATAAGAATCAACAAGTTGAAATTGGGTACTGTTTGAATTCTGAAGCACTTGGTGAGACCGACGAAACGTTGAATGAATTTCCGTATTGTGAAATGACATCGCTTGTGAATCTGTTAAAAATTTCCCGATATACTCATTCACAATTGTTACGTGATACAGCAAGTTTTGGAGCTTTTTTGGAAAAATATTCGATCCGTGCAACACCTTCGCCGAGAATCCCATATCCTCATGATGAAAAATTTTTTGGCGGCGGATATAGTACACAGAGACATACCGCTGATGTTGCCTCACCGATTTTTGGATTGCAGCTGGAAACGAATACCGATATCCGTTACAGTAACGGTGCTCTGAAGAATGCCGCGCCTCGTATCGTCAATGCAATCATTGATTATTTGAATATCCATTGGAAATCAGAGTTGTTGACAATTACCAATACTAATAGTGTAACAAAGAAATAATCATCACCAATCGAAAGGGGTTATTTATGAAAACAATGATGCAAAGCTGTAGAATGTTAATCCTGATGTTGTTCATTGCGATATCGTTGAAGGCACAGATCACTTCTGTCACGTCTGGAAATTGGAGTGAAGGTGCTACCTGGGGAGGTTCAGCCCCCACATCAACGGACAATGTCGTTATTGCTGCTGGACATACTGTAACGGTGGATGATAATACGGCACAATGTGCGAATATTTCATTTGGCGATGCAACTGCAAAGTTGGATATGGGTTCGGCAGGCAGTGTTTTGAGCATTTATGGAAATTTTACGATTGCTTCAACAACCCATCAAGCATTTTCAGCTTGGACAGCAGGAGCAAAAGTGAAGTTTACCGGAAGTGCGGCAACACAGACATTAAGTGGATTTAGCACGACCGGATTTTCAACTTCATTTAATGAGATAGTTGTAGATAAATCTGTCGGATCGGTGACTACCAGTGGTGTTGATATGAGACTCGGCATTGGAACTAGTTTAGAAATCATCAACGGCACATTTACATTGGCAGCTATTGATGACATAGAAGGAAGGACCTTCTCAGGTACCGCATCATCTCCAATATTTACAATACAATCCGGCGGAACATTCGTTACCAGTGGAGGAGCAAGTCATATTCGTCGCAGTTCCAATACAACTGAAGAATCTAAAAAAATTGGAGTAATGACTATTTATGGCACTGTTGAATTCGCAACAACAAGTTCAAATTTTTTTAATTTTTCAGGAGTCAATATTGAAAATGGTGGGACACTTCGAATCTTAACAGGATGGTCCTCAGCCCGATTCAATCCCGGCACAGTTACAATTAAAAGCGGCGGTGTATTAGAAAACACTACAACGACAAATGTGTGGTACAACAATACAACCACAGCAACAACTGTGGTTGTTAACGCCGGAGGATCTTTTGAAACGAAATCATCCACAACAACACTTCCCCCCGTTTTTACAAATAATGGAACAGTTCGGTATTCCCGATCCGCCTTGGACGGCAGCCAAACAATTCTTGACATGGATTATCATCGACTGGAAGTTAGTTTTGCGGGAGACGGAACCGGTTCAAAAACATGGACAGTTGCAGCAACAAGAACAATTGCAGAAAGTTTAGAAGTAAATAATAGTGCAAAATTTGTTCTAACATCAGCATCAGCACAGACAGTGAACGTGAATAGCACAATTCGTCTGACAAGTGGATCTGTAGATAATAGTGACGCAGATATTACGTTAGCTCTTGCGAACGGCGGAACAGTTTCACGCGCAACGGGAACAATCACCAATGTTCCAACATATGGCCCTACGGTAAACATTCGATATACAAGTACTGCATCAAATGTTACCTCTGGACCTGAACTCCCGTCATCTTCTTCTGTCTTGAATAATCTTGATATCGTTGGATCACAGGGGATGACACTTGGAGCAAACGCAACAGTGAATGGGACATTAACTTTTGGCGCAAGCGCAGGTTCAATTACTACCAATACAAACACACTTACATTAGCTTCAATGGCATCAATGACGGGCGAAGCAGCCGGACGATACGTTATTGGCAATCTTGCAACAACACAAGCTGTCGGAACAGGTGCGTCAACAATTGGTGGAATCGGTATTTCATTGGCAAGTGGACCTGATGATCTTGGAAATGTTAGTGTAACTCGTGTAAGTGGTGCTAGTGGAATTGTTACTTCTGGAAATCAAAGCATTGCCCGTAGATGGACGATCGCTTCCGATAATCCTCCCACAGGAGGACGGGATCTAACGTTGACGTGGGTGTCATCCGATGATAATGGAAAAACATTCATTGGTGCAAACAAAGCACAGGCGGTGCGGTACAATGGTTCTACATGGGATCCTATCGGTTCAGCAGTAGATGTTTCCGGATCCGATCCAAGAACATTTACAGTATCAACCACCTCTTTTTCAGACTGGACAGTAACCGACGAAGATTCGCCGCTTCCAGTTGAATTGATATCGTTCAATGCAGTTTTCTCAGGAAAGGCAGTGATGTTGACATGGAAAACGGCGACTGAACAAAACAATTATGGATTTGAAGTTGAACGAGCGGTCTTCAACAATCAATCATCAACACTTTCTTGGAGCAAGGTTGGTTTTGTTGAGGGAAATGGAACTATCAACTCACCCAAGGAGTATTCCTTCATTGATAAGAACCTCAGTTCAGGGAAATATTCGTATCGATTAAAACAGATCGATCGTAACGGGAAATTCAATTATTGTGACCCTATTGAAACAATGGTTTCTCAAACTCCGCAGAAGTTTGCGGTGACACAGAATTATCCCAATCCATTCAATCCATCTACGGTCATAGGGTATCAGTTGCCATTCAGCAGCTTTGTTTCTCTTAAAATATATGATGCTCTCGGAAGAGAAGTTGCCATAGTAGTGAACGAAGTTAAAGAAGCAGGAAGTTATGAAGTGAAATTTGAGGCTTCAAATCTTTCCAGCGGAATATATTTTTACCAGCTTCAAGCGGGAAGTTTTGTTGAATTGAAAAAAATGGTTTTAATGAAATAAAAATGATGAATCGACAGGCTCCGCCTCTGGAGCAGAGCCTGTCGTTCACATTTATAACAATGTCTACAATTATTTGAGAATGAAAAAATTCTTACGCCAAATATCTCTTTTATGCGTTGTCGCAATTACAACTGTTTTTGCTCAAATCAATATGAGCGGAAACATTGAAACACATGTTGACAGTCTGATCAACGCAATGCCGACAGGAAGTGCGGCGGATTCAAATAAATATCAAATTCCCTCGATATTGGATTTGGCAACATGGAGTAACACAATAACAAAGATCGCTGAAGGGAATTATTCTGCGGCGAATGATAGCGCGAGCACGATTGCATACCGCATTGTAAAGTTCACCCATACAAGTTCTTCACCAGCTATTACGTATTATATCCTTGAAAAGACTGCCGCCTCCATTAACTACTGGGGAACATTTGTCTATAACCCTTCTCCAAAACGAGGAAAGTTATTCATTCAATCTCCTCATCCATTATATGATTCGAACACAGGTCAACAAGGAATTCTGATCTTCCGCAATGTCGGTGCACGCGCTTTTTATGTTAGTGGAACGCACCGCTGCAATAGTACGACAAACACAACGTGCGCAGGTACAACCGATGTTTGTGGTGGAAATTATAAAGTCTCCGATCAGGCTCACGTCGTGAATGGTCCGTTATACCAGGCCACGGTGACAATGAATTCTACTATTTCCCAGATGATCGTAATCCAAAATCATGGATTTGGAAAAGATATCGGAGACCCTGATGTGATCATGGGAAACGGACGGACGACTGCTCCAACCGGCACTGACTGGCTTGTTAATGTACGTGATGAATTGGCGTTAATAGATAACACATTGGAATTCAAAGTTGCTCATATCGATCTTGCATGGACATCGTTGACCGGAACAACCAATACACAAGGTCGTTTCATCAATGGAAGTGCAAATCCTTGTAATTCTTCTCCCTCTTCGGCAAATGGAAGATTTCTTCATATCGAACAGGCATTAACAGGACTTCGCAATAATAACACAAACAGGAAAAAACTTTCCGACGCCATTGAAGCGACATTTGAGGTAGATGGATTAACACTTACATCGCACAATGGAGGAGATAATTTAATCTCGGGGAGCACACAAAATATAACCTGGACATCAATAGGTTTGATCAACACTGTAAAGTTGGAATATTCGATCAATAATGGTTCAACATGGAATAATATTGCATCGAGTACAACGAATGACGGATCGTTTACCTGGACTGTTCCAACGATTGGAACATGGCGGGGAAAAATTCGAGTGATAGATACAGAGAATAATTCTGTTGGTGATTCCAGTAATTCTGTTTTTAAAGTTGTATATGCAGTTTTTCCAACGACAGGAACAACAACCTATGTTGATCCTGCTGCGGCATTCGGTCCACGGAAATTAAACGGTGTGTATGACTTTCACCGCGGTATCGATTTTCCGGATCTCTTGAACACTCCTATTCATCCTGCTCGCGCCGGTGTGATTGTACGGAGAGAAGATACAACGATTACGGCAAGTTCAGGGCTTTCGCGAAATGGGAATTGGATTCTTGTTCAAATTGATTCTGCTGATGGACAACCGCAGCACAATGCCTATCTCCATTTGAATGCGTATAATACCAATCTCAGTATCGGCGATTCGGTTTCTACACAGGATACTATTGGTTTCATGGGGAAATCGGGAGTTGGGATCAATACCATCCATTGTCATTTTGAGCTGTATAAGAATCTTTCCGGAACATCCATCAACAAGGATAAAGCGAAAAATCCATTTGAAGTGTTACCGTATGCAAACAACAATCTATATTCCATCAGTTTTGGAACGAGCAATGATTCTTCATTCGTTTTGTTGACCTCACCGGATACGGAATTGGATTTAGACGGAATCGCTATCTATGGATCATCGGCGACGCGAACCATTGGATTCAATTCTCGTACAGGGATCGATCCTGTTGATAACGACAACGCTAACTTTAATAATGTATTCATCGATCCCTATTCATTTACACAAGACTCTTCCAACCGGAACATTCGTTTCTGGATCAAGCAAAGTGAATTAGGTTCGATTGATTCTGTGACGATCTCGGACATCAATGGTTATACTTCAACTATCGGCAATAATTCTTCAGGTACACGGTATGCAGTTGCAACGGGGAATTGGGACGGTGCAATTTGGGCGACAACATCCGGAGGCGCTGCTGGTTCAGCATCAACTCCAACATTTAGTAATAATGTCTTTGTCAATTCGGGAGCGATCGTTACAATAAATATTTCTTCAGCAGAATGTAATTCCATCTCGTTTGGCGCGACTACCTCAAAACTCTCGTTTTCATCAGGAAGTGTGTTGAGTGTATACGGTGATTTTACATTGTTCGATGTTACTCATACGGCGGTGTCAGCGTGGGGTACAAACAGTAGGATAGTTTTCAAAGGAAGTGCGACGCAGGTGATGAGGCAGTGGAGCACAACGGCATTTTCTACCTCCTTTAATTATATCAAAGTGGATAAAAATGGTGGAAAGGTAACGACAGACGGGAGCAATATGCGCTTTGGAATTGGTGACACACTGGAGATTGTGAATGGAATATTCGAAGTGGCATCGACTGATGATATTGAATCTAGAAATTATGCAGGCACTGCAAGTTCATTTGCATTGATCATTCGATCCGGTGGAACGTTTACAATGGCAGGCGGGGCTTCGCATATTCGCCGGGCTTCTAATTCAGGGATTGAAACAAAAAGGATCGGCAAAGTCTTCATCTTTGGAACGGCATTGATGCGATCAACATCGTCCAACGGATTGAACTTTGGTGGGATTGATATCGAGTCAGGCGGTAGACTCATCGCAGCAAGTTTTAGTAATAGCTCAACGGAAAATTTCAACTCCGGAACAGTATCTGTGAAAGCAGGCGGCGAGTTGGAAGTGCAAAGCACGGCTCCATTCTGGGAATCTACAACAGCCGTCGTGAATTTACAGCAGGGGGGTAAATACATTCTCAGCAGTGATCCGACAAATGCATTCCCACCCCTTACATTCACCAACAATGGGAAAGTGGTGTACAGTGGTCCTTCCGGACAAACGATCAAAGATATGAATTACTCTTCTCTTGGAATTTCATCTGAAGGAATTAAATCGTGGAATCTTTCTTCTGCACGAACAATCTCTGACACATTGGAAATTTCTGATGGAACGTTAAGCTTAACTTCTTTATCACAAGTTCTTTCGGTAAACGGAGTATTGAAATTACAAAACGATACAATCTCTACCGGAACGAATATTCTTTCTCTTGGTTCATCGACGGCAGTTCTCGGAACGTTGAATTATTCTTCGGGTGTAATATTAGGAAATTTCAGGCGCTGGTTCGCTGCTTCAACGACTGATTCAACTTTGTTTCCGGTTGGAACTATCTCAAAAACCCGTCCGGCAGCGGTTAGTTTTACTTCAGCACCGTCAACTGGCGGAACATTGTCTGCATTTTTTACTGATGAATCTCCCAGTTCGAACGGATTACCCTTGGATGATGCCGGTAGTTCCATAGTCAATATTGCAGCTGATGGGTATTGGACATTAACCGCGGCAAACGGATTGACAGAAGGGATCTATTCTCTTGCCCTTTCTTCGAACGGGATATCAGGTATTTCGGATTATACATCATTACGAATTATTAAACGGTCGACAGGAAACCCATGGTTGTTGGATGGTGCGCACGCTATTGGAGTAGGAACAAACTCTTCACCAACTGTTCGAAGAATAGGATTATCAGGATTTTCCGAATTTGCAATCGGTGCAACAGTGGATAATCCTTTGCCTGTGGAAATGAATCACATTGTCGGATATTCGAATAAATTTAATGTGACAATTGAATGGAAAACATCCACGGAAATTTCAAATCATGGATTTGAAATTGAACGGGGTGCGGAATTAGAATTTCCAACATCGTGGATCAGTGTTGGATTTGTAAAAGGGAACGGAACTTCGAATGCTCCGCATAAATATATTCTTAATGATAAAGTTTCGATCGGCGGAAAATATGTGTATCGGATTAAGCAATTAGATTCAGGCGGGGCAATAAAGAATACACAGTATATCACTATCGATGTCGGTGCAATGCCGAAAGAGTTGATGCTATTCCAAAATTACCCGAATCCATTCAATCCTTCAACATCAATTGAATTTACCACGCCGCGCGATGGCGTTGCAATCGTCCGCGTATTCAATTCTATCGGTCAACAAGTCGCCGAACTTTTTAACGGCAATGCACTCGGCGGATGGTTATATCAAACAAGGTTTGATGCAGCAACACTTCCCAGCGGTGTGTACGTTGTTCGTTTAGATGCGGGGGGTTCATCGATGGTTCGAAAGGTCCTTTTTTTGAAATAGGAAATTTACATGCAGATCGAATTGATCATATTGATTTCAATGTTAGTGGTTTTTGCCGCCGGTGTTTTTTGGTTAAAACTTCCATCCGGTGTCGCGATGGCAGCTGCATCGATCATTGGTGCACTAGTTGGCGGTCAGGGAATACCCGTTCGACATCTTGTGGAAGGATCATTTGGTTATCTGGATGCAGTGCTCATTATCTCAACGGCGATGATCTTTATGAAAGTTGTTGAAGCGACAGGTGCGTTAGGAACGATCAGTTATGGAATGATCAAATCGTTGTATCGTTATCCAACAGTGCTCATGATATTCGTAGCGTTCTTTGTTATGTTTCCGGGAATGTTGACCGGTTTATCGTCGGCGTGTATACTTACAACGGGTGCGCTTGTTGCACCGGCATTAGTTGGAATGGGAATTCCGGCGGTTTCTGTCGGTGCCTTTATTGCTATGATGGCGGTATTTGGAATGATCGCACCCCCGATCAATATTCCTGTAATGATCATTGGTGGCGGCGTAGATATGCCGTATGTCGGGTTTGAAAAACCGTTGATATTACTGACGTTTCCGCTGGCAGTGTTTACTGCTCTCTATATTCGATTTCGTTATGTAAAAAAGATCGATGTGAATGTAATTCTGGCAAAACTTCCTCCCTCTGTCTATTCAGAGTATGGAATTCGCTTATTCATTCCGTTGATCATAGTTATCGGGTTAATGACTGGAATTCGTGTTGCTCCGGATGTTATACCTGATATCGGGATTCCTCTGATCTTTATGATCGGAGCAATCAGCGGTTTGTGGACCGGTAAAAAAGTGGCAGTGATGAACGTTGCACGCACCGCGATCCGTGAATCGTTGCCGGTGCTTGGTATTTTGGTCGGAGTAGGAATGTTCGTGCAGATCATGACATTGACTGGTGTGCGTGGTTACATTGCTCTCAGCGCTTTGCAGCTCCCTCCGGAATTATTGTATGTCGGAATCGCGCTTATCATGCCTTCAATGGGTTCTGCATACGCAGCGTCATCGGTTATCGGAGTCCCGCTAGTGTTTGTATTTCTCGGTAGAAATGAGATCGTTGTTACATCGGCGCTTTCATTGATTGCAGGAATTGGTGATCTCATGCCCCCGCCGTCATTATTGTGCGTCTTTGCAGCGCAGCTGTTGGGAATCAAAAATCATTTTCAGATACTAAAAGCAGCAGCTATTCCGATCGTTGTTTCTATACTTGTTGGGATTCTTGCAATCATCTATGCCTCCGACATAGGTTCGTTATTACAATAGAATAAGGAAGTGTCATGATGTTCTATCTCTATATAATTATTACCGCAGTGATTGCGACAATCATTTTTGCAGAAATGTTTCGTGAAAAAAATTGGAAACACCAATTAGCAATGGCGATCATTCTTGTTCCATTAGTATTACGGGTATTACAGATAAAATAATATGCAGCGACATTATATCATTGCAATTGTATTTTTATTCATAATGGGCATTTGCTCTTTTGTTGCATCAAAGGAATTTCTTTCAATGCATCAGGAAGATACTCTTTTCCCATCTGCTGCATTGACCAAAAAAGGAATGTTAAGCGACTATTGCAGTTCAATCAAAGGAACACCCGGTGACACGCCGCTTTATTTTTACGACAGCGGTAAACCCGGAGCAACAGTGCTGCTTCTCGGTGGAACGCATCCGAATGAAACAGCTGGTTTTATTGCTGCAACAGTTCTTGTAGAAAATATAAAGCCAACAAAAGGTCGGATCATCATAGTCCCTCAGGCTTGTGCAAGCGGATTTACGTCAACCGATCCACTAGAAGGGTGCCCAACGCATTTTACATTGAAAACACAAAGCGGTGATCGTACATTTCGTTTCGGTTCACGAGGCGGAAATCCGCTTCATCAATGGCCCGATCCACTGGTCTATCGACATTTTCCGTCAGGGCAACAGCTCTCTGGTATGGAAAGCAGAAATTTGAACCGCTCCTATCCGGGACGACCGCATGGCAGTTTTATGGAACAAGTGGGATATTCATTTGTTGAACTGATCAAAAAGGAAAACGTAACGATCGCATTCGATCTGCATGAAGCAGCACCGGAAGTTATGATCATCAATGCGATCATTGCGCATGAAAAAGGGAATGATATCGCCGCGAATGCCGTGCTGAACCTTGAAATCGAGGATCTGAAATATTCACTGGAAACTTCACCTAAGAATTTCCACGGATTGAGTCATCGCGAATGGGGTGATGCTTCGACTGTGATTCCAATTTTAATGGAAACAAGCAACCCCATACAAGGGAGGCTTCGGGGAATTACGAATGAACAGTTGATCCTGAATGGTGAAGATCAATTTTACCAAACAGCTGCCCAGCTTGGCACCGTTCGCATCACGTATCGATTAGAAGGAGAACCGTTATCGCTTCGCGTTGCACGACACCTGCAGGGTTTTCGGAGGTTGGTGGAATCATACAACGAACAATTTCCAGAGCAAACGGTTTTATTGGAACATATACCCGAATATGCAGATGTTCTTTCACATGGTGTCGGAAAATTTTTGAAATAGCACAGAATCATTCATCTCTACCAATGCAAAGGAGTTTTTATGAAATTAGTAGGTATTGCAGCAGTTACTTGTTTATTCGTTGTTTACGGCATCAATTCGGCATTTGCACAATCCAAAATTAAATTCGATCAACCAATTTTGATCACCTCAGCAGGGCAAAGCGCCGATGTAACCATGGCATCTATGTTGTGCAAAAAAGTAGGATTAGAAGCGAAAGTTGCTCCAAAAGCGACCGCATCAGATATATCCGGAATAAAAACGCTTATAATTGTTCCCGGTTTCAGTTCAAAAGGATTAGGTGCTGCCGGAATCAGCCGTGAACAAGAGATGAACCGCGTGAAAGATGTGATTGCCGCTGCAGAAAAGCAAAAGATCAAAATCTTATTATTGCATATTGGCGGAAAACCTCGTCGCGGTCAGCAATCAGATGATTTCAACAAACTCGCCGCAGAAGTTTCTCAGCACCTGATTGTTGTGAAACAAGGTAATGAAGATAATTTCTTCTCTGATATTGCCACAAAACAAAATATCGGGATCGATATTGTTGAAAAGATTGCAGAAGCAATGAAGCCGTTAGAAGGTTCGTTCAACAAGAAATAATTGTGTTTTGATTTGAAATGATTAACCGGAGTATCGTTATGAAATTGAATCGTCATTTTTTACAAATAGTAATATCATTTTTCCTTATTACCTCCCTCTTTGCTCAGACAGAAAGTATTGCGGCGAAAGGTGAAGTTGCAGTCGGTAAAGAGGCCATGGCAACGACAGCGCATCCGCTGGCATCAAAAGCAGCCATTGAAATTCTTCGCAAAGGCGGTAATGCAGTTGATGCGGCTGTTGCAGCGGCTTTTGCGATAGGGGTTGTTGAAAGTGATGGTTCAGGGATTGGCGGCGGCGGTGCGATGGTAATCTATCTGCAAAAAGAAAAAAAATCGATCTACATCAATTATTATCAGCAGGCATCAGAGGATATCAACAGTGTCAACTACAACTCTAAAACGGATTCCCGTTCTGCAAAAGCGATCCTTGTCCCAGGTACTGTTGCAGGATTAACAACTGCATTGGAAAAATACGGAACACTTCCTCTTTCTGTCGTTCTTGGTCCCGCAATTCGTTATGCTGAAATTGGATTTCCAATTGATGAAACACTCGCCAGAATAATATTGGACAACAACGAGATACTCCAAAAATACCCTTCGACATCGGAGATTTATCTCCCGGAAGGTTTTCCGATCGCGGAAGGAGACACACTGCGTCAGATTGCATTAGCAAACACACTGAAAGCTATTGCGCATCAAGGGAGTAAAGGATTTTACGAGGGACCTGTTGCAGAAGCATTGGTAAAAGGAGTGAACGACAATGGCGGTGCGTTAACGTTAAATGATTTGAAGAATTATAAAGCACAACTGGGAGAACCGGTTCGCGGAACATATCGGGGTTTTGATATTATTTCGGCGAACGCGCCGCAATCCGGATCTTCAATTGTTGAAGCGATGAATATTCTTGAGAATACCGATTTAAAAAAACTTGGACAATATTCCACGAATACAGAAAGTGCGCATCTTATTGCGGAGACGATGCGGAGAGTCTATGCAGACCGAGCTGCTTTTATTTCTGATCCCCGTTTCACTCACGTTCCGGTGAATGGGCTCGCATCAAAAGATTTTGCTCGTTCACGTTTTCAGGACATCAATTTTGCCGCGGCAGACCCTCGTGAATATCGGAAAACAGCGGCGGGAAATCCGATGAGCTATGACGGGAGTTCACCTTCAAAAAAATTCTCTCCTCCAAAGAGCAAAACGGATGAGGGTGAAAATATCAATGATGATGCCGATGATGAACGATCTTCATATAAAAACAAGAATGACGATATCTTTGACAATTGGGGTCCTAAGAAAAAAGTGAAAAAAGCACGCGTTGAAACCGAAGAGGGTGATGATGAACCAGAGAAAAATGCAGAGCCGCAGCAATCGGACAAGGATAAAGATGATGGGATGTTGTTCAATTCATTGATCCAAAATATTGATGCTGAATTATATGCACTTGTTGAAAATCCATTTGAGCATGGTGGACACACCACTCATCTCTCTATCGCAGATAAAGATGGGAATCTTGTTTCATTGACGCAGACCCTTGGAACATTCTTCGGATCCGGATTGACTGTTGAAGGAGTACTTTTGAATTGCGGAATGGCAAATTTTTCAACCACCTCGTCCATCAATTCCGTTGAACCGAACAAACAACCTCGCAGTTCAATCGCACCGACGATCATTCTTAAAGATGGCAAACCATTTATGACTGTCGGTTCCCCCGGTGCAGCACGTATTGAAGCAACGATCATATTGTTGATTGCCAATGTCATCGATTTTGGAATGGATGCTGGTGAAGCAAATCGTGCCCCGCGGTTTTTTGTCCAAAAATTTGATGATTACTTCCATTTAGAATCACGGATCAGCCAGGAAGTGCAGGATGGTTTGAAGAAAAAAGGACATCAACTGCGGTTATATGGTGATTTTGATCTTTTCTTCGGCGGTGCCCAGCTCATTTTATTCGATCAATCAACAAATACCTATTTCGGTTCGGCCGATCCGCGTCGCGGCGGCGTTGCAATTGGTTTTTGACGGATAACGAGGTATTGCAAAATTAGATTTTCCATGGTTTATTTGGAACAGTATTGAACTGTTCCTGTTGTAAAACTAAATTTTTATTGAATTTTGCATCTACTTCCATTTATTATCCTATCATTGTGCCTTATCGTACTTCTTGTTGAACGATATGTTATCCAACGGGCCATTCGTACACTCCCAATAAGAATCCTTGTCAACGGTACCCGCGGCAAATCAACCGTAACACGATATATTGCTGCTGCGCTTCGTGCGGCCGGAAAACGGCCATTTGCGAAGATCACCGGAATAATTCCAACGATCATTGCCCCCGATGGAACCTCTTTGCGTTTGAAGCGGGTTGGTCCGCCTCGGGTTCAAGAACAATTAAAAATGCTTTCCAAAGCGAAACGCTCTGATGCGGATTCGATCGTCCTCGAATGTATGTCTCTTACTCCCGAAAACCAGGAGATTGAATCAAAGATCCTTCAGCCCACCATCACGGTCATCACAAATATCCGCGAAGATCATATTGAACAAATGGGGGAAACCGATGCGGATCGAATTGCGGCTATGAGTCATTCCATTGGAAGCAAGACAACAGTTTTCATGCATGAAAGCGATCGTAAAGAATTTTTAGAACTCTGCGCTAACCGTCAACGCAGCACGATCGAATATGTCAAAGGTTCATCGTTAGATTTGGAAAACTGCTCGTCAGCGGATCAAGAAAACATCTCCATCGCACTTTCTGTCTCATCAATGCTCGGAATTGATAAATCAGTTGCTCTTCAGGCAATTCAACGAGAGATCGATGCTAAAGAAAAAGATCGCATCGAAATCGAAACGAACAATGGAAGAGTCCATTTTATTAATTGTTTTGCAATCAACGACACCCCTTCCGCAGAAACAGCTTTGAATTATTGGAAAGAAGAAGTTCCATACGCAAAGAACATCGTCATCATATTAAACACCCGTGCAGACAGGCCGATCCGTTCAAAACTGTTTGCGCAATGGTGTGCCAATCATAAGGATGATGTATGGAGAGTGATCGTTACCGGAACACATTCATTATATGTAGTTTCAACATTAAAAAAGTTCGGTGTTCCAAAAGAAAAAATTCAAGAATGGAATTCAGAACAATCCGTGAATGCAAAAGTAGAACTCATTTCGATGGTTACAGAAGAAACGCTTGCAATAGGTATAGGGAATTATGCAGGAGATGGATTCTCCATCTTCACGGCATTACAAAAGAAAGTACCCCCGTATGATCATTGAAGTATTGTTTATTGGACTAATAGTCGGGTTTCTCTATTACGAATTCATCGGAATTTCGCCGGGAGGAGTTGTTGCACCGGGATATTTTGCATTGTTCATCCATGAACCCTCCAAGATCATTGTTACAGTCGTCCTTGCATTGATTGTCACAGGCGTACTAAAGTTTCTATCCCGATATCTTCTTGTGTATGGACGCAGGAAACTCCTTCTTGCATTGGTGTTAGGTTTTTGTTGTAAGCTGACGGTTGACCATTTTATTCAGCCGCTTCCTCTCATGCAGTTCGATCTTCATTCTATCGGATATGTCATTCCCGGTCTCATAGGGAATGAGATGACACGCCAAAAAATTATTCCGACACTTTCCAGTATTGTTATCGTTATGGCGATTGTCTATATGATACTACTGCTTATACAATGATCTCTCGGAAAAATATTGTTCTCGCGGCCCTCATTTCACTGACCCTGATTTTCCTTGTGGACCGTTTCGGAAAATCAACTGTAGTTCATCCTGCCGAACAAGAAATGAATTATGCCGTTTTACTTTCTGAACAATGGATGGGGAGTATCGATAGCGTTGTGTCTGTAAGAGGATTGTCAACTGAGAAGGATCTTTCAACACCGCATAACGGTGTAATCGGAATTGATTATTCACCCATCACGACAACGCTTGGTGTATTGGAATCGAAAGAACTTTCCACGAATCCGAATTTTGCAGCGCTGATTGTTCGGTATCTTGTTGATGCAGGTATCGATTCGACAAAAACCGTTGCTGTGACGATGTCCGGATCGTTTCCGGGACTTGCCATATCAACCATTGCAGCGTTGCAAACTCTGAAGACTAAGGCGATGATCGTAAGTTCGATCGGTGCATCTTCATACGGCGCAAACAGACCGGAATTGACTTGGCTTGATATGGAAAATATCTTGCAACAAGACGGGATGAAATATCATTCATCGCTGGTAACGCCGGGGGCAGAAGGTGATTCCGGTGCGGGATTGTTTGATAATGGGAAAGGTTTTCTAATTGACGCGGCAGAACGAAACAATGTGCGAATGTTCATTCCAGAAACATTTCAGGAAGCAATCAACAAACGATTGCAATTATTCCAACAAGCAAAGATATCATTGTTGATCAATATTGGAGGGAGCCACGCTATCCTTGGAAATTGCCCGCATGGGGAATCAATTCCGAATGGATTTCATGAAACATTGTTCTCCTGTTTTGAAAAAGAGCGAGGCGTGATTGTTAGAGTTTCAGAACAGGGAATCCCGGTTATACATTTATTAAACATTCGGTCCTTAGGAGAGAAGTTTGGTGTTCATTCTTCTTCCGTTAGACAAGCAGGAACGATATTTGAAAATATTCAATACAACAAGATCATTGTTTTGTGTGCAATAGTGATGATATTTGTGATAGTGATTTTGTTTAAGACAAAAAAATAGAATTAAGAGATGTTTTTAGAACAACTACCTTTTAAAACAACAAATCCTGCATTTAGCAGGAATTGTTGTTTTTGTACTCCCAACGGGAATCGAACCCGTATACCAAGCTTGAAAAAATCCTTATTAGGCGTTTTTGAATCAGATTCGCCGTTTTAAGGTCGATTTTTTGGTGAGTTGTTAGCAGTCTGTTAGCAATTCGACAGCAACATTGAATTCAGTTTTAATATACCACTCGACGCAAAGTGTAGCAAGGTAAAAATCTAAAATATTTTAATTGATTCAATTTTATTATTGGACATATCTGCCTCCTTTGATCCGTTATATACTTTTTACGAAGTTCATTGTGATTCGCATTTTTGGGGGCAGGTCAATAACGATGGTTTGGAAGGAAGAGGAGCGATTAGGAGATCGTCGTTCTACAGGACTCATGAAAAACCATATGCATTACAGAAGCAAGGAATTAAATAAGCGTATCGCGTTCCCAGCAAAAGAAGTTGGTAAGCGTACCATTGATGCATTCAATCAACCGGGCAGACAATATCTTGAGCAGCCAAAGTCGAATGATAATACTCAGACCATATGAGATCTTGTGCTTAACACATACACGACACTGATCGATTTTGCGATCACCACCAACTTCCTCAATAGTCTGTCCGAGCAAGAACGAACAATTCTCGGACACAGGTCAAGTCCAAATTTATTTTTAATTTTATCTCCTATATCGAAACCTAAATTATTATTTCCGACAATTATTTAGATCGCTAGATCCATTATTCTATTAGTTTCACAGTGTAATTCTCTCGCGGAATTAGCAAACGTAATGGCATTGTTAACCATTTTTGCAAATAAATCTACACTACAAGCAGTGTCTGAGTAATCAAAAATCTCTTCAGTTTGATGTGGCTATAAATAATACTATTTTAATAATACATAACGTCGAAGGTAAATAACATCGTGTCTCCCTTTTCGCTTCCGTCGCTGTTAGCGTTCGCAATAAACATATCCCTCGTTATCATTGTTGTTTTAGATAACCCGAAGAGTCACGCCCACAGACTATTCAGTTTAGTAATATCGTGTTTTGCTCTTTGGAATGTAGCTGATATCATTGTAATTAACAGCTCAACCCTCGAAATTGCGGCGATTGGTGCAATGATAATTGTTGTTGTATTCTTGTTTGCATCTACTTTTTTTCTTCTGTTGTCATTTTCTTTTCCTCTATCAATTCATTCTCGATTTGACCGTTTTTCTATACGACCGTTGTTTTTGATCCTTCCGCTCATATTCTCATTCCTTTCAGGAATCAAAGTCTTTCAACCAATTGAGTTGCAACGATTTGATGGCATATATGTGAATTTTTATTTTGTCAATATATTTGGCGGTATACTGAATGGAGCTATGTATGCAACTGTATTTACCAATATAGTTTGGGGTATCGGAAATCTACTCTTTCAATTAAAATCTTCGACAGAACGTAAACAACGATTCCAAATTATTTTTATTTTATTTGGAACAATTGGCTTTGCCCTCCTTCTCATTTCACTTAATATAGGTCGTGAAAATCACAACATATATTTTTTTGCCTCTCGTGCATTGTTTGTTTCGATAAGTCTCTTTTTTGCTTTTGTTGTCCTTGGGAATAGACTTCTGATTCTCAGAAGAATTGGCAAGCAGGGAATCGCATATTCATCCGTTACGGCATTAGTATTTGGTTTTTACCTCATAATAATAAAAAATATAACGGAGGTCATTGGAGAGCGATTCAAAATAACCTCACTGGTATTTGATATTCTCATAATAGTAATACTATCCTTTATTTTTAGACCACTTGTCAATCGGGTTGAATCACTCATTGAACATATTTTTTCCCAAAACATATTTCGTTATCGGCAAAAATTTATTCAGTTCTCACGTGAAGCATTTCAACTGTCCAACATTACGGATTTCACACAGGCTGTAACGGTATTTTTAAGGGAAGCGTTAATGGTATCTCGAGCTGAAATATTGATAGATCCTGATGGTTCCGGACAATTTAGGGGTGTCGATAATTTGCAGAAAATACTTTTGATTGACGGCGAATATCCAGTATTCTCTGTGAGCGAACAAAAATTGTTTGAAGTAAAAGACCTATTGCAAAAGTGCTCTGTTTATAATCGGCAAATTCTTCAAAATTATGACGGTGGCTATTTAATACCCCTTCGCGCCGATAAAGGTGTAATGGGAATATTATTGACTGGACCAATCGCATCGGGAAAAGACTATACAATTGAAGAGACTGAATTTTTAACAATATTTTCAAACTCTATTTCCGTTGTTGTAGAGCGGAATGTCTTGATGGAAAAAGTACGTTCCGACGAGATTCGTGCTGCACAGATGGAAAAACTTGCTGCGCTTGGTCGATTGACAGCCGGAATAGCACATGAGTTTCGTAACCCACTCAACATTATTGCAACATCTGCTCAGACAATTCTCCGTAATCCTGAAGCTGTTGAAATTCACAAAGAAACCGGAAAATATATTCTTGAAGAGACAAATAGACTAAGCAATACTGTTGATGCATTTCTTCAATTCGCAAAACCGCACTCGCCTATTTGGGAAACAATACATCTTGAAGAGATATTTAATAGTGTTATTCGATCACTCCAACCCCGTTCGATTGAAAAGAATATTACTATTGTAAAAAAGATTTCATCTTCATCGATCGAAATCGTTACGTCTCCGCACCATCTTGAGCACAGTATAATAAACTTAGGATTAAATGCGATTGAAGCAATGAGTAACAGTGGTACCCTGACAATTATGGCTCAGCATAAAAATGAAAACACCATAATCATTGAGATTCACGATGATGGACCGGGCATTCCATTAGAGTATCACCATAAAATATTTGATCCATTCTTTACGACAAAAAAAATCGGAACGGGTCTGGGATTGTCAATTGTATATATGATGATACATTTGATTAAAGGAATAGTTACCTTTACGTCGGACAATACCGGTACAATATTTTATATAGAATTACCGATTGACGGAAGTAAACGATGAAAAGTGCATCAATCCTTATTGTGGATGACGAAGAAAAAACTCGCCGTATTCTTCAAATCAATCTCCAGAATTCATATACCCTGCATTTAGCGGAGAATGGTCGTGAAGCTCTAAAAATATTACGGTCAAATTCGATTGATATCGTTCTCACCGATCTGAAGATGCCCGATATTGACGGAACGGAAGTTCTAAAGGAAGTACAAAAAAGTGTCCATCCAATTCCTGTTATTATCATGACCGCCTATGGCACCATTGAGAGTGCGGTAGCGATGATGAAACAAGGTGCATTTGATTACATTGTAAAACCTGTGAATCTTGATCAGCTTGATGTTGCATTGAACCGTGCTATCCAACACGTTAAACTGATTCAAGAGAATAGTCATTTACGAATGCAGTTGCGTACAATCGAAGCTATGTCGAACATACTCACTGCTAATACAAAAATGCAGAAAGTGTTGAAGTCAGTTGAGCAAGTTGCATCAACAAATTTTACTGTTCTAATCGAAGGGGAAACAGGAACCGGGAAGGAGCTCATAGCTCGTGCTGTGCACAATTCGAGTCCTCGGGCAACGCAGGCATTTATTGCGGTGAACTGTGGAGCAATACCTCGTGAACTGCTGGAAAGCGAATTTTTCGGAAGCGAACGTGGCGCATTTACCGGTGCAAATGCTCGACGCATTGGAAAATTTGAACAGGCAAACCATGGCACAATTTTTCTTGATGAGATCGGCGAATTGCCGCTTGATCTGCAAGTGAAACTTTTACGGGCAATTGAAGAGCAAGTTATTGTTCGTGTTGGAGGCAGCGAAAAGGTTTCACTCGACTTTCGTATTGTTGCCGCAACAAATAGAAAACTGAAATTTGAAGTAGAAGCAAATCGTTTTAGGAGTGACCTGTACTATAGACTTAATGTTGTCAACATCCAACTTCCGCCGCTACGAGAACGATCAGAAGATATTCCATTGCTCGCGCAACATTTTTTATTAAAACACCGCCAAAGCGTTGGGAAAAATCAGAAAGGTTTTGAAACAAATACGTTGACATATCTTAAAGCGCACCAATGGCCGGGGAATGTGCGTGAATTGGAAAATATTGTTGTCCGTTCTATGGTGAGTGCACAGAGCGAATATATTGGTATTGATGAATTACCATCAGACTTTCATCTTCAATCTGCAGGTGAGAGCGATATGATCCCTTCATCGTATCAAGATTTTCTTGCGATGAAAAAGCAGTTAAAAGAAGAGTATATAAAAAAAATTGAAAAAAACTTCATACTTGAAGGATTGCGAAATAACCATTGGAATGTTTCGCAAACCGCTCGTACACTCGGTATGGATCGCCGGTTGCTGCAAAACATGATGAAAGATTTAGGATTAAAATCACCAGAATCTGATTCCATAGAAGAATAAATCTGCGTTGTTTCCCTACGCACCACCAAATCATACTATGTAACACCTTAGAGTAGAATTGTCATTCCACTGCGAGCTTATTCTTCGCATCCTCTTATACCATTTTTTATAAAAATCAAAATATTCCATTGCTATACACACTATTTACTGTGGCACGAGTATTGCCATTACAGGTAGTAACTCTGAAACACAAACAATTATCAATGGTGAATACAATGATTATGGTGACACTTGCAATTACCGTAGGCTTTATCCTTATCATCTACGGGTGGGTTGAAATAGTATATCTCAACGAAGCAAAAAATAAACACTACGTTAAAATTAAATAATGTGGCAGGCATGGATCAACGGAAGTTTAGGTTTGTGGCTTATCATCATTGCTTTTTTACAAATGAAGAATGTGGATTGTGTGTTGAATAATCTCTTCATCGGAATCATTAGCGCGATTGTTGGATGGTTGATGAAAGAAATTCGTCCGTGGCAAGGCTGGTCTTCAATAGTATTGGGTGGTTGGTTAATTGTGACGCTCTCAATTTCTGATATCCTTATAGGAAGATACCACCAATGGAATTTATCATTTGTGGGAGTATTGTTGGCTATTTCTGGTTTTACCGCTCTCGGAGGGGAATCTAATCCACACTTTGGTAAATCAAAGTTTGAAATAAAATAAGATTATGAATAGTCGGTTGATGGTACGAAATCGAATCTTAGAACGTGCGCAGGAGCGATTCTTTGCATATGGTTTCATGAATGTGTCAATGGATGAAATTGCCTCCGTACTTGGGATGAGTAAGAAGACAATCTATAATCATTTTTCAAGCAAAAATAAATTGATCGAAGCGACAATCGAAGATCATATCATTTCAGCAATCAGTCGATATAAACAGATTGTTAATTCACCTCTTAATTACATCGATAAATTGTATAAGATATTTTGTCTTATCGGTACGACATTTATGAAAATGAGCAAACCATACAGAGATGATCTTAGCGAACAGCGTCCGGATATTTGGAAGCGGTTGGAAGATATTAGGAGCAGGACAGTTTTTGCAAGCTTTAAGACATTTATTCAAGAGGGCGTTAAAAATGGTATTGTAAGGTCTGAAATTCAGCCAGAGGTATTATTGATTGCATATATCAGCGCATTACAGGGAGTTGATAATACCCCTCTGTTATTCAACAACAAAATAACAACGGACAGTGCAGTTGAATCAATTACGCGCATTTATCTTGACGGCATTTTAACAGAAAAAGCTTGGCAATAATACTACGGTAGCTGCAAATATTCACTTAACTCAAACAATGATTGCTAGAAATTTATGATAAATACAAAACGACATAGTATTTTTGTTTTTCTATTCTTTACGGTAACGTTTTCGCATGCGCAACAAAAAGAAGTCAGTTTGCAGGAATGTGTTGCACAGGCACTACAAAAGAATACCAACATCCTTATGGCGAATACTGATGTGGAGTTAGCTAAACATAAACGGGAAGAAATTACAGCAAAACTTCTGCCGCAATTTTTTGTTTCTGCAGATTATCGCTATTACAATGATCTCCCGACTCAATTGATGCCTTTGTCTGTGTTTGGAGGACCTGTTGGGACATACAAAGAAGCTCAGTTTGGTGTGCCTCACGTCTTGAATGGGAACATTCAAGGAAATATGCCGATCTACAACCAAACAATATTAAGCGGTAGAACAACGGCTAATATTGGTACAGAGTTAGCGGAATATCAATATAAAAAAACGAGAGAAGATGTTGTGCTTGATGTATCGAATGTTTACTACAATGCTCAAATCGTAGCAAATCAGATTGCCTTTTTACAGGGGAACATAAATAATCTCGACCAACTTATCGCCACAACAACTCTTCTGGTTCAAAACCAATTAGCAAAACAGACGGATGCTGATAAATTGAAATTGCAGAAAAGTATTCTTGGTGCACAAGTTACAACTGCGGAAGCAAGTTATCAACAGATAATTGGTATCTTAAAATTTCAATTAGGGATTTCTCAAAGTGATTCGATAAAAATCCAAATGCGTACTTCTACTGAAACAACACTAACGACGGACGATTCTAATATTTCCACAGATATTCTCATCACACAAAAATTGCAGCAATTATTGCATTCCGAGATGGATGGTATTTATGCAGGGCGATATCCAACACTTGCAGTGTACGGATTGTACGGTACAAATGGTTATGCTACCACAGGCGATAAATCATTTCAAAAATTCTTTCCGGTAAGTTTTATCGGTATTCAACTTTCAATCCCATTGTTTGATGGTGGTACAATCAGTTCCAAGGTAGACCAAAAGACTCTTGAACTTCAAAAGGCAGCATTAAAAGAAAAACTGTCGGTTGAAAAAAATGGTATGGATAAAATAAATATTCAAAACCAATTTCTTGCTCATCGAAAAACTGTTGCTATGCAGGAAGAAAATATTTCTCTCGCCGAAAAATTGTATGCTCAAACACAACTGCAATTTAAGGAAGGCGTAGCAAGTATTACTGATGTGTTGCAAGCAGATAGCGCACTGCGTGATGCTCAGACAAATTATTTAACCGCTATGGCAAAATTTAGAATGACTGAGTTAGAATGGAAAAAAGTAACGGGTAATTTATAACAAAGGGAAATGAAAATGAAAAAAGAAACGAAAAGAAACATCGGAATTGCAGTGGTTGCAGTAATGATCGTACTGTTTTCTACCAAACTTATTCTGAATAAGAATGCCGTTGATGCAAAGGTCTATCGTTATGATGTAAAGAAAAATATATTCGTATCGGTAGAAAAGATTGGGTACAAAAAAATAGACAAGATGTTGTCGTACACGGGTATGTTTGAGCCGAACAAAGAGACCAGAGTTAGTGCTGAGGTACAAGGGAAAATAAATGAATTTTTTGTGGATGCGGGAAGTGTGGTAAAAAAAGGTCAATCGCTAATTCAATTGGATAATACGCTGCTGAATTTGCAGCTGCAATCGTTGGAAGTTCAAATTAAAGGTTTACAATCGGACGTACAGCGTTACACCGTTCTTGCAAAAGCTGAAGCAGTTCAGGGTGTGCAATTAGAAAAAGTAGAACTTGCCTTACAATCTGCAATCATTCAAAAAAACAGTGTGTTAGAACAAATCAAAAGAACAACAATCGTCGCACCATTTAATGGAGTTGTAACCGCAAAATTATCAGAAATAGGAGCGTTTGCTGCGCCTGGTATTCCGTTACTTCAAATAACAGATATATCGGTTCTTAAATTCACAATAAGTGTTCCTGAAACTGATCTACGTTTATTCAGAAAGAATCAATCCTTTACTGTTTTTGCAGACGTATATCCTGAAAAGATTCTTCAATACAGACTAACTCTTATCGGGAGCAAAGGAAATAATGCCAACAGTTATCCGATTCAATTTACTGGTCAAAACACCAGTGGTTTTGAAATTAAATCCGGAATGTTTGGTAAGGTGAACATTCAAGAAGGAAACGAACAAAAACAAATTAGCATTTCAGCCTCATCAATCGTTGGTTCAAATGTAAAACCTCAAGTGTATTTGATTAAAAACGGAAAAGCAACGCTTCATTCTATTTCTATCTCAAAGAGGATGGATAATAAAGTTATTGTTAACAACGGATTAAGTGAAGGAGATATCATTGTCCGAGGCGGATTTATCAATTTATATGATGGCGCAAACGTAGTTTTTGAATAAAGGAAAAAAATGAACTTAACAGAGATAGCAATTAAACGCCCATCGCTGATCATTGTCATATTCAGCTTGTTCACTTTATTGGGATATATCGGTTATAAGAATTTAAGCTATGAACTATTGCCGGATTTTAATCAACCAGTAGTGGTAATTAAAACCTTATATCCGGGAGCAGAACCCGAAGAAGTAGAAACTTCCGTGTCACGCAAGATTGAAGATGCACTTTCGAACCTTGAAGGGGTGGATTACCTTGTAACAAAATCATTACCGAATGCTTCTGTTATTATCGCCAACCTGAAATATGGAACGGATCTGGACAAAGCAATGCAGGATGCACAACGATATATTGACAATATTCGCAAAGATTTACCAGCGGATATTGTTAGTCCGGTGATGAGCAAAGTATCGCCAAATGATTTGCCAATCATTTCTATTAGCGCAACAAGTAATTTACCGGCAACGGTTTTTTATCAAAAAATGAAAGATGAATTTCTACCACAAATACAGCAATTAAAAGGTGTGGCGGAAATTACACTTCTTGGGGGTGAAGCGAGAGAGATTCACGTTAAAGTAGATCAAGAGAAATTGAAATTATATAGAGTCTCTCTTTCTCAAGTAGTTGAGGCAATTAACCGTTCCGGATTGGATTTACCTGCAGGAAAAGTTCAGACAAGTACCGAAAATAATTCTGTTCGATTAACAGGAAAATTTTCGACAATTGAAGATGTTGAAAATGTGCAGATTGCAATGCCTGTTGCCGGAAGTCCGGTGTATGTAAAAAATGTAGCAACGGTAATTGACGGCATAAAAGAAATTACATCTGTTAGTCTTTACAATGGCAAGAATGGAATTGGACTTCTATTAAAAAAACAAGGTGATGCTAATTCCGTTGAGGTGTCCAAACTAGTACGTGCGAAATTAAAATCAATAGAAAATAAAAATACGGATGCCAACGTACAATTTGTTATTGCCGATGACAGCACGGAAAATACCATATCGGCTGTTGACGCCGTATTGTTCGACTTATTTTTAGCAGTAATTCTTGTTTCGTTAGTAATGCTTTTGTTCTTGCGTAGTTTCAGAAATTCTTTGATCGTTTTGATTGCTATCCCTACCTCGTTAGTTACTGCGTTTGCGGTGATGTGGTTATTGGGATACACACTCAATTTGATGACGCTGTTGGCAATGTCTCTCATAATTGGAATTTTGGTGGACGATGCAACGGTTGTGTTGGAAAATATTCAGCGTCATTTGGATATGGGAAAAGATAAACGCATTGCCGCAATGGATGGTCGGATGGAAATTGGTTTTTCGGCGTTATCAATTACGTTAGTGGATGTGGTAGTGTTTTTACCAATTTTGTTTTTACAAGTATTTATTGCTGATATGCTGAAACAATTTTCGGTGGTCGTGATAACTTCAACTCTAACGAGTTTATTGGTTGGATTTACACTTACACCGTGGCTGGCTTCGCGCATCGGAAAATCCGAAGACTTACAACCCACAAATATATTTAATCGATTCCTACTTTGGTTTGAACATCAATTAGACCAATTTATCAACTGGTACGGAAGACAATTGGAATGGGTACTGAACCATAAACTTATATTCACCGGTATTGTAATCGCATTATTTGTTCTGACAGGCGCAATAATGAAACTTAACATTATCGGCTCGGAGATGATGGCAACCGGCGATCAGGGAAAATTTCGACTATTTCTGGAGTTCGACAAGTCTGTGCCGGTTCAACAAAACAACATTATGTCACAAAAGATTGAACAATATATTTTACAACACCCATTGGTGTCAACCGTATTCAGTAATATTGCCGGGCCCGGTACAGGGATGGGAAGTTTGGGCATAGGTTCAGCAAACAAAACCGAATTTACTATTCAATTAAAATCTGCGAAAGAACGCAACAAACTGCCGACAGAACAATTTATGAAAGAACTTCGGGATGATCTGTACCAGAAATATCCGAGTATAAATTATTCTATTGCCGCAATGGGTTTACTTCCTAAATCGGCACCTATTGAAATAACATTAAGTGGAAATAATTTAGCTGCCGTGACTGCATCGGGCAAGGAACTAAAATCTGTGCTCGAAAGAATACCTGGCGTAGATAATGTTCGCCTTTCTGTAGAAGAAGGAAATCCTGAATACAAAATTATCCCCGATAAAGATAAAATGCAGCGATTAGGTTTAACCTCAGCGTATGTTGGTATCAATCTTCGTACGGCACTTGCAGGAAATGACGATGCAACATTAACCGAAGGCGGGACAGAATATCCGATACGAATATGGCTGGATGATTTCAGTCGAATGAATTATGAAGATGTTCAATCGCTTACCATTGTTAATCCAATGGGTAATGCTGTTGAAGTCTCTCAATTTGCAACTGTTGTGCAAGATAATTCTCCATCGTTGCTTGAAAGGAAAGACAGAAAGCCATCAATAACGCTCACAGCATATGCGTTAGGCAAACCTTCTGGTTCAGTTGCAGGTGAAGTTGTCGATTATGTTACTAAAAATCCAATGTCGGATGATATTCTGATGACGTGGGGTAGCGACAAAAAAACTCAAGACGAAAGTTTTGGTGCGATGGGTGCAGCGTTAATAATTTCATTTATCCTGATCTATCTGGTTATGGTGGCGCTGTATGATAGTTTTCTCTATCCGTTTGTGGTATTGTTCTCAATTCCGGTAGCGACAATCGGAGCATTCTTGGCATTGAATTTATCGCTGAGTAACATAAGTTTATTTGCATTGCTCGGATTGATTATGTTGATGGGGCTGGTAGCAAAAAACGCCATACTTATCGTCGACTTCACCAATCAATTAAAAGCACAAGGGTTACAACTTAAAGAAGCACTGATAACAGCAGGCAAAGGACGTATGCGGCCAATTTTAATGACTACGCTTGCGATGGTGTTCGGAATGTTACCAATTGCTCTTGCAAAAGGAACTGCAAGTGAATGGAAAAACGGTCTTGCTTGGGTTATTATCGGCGGACTGCTGTCTTCCCTTATTTTGACCGTCTATTTGGTTCCCGTGGTTTACTATGTAATGGATAGAATTAAAGAAAGAATATCGCAAGAGATATTCTCCAAAAAAAAAAGTTAATGCTTCCTAAAGAGTATATTTATTAAATAACAAATAGGATAAGAGTATTATGAAAAATGATATCGGGATAAAAATAGTTTCGGTCATTGGTTTTTTGTTTAGCATACTTTCTATCATTGAAGGAACATCAGTTATTCTTGGAGTGTCAATTCCCGTGTATATTGTTGTCCCAGTATTATTGTATTACAATATATTCTTTGCCATTGTCGGACTTGGTGCAAGTATTGGATTGTGGTTGAGAACAAAATGGTCTGTGCGTTCAGCGATAACGATTGCCCTATTTCATAGTACTGTGCTAATATTTGTTGCGGTATTTCATTTTGTTGATGGAACATTTGCCATCGATAGTGTAAGAGCAATGAGTATTCGATCAATACTGTGGATTACAATTTCTTTTGTTACGGTAAAAGCGAAGTCGTCTCTTGCTAAAAGTGAGAATGTATGAAAACTATATTCATCGTTACTATCCTAAGCGTGTTTGGTGCAGGACGCGTAACGGCAGGGGACCAGATATCATTGCTGGAAATGGATAAAGTAAAGACATATTTACATCTTGACGCGGCACAATATAAAAAAATTATATTGGCAGTTGAACAAATAAAAAATATTCTTGAAGAAGATAAAAAAATAATTACTGCTTTGAAGGAACGAATAAAGAACGGAGATGAACCGGGGTTGTTTGATAAAATGAGTACGAAGAGAGGTCGTGGCAAAAGAATCAATGCAATTGAAGAATTGATAGAAGGTATTGAAGATCAACTCAGTGATAAACAAAAAATTAAATTTAAGAATATTGACAAATCAGTGTTAAAAGGGTTAGAAAAGAAAGAAATATTTGGAGAATAAAGAACATTTGTGTAATGATAAATATCAAAAACAACTTTAGAATCTTTTTATTGATTTGTTTGATTCTTGTTATCTCAAATACTATAAAAAGCCAAAGTGCATTCATCAATGAGCATTATTTCAAAGACTCAATTTATTCAACAGCCAATAAAATCCATGTTGAGAACACAGATTCTTCTTCCGGCAGCAAAGATTACCTTACACCCGCCATCGAAACTGCCGGCAACAATGTGTTTGTATTTTACCTTAATAGATATGCATTAGGCAATCCGGGTTGGACAAAAATATCTTGTCGTACGGTGAAATATAACTTGGAACATGGTTTTGTGTGGGACCATGATGGATTTGAAATGAATGCGCTGTTTCATCCATACAGTGGTGCGCTGTCATATACAGCAGCCCGCTCAAGCGGATTAAGTTTTTGGAATTCAATTGCGTATCCATTTGTCGGAAGTTTAATGTGGGAAATCGCAATGGAAAATGAATTACCGTCAAGCAACGATCTGATAAGCACAACAACCAGCGGAATAGTTATAGGTGAAATATCGTTCAGGGTTTCTTCACTTTTGCTGAATGATAACTCAACAGGTGTAGAACGAGTGTGGCGCGAAATGGCAGCAGGAATACTTTCACCGGTGCACGGACTAAACAGATTATTTACTGGAAAAAGTTGGCATTTTGGTACAAAACCTCAAATCCCAAATTATTCAATTTCACTTTCTGCAGGTATGCTTGGCTTGTTTGTTGATCGAAACCTCTATCAAAAACATCCCCATGGCTATTTGAATTTTCAATTAGATTATGGAGATCCGTTTTCCATCTCCAACTCGTATGAACCATTCGACTATTTTAATGTTAATGTTGGTTTAGGTTTTTCAACAAGCAATACAATCATCAATATTGCTGGAAGTGGAATGTTATGGGGAAGAAAAATAAAAATATTGCAAAATGAAAAAAACATTATCGGTATTTTCAAAAACTATGATTTTCTTAATACCGCTACGTACCGTGTTGGAAGCAGCAGTGTTGGAATCGGTTTGATAACAAAAGTTCAATTATCAGAACAATATAATGTTGAATCGACATTCATTCCTTCTGTAATCTTAATGGGAGCAATAAACTCTGAGTATGCAAAACCGCTTGGAAGGGATTATAATCTTGGGCCGGGACTTGATGGAAAGATTAAAGTAACAATTGATAAGCACGATTTAGGAAAGATATACATTGTTTATGATCGTTCATGGATTTATGTAATCAGTGGAGCAAGGGGAGATGAGATTGTTGGGGTATGGTATACAGGAACTCAAGTGCAATTAAGCTCTTCAACTACGTGGGCTTTTGAATGTGTGAATTATAGTCATATTGGTACGTATAACGATTACCCTTCTTTGCAAAAAAATAATATTGCGGTAAGAACATTTATTGTCACCACAATGTAATAATATATTGAAATGGCAAGAGCCCTTCTTACATTAAGTAATACATTTTAATGAAAACGGCATTATTATTTGATATATTCACCTTGCCGATAGCGCAGAATGGTGTATTGTGAGGAGCATATTTATTTAGTAAATTCTATTATAGAACTATTTGATCGAATCAACATGGATACTTGGGGAAATGAATTTCTCAAAAACTACAAGATATGCACTCCGAGCCTTAGCATTGATGGCAACAGATCAACAAAAGTTATTCTCTGCACATTATTTGCATAAAGAATTAAAAATTCCCAAAAAATACCTTCAACGATTATTGACGGAACTCTCAAAGAACGGAATATTACAAAGTACAAGAGGTAAATACGGAGGTTTTCGATTTAGCAGAAGTGCTAAAAAAATATTTTTATCGGAAATAATCGATGCAGTAGAAGGTTTTCGACACACACCTATTTGTTTTTTCGGATTTCATGAATGCTTCTTAAATGCACCCTGCGCTATGCATGATGCTTGGACAAAAAGTCAACGTTATACTATAAATGTACTCTCCAAAACATCATTAGCAGATATAGTTCAAAAAAAATAGATTTGTTTTTTTTCTAATTAAATGCTACAATAAGGTAGTAATTAAAATATATTTTTGATGAAAGGATATAATTATGGTTGATTCAGTAACGGTTCTATGGGGACAAACTCTTGCATACACGTTCTATGTTTTAGCGATCTTGCTCGTTATGGGATGGTTTTCGTACAACATTACAAAAGACGGTAAAAGTAAAGAGATTAAACCTGCATTATTTTATTCGTTTTTCACATTTCTTGTTGTCCTTGGTGTTTCACTTCATATTGTTACACACGAAACAATTCCATGGAAATCGATGGATCTTAATCGTGCTGAGATCACACCGGACAAGATTTTTAACATTTCTGTTGCCGATCATCAATTCAAACTTCCTCAGGAAAAATTATTGATCAAAGTAAATGATAAAGTATTGTTCAACGTTACTTCGGAAGATTTAACCTATGGCTTTGGAGTATTTCGAAAAGATCACAGCATGATGTTTCAGATGCAGGTCGTACCGGGTCATATAAATGATATCCTTTGGTTGTTTGATAGACCGGGTGTTTATACAATTCGCTCAACGGAATATTCCGGTCCGAAAGGCGTTGCTATGTACGTTAATGATGTCATCGAAGTTACCGAATAGATCATTCACATAAAAATCAAGAGAGTATTATCATGAATTTCATTCAAACACTTATCAATGGTGAACAAGGCTTGTTCAAACCGAACACCTTAACACCGATGCAAAAACTTCCGCTTCGTTTTGTTGTTGTTGGACTTGTATACTATGCCTTTGCCGTGATCGAAGGAATGATCATGCGATTGTATCTGGTGAATCCAATTCCGGCGATTGGTGACAACCAATTTTTTGCAATCATGACTGCGCATCCGCTCGTAGGTATTTTTGGTTCTTCGTATTCAATTGTTTTCGGAGCATTTCTTTTTCTCGTTCCTTTTCTTATGAAAAAACCATTATGGAGTATTCCGCTTGGAAATTGGACATTGTGGCTTATTGCAGTTGGAACATTCGTGTTTTGGTTTGCTGGTTTCTTGTCGCATTATGCTCCGTTGTATACTTTGTACTGGCCACTTCCTGTCGATTTTACACAATTCAGTGTAGTAGGAGGTACAATCTTTATTCTTGGTATTGCATTAGTTATGGTTGGAACAGCATTGTTTGTCATCAACATCTTCAAAACTATAACCTATACACCGAATGGATGGGAACCACAACCGGGTGGAGCACTGATTGCTTCTGCTCTCGGACTGTCGGGACTTAAAAATATTTTTTCAAAGAAAAAAACAGAACATTTGGTATCACTTCCTGTTGCAGCCATTGCACGCGGTACCGTTGATACAGCGCTGAATGCAGTCGTTATTTTGTTTGCAGGTATTCTAATTCTTGTCTATATGGTGGCCGAATTATTCGGGGTCAGTCTAAAACATTCGGTCATTGACGCTCTACTTTATAAAAATATATTTTGGTGGGGGCTCGATCTTGTAGCAGATGGACTTGTATTGATCTTCGTTGCCGGGGCGTGGTACTTGTTGGCAACATTGATCACCGGGAAAAAACTTTTTATGGAAAATATAGCGCGTGCAGCGTTGTTTGTTGAGATGGTTGTTTCGTGGACGGTGTGGTCTCACCATCTAATGTCCGATCAGGCGCAACCCGGAATGTTAAAAATCGTCTCGGGCGAGATGGTAACGGCATTTGAACTAATTACACAGGGCCTTGCATTTTTTATTACGCTTGTTACTTTGTGGAGTGCGCGTCCATTAAAAATGACTAACCCTTTGAAATTTCTTCTTGGTGGATTATTAGGTTTTGCATTGGCGGTTCCCGCCGGAATTATTCAAGCTGATCTGGGATTGAACAGAATTCTTCACAATACACAATGGATTATTGGTCCCCACGTGCACGTTGCTATT
This sequence comes from uncultured Chitinophagaceae bacterium, assembly GCA_964409765.1. GTDB lineage: Bacteria > Bacteroidota > Ignavibacteria > UBA10030 > UBA8401 > UBA8401. Next base: position 49,154 of record CAYPEM010000024.1, read on the forward strand.
TTGATCGGATTAACAATGACTTTGTATTCAGTCATATATTTCTTATTCCCCATTCTTACCAATGGAGCGAAACTATATAGTCAGAAATTAGCTGATTTCCATTTCTGGGCGCATTTGCTCGGAGGAATTGGAATGGGTGCCTTTATGGGAATGGCTGGATTGCACGGAATGTTGCGTCGGACAGTTGACCATGGTGGAGAGTTCACTCCGTTTATGATCCTTGCGGCGATTTCGGGATCATTGCTTCTATTTGCATTCCTTGCATTCTTCTTCAATATTGTAATGAGTGTTGGGTTGAATGGTGTAATTGGTATTTTCGCACCATCAAAAATTGACACAAAAGATTTATTGCCAATAGAAAATTAGTATTTTACGATAGAATTATCTGTATCTAAGCAGGATGAATTGATATTTATCCTGCTTTTTATTTGTTCTTAATAAAGCTAAACTCGCTAAATGTTCAGGTAAAATTCGATGCTACTTGTTTATTAGGGATTCGATACTTAATCGAATTGGTTGTGTTTATTCTCAAGGTGTAAATACCTTGTTTGCCTGCGGAGGGTAGAACAATCTTTAATCTAGTTCCTCAAAAAATATTCTACGACAGAATTTGGCTGTTTACCATGGGAGTAAAAGATAACCAAAGGTGAAAGTGCTACTGTCATGACCTGTTTTGAATATTTGTCAATATTTTATCGCGAATAAACTTGACACTTTAGTAAATAATATTTAATTTCAGAGTAAATAATCTGAAACTATGAGCGTCCTTTTTAGTCGTCCTTGTGAATATGCTTTACAAGCAGTTTTATACTTAGCCCTCAAACCTGAGGGAGAGATGACCTCTGCAAAAGAATTGACTTCAAAATTAAATATTCCGTACCACTTTATATCCAAGATACTCCAAGAACTTACATATAAGAATTTGTTATATTCCCACACCGGACCAACGGGAGGATTTGCGCTCGCAAAATCCCCTAAAAAAATATTATTCCTCGATATTGTAGAAGCGATAGACGGCAAAGATTATAAGACCAAATGTGTCATGGGATTCCCTGAATGCGGCGGAAAGAAAGTTTGTGCTGTTCATAATAAATGGGTACTGATCAAAGAGAATATCCATGATATGTTGGTTAGCAAAAATATATTTGAAATGTCAAAAGAAATGAATCAATAATTTTTTTTTAGCAACTATTTCAGAGTAAATAATCTGAAATTATATATATAAAAAGATATGAATAGTCTCCAATCTAAGCTAATAGATATTCGCAATATTCCGCCCCCGCAAAGGCATCCTTTGATTTTTGCAACGTTTGATTCTCTACTTTCCGGAGAATCTCTCGAACTTGTAATCGATCATGAACCTCGCCCACTGTATTATACTTTTTTACATGAACGAGAAGGAAAATATCGGTGGGATAATCTTGAATCTGGCCCACCTGTCTGGAGAGTTCGAATTATGAAAGAGTAATATTCTCTGCTATTTGCTTCAGATCTTAACTTTAACAAACGGTAAATCAGAAACACTGCATCGTAATCAAAAACAGTTTATAACTTTAGAAGAGAAAAATAATGATTGCCACGGACATACGTAAGATAACATTAAAAGAAATAGTCACGGAGAATTTTCAAACAGCAAGCGTGTTTGAAAAATATTCGCTCGACTTCTGCTGTCGCGGAGGAAAAACAATCGATGAAGCGTGTAAAGAAAAAGGAATTGAATCCTTTTCCGTATTGAAAGAACTTTCGCAATTAGAGCTCAGTAATAAAATTTCCTCGCCGTCGTTTACAGAAATGCCCCCCGACATTCTCTGCAATTATATTGTTACAACACACCATGCGTATGTATCCAGGATGATTCCGACGCTCTATGCGCATACACAGAAGGTGGCGGTGGTTCACGGAGCGAATCATCCCGAAGTTATCGAGATTGCCAAACACTTTGAAACGGTAGCGGCAGAATTAGTGCAGCACATGAAAAAAGAAGAGTTGATACTTTTTCCGTATATCAAAGAACAAAGTGCCGCGCTGGAAAAAAACGAACCACTCAGTGCTGCGCCGTTTGGAAGCATTCAGAATCCTATCCGAATGATGGAATCAGAACACCAGAATGCTGGCGATGAAATGTTTTCGATCCGCGCATTGAGTAGCAATTACAATCCTCCCGAAGATGCATGCACAACCTATCGGATTTCATATCAGGAGTTGCAGGATTTTGAACGGGATCTGCATCACCATGTTCATTTAGAAAACAACATTTTGTTTCCCGCTGCAATTCGTCTGGAAGAAGCAATGAATTCAAGAAATTAGGTTTGCTGAATCACTAAATCACAAAAATGTATGCCTGATAAATATTCTCTGAAAGTTCCGGATATAGAATTTTGGAAGAATCTCGTTCCGTGCCAGATCGGCTGCCCTATTCATACCGATGCCGGGCGTTATGTTCAGCAGATCGGAGAGGGAAAGTATAAGGAAGCGTATCTCACCGCTCGGTCTCCGAATCCATTTGCCAGTGTCTGCGGGCGTGTGTGCGCTGCTCCATGTGAAGACTGGTGCCGCCGTGGAAAGATTGATGCGCCTGTTTCTATTCGTGCGTTGAAACGTTTTGTTACCGATAAATATGGAATTGAATCGCTTGAGCCGGAAACTGTGAATGAATTACTGGAAGGAAAACCCGATGCCGGTAATAAATGGCGATGGCATCTTCCGATTCAAAATGAAAAAAGAAAAAATATAATAAAAAACAAGAAAGTAGCAGTGATCGGTTCCGGTCCCACGGGTGTTTCGTGTGCACACGATCTTGCGTTAATGGGTTATAGTGTTACTATTTTTGAAGCAACATCGGTTGGCGGAGGAATGCTTCGTCACGGAATTCCGGAATATCGTCTTCCTCGCACCCTCATAGACAAAGAAATTGATACGATAAAATCCTTAGGTGTTACAATCCAATACAACACTCCTCTCACCGAAAAATTTGGGATCAAAGAATTAAAGAAACAAGGTTTTGATTCAGTGTTTATTTCCGTTGGCACACAAAAAGGGCGAGACATCAATATTGAAGGATCGAATCTGGATGGTGTCGTAAAAGCGATCGATTATCTGCTTAATATCAACAACGGGTACCGTGTCAATCTTGGCAAGAAAGTGCTGGTGATCGGAGGAGGTTTTGTCGCGTTCGATGCCGCACGTTCAGCATTACGTGAGACCCCGGAATCTGATACAACAATTCATGAAGCAGTTGATGCGGCGCGTGTTGCGCGACGATCCGGCGCGGAAGAAGTGCATATTGCAAGCTTGGAATCATTTGCAGAAATGCCGGTGCTGCGTTCAGTTCAAGGATATGAAGAATTTGAAGAAGCGAAACGTGAAGGCGTTGTATTCCATCCTCAACGCGGTCCCAAAAAATTCATCGGTGAAAATGGAAAATTAAAAAGTGTTGAATTCATCGGTGTGAAAAAAACATATGATGAGAATGGAAAATTCAATCCATTATTTGATGAATCACTGATAGAACGGTTTGATGTCGATACGGTGATCCTTGCAATCGGTCAAAAAACAGATCTTTCGTTCATTGCAGCCTCTGACAAAGTAGAAATATCTCCGGCTGGATTTCTAAAGATCAATACTGAAACACTTGAAACCACTGCTCCTGGAATTTTTGCAGGTGGAGATGCAGCATTTGGTCCAAGAAACATTATTGAATCGGTTGCTAATGGGAAAAAAGCAGCTCTTTCCATCGATGAGTTCTTAAGTGGAACAACTTCAGCAACGTATTTCGATCTCTCCATTGAAAAAATTCCTACCGCCAGATTCACTCGTCCCGAAGATTTTGAACAATACACTCGCGAAGCACCTCCGACAATCGATCTAAATCGACGGACAGGAATATCGGAAGTAGAAGTTGGTTACACAGAAGAACAAGCAAAACGACAAGCGGAACGATGTTTGTCATGTCATGTGCAAACGATTTATGATGCTGATAAATGTGTGATGTGCAATCGCTGCGTCGATGTATGTCCGGAATATTGTCTTAAGCTTGTGCCCCTGGCTGAATTGGATATCGATGAAAAGACAAAAATACAATTGATGGAACATTATAGTATCGATCCATTTACTCAAGCGTCTGCAATGATTAAAGATGATGAGACATGTATTCGCTGCGGATTGTGTGCTGTGCGCTGCCCGACCGATGCGATGACAATGGAACTGTTTTATTACGAAGAACATGAGCGATTTGAATAACGTTACTGTATAACCACAAAATGAACAAGCCATTCATTAAGGACAAAATATGAAAGAAGCAGATCCAGTTAATCTCAAAGGTGAAAATGAAAAAAACTCCCGTCGGGAATTTCTACAAAAAGTCGGGGTGGGGAGCATTTTATTGGGTGCAGGTGCAACCGGATTTCAAACAGTTCGTGCACTTATTCCGGATGTATTGTATGAAGCCTCCGAGCGATTTAAGGTCGGACATCCAACGCAGCTTTCCGAGGGAGTGACATTTATTGAAGATAGACGATTGTATGTGTTCAAAGAAGGAAAGTCATTCTACGCGATTTCGGGAGCATGCACTCATCTTGGCTGTACAGTTAAATACACAAAATTAAATCAGACAAAAGAGATTGAAGTAGATGGAATGAAGAAGAGAATAAATTTCGAATTCCATTGTCCTTGTCACGGTTCAAAGTTCTATGCAGATGGAACCAACTTTGCCGGTCCTGCGCCTCGACCGTTGCACTGGTATAAATTAGAGCAATCTCCAGACGATGGACAACTGATAGTGGATTTAGGAGAAGAAGTTGAACAGAATTTTCGATTGACAGTATAAACGATCTTTACTACGGAGCAGACAATGCAATTATTAGAACAAATCAAGAAAATATATTCGAAACTACTGTGGACATGGAATCCCGGAAGCGAAAAAGAATCCGGCGATGCGATTGTAAAAAATATTTTGCTTCATTGGTTCCCGAATAAGATCTCCAAGAAAAGTTTATCATGGAATTATTCATTCTATCTTGGTACGATTTCATTCATACTGTTTCTGATCTTAACAATTACCGGAATGGTATTGATGTTCCTGTATGTGCCGTCGGTAGAACGCGCTTATAGTTCTGTAAAAGATATTGAGTTTGTTGTCGCGTTCGGATGGCTTTTACGTTCGGTACATAGAATATCCGCACATTTGATGGTAGCGGTAGTATTTCTTCATATGGTGCGTGTCTTTTTGACCGGTTCATATAAAAACGGGAAATCAGTCGGCTCGAATCGTCCGACAAATTGGATCGTTGGTATCGTCTTATTGCTCGCGACATTATTGCTTTCTTTTACTGGTTACTTGTTGCCGTGGGATCAATTGGCATATTGGGCTATCACCGTTGGAACGAACATTGCAAGTTCAGCACCAATTGTCGGTGAAAAAATCCGGTTCTTTCTTCTCGGCGGCAATACCATTAACCAAAACGCTCTTATTCGATTTTATGTATTGCATGTATTTTTCTTGCCCGTGCTCGTTCTATTTCTATTCTTCTATCACATGTGGAGAATTCGTAAAGATGGCGGATTAGCAGCTGCTGATAATGAATCACTGAATCAAAAACCGGAAAGTACTGCTCCGGTGAAATCCAAAACGTATTCATTGCTTGGCATTACTAACGGAACAAGTGTGCATGTGCAGACAACAATGGTGAATGAAGAGGAAAATTCTGTTTCAGCTGTACCGCACTTAATTCGCCGACTCTGGCTGGTGACCCTTGCCACGACTGCGGTGACAATTCTTTTAGCAATTCTTTTTACGGCTCCACTCGAAGAAGCGGCTAATCCCTCGGTCACGCCTAATCCTGCAAAAGCGCCATGGTATTTTCTTTGGCTGCAGGAAATTGTTACTGATACAACGCTGAACTTAGGATTCATTACGATCAACGGTGCTTTTATCGGTGGAATAATTTTACCGACGGTTCTTATCGGTCTTGCCATATGGTGGCCGTATCGTGATCGATCCGGATTGAACAGCGTTGGTGTATGGTTTTCCCCCGAACGGAAAAAACAGAATTACACGTTTATCGGAATCTGTATCGTTATTATCATCTTTACCATCATTGGAACATTTTTGAGGGGACCATATTGGAATTTCTATTGGCCTTGGGAATCGTGGCCGACAATGCCGGTGAAATTTTAATTTCTTAAAACCTTGTCGAAGTTTTGTTTATCTAACAGGATCCTTGACAAGGTTAAATTGATTCATTTTTTTACACGATCAAAAACGAGATGAGCAATGAACCATAAGAACATGAAACAGAAATTAGAATTTGTCATCAAGGACAAGATATTTGTGAGTGTTGCAAGCATCGTCTTTTTACTTATCACCGGGTATATTATTTTTAATTATCTCACGCCCGAATGGAAGATGTATCAGCAGGACTTTACATTAGCGGTGGAAGAAAAGTTTGGCGAAGAACGAGCAGCAACTGTTCGCGGCGGACTTCAACAAATCTATGTCAAAGATCTTGATGTCACGGATCGATGTATTACATGCCATATGGGAATGGAGTGGAAGGGAATGGAAAATGTTGAACATCCATTTCGCTCTCATCCTAAAGAGATATTGGCAAATCATCCCATCAGCAAATTTGGATGCACGCCATGTCATGGCGGTCAGGGGTTTGCAACGGACATGGAGGCTGCTCACGGATTTGCGCCGTTTTGGGAAGAACCATTGTTAGGAAAGGAACTTGCCGAATTTTATGTCATCAGTGATAAAAAAGCGATGATGCAAATGAACTGTAATAAGTGCCACCGGTACGAAAAAGAAACAAAAGGGATGAATGTTATTAACAAAGCAAAACAGCTCGTCAACGACAAAGGGTGTCGCGCGTGTCATGTCATTAACGGAAGAGGCGGAACCGTTGGACCGGATCTCACATACGAAGGTGAAAAATCTGCTGAACAATTCAACTACGACCGAATCAAAGGTTTCGCATCGATGTTTACGTGGCATATAACGCATTTCAAAAATCCAAAAGAATTGGTGCCGGAAACAGTCATGCCAAGTTTTGGATTCTCTTCCGTTGATGCTCAATCGCTCTCATTACTTGTGATGAGCTGGAAAAAAGAAAAATTACCGATGGAGTACATCCCCGGAAATAATTTCAAAGATATTCCTTCTGCGGAAGAGATAGAAAAAGAAGAGCGTATGAAAAATGGTCCGGGAGCTTTTTTTGTGCAGAAACAATGTTTCGTTTGCCATTCTGTTTCGTCACTCGGCGTTGAAGCGGCAGCGCAGATCGGACCCGATCTTGCTCTTGCTGTTGAAGATGTTCAGTCGCGATTTGGCAGAACGCTGGATGATTTCTTGATGAAGCCGACCGGAACAATGGATGTCGTATTGTCAACGATGATTCCGTTGACCAAAGAAGAACGCTTGGAGGCAATTGAAAAATTACGACATGCATATGAGTTAAAGAAAAAAGAAAAAGCAGCGATTGTAAAAAAATAATAACCAATATCCAAATTCATAATACAAGGAGAAATACTCATGAAGATTAGACTAACCTTACTAATGATTGCTGTCGTTGTAACGGCAATATTTGTTGGATGCGGGGGCGATAAAAAAGGTCGAAGCGGTGCTCGTTCAGATGTTCAAGAGGCAGCACAAAAAACATATGTAGCACCAGGTGATCTGGATGAATATTATTTCTTTGCTTCCGGCGGACATTCAGGACAAGTGTACATTTACGGTATTCCGTCAATGCGTCATCTTTCAACAATTCCGGTATTCGCGCCGTATCCAGCAACAGGATATGGATTTGATAAAGAGTCCAAAGAAATGCTTGGCGGATTTACCTGGGGCGATGTTCACCATCCGGCCATCAGTGAAACTAATGGAGATTACGACGGACGCTGGTTGTTTGTGAATGATAATGCAAACAATAGACTTGCCCGGATCGATCTGCGCGATTTTAAGACCAAACAAATTCTTGGACCGATTCCAAACATTTCCGGAAACCATGGCTCAACATTCGTTACCGAAAATAGTGAATACATTCTCTCCGCATCACGTTTTTCAATTCCTCTTCCTAAAGGACGGGTTGAAAAACTTGAAGAATATGCCACAAAATATAATGGCGTTGTTAGTGCAATAAAAGTCGATCCGAAATCGGGTGCAATGTCCGTTGGCTGGCAAATATTGATGCCGCCGTTCAATTACGATCTTGGCGATGCCGGAAAAGGTCCGAGCAACGGCTGGGCATTCTGGACATGCTACAACAGCGAACGCGCAATCGGGAAATTGGAAGTATCATCAACACAAAAAGACCGTGATTATATTGCGGCGGTGAACTGGAAAAAAGTTGAAGAAGCTCTCGCTGCAGGAAAAGCAAAAATGGTTGACGGTGTGAAAATGCTCGATCCAAAAACAGTCGAAGGAATTGTCTATCTTCTTCCGATTGCAAAATCTCCGCACGGCGTTGATGTGAGTCCTGATGGAAAATATATTGTTGGCAGCGGAAAATTGCAAAGCATCACGACCGTATTCAATATTGAAAAGATCATAACAGCCGTTGACAAAAAAGATTTCTCGGGGAATGAAGATGGAATCCCTGTTCTCAACTACGATGCTGTGAAAGATGCTGAAATTAACGTCGGTCTTGGTCCTCTGCACACACAATTTGACGGTGATGGAAATGCCTATACATCACTCTTTGTGGAAAGCGCTGTAGCGAAATGGAAACTCGGTACATGGGAAGTTGTGGATAAAGTTCCTGTTGCATACAATATTGGTCATCTCTGTGCTGCTGAAGGCGATACAAAAAGTCCCGATGGAAAATATCTCGTTGCATTGAATAAACTTTCGCACGGTCGTCATTTAAGCGTTGGTCCGTCACAGCCTGAAGCATCGCAGTTGATCGATATCGGCGGCGAAAAGATGTCCGTGCTGTATGATGCTTTCACTGAACCGGAACCTCACAATGCGCAGATGATCAAAGCAGACAAGTTGCATCCAATCGAAGTATATCCGAAAGAAGAAAATAAAAATCCAAAAGCGATCTGGGATGTGAAGGATGCTAAAGTTGTTCGAAATGGAAAGAATGTTGAAGTCTTTATGGTCTTAGTCCGGTCAAGTTTTGAACCGTATAAGATTGAAGTGAATAAAGGGGATAAAGTGACGATCCATATGACGAACATTGAACAAACGACCGATGAGTTGCACGGGCTTGGAATCCTGGAATACAACATCAATATTGTTGTTGATCCGGGTGAAACAAAAACAGTTGAGTTCACAGCAGATAAACAAGGAGTGTATGCATATTATTGCACAAACTTCTGTTCTGCTCTTCATCAGGAAATGCAAGGGTATATGCTTGTAAAGTAATTTTAGATAGCGGGATGAATATGTTTTATCCCGCTATTTTGTTCTCAAGGAGCTATTATGCAAAAGTATTTGGAAAAGGCTACATCGTTTTTTGAAATACCAATTGATATGCGCAGCCGGTTATTGATTCTTCTTGCCGCCGCAATGTTGCTCCCGTCGTTCTTTACACCGATGTGGAAGATGACATTGTATTCAAATCAATTTCCAGATGGGTTATTATTAAATATCTATTCCTACAAACTGGAAGGGGGAAAGACTCCCAATCAGGACGATCTGAAAGAGATCAATTCGCTGAATCATTATATCGGCATGCGTCCATTGATCGATGATGATTTCACTGAATTCAGATGGATCCCGTTTGTCTTTGGGGGAACGATCCTTCTTGCGCTACGGGTGGTTGTTCTGGGAAAAATGTCGAAGTTGGTAGATCTGTTTACGATGTTCTCCTATTTCGGTATTTTTTCAATGTGGAGTTTTTACCATAAAATGTACATCTATGGTCACGAACTTGACCCGACTGCGGCAATCAAAGTTCCGCCATTTACTCCTCCAATGTTCGGACATCAGACAATGGCAAACTTCGAAGTGTACACGTATCCATCGACAGCATCGTTTTTCATTGCAGTGATGCCGTTGTTGTTATTGCTCGCAATGTGGTTATCCCGTAAGACTTGGTTAAACGAACAGAAATAGTATATGAATTTTCCAAAACCGATCATTACGCGTGAACATGGTTCGTGGGCAGTGTTATTTGTGCCGATGCTTATCGGTGTTGTCTATGCAGGAAGTTTTTCAGTAAACATTCTTCTGCTTGTGTTTTCTGCATTGGGAATTTTTTTAAGCTATGTCCCGATTCATACGCTCCTTCGAGAATTCAATGGAACTCCACAAGGAAAAGAAAAAATCCGTGCATCAATTATTTGGGGAATGGTATATGTGTCCATTGGAACCGCATTCATCATTCCTCTTTTTCTTCAAGGGTATTATCATCTTATCACGTTTGCAGTACTGGGTGCGATATCATTTTTCGGTAATTATTTTTTAACGGTCAAAATTCAAAAATCCATTATCAGCGATCTGACTGCGGTTGCAGGATTAACGTTAAGCGCACCAAGCGCATATTATATCTCCACTGGATTATTCGATGTAAATGCAGCGGTATTATGGTTATTGAATTTTCTATTCTTTGGCTGCAGCGTCTTTTATGTTCACATGAAGATCAAGGTCAGTGCACTTAAAAAAGATCATTTGCCGTTACGAGATAAACTGACATTGGGAAAATTGAATATTCTGTATCATCTCTTTGTCATTTCCGTTGTCATAATGCTTTCGTTGTACAGCTTTACACCATTGACCGCAACGTTAGCATTTCTTCCGATGTCCATTCATGCGGTCTATGGTACGATAACAATGACCGGAAAAATAAAATTCAAAAAACTGGGATTTCTTTTGTTAGGACAATCAATTCTCTTTGGAATAGTTCTGGTGTTTGTATGGCAGTAGTGAGATTGAAAAACATTCTTTTTGTTGTCGTGTTCGCTCAATCATTGTTTGCTCAACAAACAATTCAATCATTGATCGAACGAGCGCAGCCCGGCGACACCGTGATTATTAACGGAGGACGATATTGCGAAGATATTGTGATCGCAAAAACCATTCATCTTATTGGAAAACAATCTCCAGTTATTTATGGAACAGGAAAAGGAAGTATAGTTACCATTCTTGCTCCAATGTGCACGGTATCAGGATTCGTTATTGAACACACTGGAAATATGTTGGTGAACGAAGATGCCGGAATCCTTATCAAATCCAATCATAACATCATTCGCAACAATACGCTGAATGATATCCTCTTTGGCGTGTATCTTTACATGTCAGATTCTAATATGATTGCGCAGAATGTTGTCACCGGCAGGCAATCCCTCTCTCAAGGTGAACGGGGAAGCGGTATCCATTTGTGGAATTCAAATCACAATATTTTGGAACACAATACTGTTTCTGAAACTCGAGACGGATTCTATATTCAAAATGCGAATCATACGCTGATTCAAGACAACGAAGTGTATAACTTACGGTACGGTTTACATTATATGTATGCCGATTCGAACACTTTTTTACGGAATATCTTCCGCGATAACGTTGCCGGCGCCGCCATTATGTTCACCCGCGGTATTGTAATGAAACATAATATATTTCTACGAAATCGCGGATTTGCATCCTATGGAATGCTGCTACAGGATTGTCATTACTCTGTCGCCGACTCAAATATATTTTCTGATAATGTGATTGGGATATTCTTTGAATCGTCAACGAACAATCTCTTTTGCAATAATATTATTGCACGCAACGATCTGGCGCTGGAGATGTTTCAGAATTCCATTCACAATACGTTCACTGAAAATAATTTTATTGATAACCTTAATCCGCTGACTATTGTCGGAAGGCGAACAGAATCATTCTGGAGTTTGAATAGCAAAGGAAACTACTGGAGTTCGTACGACGGTTATGATATTGATAATAATGGAGTCGGTGACGTTCCAATGAAAATTGAAAATGTCTTTTCCTACCTGGAAGGAAACAATGGAAACGTGCGGCTCTATTTGTACAGTCCCGCATCGCAGGCATTGGCTGTTTCTGCAAAAGCATTTCCAATTCTGGATATATCGGGTGAAAAAGATGAATACCCGCTGATGGAACCAGTGCCGTTGCAGTGGTTCAAAAAAGAAATAATGGATGATAACGCAAGAACACAACAACAACTTACGGCATCCTTTGTACCGTGGCTGATACCTGTTCTTAGTTCAATTATGATCGTGTTTGTGCTTCGTATGCGAAAGAAAAAAATAGTATGATTGCTGTCGAACATCTCACGAAACAATATGGAAAGTTTACTGCGGTAAATGATGTTTCGTTTACCGTGAAGCAGGGAGAGGTTTTTGCATTTCTTGGTCCTAACGGAAGCGGTAAAACTACAACATTGAAATCCATCGTTGGACTTAATATCCCGACATCCGGTTCAATACGTGTTAACGGAATAGATGTCGGCACCAGTCCCAAAGAAGCAAAAAAATTCATGAGCTATCTTCCTCAACGGGTGATCTTTCCAGAAACAATGACCGCGCGTGAAGTTGTTCGATTCTATAGTTCTCTCCGAAATATCTCAAAATATGTAGCCGATGAAGCACTTTCAAAAGCAGGATTCAATGGATTTTCCGATAAGCCTGTTCATGAATTCTCCGGCGGGATGATCCAACGATTGGGTATGACGGTCATAGCCATTCCGGATTCACCAATCTTGCTGCTGGATGAACCGACGGCAAATCTTGATCCGCAAGGAGTAAAACAATTCCGAGATTTTATTTTGGAACAAAAAGCAAAAGGAAAGACTATTATTTTTTCAACTCATTTGCTTGCGGAAGCGGAACAGCTTGCAGATCGAGTTGCAATTTTTGTTTCAGGCAAACTTGCCGCACTTGAATCAATCGATAATCTCCGAACGACCTTTCTACAAGAGGGAACGATCGAAGATCTTTATTTACACTACGTAGGGAACTCACACAATGAAAAACACTAACTTTATTTTCGGAATGATGATATCGCTGTTGTTCATTTCCTGCGGACCGAAAGAGATACAACCGGTCGAACTTTTTCCGGAAGATGAATGTGCCAGCTGCCGAATGGCTGTTTCTGATCCTGCGTTTGCATCAGAGATAATCATGAAAGATGGTTCGGTAGTAAAATTCGACGATCTGCGGTGTTTTGAAAACTACCGCAAAGATCATAACGTTGATGATTTTGAAAAAATATTTGTCAAAGATTATGAAACGAAAGATTGGATACCATTCGGAAAAAGTATTGTCATTCAAACAGGGATTGAAACGCCAATGGGATCAGGCCAAATTGCCGTTGCAGATCAACACCGTGCAAAACAATTGAAAGAGCAATATCCTGCAACGATTGCGGCAATGGAAGGCGATGCATGCTGCCCGCCTAAGAAAAAGTAAGGATCACTGTGAACCATTTACTCATTACTCGTATTGCACGTCAAGAATTGCTGGTGAACATCCGCAATAAATGGACAATTATTTTTGCGGGTGTCTTTGGTGTTCTTGTCGTTGGAATCTCATACATCGGCATTATGGCCGAAGGTTATTCCGGTATGCAGAATTTTACACGCACATCTGCCAGTATGCTCAATTTAGTATTGTATATTGTTCCGCTTGTTGCGCTGATCATGGGGACACTCAGTTTTACCAGCGATCGAGGAACGACTGAACTGCTTTTTTCCCAGCCGGTATTTCGAGGAGAAGTTTTGCTGGGAAAAATATCAGGATTGTTCTTCTCTCTCTCTCTTTCGATGATCGTTGGTTTTATCGTTGCGGGAGGAATTATTGTTACAGTTACTGGAACAGAAGGATTGATACAATACGGATTGTTTGTAATGCTATCATTGATGCTTGCATTGGTATTTCTTGTTGTGGCTGTGATGATCGCAACCACCAATAAACGCAAATCACGATCGTTCGGTATTTCATTGTTTGTATGGTTCTTCTTCGTATTATTTTATGATTTGATCATCATTGGTGTATCTCTGTTATTCAAAGGTCAAGCTGCAAATACAATTCTTTTCCTTTCACTCTTTGGTAATCCGGTCGACATGGTGAGGGTTACAGCACTAATCATTCTTGATAATGTATCAATCTTTGGAGCCGCTGGTGCAGCATTGCTGCGTTTTCTCGGGGGAAGCGGATTGAGTGTTGTACTGTTAATTGGATCATTATTGGTGTGGATTGGTATACCTATTGTTATATCTCATCGGCTATTGAACAAACAAGATATCTAATCAATTCTGTTTCAATGAAAAAATATCTTTTTGCAGGCGTTGGTGTAATGTTGCTTTGTGTAATTGGTTCAATCTCCTATTACGTTAATTCTGATGATTGTGCTGATGATCGACATTTCAAAAATGGCGAAACAGAAGTGATCATTTCTGTCCCATCTGGTGCGACATATCAATTGTTCAAAGCTGGAGATTCCTTGACCGCCGCTAAAAAATTGGATGTTACTGTCGCACAATCATACTGGCTTCCCACCGGAAATTATTTTGCTAAAGTAACAATTCAACATAAAGAATATTTCTATCCAATATCACTTACAGGATTTCGATGTGGACCCGATAACGATGGTTCGTTCATTGTTAATTGTAGAGAAGCACGACCGGAACAGCCACCGGTATTACTAAAAGCACTCCCTTCATACCAGTATATCCCAAGCGGATCATTCCTTTTTGGCGACAAACAACTTCCAACAATACCTCACTACGTTTGGTTAACGGCGTTTTATATTGCGCCATTTGAAATCACCAATGAAGAATTTCGCCAGTTCTTGAATGACCCAAGCGGATATTCGAATCAGGAATGGTGGACCGAAGAAGGAAGATCGTGGATGGCTTCGTATAAGACGCAGACTTCAGCAACGTTGTCAAAAAACAATAAGGATTATCAACGATTCGGTCAGCCAATGCAGCCGGTAACATGGGTGAATTGGTTTGAAGCGAATGCATATTGTAAATGGCTGTCGAAGAAGATAGGGAATGGACATTGGCTATATTCACTACCAAATGAAGCGGAATGGGAAAAGGCCGCGCGTGGTCCCGACAATGAAGACTACAGTCTGGCAATGACGATCAGTGATGACCAGATGGGGTTGTTCAATTGGAAAAAGAATCCCGATGATCCGATCCCTGTGTATGACATTACATCAACACAAATGAAATATAAACCGAACCGCTATGGTCTGTTCCATACAACAGGCAATGTCGGCGAGTGGACAATGTCTATTCATCGTTCATTCAATAAGAAAAATCACTTTCAATTAGATTCACGCAATCTTGAGACGAGCGAAGGAGAGAGAGTGATTCGTGGCGGTTCGTGGTACAGTTCAAGTATCGCCAATCTTTACATTTCGTACAGAGATGCATTTCAACCGCAGCACTCCACTCAAGAAGTTGGATTCAGAATTGTTGCAAAATTGTTGCCATAGAAAGGAATGATTCGAATGAACAAAGATATTACGACTCGTCAGGATATTGAACAGCTCGTGAACATTTTTTATGAAAAAGTAGCAAGGGACGCGATCATTGGTCCGATCTTTACTCATGTTGCCAATGTCAACTGGGATCATCATCTTCCGAGGATGTATTCATTCTGGGCAGGAATTCTATTGGAAGAGAAAACATATGTCGGTAATCCAATGAAGGTTCACGAAGATCTGAATAAGAAATCTCCGCTTTTGCAATATCACTTTGATTCATGGGTACGATTATTTTATGAGACAGTCGATGAACTCTTTGCCGGGAAGAATGCAGAATATGCAAAAGAGCGGGGCTCGCAAATAGCGCAATTGATGCATCACAAAATGAGGGAATCAGAAGTATAGAGGAACGATGAAAATTTATCTCGTTCCCAAAGTCTCTTTGGGAACGAAGTAGCAACGAAGCTCAGCTTCGCCGGGTGAGTTGAAACAGTGTTTTGCTACCGTATTATTTCTCTACGAGTCGTAGACCAAACTCTGTTTTGTAAATAACGCAATCTATATTGTATTTTGGAGCGTTCTCGACGATAAATGAATCGGATGTCTTAGAGATATAGACTAAATATTTTGGTGATAGTAGTTGAAGGTAAGTGAAAGGTAACATCTAAAAGATAATTTTTTATAATTATGGGCAGTTTTCGTATATTAAGTCAATGTATTACCGACGAAAAATAATTTTATCCCTCATCCAATTAGTCGGCGGGACTGTTGAAAAAATCTCGCTGCAAAAGCTGCTGCTATTGTTTACCCAACGCCAGGAAACTCCGGTTTTTGATTTTATCCCGTATAAATATGGTTGTTATTCATTCTCCTCAAATGCTGATCTTACTGTAATGGCACGGAAAGGGATGCTTTCAGAAAATGATAAATCATTTACGAAAGTTGACCCCATAAATTACCTGAATCAACTTACAAAGATCGATGAAGCCCTTTTGTGTGAGACAGCCATAGAATATGGAAAGATGAACTCCGAAAGTCTGATGGTTAAGACCTATGTTCAATATCCTTATTATGCTACCAGGAGTGAAACGGCAAAACGTTTATTATCCAAAAAAGAATATGCTATTGTCCGTTCGAATGATATCCATACCGATGAAACAATATTATTCACAATCGGATATGAAGGAATTTCTCTCGAAAAATATCTCAATAAGTTAATAGTGAATGATATTAAATTGCTTGTTGATGTCCGCAACAATCCACTAAGTATGAAATATGGATTTAGCAAAAGTCAGTTGCAGAAATATTGCGGATATATTGGAGTTCAATACATTCATTTACCCGAAGTTGGTATACGATCCGAGCAACGCCAGGAACTAAATGAACAGGTTGATTACGACAGATTATTTACGCTGTATCGCAAAGACAATATTCCAAATACAGTTGCTACTCAACACAAAATTATTGAGTTATTAAAACTGCATAAACGAATTGGTTTAACCTGCTTTGAAGCAAATATCCATCAGTGCCATCGCAAGCATTTGGCTGAAGCCATTATTCAATTTCCTGAGTTTCGCTACGAACTAATGCACATTTAGTATGGCGCTCACCAAAGTTCTGATCACGGTTAAAACCTACCCAACCCTTTCCACCAAATACGATGAATTGGTCTGTACTGCCGGTTTCCGTGAAGATGGAACGTGGATACGAATTTACCCTGTTCAATACCGTCAACGAGCATATAACGAGCAATACTCCAAATATCAGTGGATTGAAATTGATTTGGTGAAGAATGAGAAAGATTTTCGTCCTGAAAGTTATCGCCCCGTGAAGCACGAAACGGAAATAAAAATATTGAACAAAATAGAACCTGATGGTGATAGTTGGGCCGACCGTCGGAAGATCGTGCTGAATAAAGTATATACCAATCTGGAAAAGTTAATTACTGAAGCGAAGGATAGATCCATTTGCACATCATTGGCAGTATTTAAGCCGCAAGCAGTAATAGATTTTATTATACAACCGGAAGAACGTGAGTGGGATAAAGACAAATTAGATTTGTTACGTCAAGCAAACCTGTTCGATGCTGCGGCAAACGATAAATTTGAAGTGGTGAGAAAACTTCCCTATAAGTTCTCCTATAAATTTGTTGACGAAATGGGAAAGCAAAGCACTTTAATGATAGAGGATTGGGAAATCGGTCAGTTGTATTGGAATAGCCTGCGCCGCAGTGAAGGTGATGAAGTGAAGGCGTGTGAAGATGTGAGGAAGAAATATTTTGATGATTTGGCAAAAACGAAAGATTTACATCTGTTCTTAGGAACAACATTTCAGTTTCACGTTAAAAATGCTCCTAATCCTTTTATTATTATTGGAACATTCTATCCAAAAGTGCAAACACAGTTTACGATGTTTTGAAACTGATAATTTTAGAGCAGAAGGTTAAATTCAATGCCATCACTTCAACTTACCGAAATATTAAAAAATTTATCAGATAACGAAGAACTCAAAAAACTGATCGAACAGGAAGCGTATTTAGTTCCACTGGTTGAGAAAGACAAGCGCGCCTGGGAGTTTTTTATAGATGTGTGTAGAAAAGACGAGCGAAGGGTGTTTGGAATGAGTTCCAAATATAATTTATTGCCGATGATCGCCTGGATGAGAAAAACGTTTGGAGATCCTCCGGTTATAACTTCAATCGATATTCCTCAAGAAAAAAAGCAAGAAAACCCAAATCAGGAAGAATCAACACAAGAGAATAAAGAAACAATAATTGTTCCGGAGGTACCAGAAATCAATGAATCTTCATTAAAAACAAATATTGCAGATTCACAACCTCAATTCTCTCCTACAATATCCAAGAATTCTGAATTAACCATTCAAGAAAATAAAACGTATAAACTTGCATTGCCATCAGATGAAGGAGATAAGGGTTTATTGACTTCCAAAGTTGAAGAATTAGAATCTCCAGTTGTCCCTTTTGATTCCAAGAATGATGAAAAGAAACAAATAAAAGAACAAATTGTGGTTGAGAAAATCGTTGTCGCTCCATTAAAGTACAAAGATGAACACTTCAAAGAAGTCGAAGATCTATTGTCAAAATTTAAGCTAAAAGATGCATTAGATGAAGTTTGTACAAAGCACCACTTCAATCGTGAAGGATTTGAAAAAATGTATTATAGACGCTGGGTAAACAAACTCGTGAAGGGTAGTTCCCTTCCGAAAGGGGAACCGTAGTTCCTTTTTTGGGAACCGTTGTTCCTACCATTGATTTTGGATTGTTGGTATTTTTGTAGTAGAAATTCTTGCTACATCAATTGCCAACGAAAGGTTAATAGCCTTATGGATAATATCCTGCAATTGAAGCAGGAGAAAACCCATAAGGCTTTTTTGTTTAGAGACGATGAGATGAAATATTACTTCGATATAAAATACGCCGGCATATATGGTTTGGAAGAATCGATTATGATTCAGAACCTAAGCTATTGGATTTCCAAAAACAAAAAAGAAGGAAGGCACTTTCATGAAAACCGTTATTGGACTTATAATTCGTGTAAACAATTTTCAATAGAAGTCTTTCCTTTTTGGTCTGCCCGAAAAATTCACCGGATTCTTGAATCGCTAATTCGAAAGGGCGTTATTTTACGTGGAAACTTCAACCGGCACCGCTACGACCGCATTGGCTGGTACGCTTTTGTTGATGAGGTTGAATTCTTGACTGAAGAATTGAATGGGGATGCAAGCCCTCCAACGAAAGGTAAAAAAAGAAATATTGATAAACCTAATACCAAAATTGACCAAAGCAATATCCAGAAACAGGAAATCGATTCCTCAAATATTGTCAATCCAATAACCTCAAATGTCGGTACGATACCAGATATAACCACAAATGTAAACACAAATATAACCGAAGAAGCTGCTACTGCAGGTGATGTTATTAAATCTATAGAAACTTCTTGGAGTCGAAAAATATTGCCACTTGAAGAAGAACAGGTTATGGAGATGGTGAAAGCTTTCGGTTTGGAGAGAGTTCAGTATGCAGTCAATGAATCTATTCTTTACAACAAAACCTCCGTTGCATATTTGCGAGGAATCCTAAAACCCAAGCAAAATGGAAAAAAGACAATATCATATTCGAAAAAAATAGTAACTCAAAATGTAATGCAAGGTGAGAATAAAAAAAGTGGTGGTATGGTAACTTTTGATTGCACGGAAAATAATTGTGTTAATACAATTGTTCATCAGCGAGAACAGATTATGAAAGCGATTGAGTTGTCGAAACCAATTCCGTGTGACAAATGTAAGAAATTGTATTCTGCACAATTTATTTTGGATAATGCGAAGAGTTAAAAAACACTCTAACTAAACAATGCCGACGTATCTCAAACGAAATAAGTTTTACACGATCGTCTACACGGACAAATCAGGTTGCCGTCGGTGGAAATCTACGGGTGAAAAGGAATTGGAAAAAGCGAATGCGTATTATCGGGACTTTATTAGATCCAAGGACCTACGGTTTGTAATGACGATATCGGATCTTTCAGATGAGTTGAGCAAAAAATTATTACACCGGGTCGCCGATAAAACCGTAGACTTGTACAAAACCAAACTTGCAATATTTAGCATCTTTCTTGCCGATAAAACGATAGATAAAATTTCATCCAATGATGTTGAAGCATATATGGCCTACCGGTTAAATGCGGGGATTAGCCGTACTACTATTAGTATTGATTTCCGCACGCTGCGCTCCGCATTCAACCGCGCCATCAAACTGGGTTATCTTTTGAAGAATCCCTTTTGCTTCGTTGAGCAATACCGAAACCCCCGTCTTGATCCTGCGGTTTTTTCGGAAGAAGAAGTATTGTCAATTGATGCGGCTGAAGAAAACACTTTATTCAAAGCATTCTGGGCTGCTCTCTATTTAACTACTGCTCGTCGAAGCGAGGTTCTATTTCTGGAATGGTCGGACATTGATTTTGATCGTCGAACGATCAGAATAAGGAATAAAAAAGATCATATATTGAAGACAAAAAAATCCCGCACAATACCACTTTCATCGGTGTTGTTTGACATTCTCATCAAGATGCCAAGGTATGGTCCATTTATCTTTTGTAAAGAAGATGGAGCAATATATTCCAGTGGGTATGTT
Organism: uncultured Chitinophagaceae bacterium; assembly: GCA_964409765.1. GTDB lineage: Bacteria > Bacteroidota > Ignavibacteria > UBA10030 > UBA8401 > UBA8401. The sequence continues at coordinate 69,703 of CAYPEM010000024.1, forward strand.
TCGAAACGTTTTAAGAATGTTGTCCGAAAACTCAATTTGTCAGACAAGTTACACCTGCACAGCCTCCGTCATTCTGGATCAACCCGGATGAACGAGATGGGAGAATCGAGTTTCAATATACAACACAGTCTCGGCCATTCATCGGTCGCGACGACGCAGCTGTATATCCAAACAAGTCCGGATACATTGAGAGCAGGTTTCGAGAAATTAGCGCAATGCTTTAAGTCACCCGTCGTTCCGTCTACTGGTTTGGATCAATCAATTGCACCACATGATGCAGCGTCTGCGGCAGTAGATGGCTATAAATCTCTGTTACCCTTGGATTAGAATGTCCCATTAGCTTTTGCACCTCGTACAGTGAAGCCCCGCTTTGCACAAGCCAGCTCGCGAATGTATGCCTCAGTCCGTGAAATGATAAAGCAGGATCAAGTTTCAATAACTTTACATACTTTTTGAACGTATGCGATACATGATTACCGCAAACCGGTTTCCCATCGGTGAACGAAAAAATAAACTCGTTAGTCTTAATCTCAAAACAATGTTGTAGAATCTTAACTGCTGATTCATTCAATGGTACAACCCGCGTCTTCCCATTTTTTGTCCGAAACGTCGGAGTAGAAAACATGTAGATTATTCGTCGTTCAAGGTCAATATTCTGCCAGGTTAGGTGTAAGAGTTCGTTGCGACGAAGCCCTGTCAAAGCGCCAAGTAATATCATTTGCTTCAGCCAAGGTTCCTTAACGGTGATCATTAGAATTTTATACTGCGCTGGAGAAAGAAACGACGGTTGTCGTTCATCAATTGAACAAAGCTTAATTCCGCGGAATGGATTGGCATCAATGATCCGCCATCGAACTGCATTCTCAAAACCTGCCCTTAAACACCTCAGATCAATATTGAGTGTATTTTTTTTGATTGTTGTTAGCCGGTATGTTTTGAATTGATCGATATGCCGGTGAGTGATCTTATCAATTGGAATGTCCGAAACGAATTCCAAAAAAAACCGAAATGACTTTTTATAAATCTCCGCAGTTCCGGCAGCCATGTTGCCTTTAACATACGGAAGAAGCTCGGCGATGAATTCAGAGAGCTTGGGAAATCGAGCAGACAATTTTGGATCGACTTCATGTTCAGCAAGAGCACGGAGCGCCTCGCTTCTGTTTCGGGTTTTGGTTGAGATCCAGCGACGGGAACCGTCAGGTTGAACGAGGACGAGATAAAATATCCCGTTAGTGCGTTTGAAGATGGTCGACATAAACACCTGCTGTTAGCAATCTGTTAGCAATTGTGTTAGCAGTCGACCTGTAAGACAGACGCAACGACTGTAAGTCGTTGTATTACTTAGTACTCCCAACGGGAATCGAACCCGTATACCAAGCTTGAAAAGCTTGTGTCCTAA
>CAYPEM010000025.1:0-64065 GCA_964409765.1 uncultured Chitinophagaceae bacterium
TCGTCCACCAATCACTTGTGCCGATACGGATCGTCTCTGCTCCGTTCTTATCCCGTTCGGGTCTCGGTCCAAAGTAATTGTGATCGATCAAATGCTCATTTGGTTCAGCGTCGAGCCATACAACCAGCATCGTTCCCTGATGGGTCTTCCCTTTGAAATAATTATGATCGATCCGGTTCTTCTTGCCATAGACTGAAACCCATTTGTAATCGAGATCTGTGTCTTCGGGATTGTAATCGACAATCGCACAATTCGTCAACCGGCAATTGTTTGCAACATCATCAGACCCTGTCCGGAATTCGATCACCGCATTCTTTTCGATCGCACCACCTTTAAAGAATAATCCTTCAACAATAAGATATGAACCGCTGAACCGAAGTTTTGATGTTCCGTTAAGAATCACTTTACCATCAGTTTCCGCCCGAACAACGATCGGCTGCTGCTCAGTACCGTTTGCTTTAACAATCAACTCTTGATTGTTCCATTCTCCGTTCAATAACATCAACGTATCACCCGGCTCTGCAATCTTCGCAGCTTTTTTCAATTCATCCGCCGAAGAAACAGCAATATTTTTACCGCAGAGTAATTGTAAAATCGCTATGTAAAAAACGGTATAATATTTAAGATTTTTCATTCGTAACTGTTACTATAAAATTGATCAGTGTTAATTGTTCATTGTTAATTGTTAATTGCTTATCGCTTTCCAAACGTTACTTCTTCCCACTCATCTGTCCGAAATGGAGAGGCGGGCAAACCGTTCTTGTTGAATAAATTACACTTTGGATTATCAGCCCAAGCGTATCGGATAGAAACTGGTTTTTTCACTTTGGAGTTTGAAATAATTACTTCATTTCCTTTTATCTTTGCATCGACCGGAACAAATTTTTTGTCTTTCCCGGCAACGGTAAATCCTGCAAGTTTAACATTTCCTTTTGTTGTTAATCCATCGCCAATATGGGTGAATGAAACAACAATATTTTTCTTTCCAAATGTTACACTCTTGAAAATGGGTCCGGAAAATTCAATGCTCTTTCCATATGTTTGTGATAACGCAATGATTGCTAGACGTTCACCGACAGGTTTCTTGTTTGTAGGATGAAGATCCTTTGGATCACCGACATCGATAGTAACTGCCATACCGGTGTTGAGAACATTCAATGTCATCAACTGTGCCTCACGCAATTCCGCCCACCCGCTTTTGGACGGTTCCGGCTGACGGTCAAGATTCGGCAACTGAACAAAATAGAATGGAAAATCTCCTTGGTGCCAAACATTTCTCCAATGCCGTATCAAAGTTGGAAACAACGTTCGATACTGATATGCTCGTGATGCATTCGCTTCCCCTTGATACCAGATAACACCCCGCATGGCAAATGGAATGATCGGGTATAACATTCCATTATATTGACCTGTCGGTGTATCACGATGACCGGGACCTCGCGGTGCCGTCGGTTTTCGTGATGGTGCTCTGCCGAGTGCAACTGCATTCGTTGAATCAATTTTCCATTGTGCTAATGCTGCTGGTAATTTTTCTTCAAATTCTTTTAGTGCGAGAGGGTAATTTTCAATATCCTTTCTCCATCGTGTTAAGATCGGAACAAAATCGGAATCGCTTTCCAGGACTTCTTTTGGCAGCCAACCTTCAGCAGCAGTTCCTCCCCAAGAGACATGAACCAATCCAATCGGAATCTTCAACGATTCCTGCAATGCTTTTCCGAAGAAATATCCGACTGCGGAAAAATCCTCCGCTTCTTCGGGTGAACATACTGCCCATGCTCCGGAACAATCTGACAGCGGTGTCTCCGAAACTATTCTCTTCACCGTAAACAGGCGGATCATCGGATTTGTCGCTTCAGTGACATCCTGCTTAGCATTATTCGTTTTCTTCAATTCAAACGTCATATTTGATTGACCTGAACATATCCAAACTTCGCCGATCAAGATATTTTCAAACCGAACTTCATTTTTTCCGCGGACAACCATTGTGTATGGTCCTCCCTCGATCATCGAAGAAAGTTTTATCAACCATTTCCCTTCATCATCGGCAATCGTTTTAACGGTTTGAGAATTGAAATCAACAATAACTGTTTCTGCGGCTGACGCTGTTCCCCAAACAGGAACTGCCATTCCCCGCTGCAAAACCATATTGGAAGAAAATATGGATGCAACTTTTACATCAGCGTTACCTATTGAAAGGAATCCCAATGTAAAAGAAATCAGCAGCAGACTATGTTCTATTTTTCTTTTCAATTCCATCTTCCTATTACGAATTGCGTATTATTAATTCTTAATTATTAATTGATAATTGCTTTTACCGTGCCATCCACCCGCCGTCAACCACAAGAACATGTCCGTTCACATAATTCGAAGCTTTGCTCGCAAGAAAGATCACTGCGCCTTGAAGATCTTCCGGCGTTCCCCAGGCTCCAGCAGGAATACGATCAAGGATTGCTTTCGATCGATCAGCATCCTCGCGCAATGCTGTTGTATTATTTGTTGCAAAATATCCCGGTGCAATCGCATTCACATTGATTCCAAATGCACCCCATTCATTGGCAAGAGCTTTTGTTATTTGAGCAACTGCACCTTTGCTTGCAGCATATGATGGGACGCGGATTCCTCCCTGAAATGCCAGCAGTGAAGCAGTACTGATGATCTTACCTGATTTCCGTTTCATCATATCTTTTGCAACTGCCTGCGCCAGAAAGAAGATCGTTTTGGAATTCAACAGCATCACATCATCCCAATCCTTTTCTGAAAAATCGATCGCGTCCGCCCGGCGGATGATGCCGGCATTGTTGATAAGGATATCGATCTTTCCAAATTCAGCGATCGTTTTTTCAACAACAACCGGGATCGATGACATCTCCATTAAATTTGCAACGATCGTCAATGCTCTGCGGCCGAGTGCGCGTACTTTAACTGCTGTTTCACTGCTTTCAACATAATCAACAAGAACAATGTCAGCGCCTGCTGTTGCAAGACCAAGTGCCATTCCTTGTCCTAATCCTGTGCTTCCTCCGGTGACGATTGCAGTTTTTCCCGTAAGATCAAAAAGTGAATTCATGCTTTCTTTTTCCTTATGATAGATTTTTATTTTGCAGTAGTGTCAACGCGTTGAATTGTCCCGCCAAAATAATAGACTGCGAACGCACCGAGCGGAACAAGCGCGGCACCCATCAAAAAGACCGGAACATAACTGATCTTACTCATGAATGGAATCAACCAAGTACTGAACACGAGAACACCGATGATCGCACTCATTCCGCCGATTCCTGCAACCGTACCGACCGATTTTCCGGAATAGAAATCACTCGGAAGTGTTTGGATATTATTCATCATCATTTGATATCCGCCAAGCACAGCCGCCATAACCACAACAGCAAATAATGGTGTGGAAGCAAATGCTGCAAGAATGAATGCGGGGAAAGTGATCGAACCGCCGATGATGATGGCTCGTTTGCGGGCTTTGTCAACACTCCATCCCTGTTGCATTTTATGACCGGAATACCAGCCGCCGACAACACTTCCAATTGCTGCGCCTAAATAAGGGACCCAGGCAAACATTCCGATCTGTTTAACGTCGAATGCAAATACTTCAACCAAATATATGGGAAGCCAATTGACGAAGAGCCACCAGATCGGATCGAGAAAGAATCTTGAAACGATCACTGACCAGCTTTGTTTGTGCGATAATGCTTCTTTCCATGTCATCGTCCGTTCATTTGCTACAGGAGCAGTTACTGTCGGTCCGTGAAGAATATATTTTCGTTCCTCTTCCGTGATCCAGGGATGTTTATCCGGTGTCGTTTTGTAAATGATCAGCCACGGAATGATCCAGATGAATCCAAGCAAACCGACAATGATGAATGTCGCTTTCCAGCCGAACATCAAATAGAGAAATGCAATCAACGGAGCCGAAATTACCGCACCGAGAGATGCACCGGCATTGAAGATTCCTTGAGCTAACGCTCGTTCATTGATCGGAAACCATTCTGCATTTGCTTTGGTCGCACCCGGCCAATTACCCGCTTCACTAACTCCAAGTATAGAGCGGAATAACGAAAACGAAACGATACTGCGTGCAACTCCGTGCATAGCACATGCGACCGACCACACTACTACGGATGAGACGAATCCAATTCGAGTTCCAACCCAGTCAAAAAATCTACCGGAGAGCGCCTGACCAAGTGCATAAGCGATCATAAATGCAGACACGATCGTTGCATAATCGTCTTTGGTCAGTTCAAGTTCTTTGGAAATATCCGGCCACATCACCGCCAGTGAAGTTCTGTCGATATAGTTAATGACGGTAACTGAACCGATCAGAAATATGATCCACCAGCGAAGCCCTTTTACATTTTTCATTCAAACATCCTTTTCTAAAAAATATTTACGATTTGATGAAATCTTCACGCATCGGTGTGAAGAAATCGATAAGGATGCTGTCTTCCAGTGCAACAACACCATGTTCGATATTTGCCGGGATGTAATAACAATCTTTGCATTTTTGAAGCTGTTTTTTCCCGTCGATCTGTACTTCGAACGAACCGGATTGGATATAGGTGATCTGTAAATGCGGATGTTTGTGCAGCGCACCAATGGATCCTTTTTTGAACTCAACATACACCGCCATCAATTGGTCGCCGTATGCCATGATCTTTCTCTTGATTCCTTCCGCAGGATATTCCCAGTCGATTGATTCAAAATCGATGAAGAGCTGTTCTTTTTGTACGAGCATTGAAGTGATTCCTCTAGTTTGACTTCCGTATTGCAGCATTTCCATTCCAGGAATAGGTGACGCCGTTTGCGATCATCGTATGCTGTTGAGTATCTGAAGATTCATTGTTGGAGATCATGATGGTCCAGGTTTTGCCGCTCTTCCATTCGATTGCGACAATCGATCCTGTCGAATCCGAATTTAAGACGGCAATATTTTTTACTGAACTGCTGGCATTCCTCGATATTTCAATTGTTCCGTCCCACAATCCATGCGGTTCAATGACCGATGCGAATAAAGCTGATGGTGATTTTTTCCTCACGATAACAGACGGTTCTCTCCTGAGATTATAGTTCGGATCGTTCGCTCCAATCCGAGCAAAGAACACTGTCGTTTGCGAATCGGCTGCACTGCTGACGGAGTAATACCGTTGCCCGGAGAGCCATGAAAATTGCATCATGCCGTTTGCTTTTGCTTCGGCTTCTTTCCACAGATATTGGTAACCGTTTGCAGAACCAAGTGTTGATTGTTGAGAAGTATGTGCTGTCGATTTGATGTTTGTATAAATGAATTGTCCTATATAATAGAACGGAAGATCATATGTATGTTCTTTCTTCCCATCAACTTTGAACAGATCGACGATCACCGGCTTTTGCAGTGACGGATCGTTGATCATTAAAACAGTACGCTGCATTGATACATCAGAATATGCATTGGTGCACTTAGCACTCATGAATTGAAAATCCTTTTCTTTCGAAGAAAAGAAATTGCGGTCGGCATGGAATTTTTCTGAAATACCGATCTTTCCTTGATAGTGTGATTGTTCATCAACAGTAACGGTATTATGTGCGATCGTTTGCATCGCAAATGATTTTGTTTCAGGCAGATATCGACCGCCATATTTCGGTTCTACATTGATGAATCTCGCCGCACCATAATCCTGCAATTGTTCTCGGTTTTGGTCGTAAAAAAGGAGCGACAATTTATCATAGTGTCCATGCGAAAGTCCATGACCTGTATATTTCATCAATGCCAGCATTTGATCGTCGTTCGATCCATAGCGCAGAATTCCGACTCCCCCTCCATCGCCGTTTGCACCATCACTCAATTCCAGACTTTTATACGGGAATGGAATAATTTCTTTGTCCTTGGAAAGATCGCGCGCAACTTCAACACCCCCGCCGTTTAATGTTACCGAGTTCTGTTCGCGTGCAATGCTCAGGAATGATTTATCATTGTTGAATTTCTTGTACGCTATATTCAACGCGAGGATCACTTCAGGTGAACGATATGTTTTTTCTTTAAGTGCATCGTTGATCGGAAGGAATTGACCGGTAGTGTAGGTCAATTGAAGCATCGTATAAAATGCTTTCTTTAGAATACCATCGCGATATTCAAATATTTTCAGATCGGGACGATTGTTATCGATCGATTGGGCGAAAACGAAGAACGGCATGATCGCATATCGAATATAGTATGGACCTTCAACAAAATATCCATCAGGAGAAAAGAGCAATTCCAATTGATTTAAGAATCCTCCCTGCTTGTTTTTTTCCGTTCCATACAGCGCCATCGCCACCATATCCGTATCGCGCAGAGCAAATCCTGCCATACCGACTGCAGCACTCATCCAGGTGCCATGATTATGAATGCGATTAAGAACTGATTTCTGATCGACGGAAAAGAATTTCACCATCGGACGGAAGACATTTGCTTCAATGGTTTTCCTGTCTGCGGCAGGAATCGCATCATACACGCAATCGTAAGCTTGGATCGTATTTACCAACCAGACTGTTTCATTCAAAGACTGCCAGAATAATTTTCCCGGCGATTCACTCGCAGCAGCGGGATGAATTCCAAGCGTCGGATATAACATTGCATATTTTAAAAGCATTTCTTTCACGAAACGAGCATACTGTTCCTGTTTCGTAACCTGATACAGAATTCCTGCCATCTGCATTTCACCATAATTCTGTTTGTGCCGTTCGTGTGTATAACCTCCCGCATCAAAGGGAACAGGGACATCCATCGGTGAAGCGATAGCTGCATCAACTTTTAATTTTGCATCGTTATATTCTTTATCAAAGAGTTGAAATTTCCCAAGCGAGCTTTTGATCGAAGAAATATCTTTTGCATTGACGATCATAGAAGGTCGCTGCTGTGCAGAGACAATTATGACACTGATAAAAAGAGTAAGAAGTATTTTTTTCATTTTTTATGCAAAGAATAATCCGCCGTTGATTTGGATCGTTTCACCGTTGATAAACGACGATTTGTCGCCGGCGAGAAAGACAACCAGATCTGCAACTTCATACGCTTCCCCTTCACGGCCGAGCGGTGTCATTCCGGCAACTTTTTGCCGGACTTCAGGTTTTGTGAATGTATTGTGGAATGTGGTATTGATCATTCCGGGTGAAACCGCATTCACACGGATCTTTTTCGATCCCAGTTCTTTTGCAAGACCGCGAGTCATCGTCAATACTCCAGATTTTGCAGCAGCGTATGCGATCGCTCCAGGTCCGCCGCCGTCATGAACAGCTTGGGTGGAGAAATTGATGATCGACGCCCCGTCGTTCAAAAATGGAATGGTCGCTTTTGTAACAAAGAATACACTCTTTAAATTCACATTCATCACAGCATCCCAGAATGATTCTTCCATCTCAACGATCGTATGCCGTCCCATTAAACCGCCGGCAACATTCACAAGAATGTCGATCTTCTCTCCAAATGCTTTTCGTCCTTCAGCAACCAGCTTTTGTGCATCGGCAAACTTGGTCATATCTCCCTGAACGGCAATTGCTTTTCCTCCGGCAGCCTTGATCGTTCTCACCGTTTCTTCAGCGTCACTTTCGTTGTCATAATAATTAACAACTACCGATGCTCCGTGCTCTGCAAGTTTTAAAGAAACTTGTCTTCCGATATCACGTGCGCCTCCGGTAACTATTGCAACTTTGTTCTGCAGATCTCCCATGGTTTTTCCTCTGTTTTCGATTAAATAGAATGATTATTATTGATGTTAAATTTATTTTATCCGAGTTAAGCCGATATCTTCAAAAAATTTCCACATGGCTGCGCTGATCTCGCTGTTCTTTTCTTTTGAGAATTTGCCATGTTTTCCCCCTTCTACGGTGAGAAAAATATTTTTCACACCGTTATCATCTAACTTTTTCTTCAAGTCAACCGATTGTTGATATGGAACAGTCGGATCGGCATCTCCATGGACTGTAAAGATTGGAGGAGATTTTTTTGTGATGTATTCTATGGGCGAAATTGTTTTCAAAAAATCTTTATTATCGATATTATCTTTAAGCCAGGCTTTAACTGATTTGCTTTTTTTGAAGTCACCTAAATTTGTAAGATCGGCAACTCCATATTTGTTCACGATTGCAACTACTGAAATATTTTCTGCCGGCGAACAATTGTTGTCAAATGAACGGTTGTTTCCCAGCAACCCCGCCATCAATGCCAGATGTCCACCCGCAGAGCCCCCCATTACAACAATTTTTTGAACATCAAAATGTAATTCTTTGGAATGGTTAATAAGATAGATCAACGCACAGCGAACATCTTCGACTGCTGCCGGTGCGGGTGCAATTGGAGACATTCGATACTCTATGTTTGCAACCGCCCATCCGTTCTTGAAAAATGAACCAAATCCGCGTTGAGACTCTTTAACACCATGGGTCCAAGCACCGCCATGGATATTAATAACGAGCGGAGTAGGATCAGTATTCTCCGAAGGACGATAAATATCCATTTTACCTTCCCATTCACCTACTGTTGTATAGACAATATTTACTTGTGCTGAATAGTTCTTCGGATATTCTACCGGAAGAAATTCTTCGTCTTCTTGTGCAAAGAGAGAAATCGTTAAAAGAATAAATACGATCAGATATTTTTTCGTCATATTTTATTTTTAAAACTGATACCCGAGATCCAACGAAATCGAATTGGTTTGAAATGTATTGTAATTGATATTGGATTCCCATGCATCCGCATATTCAGTCAGCATATACTCAAATGCTGCATTAACAGAGATACCGTCATATGTAAAACCACAACCTACCGAATATACCCAACCTCGTACAGGATCATCAAATAATGCTGCGCCAGCAGCGATGAATGTTTGAACATGTTCTCTATAACCTGCGCGCAGTGCCAACCATTCAAAAGGTACATACTCAATTCCCGTTCGCAGCAATGCACTGTTTAACCAAGGGTTAATAGTAGTATCATTGGTTGAATATTTTGTTTCGCTGTATGAATTGACTACATAATCGATACCGATAGAAACTTTTGAACTTGGATGAAGCGCAATTCCAAAAGAGTACTGCAACGGGATAGATATTTTATCCTTCCCCTTTTGTGTGTACGTTGAAACTGAACTTCCCATGCTGTCTTTTTGCTGAATGGTGCTCCATTCTCGTGTGAGTTCTAGTGGAGTGACAATTACTGCACTCATGGTAAAGACCTCATTGTGAAAAGAACCCGCAATTGTTCCGTTCATTCCTGAATAATCTGATGTTCCAGTAATTGTACTATGGTTGTAAATGGAATCATTTCGCATAACATTAAAACCGCTGCTATTATTTGTTTTAAGAACGAAAATTCCACGATCCACTCTTCGCTCAATATCATCAGATGTTCCGTTGTATAATGTTCCCGACACCCCTATCGTGAGATTGTCCAAGATATCCACTGCACCGCCAATTGAATATCCATTGATAGAACCGGTCCGTTCGCGAATAAATTGATACCATTGTACTTTTACTGAATCACCCACTTTTGGTCTCACAACCGGAGATGGTCGATACGCCCCGATATTCGGATCTAAAACATTATTGTTTTGAAAATACGTATCAAGAGAAATGGCTTCTCTAAATCCACCACTTACATTCCACTTGGTATTAAGGAAGTTAAATGGAACACTGATTGCAACACTGGGAAGAGATGTTCTATTTTTATCCATATTCCAATTCGTCGGAATTTGATCATACGGTCGAGCTAATTTTTGCGGGATAGTATCGACCACATTCCTAATAGTGCCTTCTATGACCAAACTCAATTCTGCATAGTACTCATCGGGATGCCATTCCTGCTCTTGTTTGTAGGAAGAAAAAATCAGTGAACTTCCTAACTGAACATTCAATGATTTCACTTTTGTCAGTAAGGATGGATTGGAGAATAAAGAGTTAGCATCATCGCCTACACCTAACATACTTCCACCCATTCCTCGAGACCTGGCACTTGAAAGTGAAAACTGATCTATACCCTGTATCGTTAATGGTGCGCCGGCATTTTGGGCAAACAGAAAACTCATTTGCACTAAACAACTTATTGTAAGGATCTGTCGAAATAATCTCATTTGAATTGTACTCCTAAACTGATGCGGTGAACATTCCCTAAATATTCTCCCATACTTCCAAAGCTATAATCAACTCCTAGAAGCATCCCCGGAACATCGGTTTTTATTCCGCCGCCGAACGTTAAACCTTCATTGTCATAATTATATTTATAGCCTGCGCGAAGTTTGAATAATTCCATAAACCCATATTCCGCTCCGAAATGCATTTGCTGATCGTAATCGTTTGGTTGAAGAATATCATACGACATCGTCAATGTATTCTTGTCGTCGGACAGCAGCAATGCATCGCTTCCCAAAAGATTCCCGGAAATACCAAGTCGGAATAGCAGCGGGGCAGGATAATCTTCTACGGCAAATTTTACTTGCGAACCGAAGTTCTGTACTGCAGCTCCAATTTGTAATGATTTGTATCCGGTTTTATATTTCATGCCAAAATCGAATAAAAAAACTTTTGCTGTAGCATTGTATTGTTCTTGAACAGCATTTGCTTTGTTCTCCAGAGGTGCTTCAACAGTTCCGCCATCCCATAATGTTTCTGACGCATATTTTATTGTAATACCGGTTGAGAAATGATCGGTAAGCTGTTGTGCATATGAAATACCTACCAAGAGTGAAAGTGGTGTAAAAGTGTTTCCGGTGAAACCGGGATTAAAATTTCCCGAAGGATCAAATCGTTGAGAACTGGCTTTTGTTTCCTCGATACTTCCGATGTCAGTCATCTGAAATTGTGCTCCGAGAAATCCGTAATCACCTAAATTGATTCCATATGCAATAGCGTCCTGTTTGGTATCAAAGATCCATAACGTGTAGGTTGCTGTCACTTCTTGATTTTGTATGGTCGTTAAACCGGCAGGATTCCAAAATACTGCATCTACACCGTCAATGAATGCTGATGATGCGTCGCCCATAGCCGTGATTCGTGCACTCGGCATCACTTTTAAAAATTGCATTGAAGTTGTCCCCACTTTTTTTTGTGCAGACAGAATCAGCGAAAGAAGGATCGTTGAAAGAATTAAAAATATTGTTCTATTTCTCATAATATTTCCCTTATCGTATGACCACAAATTTTCCGCTGGTCGTTTTACCGTCAGGAGCACTGACAACAAAGAAATAAAGTCCTGGAGCGATTTTTTGATTATTGCGAGTAACTTGATACCAGTCATGAGAATTACTGTCTTCATTGTGTTCAAGTGTTTCGATCAACTGACCGGAATATGAATAAATCCTGATCGTGCAGACCGTCGGTAATTGGAAGAATGTTATCTTGGAATTGGCATCCGCTAATGCCGATACTCCCATAAATCCCGACCGGATGATGAAAGGATTTGGAACAACGACCACTTTGCTCAGTGATTTTTCTGCTCCAAGATATGTTTTCACCGGTTTAGAATTGGATTTAGAATTTCGTTCTCCGTTCTGATGTACGGTAACAACAGAATAATAAAATGATTCGCTGACCTTCGTCGTACTATCGATAACGGTATATCGTCCATTATCAAAAAACCGAGTATCATTTATTCCAATACTATCTAATCGAGTCCATGGACCATTGGCATCGCCTGAACGATATACTTCATAGTATCGAAGAGGGGATGACAATCGATTCGAGGTATAGGACTCAACACTATTTATCCATGAAATAACATTTTGTGCTTTGCTGTTACTTCGTATTTCAAGAATTGGGTTGGGAACCAATAATGGAAATTTATACACTCCTTTGTCCGGTGAACGTTCCGGCCAAAAAGCGATTGAATCATGATCTAGATACGGCACTCCAGAATATGCTTCAATAGCACGATCTGCAACTTCTCGAACCGTTACGGTATTTGAATTGATATATTGTGGAAGAGAATAGGAAGAAAGATATTTGCTTCCATAGACAATTCCATTGATGGAAATTGTATCAGACCAATTTGGAACCGGATTAAATGCAGCTAAACTGGCATCCTCACCGCAATTTTGACCGCAGCTTCCTCCTTCATCTTTCAACCCTGCATCAGTTTCGGATTTTCTTGCCGCACCATATCCGGCTACTTCCGCAATTGCAAATCGAACTTTTTCTCCGAATTTTATATTGTAAGGTCCAAATGCCAATATTCTGCCGACACCAAAATACATGCTCTGGCGTACGTTAAAACTTCCCCGACCAATCCAATCAGTACCAAAAATTGCTGTATTACTATACGGGTTATTTTTTCTAGCCTGACCAATATCGATGTATGGTTGTATCTTTGATATTCTCAAGTTCGAAGTTTCTAATCGGTTCAGAAAAGGTTGTTTCACATGAAGATTCGCGTCCCAAATGTTTATTGTATCAGACGATCGAACTTGGATCTGTGTCTCACCTTTTTTTGCAAGATGAGTGGTATCATAATATAGAGGTAAAAATCCAACTGCTTGCGGTGATAATAATCCCCCCCCATTCACCTGATTATTTGCCCAATCAGTAAAAAATTTAATGTCAGGTTTTCCGGTACGATCGATGGCATAATTCAACCAGCGATTCCGGTCAAAGCGTGCGCGCAGATCATGATTTTCAAAATCAGTATAGTTCCAACGATTATAATTTCTTTCATAGCCAAACATCGATGGAGTCAGTCCATAAGCAAATGCGATCAACACATCTTTTAGATCTACATTCGATTCTATCGTAGTGGGATTACCATCACGGTTTCCGGTATTTTCAATTTCATATTCATAAATGATAAAATCATCATAGTCCGGTTGACTCCATGCGCGGCTTATTCTTGTAACCGTTAATCCTGTTGGCGTTGCCCATTGTGAAGTAATAATTTCTTCAGCTTCATCAGGATTATACGTAGGATTTAACTGACCATTTGTCAGAACAGGATAATTTTCAACTCGTTCAAGTTTTAAGGGAAAGCTATATGTTCCAACGACGACTTCGGAAATATTGGAACCCGCACCGCCGCAAAACGCAAACCGTCTCGCTATAGTATCCGGAGAAGTTGCGCCTATATGAATACCGCCGCCAAATGAATGGTATTGACCGTTATATGCTACACCCTCAACGATTGTACCTGAATTCCCCGGCCATTCAAACGATGGTATTCCTTTTACACTTCCCGTATTTGCCTGATCATAGGCTCTACCAAGTTCACCGGTATTAAAAACTGTTTGATGCAATGTCCCTCGTTTATGTACAACATAATCACGGGCTTGCGAAAAAATATTTTGCATCAAAACTAATAATAGAAGTGTAACGGTTATTTTTATTCTATACATAAGAATAATTCCTTAAAAATTAACGGTCATACCGACATAAAATTCAATGGGACGATTTGAATAGAGCAAAAAAGTCTGATCAACAAGAAATGGAGCATAGCCAGTGAAGTATTTAAGTCCGCTTGGATCGGCATCATAGATTGAAGCATTGTTATTTGCAATTGACGGTGAGGATCCTGTTGTGGATGCACTTTGAAAGACAGTATTGTATGAATAGATCCGTTGATCGAAGACGTTGAACACTTCAATATAGAATGTCGTACTTGAACCAAATAGCTTGGAAACTTTCTTGCTGATCTTCAAATCAGTATTGTATTCAGATGGGGTCCTATGTTGATTAACAAGTCCATAATCTAAATTTGATGTATAAGGTCTGCCGCTCCGAGCGAATGATTTCAAAGAGAAACTGAATTGTTGCAATGGATACATATCAAGGATACTAAAACCCCATTCTTCAGGAGTTACTACTGCTAAAGTAAGGACTAAGTTATGAGTCCTGTCAAAATCGAGAGTGACATCTTTTGCGTTTGGCAATTCAACTGCAGGACTGTTCAGATCAGGTTGCAGTATAAAGCGGGGAACAGTGTTGAATGGTGTACTATTGCTACCTGTCGCAATACTGTACGAGTACGATGCTTTACCGGTAAACGCACCTCGTCGATTTGCTAAAGTAACATGAAAGCCTCGAATATCTGCGTAATCACGATTCATAAATGTTCTGTATCCGGCATCGGCGGGTTTTACTGTGAAGATTGCCTGTTGAATTAAATTCTTCACATCTTTATAAAAACCGCTCACATCAAGTGTGAAACCATCTCCAAGTCCTTGCGCAAGTCCTACATCATAACTTTGCGTATACTCCGGTTTGAGATTTGGATTTCCCAATTGAAGAACCCTGGAATCACTCGGGCGAACTTGGGAAAAAAGAACTCGGTTGAACGAAGGACGCTGGACAAACGTACCATAATTCAAATGGAAAACAGTGGCAATTGAAACAGGAAATGAAATTCCGATGCGAGGCTGTAAACGCCCGATCGTTACTGTTTTTAATTTCGGTGAATTCGAATTTGTTGATGCTACCGGTAAATAATAGTCTGGGTAATATTCATCGTTTGGATTAAAAAGGTCGAAACGAAGTCCGACTTTTGCTATCATCCCTTCAAATTCCATCTTGTCTTGTACAAACAAACCAAGTTCAAAAGGTTTTGCAGCATACACTTCGTTTTGCTGGGATCCGGCACTGGAGAGACTCGTTCGATTATTGACATCGATATTATAGATGTTATACTGTATTCCTCCCAACAATTGGTGTGATTGATTTATCTGACTTGTTATAGAACCATCAAATGTGATTGTTCCTGTTTTCTCCGAACGAAAATCATTGTCCATTTGACCGGTGCTGAACTTATCTTGAATATTATAGTATGGCCACACTGCAACATTCTGGTCATCGGTGATATATCTATTTGGATCGGCAACGCGAACACCATCGATATAGTGTGTCGTCACTTGATTGATTTTGATTTCATAAAAAGTTGAATTTGAAAACGCATGGGCAAACCGCACACCAAGTTGAAGATCATCTTCATTTGAAATAGCTAAACCGATGACACGATCCCACAACCATCGTTGAAACGATGTGTAGCTGAAACTGTTTAATCCCGGGACTAAATGTTCTTTTCGATTTGTATAAGCTCCGCTAAAGCGCATTGTCATACCATCGCCAAAATCATAAACAATGTTTCCCATCAGTTGACGTTTAATATCCGGTTCAGCAGTTGGAATGATCAACCATTTGTTCTCGACAAACGATGCCAAAAACAAACGAATATCTTTGGTTAATGGTCCTCCGATATTAAAATCAACTGAGTAATCAATGAGGTTATCATATGGTTTATTGAGATCACGACGTGCTTGTTTCCATAATTGGTATGCAATCTGAGATGCCTGAGCTGAATCTTTATTGTATCGTGAACTAAACGATCCGCCGAGTCCACTCCAATAAACACTTCCTGATGTTCCTGAGGCAGATAGATCGGCACCATTCCAACCCTCAGCGGAGTTCAATATTTGTAAATACGGATTAGCTCGTTCATCAAAAACGCTGGGGCCAAAATGTTTGTAACCCGGCATGCGAGTTCTTAATTCGGCCCTTCCCTGCCATCGATCTGCTCGTCCTTCTTTCATCGAAATATTGACGACACCTGATTGAGCATTTCCATATTGAGCGCCAAATCCGCTTGTTGTAACTTCAACTTCTTCAACAGCACTCATAATTGGAGCAAATGCAGCACCGCTGGTCAAAGGATTTACGATTCCCATTCCCGCCAGTGTGTACAATTCTTCACCATCTCGACCGCCTCGAAAATGTCCGTCCACCACTTCCGAAGAAAGAGCAAGAACGTTCGACAGATCAATTACACCCGGAGAAATTAAAACATCTTCTGCACGAATTATTTCACTCGTTGAAGTCTTCTCTCTCTCGACATCCGGCCGATCCGCACTAATAATGACCTCTTTGTCCAATGCAACAATTGTTTCTTCCAATAAAAAATCCAGATCTGTTGTTCTATTCTGGTTGACAATCACACCTTGTTTCGTAACCGTTCCATAGCCAAGAAGAGAAGCAGTCACATCACAAATTTTGGGGTCAATATTGAGAATGAAGTAGTTTCCTTCTATATCGGTAATCGTACCTTGCTTTGTCCCTTTGATAAAAACATTAACTCCTGGAATCCCTTCTTTGTTTTTTTTATCTAAAATTTTACCGGCGATTTTTCCTGTCTGGGAAAAACTGAACGATGCTAGGACCAATAACATTAGAATTATTTTTTTCATACTGATAAATCCTTTTGAATATTCCGACTAATCAAAAACGGGTGAAGACACTGAGAAGATTTAGAGTGAGGCTGATGAAGAGTTGAATACTGTATCGTTGATTGTGAATGAATCATAGAGTCACTGTATTTACATGTTTGCTGTTGATTCATACCACCATACCCAAATTAACTGATGGTATATAAACAGTGCATATTCTTAATAATATGTCTCGTGGGTTTAGCTTCATAAAAATTGATTACTCTACATCACATATCATACATGTTCAGAAAGGACAAATTTTTTTATTTTTTTTCCAGTTTGATAATATTGTCAGATGATTGGAGAAGTCCTTTTGCAATCATCATGTTTCTAATATGCTCTTCTGCAATTTCAAGGTGCCGTTTCATCGCCTGGTGTGCCCCTTCCGGATCTCTACGTAGAATCTCTTCCAATATCTTTCCATGCCATTCAATCGCAGATTCTTTTGCATTCGGATTTGTTTCATACACATCCTTTTTAATATCCGGCATCATTCGATGTATCGGCTCTAGAATCAACGGCATTAAATGATTACTCGAGGCATTTGCAATGTGCAAATGAAAACTGATATCTAATTTTGCAAGGCCTACATAATCTCCATCGAAAGAATTAAGTTCATCAATATCACCCTGCATTAATTTTTCATCTTCGGCAGTATGATGAGCTGCTGCATATGCTGCAATTGCCGGTTCTATAATTTGTCGAGCATGAATAAGATCAAGTGCAGTACCGCGTTCAGTCTTATATTGAAGATATCGATGCATAGGGTCGGTAACACTATCAACTGAAAAACCTTTGACAAATATCCCTTTTCCTTTAACAATTGTTATAAGGTCCCGCGCACTAAGCATTCTTAATGCTTCACGTAATGCAGTTCTGCTTACACCAAATTGATCGCACAATTCACTTTCAGAGGGTAATCTATTCCCTTTTACGATCTTCTTTAGTCTGATTGCTTCTTCAATGCTAGCAGCTACTGTTTTACTTAGTAACTCTCTATTTTCGACTGGGGTAAAAATGATAGTATTCCTCAATGATTTTAATAGTCACATATAACATGTCATACAAGTTGGACAATGATAACTGTCCAAAAGTTAGAAGTCAAGTAGAAATTTCAAGCAGTTTAGATACTCAAAATTAAAAAAATCAATGTAATAGCAATTAGTTATCGCTAAAGTAAAGGAAAAACTAAAATTACTCATAAAATACTTATGCCAATCAGTAAATTTCTTAAATTTATTATGTTCACAAATTTTACAACCTACTTAAAGGTTAAAATTGCATATTTTGAGGTTGAATCGAAGTTACAGAATTGATTAAATGGCAATTATTATTAAATGTTGATTATAGGGACCAAATGATTATTTCTTCAACTCTTTTTCAATCTTCTTCTTCACATCCTGAATCGCTTTACTCTCTTCTGCTTTCTTCTGAATTTCTCTTGTCGCCTCCTTTACCTCTTTTGCTGCATTTGTACCTGTTTGAACTGTTTTATCAATTGTTTGCTGAAGATTACTGCCTGAATACAGTACATAAGCAAGAAATGCGATAAGAACGAGCATAACCAAAATGATCAGTTTGACCACTTTTTTGATAAGAGAGAATATAAGTATTGCGACAATGATTACTGTAATAGCAGTATAGAGTGAATTAGACAAGATGTGGTCAAGTAATTGTTCCATGTTCGAAACCCTTCTATTTAAATTTCAATTGAATAGAGAATAACAAAATCTAATAATACAAACTATAAGATATTCATTTAAGTTAATACAATTCTCGGTCTGTCCATATTAATGTATAGTACTCTGAATTATACTGAATATCAAAACGGAAAATCCTGAGGAGTACCAATTTGAGGTTCCAGGCGTTTGGTTTCTCTTTTCTTTGCCATTTGATGTACAGCGTTTGGAGTTATATAAATTGCTTTTCGCGGCGTCGTGGGACAGGCATGTTCACAGGCACCACATCCAATGCAGTAATCATTCTCGATTTGAGGAAGGAATAATTTCCCTTCATATGGTACCATCGTTACTGCTTTGGTCGGACAATGTTCCGAACAGGCACCGCAATCCTTTTTCTTTATTTCAACGATGCAATCTTCTTTGATAAAAGTAACCTTCCCGAGTTGCACAAGTTTTTTATCCTGCTGCACTAATTTTTGAATTGCTCCGGTCGGACAGACTTCTCCGCAGATCGTACAATCGTAATTACAGTAACTGACATTGTAATCCATCGTCGGCTGATGAATCCCGGCAAAACCGTATTCCAAAAACGATGGCTGCAGCACTTTGGTGGGACACGAACTGATACAGAGATGACAGGATGTACAATAACTTTCAAAATGATCCTGAGATATACCACCTGGTGGAACAACAGGTTTAGTTTTCGTTTCGGCGTATCTTGATGCAGAAGACTGGAAAGATCCGGTGATGGCCTTCAAATTTGTCGAATCAATGAATACAGTTGACAATGACATCAGTACCATTCGGCGATCACTTTCTTCTTTGCGTGTGTACTTGGATGTTGTTGTTGAGCGCCGTTGAAATGCATACCCCATTCCATCGGTCGGACAGGAACCAAGACAATCAAAACATCCCACACAGGCTGCGAAATCCACCGTTTTTTTCACGCTGTCAATACACTGAGAGCGGCAGACACGCTCACATAAACCGCAATCGATGCACGCGGGATTTTGGATCGTGATTTTGTATAATGATATTCGAGAAACCAGACTTAATATCCCACCAACAGGACAAAGGACATTACAGAATATCCTTCCCCTCCAGAGAGATAGACCAACAATCATTACAAAAAAGACCAATGGCAAAGAAATATTCCAAAGAGTAATTCCAGGCAATGTAATTTCTGAAATACCAAAGATGTTTGTCGAAGAGATGAGCATTGCAACTACATTATTACCATAGATGATCACAGGACGGACAAGACTAGAAAGCATCCTTCCATAATTACTGAATGGTTCAAACAGATCAAGAAGAATTGCACTTCCGGCGATCGCAAGAAGTATTGTAGAAACAGTGATCGAATAATGAAAGAAATAATTTGTTTTTTGGAATGGGAACTTACGATGTTTATACTTCCGCTTCCCAAACCAAATAATGATATCCTGCAGCGTTCCGAGTGGGCAGAGATGCGAACAATAGATCCTTCCGAAAAGTAAGGTCAAAACTGAAACAATGAAAACTCCAACAAAGGCAACACTTACGGATGAAATTGTTTTGATGAGTGCAGGACCGAATTGCAATGCAACTAGAGCATTCACCCATGACGAGGGAATACGATTGGTGATATCTAAGAATAACGCACTAACGACAAAAAAACTAATCGATGAAATTGTGATTCTAAAAGTTCGCCACTTCAGGAATGTTCGGGAAGCTGCCACGTTATAACGAAATTCTTTTGATATTCAATTGATCTAATGTTGCGCGTCCGACCTTCTGCTCTTCAGCAATTTGAATATAACGGACTTCAGTCGGTTCAATACCGAATAATTTAGCTCCCGCAGCGTCGATCGTTACCATATCCGGTGAGATCAATAAGGATTTCATGGTCACAACATCTTCCTCTGAAACCCCGCGAGGTCCATTCCTTTTCATGACGTAATATGCATCCATGATATTCAAATCCGGCTTACGGTAGGCAGCAAAATCTGCAATGCATTGATGAAGATCGTTCTTATGCCACTCTCCCCTATTCCACACAACACCCATTAGATTTTTCATCGACATGGTCAATTTCGTTGAACCATGGCTTTTAAGTATTGGGACATTAATGAATACATCTGATTCCAGGATCAATTCATGAACTTTCGCACTCTTTAAATTCCTTGCACCACTCACGGAAATTGCATGATAATACCCCTCCGTATTTCCGGGAACAATTTTTCCGCCGGCATTCTTTACAGCTGCTTCAATTCCACTGTTCTTATAACTTCTCTGCCAATTGTCGCATGTATTATCGAACACGACAACTTCTTTTGCTCCGGCTTGATAACAGTGTTTAACTATTTCCTCAATGAGTTTTGGATTGGTATTTCCGGCACGTTCCGGAGTGACATCCCAGCCAATATTCGGTTTTACAACTACTCTTTGACCTTTTTTGACATACTTCCCGATGCCGCCAAGAGCTTCTATCCCTTTGGTGAACATTACATCAGGTTCTCCACCTTTGATCGCAACAAGATCATAGGGCATAGATCCGGTTTGAAGTGCTTGTAAAAGATTTGGAGTAAGCATATTCAATCCGGAAACACTTGCTCCGGTCAAAGCTGAAAAACCAATTCCACTTTTAAGAAATGTTCTACGATCCATGGTGATGTTCCTTGTATTGGTTATTCTTTATTGTGCATTATCATCATAATATTTTTGGACGATCCATTTTGCGATAAAAGGCAAAGTCAATATCTGCAGGAATGCGGGAATAATTCCCGGGATTAGCGCGGCGCTGAAATATTCTGTATCGGAAATGGATGCTCTGTTTGTTATGATAACAAAGAGAATAAAAATTATCCTTCCTGTAATAATTGACAAACCTACCGATAGAAAAGAATTCACATTGAATTTTTGACGAAGCATTCCGCTGACGAATCCGTACACAAACAATTCAGCTGTCATCGAAGGAAGAATATTAGGCAGAGGAAAGCCAGAAACTAAAAAACTCAGCAGCGGAGCCAATGTTCCGGTCATCGCACCTGCTCGCCATCCGTAGAGCATTCCGGCAAGTATCACAGGCCAATGCATCGGTAATACAATGCGAACTGGAGCATGAAGAGTATGTGCAAGAATTGGCAGCAGCACAGCAGAAGTAAGTAAAATTATTTGTGCAACAAATGCCTTAGTTCCTTGATATGGTAATAGGATAGGCCGGATCGACACAACAGAACTTCGATGACTTGACATTACATTCTCCTTTTCATAGAATCTTTGAATTGAAATGGATTACTAGAAATAAATAATTTGTTGCTGGAATATTCATTCTTGGAAATAAGTTAGGGAAAAGTACATAAGGCAGCAACGAAAGACTATACAATTTTCTAATTTTACAAAACAATCGGATGGATTTGTCCGTATTCTATTGTGGCGATAAAAACAATTGAAAAAGATCCTCTGGTGTTCCATGAATCATTACTCTCCGTCATATTTTTTACCGTTTGAAGAGAAGCATAAATTCACCATTTTGCTAGTATGAATAATATCTGAGAGCATCAATGAAATTATTTTATCTGCTTATATTCGCACTGTTTACAGTCACCACCTCATCGCAATTTAAGTTTGCTCATATCAGTGATACCCATGTCGGAAATTCTACCGGCACTGAAGATCTGCAAAGAACGGTTGATGATCTGAACCAACACAATGATATTTCTTTTGCCATCATCACCGGAGATATCACAGAATCAGGCAAGGATGATGACTTTAGAACTGCAAAACAAATCCTCGATGGATTACACATTCCCTGGTATATCTCCCCTGGAAATCACGATATGAAATGGTCCGAATCTGGAGGGACTTCATTCTCTAAGATATTCGGCAGTGAACGATTCATCGTTGATATTCAGGATTACACGTTTATTGGTGTGCATCAAGGACCACGAATGCGAATGGGGGATGCATATTGGACTGCAGATGATGTGTATTGGCTCGATTCATTGTTGAACGATCTTAGAAAAAAACACCGTAAAGTAATTATTGCAACACATTATCCGGCAGATTCCGGGATTGCTAATTGGTACGAAGTTACTGCTTTGGCGCATAAGTACAATGTTCTTGCATTTCTGAATGGTCACTGGCATCAAAATAGACTTGAATATTTTGACGGTATCCCAAGTGTGATTGCGCGATCAAATCTACGAGGAAAAGAATCATCTGGAGGTTATAATATAGTAGATATCCGAAATGATTCGATGTTCTATTCTACACGTATAACCGGAAAAGAGACCTTGCGGCCTTGGAATGTTGTGCCGTTTAATCACAAAAATATTCAGGCTGCAGTTCTCTTTCATGATTCTCTCCAAGCATCATTGCAAAACGAATTCTCTCAAATCCATATTATAGAAAAGATGTCAAGCAAATCATCAATGAATTGTCCCCCCGTTATTTCTAAACAATATCTTGCGTATGCATACGAAAACGGCACCGTTGTTTTACAATCGCGTTCGAACAAAAAACAATATACACTGCATACAAAGTATCCTATTCTCGCTTCTCCCGCTATCGAAGGTACAAAGATCGTTATCAGTTCAACGGACAGCTCGATCTCTTGTTTTGATTTTGTCGCAAATCGATTGGAATGGCGATATATGACAAAAAAAGCAATCGTCGCTCCTCCTATCATTGAAAATACCATCGTCTATTGTGGTGCAAGCGACAATACTTTCAGGGCAATTCATCTCTTAACAGGAAAACTTCGCTGGAGCTTTGATTCGCTTCAAGGACATGTCGAATCAAAACCACTGATCGTAGGCGAGAAGATCATTGTTGGCGCTTGGGATGAATATTTGTATTGTTTTGATAAAATTACCGGAGCATTGATTTGGAAATGGAAAGGGGATAGAAAAGGGACTCTCTATTCCCCTGCTGCATGTGAACCGGTATATGCCGACAATAAAATTTTTATCGTCGCACCGGATCGATATATGACGGCAATTGACATTTCAACAGGAAAAAATATTTGGAGAACAGATCAGTTTAAAGTTCGTGAAACGATCGGTATTTCTGAGGATGGAGAACAAATATATATTCGAACGATGAATGATTCAGTCTATGCAATCTCTTCAAAGGGAACAGAACCTCGCGTTCTATGGGGAACGAATGTCGGATTCGGATATGATATCAATTCATCACAGATTAAAGAGAAAGCAGGGTTTGTATTTGTCACAACTAAAAATGGGCTGTTGATTGCACTTAATGCAAAAAATGGAAATGTGAAATGGAAATTCAAGGAAGGTAATGTGATCGCTCATACCCCATTACCAATTTCAGTCAGCAAGATAATATTTTCAAATATTTTAGGAACTGTATGTACAATTATTCATGAGTATAAATAAGATTTCTTTGTCGGGTTAACAGACAGGTATTCTCAAAAAATAAAACCTTCCATAAAGTACGCTCTGCTATTTTTCTTTTTATTCATTACCTTATGAAAATCTAATTTGATCAAGAGTTTTTTATGAAATATTTACCGCTGTTGTTGCTCTTTTCGTTTTCATTTTCCCAATCTAGTCGAATTGAATTACTATCCCATTATTCCTCTACGCTTTCTGCAACAAAGGAATTTAATATTTTCTTTCCGGAAGGATATGATTCAGAGACTGATTTTTATCCGGTTGTCTATCTTTTCCGAGGTGCCGTAGATGAATGGGCAGATCCGAATGAAGATGCGAGTCGCAAAGGAAATATCAAGACCGTTGTTGATTCCCTTTATACTAAGAAAAAGATCGGGAAAATGATCCTCATTATGCCGGGTCTTGAAGCACCTACCACCGAGAATGAATACATTTATCTCGTTAACGAACTAATACCGTACATCGATGCGCATTACCGAACAATTCCGGGACGATGGCATCGAGCGATGGATGGTTTTTCACTAGGAGGATTGACCGTTACAAACTTGATCTCCGGTGCTCCTCATCTCTTTAGTTCTGCAGGCTCTTATGACGGAACATTATCGATGTTTGATAACACTCGTTTCAGCAATGCTGCGAGCTCGATTATTACTTCTATAAAACAAATGCAATTGTTCTATCATACTGCATCGATCGGCGGGAATAATAATTCGAACAATCAAACAACTTTCAACATCCTGAATTCAAAAGGAATATACAATTCACTCCCATCTTTCCTTCTCGATCCAAATGCTCAGCATAATTGGTTCTATTGCGATTGGCACATGTCGATCACGCTTCCACTCCATTGGCAAAAGATCCAATCTGCAGAAAACGGTTTGAATCTTTCTCTCACAACCCCTCTTTCAGGTCAAATTATTTCAGGAATAAAACAAATCACGTGGTCGAGGTTATCGGTTACGAATACAATCACAACCTCTCTTTTTTATTCGAGTGACAACGGAAAACAATGGACACAGTTTTATTCCACAACCTCAAATGATTCTGCTGTTCAATGGAATACAGTTCCGCTGAACGACGGCACACGATATAAAATCAAGATCCTCTGTGTCGGTGATTCATTATTTGGTTCTTCCATAAGTAACACATTCACTGTCAACAATCCCGGCAACAGTGCTCCGGATGTGGAATTTGTCAATTTGAATGAACGCGATTCGGTTTCGGGAAACTATATGCTGCAATGGTTTGCCGGCGATGCTGATGGAGATCCGATATCCATTTCTCTAGAAATATCATATGATGCTGGTTCAAGCTGGAATTCTATTGCTTCATCACTTCCCAATAATGGAAATTATCTTATAGATTCAAGAAGTCTTGCGAATGGAAGTAATGTTCTTTTCCGAATGACAGCAACCGATGGTAGTTTTTCAGCACAGACAAACTCACCATCCGTTATTATTCACAATAAGCGGGTCAATCTATACAATGCATCATTTATTCACCAGTCAGGAACTAGCGACGCGACAATCACTGCACTGGGAATGAATACTGATTCTCTCCATTCGGGAAATTATTATATCGGATTCAAAGAATCCGGCGGGAAAAAATCGTACTCAGTCTTCAACAATAAAGGGATCGAAGTAGTAAAAGATGCAACGCAGCTTGATGGAAAAACTGAAGGGCCATTATTTGATGGGTTCCGTCTGCTCGTGAACGATTTTTCCACACCAAGAGTCAATAGTGATTCTACACGGTGGATTGTTGGAGCATCAAATCTGTCCGGTGAAATTCGATTGATCGATATCAGCACAGGAACTGAGACTATTACTGCAATACCATTTCCTTCGGATTACGAAATTCGAATGAGCAATACGATTGTTGATACCTCCCTATCGCTCTTTGATGCCCCGGCGGCATCTGTTCATTTTTTGATCTGGAATACGACGTTGAATAGAAAAACAAAATTCATTTTCACTGAATTGGATGGTAATGGCATCCTCAGTGAGTTTGATGAACTGTATCTCATCGAAAAAGACTCATTGAATGCTACGGTCTTAACGTGGCATGTTCAGTTTTCTGCAAGCGGAACAGCCATCAATCCAGCCAACGGAGATAAATTTAAGATCAAGATTATGAAGCCGCTCACCAAATCTGATTCGTATTTATTTCTCTATACCCCTCCACTTACTGTAAAAAACGATATCGTATCGCCGAATCAGTATACTTTGTATCAAAATTATCCTAATCCGTTCAATCCAATCACTGAGATCAATTATCGGTTACCGGTGAGCGGTCTTGTGACGATCTCTGTATTTGATGTACTTGGCAGAGAAGTTATAACACTCGTAAATGAGAAAAAGGAAGCCGGAAAGTATTTTGTGCGTTGGGATGCAGCAACTTTTGCAAGCGGGGTATATTTTTATCAATTAAGAAGCGCTAATTTTGTTGACAGCAAAAAAATGATTTTATTAAAGTAAGCAAATATGAAACTGAAGAAAGTTATTTTTCCTGTTGAATAAACGATAGTATTTTTTGGACTGTTACATCGTTTGAATTGACCATTTCAGTAACAGTTCCCATATGAGATCGATGTGGAATAATTATATAAGCTGCAAGGACATTATAGTACTCCGCTTTTCGGACAAACTCTTCAACAGTTTTCAACTTTGGCGGATCATAAAGTTCTTCATCGGCCAGAACCAATAACATTCTCGGAACTGATGCATTGATATGGCAGATCGGCAAACTGCGTTGAAAATTCTCTTTTTTCCCGAATATCTTAAAGAACCAATCATTTCTAAATAGACTTCTTTGTTCGCTATCACTTAAATTCTCCAGACTTCCTCCATCACTCATCATTGCACCCATTGAAACACATCCGGCGATCTCATCCAGATGCATTCCGACTTCAGACAAATATAGTGTATCCGTACTGACAAGAGCTGAGAGATGCCCGCCGGAACTATGTCCAACGATATAAATTCTCGATGGGTCGCCTCCATATTCGGAGATGTGGTCTTTTAACCAGCGAATCGCTTTAGCAACATCTCTCGGCTGTGCAGGCCAAACTGAATCCTGAAGCAACCGGTAGCTCATCACAGCACATGCGATCCCCTGCTTTTGAAACACTTCTCCGATCTGAGCATACGGGAAATCTTTTCTGTCGCCGGATACAAAGCTGCCGCCATGAATAAATAGGATTACTGGAAACTTTGTTGTTGTAGGAAGATATAGATCTAATTCATTTTTGGTTGCCGAAGCGTATGATATATCCGAGTCAATTAATCCATACGGTGTTGCGGTAAGTTTAACTGTAGAATTACAAATTTCAAATAAAAGAAAAATTGCAGCGAAGGTATTTTTCATAACTCATTCTATTTGTATAGAAAGAGTTACGCCAATAACCGGAGTCGGTTACACTACAATTGTAGAGATAATAATTATATCAACGACATGGATTATCGTTGCACTTTTGCCAGAACGTAGAAGACTTTTTTCTTGACATCTCTCCAGCGAGCCGTGATCTCAATATTACGTAATTCAACATCTACATCTTCATTGAAGACATCTTGAGATTCAGCTACATTTTTTTTCTGCATCGATTGAACGGTGCTGCGGGCTGTACGAGCCAAAGCCATGAAAGCATTATGTTCCGCACGTTCCCAAGAGCTTGGTTCATAATAATATTCTTCTGATGTCCCGACACCATAGAAAAAACGATTATCATTTGGCGGCTCTTCAACCCATTTGGGCTGTTGTAGATTGGCAACGGAGATTGTTTCCTTTACTTTTTCATCGATCATACATAACGAAGTATCACCAGCAAGAACGATCAATTTCTGCTTGTCAACAAAAAAATCAATGACGGTCAACTTTTCCTGAAAGCGTTCTGCCAATGAAGAATCATATTCTTCTTCATAATGAGCACCCATAGAATGAACCCCGGCTTCCGTAGTCCAAAAAGCTTGACCACCGATCACTTTTACATCGGTATACTTTGCAAGAAGATTGCAGCTCTTTCTAAAGGCAAAGTTAATTGCAGAATCTTGATAAAAGGTTGGAGGCGATATCACTGAAACGATTTTTGTTTTACATCCAACTTGTTCCTGATTGAGAAACCAATTTGGATACACTTGAGCGTGCGTGGTGCCAAACAATAACAATATCAGTGTCACTTGTCTCATTATTCCCCCTTAAAACATAAACGCCACCGGAAAGAATTTCCCGATGGCGTCATTGAAAATAACTCTATTAAAATTACTGTCCTTTTTTGGATTGTTCATATTTCTGAACTTCATCATCAAGTTCTTTATATGTCTGTGAAGCACGGAAACGAGTGTACATTTGTTCGTTCTTTTTGATCTGTTCACGTAATGCTTCTTGTGCAGCGCCAAGCGGATACTCGACGAGAACATAGGCGCGCCAGTTATTACCATCTTTGACGATCTTTTTTTGTTTTTCCTTGGAACCGCTTAAACTGGTGGAAACAACTGTTTTTGAAGCTTGTGTAAATTGATCCAGCAACTGTGCATCATCACCGATTCCAGTCTCTTCTGTGAATCGTTTTTGCAGACCATTGATCTTCAATTCAACTTGACGGCCTACCTCTGTACGAGCTGCCTGTGTAGCTTTATCAACTGCTGTTTGCATATCTTTTGAAGTTGCGGTGTTGACTGCATGTAGATAGTTCGGATCTTCCGGTTTATTTAAATACCAATCCGGAACATCACCGGTATCAGTTTTTTGAAGTGGTTCACTGCTTCCGCCGCATCCAACCAGTACCATTGCTACAAGTGCTGCAGCAACGAATGATTTCAATATTTGCATAAAACCTCCAGATAGTGTTAAAAAGTAAAGTGAGTTACAATGTTGAATTATGATAATAAAGATGAATTGTATGCCATTGATAACAGTGCGAATATAATTAGTTTCCGAACCAAAAGAAAGATATGGATATTACCTATTTGTTATGACTTGATTTATCTCACGTACCTGCCCTTGTTCAATTTTAAACACATTCCACACCGTACCTTCTTTCTTCCGCGGCACCTGGATCACTTTCAATAATTTACCGTCACCATATACTTTCACCGTTGCTTTCGAATCGGACAAAGCGGTAGAATTTTTATTGTTTTGATTGGTATAATCAACAATCGAATATTCATACAATGATTTTGTTGATACCTCTTTGACCGTAATAGTCTCAGGTCCATATCCCCGCATGGCATCGATATCCAGCATTCCCGAACCGTCTGCAAGCACTTTCATATTTCGGAAAGAGATATGATATCCGCTGCTGCCGGTCTTAACGAAATGTGCATCAAGATCTCTTGGTTCTTTGTCCCAATCGACAACAATGCGTACAAATTTCATATCCAGTTTCGGAGAAATTGAAACACGATTAAAGAACAATGTGCCAGCCATAATTTCTACAGGAAACTCAGTCGCGATATATCCTTCTGCAAAAAAGCGTGCAAGGAGAATTCCATCTTCTTCGGGCGACGCGAAGAGGACTTTCCCTTCTTCATCAGTTTGCATCTCTTCCATCGTTTCGATCTGCACAACCCCGCCCACAATCGGAT
The DNA here is from genome assembly GCA_964409765.1 of uncultured Chitinophagaceae bacterium. Lineage (GTDB taxonomy): Bacteria > Bacteroidota > Ignavibacteria > UBA10030 > UBA8401 > UBA8401. Next base: position 28,854 of record CAYPEM010000025.1, read on the forward strand.
TACCATTGACAGCGTTAAAAAATCTCAACGTTAAATTTCCTGTCTCCAATTCCTCAAATACATCCGAAGTCTTTGTTGAGATCTGTGCACGAAGAGAAAGTGTAAGAATAATAAGAAGTGATACTATCTTTTTCATAATTGTTCTGTCTGATTTTTCCGCAGGATAATCGAGGAATATCTAAAAGGAGAATGTTCGTTCAATATTCTCATTGCTCTGAATGAGAGAATGATGCCAAAGATTAAAGAAATAAATGCTCCCAACGCGAGCATTTGCATATTGTTCACCGATAAGAAAAAATCATATGCACCATGAAAGATTGTTGCTGTAAGAAGCCCAATCAACAAATATGATTTTGGTTGTTTTCTGAATTTAGCCAAACCGACAAAATATCCCATCAACACACCAAATGTTGCATGCGCTGGAACTGCAGTGAATATCCGCAAGAAGGCGACGCCAATTCCGCCTTCCAGCACATAGAGAATGTTTTCAGAAGTGGCAAAGCCCATTGAGATCATCACAGCATAGACAATTCCGTCAAATGGTTCATTAAAATCCGGTTTTAGATACGCGATTTTATACAGGCAATAATATTTACATGCCTCTTCGGTGAAACCAATGAAGAAAAAATTATTGATGGCAACATGAGCAATATTCCAATCGTCAAGAATAAAAACTTTTGCATAAATAATTTCCACAACGGCAGCAATTGTTACAACAAGAAACCCAGCTAAAAAGGTCTGCAGGAGCAACTTCATCGGTTCTTTTTCGTAACGATCCCGAAAATAGACATAGATAGAAATAGCGACACCGGGAGCAACAGCAAGTCCAAGGAGAGTTAGTTCCATTATTTTTTGATCTGTTCTAAGATTTTTGGGATCACAGTTTTCTGAAGACTGACACCGATCTCATCATATGCCTTCATTCCTGCTTTGTCATAATTGATGCTTATACCTTTGACGTTATTGAACGATGTTTTATACACTTCTTCGCCGGACGTGAGATCGATAACTGAAATATTTGCATCAACATACACAGTATACATTCCGCTGTATTCACCTCCGTCACGACCGTTCGATTTCACAGAGATCATGATATTCGCTTTTGCAGCATCGTCAACGAAAGAGAATCCCTGTGATGACAGTGTGTTCTTCAACATCGGTTCTATACGGGGAATTACCAATTTTGTTCCCATCAACATCTCGTCTGTTTCAAACACGATCGACAAAGAAACTACATTCATTGTGAAACGAGTCGAAGGAAGCGTTAATCCTTTCACCAGCATTTCCAGCACAATTGATGGGTTTTGACCTAATAATGTTATCGGATCCGCTTCAGCTTTTATCAATTGTAATTTATCTGTTGCAATAATTTTTGTGACTTGAGTTGCTGCAATACCATTTTTATCTGTTCGTGATGAAGTGACAAGATCACCCGACCCGCGGATGAATGAATATTTCACCGGAAAATTCTGAATGGGAACTTCGGTGGCAGTATTGTTGACAATTACTTCGAGCGGCTGACGCAGCGGTTTCCCAACTTGAGCATCCACCTTTCCGTTCTTTGCTTTCAGTTCAATCTGATTGAGGATCGACTGAAGTGATGCAAATATTTCATTTCCCAGGAATATCTTTCCTGTTCCAAATTGAACTTCCAGTGTTTCCCCGAGGAACTTTTCAACAGCAGCTAATGCCTGAATATATCCTTGAAGCGCATCTCCCATATTGTTCGCTTTTTCAAAATTTTTAGCTTTTGTATAGAAATCTAGAGAGAGTGCTGTTGCTTTACGAAGTTTCTCCGCTTGCCGTTTTTTATATTCTGCAATATCCAGACGATAATACACCCAGTAGTGATCCTCCCCATCCCATGTATCAACCGCTTCTACCCCCTCAAGATCTGCTTTGGTTGAAGTTTGCACAGCGGACTGATACTCTTCTTTGAACTCATCTAATTTTTCAGAAAGTTTGCTGATCTGCGACGCATCGATCGATACTGCGATCTGTTGAGCAATGTCATTCAACGCTCCATCTTTTGCACGCTGCAAATATTCCTGCGGCAATCCGGATTTTGGAACAACACCGATTCCGTGGTAATATCCTGCAGTGTTCGGGCGTTTTTCAACCCAAGTGGGCTTTTTACCTTGCGCAAAAATCAGTGATAAAAGAAATACAAAAAAGATGGATTTTTTCATAGAGGTATGGAAAGAAGATGAAAAAAAGGTTCAACCGTAACGAAAGATAAGTTGAACCTTTTTCATTAGCAATGGGAAATTCAGCTTGCTAAATTTTTATATGCTTTACTTATTTGCTCCATTCGTCATAAATTCCCATTCGTTCACTCACTTTTGCAACATACGTTCTGGTCTCTTCGTAAGGCAGGTTCTTTTTCAAATGTTCGAATACTTGATCTGACGTCATAGCGTTGATTAGAGGCACCGCCTGATTAACGTTTCGTTTTCCGCTGAATGCTTTTGCAACATTACCAGGACCGGTATTATACGCTGATATGGCACAATAGATTTTACTTTTTGGATCTCTCACTCCGCGAAATTCCACTGTCAGTAGTTTTGTTAAATAGGCAGTTCCCAGTTCAATATTATTATCTGGTATGAAAAGGTACTCTCCGGTGACAAGGGAATCCTTTTTATGAGCAAAGAAAAATGCATCACGCGCACCGGATTTTGGAACAAGCTGCATTAAACCAAACGCCGGCACAGGAGATTTTGCTTTCGGGTTGAAATAACTTTCTGTATGCATGATTGCAAAAACAAGAGTGATATCTATTCCAAATCTCTCCGATTCTTTTTTTACTTGATCTCGAAAATCCGTCGCTCGTTTTTTCACATGATTTGGAACAAGCGGAATCTGAACTCCGACGACAACCCGTTTGATCCCGTCTTTTCCTGTTACAACTTCTTGTGTTACCTGTGCAGGTTGGATTGCTTGTTCTGCATACAATCTCGCAGTTTTCTCATTTACCAGTTTCCCATCTTTTGTCTGAATTTGTTCAGTAAGGATCGGCTTTTTCTCAGGCGGAATAGCATTCTTCTTTTCTAATGGATCTGCACCTCCTTTTAGAGTAATTAACTGAGCAACTTGTTCTTTCAATTTCTCTTCGATCAGTTTTGGATTTTTTGCATCAACTACCGAAACCAATAATTCAACTTTTGCTGTCCCCTCTTCAAAATTGACAGAATTCCGCGAACCATAATTTGGATCGTACGAAACATATTCTTTTGTGGAACTGGTGACAACATTGTTCGTTCCCCATTTCTTTTCGATCTGACCGGTATACTCTTTGAATAACCGTTCCTGCTCAGCTGCATAATCATCAAATTGTTTCGTCACTTCCGCTTTGTATTGCTGAAATGAATCCTCTTCTTTTTGAACACCCTGCTCTTGTTCCTTCTTGAATTTTTCAAGTTCCTGCTCTTCAGATTGGCTTTGAGCACTTATGAAGACGATACAAAAACAAACAGCCATCGTTGTTGTGACAATATGTTTCATAGAAGTTATTTTTCCTTTGTGTGTTTTACGTGGGATACCAGTAGAGTTGTTCTGGAAGGGATATTTGACTGAATGATTAACCAAAACATATTTAATTACAAAGGGTATGCCAACATCTGATTATTAAATTATTTTACTGATATCGCTATATCGTTCATTGTCTGTCGTTGATTAGAGACTATCTGATAAATTTCTTTGTCGCTTTTTAACAACTATCTGCGAATTTGACTTGTATAACGATTGAAACGTTCTGAATACTGTTTATCACTTCGTGAACGGTAACCTTCATCCCGAATATTTTGCTGGACTTTCAACAAGCGATCGTTGAAATCATCTTTTTTCATATAGTTATCATCAAAAATATCATGAGCATTAGAAGATGGTTCTAGAATTCTTTGAAGAATGGTTGCCATAGCAGTTGGATCATACCCGGCACGGTAAAGATATTTCATTGCAATTCGATCTGCATCGATTTCATACGTGAGAAGCCTGGGAGCGATCAGATTTTGATACACGTTGTCTGCATATTCTTCCAATTCCTTTTCTTCATCTCCCATTGGTCCGGTATCCTCTTCAAGCTCAGCAAATGCTTGTTCAGCTTTGATCTTTGCTTCGCTTTTCTTTAATTCTTTTACTCCGTGTCGTTGAATAACGTGGACCATTTCATGCGCAATAACCCCTGCGAGTTCAGCTTCATTCGAGCATGTCCGTAACATTCCTTTCGTGATAAATATATAACCTCCCGGAACTGCAAATGCAGAAGCACGATCGTCATTCAAAATATAGAAACGAAATCCGAGATCGTACGCTTTTGTATATTTAGCAAGATAGTTCCCGATCATATTGATATAGAGTGTTGCCGTTTTATCATTGACAATTCCTTTCTGTGATGCAATTTTTTGAGCGATCCCGAGTCCAATCCCCTCTTCGTGAAATTGAAGATCGAACGGCTTTTCAATGTTCATATATCCTCGGAATGGTTCAATGGTAAAACTATGCTCGAACTGATCCATATCTTTCTCCGTCACAACTGGAGGTGAATATTTACTGATATCGTTCTCCGTAGTCTCGCCCCCCTCTACATATTTTTTCCCAAACCCTTTCACAGCAGCAGCAAGTTCGGCACGAGAAGCACGCGTGGATGTTTTTCCTTTAGCAATACTTTCATCACGAGATTTATTTCCTCTCGCAACTGCAAAACTGTTTTCTGAAAGCCAGCCAATATCATTTTGTTCGGTCTTTACCTTCAACCAGCTTCCTTTTTGCTCAACTTTGCTCACATCAACTGACGCCGACAATGCTGCGATTATTTGGAAATATGATGCCGGACCTTCACGGAGATAATTTGTCGGCTGAGTGGTGCGTAATTTCTGCGCGTTGCTTTCCATGACGATCAGAAGAGGAATAAATAATACTAACATTCGTTTCATAAATATCTCCATAAAATAATTTTCTATTTATCAGCCACTAAAGCACTAAAACACAAAATATTTGTGATTTGGTGTTTTAGCGGCAAATAATTCCTTCATACTTAAGCAAATTACTTTGACGTCATCACATACACTCCATCCCAGTTCTTGGGTGGAGGATTTTTCCGGCATTCTTCACATCGTTCAATGTACATTTCCGATGCATAATCGTCGGATTTTAAATTCAACACTGTCCTAAATATCGAAATAGCATCGTTCCATTGCTGATCTCTATAAAGCATCAAACCTGATTCAAACGTTTGAACCATTTTCAACAATTGCTCCGTTATTTCTTCTTTTTTACAGACAACTTCATAGATCTTGATCGGAAGATTCTTTCCTTTCACACGCATGATATCCATTTCGCGCAATAGAAATTCATCTCGCACTTGATCGTTTGCAGTTGCTTCACTGATCATCAATGATGTTCCATAATACTTGTTCACTCCTTCAAGTCGTGAAGCAAGATTTACTGTATCTCCTATAACAGTATATTCTTTTTTAGATCGGCCGCCGATATATCCTACGACCATATTGCCGGTATTGATGCCGATCCTTGTCGAAAAGACCGGTTCGCCTTTTGATCGAGCTTCAAGGGTCATCTCCTGAACAACTTTGGAAAACTCATATGCCGCCCGCGTAGCAAGCAGGCGATGATTCGGATTCTTCAGAGGAATACCAAATTGCACCATTACTGCATCGCCGATGAATTTATCGATCGTTCCATCGTGCTTAAAGAAAATATCATTCGCCGTTGAAAAATAATTGTTCAGAAATTCAACCAGTTCCTTCGGTTTTTTTGATTCAGAAATTGTGGTGAAGCCTTCGATATCGGAGAACATAATGGACGCTTCAACTTCCTCTCCGGCAAGTTCTACCTTTTCAGGATCGGAACTTAACTGCTTTACAACATACGGATTGACAAACTGCCCGAAGATCTTTTGGATCTGTCGTTTATTTCTTCCTTCTGTTGCAAAATTCCATCCGATTGAAATAACGTACGTCAACAGCATTGAAAATACCGGAAAGACAATTTGAACTCTCACTAATTCACGAACAAATAATTGTGATGAGATGAGGAGGAAAACAAAAATTACGGCAGTCAATCCGAATGTGCTGACAATGATGTTCTCGTTATAATTGGAGATATATGAAATAAATATTGCCAGCAATACTGCAATAAGCAAAATCCACCATTGTGAAATCTCTTTAATGAAATCCTGATTAAGAAAATTGCTCATAGCTGTTGCATGGATCTCAACACCGGGATAGGGTTCAAGATAGGTGAACGGAGTATTCTTCAGATCGAATAGGCTTGGCGCATTCGATCCGATAAAAATGATTTTATCTTTGAATGTCTCTGAAGGAAAATCCGGTTCGATATTCTGTTGTTCTTTTATTGCTGAAGAGATGACCGAATGAATTGAGTAATACGGAAAAACGCCATCCGGACCCCCTTTGCCATACCAATAGATCAAATATGGTGATTTGATTTTTTCATCAATAGAATGCTCCCCATCAAAAAGATCTTTGTACACTAAATATGATAGCGCAAAAAGATTCTTCCCTTGGTAAGAATATTGCAGCGCAATTCGACGACAGACTCCGTCATCATCCTGTGCAAAGTTCACTACTCCGATGCTTTTTGCTGCTTCCTGAAATTGTATCAATGGAGAGTACGATTTATCAAAAATAAAACGTTGAGTTTGTTTTACGGTGGATTGAATCGAAGAGAACTTTATTAAAGCATCTCCCGGTTGGTCTTCTTCTTCTTGTTTCACAAGAATCGTCGCAAGATAAACATTCCCTGCTGACTTAATTGAATCGGCAAAACTTCTGTCATTCTCAGTCCCAACTGAATTTGCTCTATCCTGATCCGGTTCTGAAAATTGAAAATCGTAAATGATCGCTTTTGCACCGGAACGAGCCAGGTAACCGGTCGTTAACGCATAAAAATCTCTGGGCCATGGCCAGCTTGCTTTAATATCACTTCTTTTAAAGAATTGAAGACTATTCTGATCAATGGTAATGATTACGATATTGGAATCCGGCAAACGGGTGTTCTGAGCCAGCCGAAATTGAATATCAAGTGCATTCAATTCAACCGATTTCCCAAGCGATGATAACGAAACAAGATATGCCACAACTAATCCTACAAAAGCTGAGACAGCGAATCGGAATGGTTTTGCAAACAGGAGTTTTTTCAATGATGAGGGCATACGAAACTATGAATGTATAGGAAGAAAAACGTCAATTTTGGCATGAAATTCAATGGGAATTTTTGTTTTCCAAATTTCTGTGGCATAAACCACATGCTGCTTTTTATTATCGTAATTGAATTGGAACATTACAATTCATCGAGCGTCTAACTTTTCAAAAAGACCCCGAATTATTTACATCCATCACAGGAGGCGTTATGAAATCACGGTTAATAGTTGTTGCATTATTACTTATTGCCAGCGCATTAAGTTATGCTGAGAATGGCGACAAACAAATGCGGATGAAATCCAAAAAACAAGGATGGCTCGGAGTCGGCATTCAGGATGTTACTCCAAAATTTGCAAGAGAAAACGATTTGAAAATAAAAGAAGGAGCATATATCAACGAAATTGTTGAAGACAGTCCCGCTGACTCTGCAGGATTAAAAAAAGGTGACGTTGTTGTCGATTTCAACGGAAAAAAGATCGAAGCATCAGAGGACCTTACCAATGCGGTCCGAGAAACAAAACCGGGGACAAAAGCATCAGTAAAGATCAACCGTAACGGTGAGAATAAAACCATTACCGTGAATATCGGCAAGAATAAGATGCGAATGCCATTTGCAGTTGCCGCTCCTCACGCACCTCAGGTAGTTGTTAATATGTTCGGCGGTGATATTGAAGGAATGGAACTTATGGACCTGAACAAGCAACTTGCTGAATATCTTGAAGTGCCGAACTCAAAAGGAGTCCTCGTTAAAGAAGTTGAAAAAGAAGAAAATGCAGCAGTTGCCGGAATAAAAGCTGGTGATGTAATTATTAAAGTGGGTGATGAAACCATTAAAGATATTGGGGATATTCGTGATGCAATTGCGGATTTGGAAGAAGGAGACAAAGTGAATGTCGATCTTATTCGTAAGGGGAAAAAAACAACGGTTTCTCTAGAAATATCTGAGAATGAATATGGTGATAATATCTTTTGGCGAGGAGAATCACCGGAGCATTTCAATTTTCATTTTGAGCCGCAGATGGATATGATACACAAAGAACTTCAGCAAAAAATGAAAGAACTTCCGCGAAAACAGATTGAACTTCGCAGACTTCAATCTAAATTACACAGTTCTGAAGTATAAACAATTGTTGGTGGGGTGAAGTTGGGTGAACGGCGGCGATGAGCCGCCGTTTGTAGCTTAAAGATTTCTTCATCATTTTGACTTTACTTACTTAAATTTATCAGTAAAATGAAAGGCATAATTCTCTCATTTCATTGACACAAAGTTTATTTTATTGCTTACCACTATGGACATTAAGAACAAGATAATAGTTCTTTAACTTAGATTTAATAATTTGCTTTCAATTATGCTAAATCCTCCGATATTCCAAGAAATAATAATTTCCATTTCTGAAGAGATTCTATAATTTGCCAACGTTAAATATCTAATACTAAAGTTATTAAATGAAACCCATCTGAAATTGGTTACTGTAAGCAATACAATATTACTCTTTGATTGAGTTTTTTTATTATACTCATCACTCGGTTTTATAATTATTCCTTTGTTTACAAAATCAGATTCTAACTTGGCAGCTATTTCACTTTCAATATTTTTAGCATAATCCTTAAATGAGACATCTTGAATATTTAGATAATATTCTATGTTGATGAAACTATTTAATCCAATTAATGAATCCGGTTTATTTCCCCGATAAAATTCTTCAATTTCATCTCTCATTACGAATTCTACAGACGCTTGAAATATATTTGCAAAAATAATATTTTTGAATATTAAAAATATTAGACCTGCTGAGAGTAGAATAACGACATAGTATTTTTTATTAAATTTCATTCTCTAGAATTATAGCCTCCCATAATAACTGCCAATTTCATCTGATTCCTAAACTCTAGATGAAGAATTTTGTGAAAAAATAACCTCTTTTTCCTTTCATTCCTAATGTATAATTAAAACAAATAAAAAAGCAGACGGTCGCGTCTGCTTTTTTATCTAAAAGAGGTAATTATTTTTTACGTCTTCAAAATCTCTTTATACATCTTCTCTGTCGCCTGTAGATCGGTCTCAAATTCTACAAGTTGGATCAAGTCAAAGATCAAAGGAGCGAACGCTTTATCATGAAGATTCACGATCTCCATATGTTTTGGACACAACGTTACCCCATTGTTATAGTACGGCTTCTCTTCACTACGACCGCTCTCAGTTTCGACTAAAAAGAGAACATCAATATCCATTGAACTGCCGCATCCGGGCCATTGACAAGACATCTTATCCCGCCTTAGTACGTACTTGCGAATATCTTCGTTATGAGCAGGAGTATTTCTGTTTGGAGGAGGCATAATTGAATAAAATTTTTAATGCAATATAGACTTTTTCGGAGCGAACACAATAGACAATCAACACTATTAATTGTGTGTAATATTATATGTGCTTTACAACAACATTCAGCGATTGTTCGACAAGAGTGACTTCCGTTTTGTTTACCTTCAATCCGAAGATTTCTCCATCGCCATGAATTGGATATGGTATTTCACTTTTGATAACAAGAGATTTAGTATTAAAAGTTTCAATATTTTTTTTGCCGATATGTTTTCCGGTCATGACAAGGGGAAGAATCGGAAGAACTTTTAGAATATTATCACCGGTCACTCCGCATACTTCAAACATTCCATCATCCGGTACTGCATTCGGCGTAAGCATAAATCCCCCTCCTTCCCATTTCCCATTTCCTACACATAATAGGAAGTAATTTTTTTCCCATTCTTTATTATTGCTCGAAACAGAAAAATAATGAGGTTTGTATCCCGCAAGCGTATGCAGTAATGCAGAAAGGTACAATGGTATTCCCCGAAGCCAGCTAATTGAACTGACTTTTTTGGCAACTGCAGCATCAAATCCTAAACCGATGGAATTGAAGAATGACCGTTCCGATATCGTTCCATCAGCATGGGTCAATCTCACTTTTCCGGAATCGTATAGTACTATTTTCGGATGATGAAGCAGTGAAAGCAACTGCGATGGATTCTTTGGTGCGTTGACGATCCGAGCAAAATCATTTCCCGAACCTTCACTCAAGACTGCCAATGCGGCATTAGTTCCAACAAGTCCGGATGCAACCTCATTCACTGTTCCATCACCGCCAATCGCAACAACGATTGATGATATAGAACTTGCTGTTCGTGCTAATATCGTTGCATCACCAGGTGCGTTTGTAACTTTGAATGAATAATTGAGATCGGAATGCTTTAGTATATCTTCGAGTTTAGCCCGAATATGCTCCGCTTTCCCGCGACCTGCCTTTGGGTTAAGTATGAAGGTGATATGACCGGCTTTCATCATTCGTAACGGAGGGCTTCTATAGGGTTGAGCTGCGCCGCTTTGCGTGCAGGATATAATCCAAAGAAAATTCCAATGGCAGCAGAGAATGTAAATGCTAGAAAAATGGATGATGTTGATACCATTGTTGTCCATCCCGCAAATGTTGAAATGAGATTGGAAGAAAGAACACCGAGCAGAACGCCGATCAATCCGCCGAGCAGACTGAGCACAACTGCTTCTATGAGGAATTGCATCATGATATTTTTCGCTGTTGCACCAATCGCCATTCTGATCCCGATCTCTTTGGTTCGTTCCGTGACAGAAACAAGCATGATATTCATGATGCCGATTCCGCCGACAATAAGCGAAATAGAAGCGATGGAAGCAAGTAGAATCGTCAACACCTGCGATGTTGATTGAGCAGCGGTTGCAATTTCCGTTTGGCTGCGTACCGTGAAATCATTCTCATCCCAAGCTTGAAGTTTATGACGGACGCGCAGCAATTCTGTTATCTGGGATTGCGCATCAGTCATTGCATCTTCACTGATGGCGGAGATCATAATATTGCTGAGATAGGTTTGTCCTGTCATTTTCTTCTGCACGGTGGTGTACGGTGCAATAATAATATCATCTTGATCCGAACCCTGGGCTGACTGGCCTTTTACAGAAAGAACACCGGTAATTTTGAACGGCATTTTTCTAATGCGGATAATTTGTCCGACCGGATCATTTCCTTTAAAAAGATTATCGGCAATTGTCTGACCTATCACGCATACTTTAGTAGCACCGCGAACATCAGCTTCCGTAAAATATTGACCGCTGGAAACCGGCCAGCTTCTGATCGTAAAATATTCAGGAGTAACTCCAACAACGCTTGCACGCCAATTCTGTTCCTGATAGACAATTTGAGCACCATCGCGAACAGACGGAGAGGCTAATGCTACGGAAGGACATTGTGTCTGAATGGCAACGAGGTCTTCCGGTGACAGTGATGCAGAAGTTCCAGTTCCCGAACGAACGCCCCCTTGATTAAACGAACCGGGAAAAACGAGGATAACATTTGTTCCAAGCGATGCAATTTGTGATTTGATGTTTTCCTGCGCACCCGTTCCAACTGCCATCATTGCGATCACTGCACCGACACCAATAATAATCCCAAGCATCGTTAAAAACGATCGGATTTTATTTCGCGTTAATGAATTCACCGCTATTTCAAAGACATCGAATATTCCCATGATCAGAATCTGCGAGGCATACCGCCGCCGCCTTGTTGGCGTTGTTGATTCAATGGAGAGGTCGATTGTGAATTTTGTGATTTCAATACAATTGTCCCAACGACAATCTCTTGCCCTTCATCCAACTTTCCTCGTATGATTTCAGTAAAAGTTCCATCGGAGATTCCGGTTCGAACCATCACCGGAACCAGCTTCTTTCGTTCATTCATGATCCAGACTCGTGTAATTCCACGCGCCGCCATTCGTCGTTGGATCGATTGTTGATCCATTCCTCCATTACTATTTCCCCCTCCTTCACGCTGCATGCGTTCACCCCATTGTCTTCTCCGTTCTGTGCGCGCAGAATCTTCTTTCACTAGTGAAGAATCTTTTTGTTGTTCTATATATTCTTCCGGCGGATTGAATCGAAGTGCAACCGTGGGAATTTTAATCACAGATTCCCTTTTTGTGATCTGAATGGTCACCGTTGCAGTCATTCCCGGCATCAATTTCAGATCCGGATTGGGTACATCGATGATCACTGTATAATTGACAACATTCTGTTCAACTTTTGGCGAAAGACGAACTTGTCGAACTTTACCTCGGAACATTTGTTCCGGGTACGCATCGACCGTGAATGATACTTCCTGTTCTTCTTCAACTTTTCCGATATCCGCTTCATCAACATTAGTCTGCACCTGCATTTTCGTCAGATCGTTTGCTATAGTAAATAAAGTCGGAGCAGATAAACTTGCCGCAACTGTTTGTCCAACATCAACCGCGCGTGAAATAACAACTCCATCGATGGGTGATTTAATTGTTGCATACCGGAGATTGATCTTAGCACGTTCTACTTGTGCAACAGATTGTTTCTTTGCGGCATCATTAGATTCATATTGAGCGAGTGCAGCATCATAGTCAGCCTGTGATGCAAGATTCTTCTCGAGAAGGGTCTTCATTCGTTCGTAACTTCGTTTTGCTTCGTTGTATTGAGCTGTTGTTCGTTGTAAACTTGCTTCAGCGTCGCGGACACTTGCTTCCAAAAATGTCGGATCGATCTGTGCAACGATCTGACCTTGTTTCACTTTATCATTGAAATCCACATTCACTTTTTGCAGTGTTCCTGAGACCTGCGAACCAACCTGAACTGTTCTTACAGCACTTAAAGTACCGGTTGCAGTGACCACAACCTGAACATCTCCTTTTGTCACCTTTTCAAAACGAAATTGTATTTCTTCTGCAGTTGTTCTAAAATAAAAATAATATCCGGTAACACTAAAGAGGATAACAATGGAAGCTATTGAGATCAACACTTTCTTTTTCATAACACCTATATGATTATTCGTTCCAATTAGACACCCCTATTGGAACAGGAGTTTAGTCAAGCACCAGTAAAAACAACAACTTTTGTGAGATTTGTTCCGCAGAAAAACGATCGGGGCCGGAAAATATCCGACCCCGACTTGGAACTTATGATTTACGTTCTATTGCTTCAACGGCACAAATTGCAGTCATATTGACGATATCAGTAACTTCAGCACCGTGCTGTAATACGTGCACAGGTTTTGCCATACCCATCAAGATCGGTCCGATAATCTCTGCTTCGCCGATTCGACCCATCAGTTTATAAGCAACATTCGCTGCATTTAGATCTGGGAAGATCAAAATATTTGCGTTTTGTTTCAATGAACTGAACGGATAATCTTTTTCAAGAATTTCAAGCGTAACAGCAACATCGGCCTGCATCTCTCCATCGATCATCAGTTTTGGATCTCTTTTCTTTACAATTTCTGTTGCGATACGGACTTTTTCCGCTTGTGGATGTTTATTGCTTCCAAAAGAACTGAACGACAACATACCTACCTTTGGTATGATATCAAATTGACGAACTGTCTCAGCGGATTGCAGAGCGATTTCAGCCAGCATCTCAGCGTTGGGATCTATATTGACTGTTGTATCTGAGAAGAAATAAGTTCCTTTCTTTGCGATCACTGCATACATACCGGCAACACTTTTTACTCCGGGTTTCATTCCAATGATCTGCAGCGCCGGACGAATCGTATCGGCATAGGTTGTGGTCAATCCACCGATCACTCCATCAGCATATCCAAGGCGAGCCATCATCATTGCAAAATGGAAACGAAGGAGCATTGTTTTATTTGCATAGAATTGAGTAACACCTTTGCGTTGACGGATGGAATAGTATTCATCAGCAAATTTTTTATGATCGGCAAATGTCTTTGGATCAATGATCTCTATTTCATTTTCAAATTCAAGATGATTTTCTTTGATCAATCCAAGGATCTTTTCTTTCGGTCCGATCAGAATTGGTTTCACCATATTTTGATCGACAAGAATCTGAACAGCTCGAAGGATCTTCACTTCATCTCCTTCCGGGAACACAATGCGCTGCGGTTTCTGCTGTGCTTTGTGAATAATGAAGTTCATGAATTGTTTCGAACGGCCAAGACGCTCTTCCAACTGATCGGCATATTTTTCCCAATCAGTGATCGGCGTTCTCGCAACACCGGTTTCAACAGCCGCCTTTGCAACAGCCGGTGCAACCCAACGCAGTACGCGTGGATCGAATGGTTTTGGAATGATATAATCCTTTCCAAACCGGATCGGAGCACCTCCGTACGCTTTGATCACTGAATCAGGGACATCTTCTTTTGCTAATTGTGCCAATGCTCTGGCTGCGGCAACTTTCATCTCTTCGTTGATCGTTGTTGCACGAACATCCAGCGCTCCGCGGAAAATGAAGGGGAATCCGAGAACATTGTTCACTTGATTTTGATAATCAGATCGACCCGTTGCCATGATTACATCATTCCGAACACTATAAACATCTTCCGGTGTGATCTCCGGATCAGGATTCGCCATTGCAAAGATGATCGCGTTTGGCGCCATGGATTTTACCATCTCTTTAGTAATACTTCCCTTCACAGAAAGACCGAATACAACATCAGCTCCACTCATTGCATCGGAAAGAGTTCGTGCGGGAGTATCAACAACAAAATCTTCTTTGTACTTGTTCATATCATTCGTGCGGCCTTTGTACAGAACACCTTTGCTGTCACACATAATGACGTTTTCTTTTTTTACGCCTAGCAGCATATGTAATTTTGCGCAAGCCATTGCGGAAGCACCTGCACCGTTATACACTACTTTTACTTTTGCAATACTTTTTCCGATGATCTCCAGTGCATTCATCAAACCAGCAGCGGAAATAATTGCCGTTCCATGCTGATCGTCATGAAAGACCGGGATATTCATTGTTCTGCGTAATTCCTGCTCGATCTCAAAACATTCCGGCGCTTTGATATCTTCGAGATTGATTCCGCCGAATGTTGGTTCGAGAGCTTGAACAACCTTAATGACTTCTTCTACATTTGTCGGACGAATCTCAATATCAAAGACATCGATATCGGCAAATTTTTTGAACAGAATCGCTTTACCTTCCATAACAGGTTTACCGGCTTCTGCACCGATATTTCCCAGTCCGAGAACCGCTGTTCCGTTGCTGATAACAGCAACGAGATTTCCTTTTGCAGTGTATTTATAAACATCATCCGGATTTTTGTGAATTTCCAGGCACGGTACTGCGACTCCCGGAGTGTATGCTAGTGAAAGGTCACGTTGGGTGGCAAATGGTTTTGTCGGCGTGATCTCAAGTTTACCTTTGCGTCCGGAACTGTGATATTCCAGCGCATCTTCTGGTCGAATTTTCATGAGAACCTCTTCAGATTGATTTTTTTCTTTTCAGTTATTTATATGGTGTTGCATTTGAAACGATGAAACAAATTTTTATTGATAAAACATTTCCAACACTTCTATCGTATCGGTATCCTTGCCTGCAGACGCCAATCATTTGTTCCCTGCAGGTTCGGACTGACTTCGAAATTATATAATGCGGCATCAACGTAGGCATCAAGGATCGTCATCACATAGGTTATTGCTAGATACCAGCCAAATTCATTTCGTTGTCTCTCATGGAATTTTCGTGTGTCCAGATAATAACTAATTTGATCACCGAGCTCTTCTTTTGCCAACGCATTTGAGGTCGTGTCATACACAATCAATGAAGTTTCATATTTTTTTTTGACCGCTTTGTACAGATCATCTTGATTCTTATACACAGAATAAAAATAATATCCCAAACCCCACACAACCGGAGCTTTCCAATATGATTCATTATAGATCTGTCCCGCCCCCGGCAGGATCATCGTACTGAGCATAGCAATAGTTGTCGATTTTGGAGGAAGTATCGTTGTATCAGATACACCAATTTGCATTGCGATCAGTGAATCTTCGTTTAAGTTCAGTTTGGAAAGCGTATCGGATTTGGCTGGAGTTGGAATTTCTGTTTGAGGGATAAAAAAGATCGGAGTGCTAATCGGACGTTCGTATCTTGAAACGAACTGACCTGATGCTGTCACGCAAAAGATCAGTGAGAGCAAAAACGCATGTAAAAAATTTCTTGTCATTTAAATTATGAGTGCAACAACTTCAATTTCAACTAACGCATCTTTCGGGAGTCGTGCTACTTCAACGGTCGATCGTGCGGGAGATGCATCGCCGAAATATTGTCCGTACACTTCATTCATCGCTGCAAAATCATTGAAGTTCTTAAGAAACACTGTAGTTTTAACAACATGGGCACAATCGGTATGTGAAGCAGTGAGGATCGCTTTTAAATTCTCACACACTTGCTTAGTTTGCTCTTGAATTGTGGTCCCGGCCATCGCCCCTGATTTTGGATCAAGCGCAATTTGTCCGGCAGTAAACAATAATTGTCCTTGAACTGCGACCGCTTGATTGTACGGACCGATCGGTAATGGTGCTTTATCTGTTTTAATAATAGTTTTCATAGTATTCCTTCCAAATAATTTTTTTATTACATATCTAAAAGATCGATTAACCGCTCAAGATCATCCGAATTATAAAATTCAATTCCAATTTCCCCGCCGCTCGTGGTGTTTTTTCGGATCGTAACTTTTGTTCCAAATTTATGACGAAGACGTGTTTCTATTTGATTGAATGCTGCATTGCCCCGTAACGCCGGAGGTGTAGATGAAGAAGTGGATTTTCCAGGTTTTTTATTATCTCTTCCTTTTATTTCGTCTTCAATCTTTCGCACAGACCAACCATTCTCAATAATCTTATTGAACAATTTCAGTTGTGTCTTTTCATCGACAGCGCCGAGTAACGCTCTCGCATGTCCCATAGAAATTTTATTGTCACGGACACTTTGACGAATTTTTTCCGGTAGTTTGAGCAATCGTAAAAAATTTGTAATCGTCGAACGTTCTTTTCCTACTTTTTCCGCAACCTGATCCTGCGTCAGCTTGCACTCTTCCATCAACCGTTTAAAGGAAAGGGATATTTCTATCGGATTGAGATTCTCTCTCTGAAGATTCTCGATCAATCCCAATTCCAGCATTTCGGCATCACTGTCAACCTGCATCACGTATGCTGGAATAGTTTTCAATCCAAGCTCCTGTGATGCACGAACACGGCGCTCACCGGATATCAATTCGTAGATTCCCGACATCATTCGACGAACTGCGATCGGTTGGATGATCCCGTTTTGTTTGATCGATTGTTTCAGTTCTTCTAATGATCGTTGATCAAAATCCTGTCGTGGCTGAAATGGATTGGGGGATATTTTCGAAATCTCAATTTCGGAAGTCGAACTTACAATATTCCCGTCACGCGGCAAAGGCTTGGTTGAAGATTGCTCACCTTGTTCTGGAATACGCGGTATTAATGCGCTTAACCCTTTTCCCAAGACTGATTTCGATTTAAAATCTGACATATGATACTAATTGACGTTTAATTTTTTACAATGATTTCGCTACCGACTTCAATGATGCATCTCTATGTGCGGCATGATTGTTCTGAGAATTCTTCATCACTTCTTTGGCAAGATCGATATAATTCTTACTTCCCGAGGAAACTGCATCATATAATAGTATAGGTTTTCCAAAACTTGGCGCTTCGCTTAATCGAACATTACGAGTAACGATCACAGAGAACACTTTTTCACCGAAATATTTCTTCACTTCATCTACAATTTGGTTCGATAACCGCAAACGCGAATCGAACATCGTCATCAGCACCCCTTCTATATCAAGGGTAGAATTGAATGATTTCTTTACACCGTTGATTGTATTCAGCAATTGACCAAGCCCTTCCAGTGCATAATATTCGCATTGCACAGGAATGAGAACAGAATCTGCAGCAGTCAATGCATTTAACGTGATCAAACTTAATGACGGTGGACAATCAATGATGATATAATCGAATTTTTTACGAATGGAGGCGAGCGCTGTTCGTAATTTGTGTTCCCGATTCTCTTCATTCACCAATTCAACTTCAAGCCCGACCATATTGATGTGAGAAGGAAGAACAGAAAGAAAAGGCATTGAAGTCTTTATGACCGCATCTTCGGCTGCGATACTTCCATAGATTACTTCGTATGCACTTCGTTCGAGCGATTTGCTCTCAAAACCCACGCCGCTGGTAGCATTAGCCTGCGGATCAATGTCAATTAACAGTGTTTCTTTCTCAGCAGCCGCAAGGGATGCCGCAAGATTCACTGCTGTGGTGGTTTTTCCGACACCACCTTTTTGATTCGCTATGGCAATTACTTTTCCCATTGTTTATTGCTTGCACTCGCTTAAATTTTTCTTATTTTGTATGAAACTGTAACAATATACTTCATTTCAAAAATGGAAGCAATGTATTTGCTTTCAATATCAATATCTTATGGAAAAGTTCGTATTTATCGGTTTAGGTGGATTTTTGGGAAGTATTGCACGGTATGGATTGGCTTCTTTTGTACAAACAAAAACGGAAAGTCTCTTTCCGTATGGAACAATGCTTGTAAATGTACTCGGTTGTTTCTTTATCGGTTTGTTAATGACTCTCTTTCAGGAACGGATCGTTGTCGGGGAAAACATTCGGTTGTTTCTTATCATCGGGGTTTTAGGAGGTTTCACAACTTTTTCTTCCTTCAGTTATGACACGTTTGCAATGGTGAAAACGGGAAATCTTCTTGGCGCAGGATTGAATGCCGGTATAAGTCTGTTTGGTTGTTTGATCGCAACGTGGATTGGTTTTTTTGTAGCAGAGAATTTTTGAATTAAACAAATACTGCATCGTCGGAGAATCGATAGCCTCGCAAAAATTCTTCAGTGTTCATCCGTTTCTTCCCTTCCTTTTGGAGTTCAAGAATTTCAATCATCCCATCTGCAGTTCTTACAAATATTTTATTGTTGTCAATAACAATGGAACCGGGATTGAATTCAGAATTCTGGATTTTGGTTTCGGAATTCTTGGAACGGAATATCTTCAATTGTTTATCATTATGGACTGTCCACGCAGCCGGATACGGTGAAAGACCACGGACAAAATTATGGATCTTCCTAACAGGTTGATTCCAGTCAATACGGCATGTTTCCTTAAAGATCTTCGGTGCAGGTGATGCAGAACTATTATCTTGTTGTTGGGGATTTACATTTCCCTTTTCAATTAACTGAACCGTATCCAGCACTGCCTGTGAACCAATTTTGGAAAGCGCATCGTGCAGATCTCCGGCAGTCATCTCTTCGGAAATTGCGATGCGTTTTTGAAGAATAATATTTCCCGTATCAACTTTATCCTGCAAAAAGAATGTTGTGACGCCTGATTCTTTTTCTCCGTTGATGATCGCCCAATTGATCGGGGCGGCTCCGCGATATTTTGGGAGCAACGAAGCATGAAGATTGAACGAGCCTTTTATCGGAATCGAATACACTTCCTTCGGGAGAATTCTAAATGCCACAATAATAAACAGATCGGGTTTAAGATCAGTAAGGGTTGTAATGAACTGCGGATCTTTAAGAGAATCAGGCTGCAAAACGGGGATAGAATGTTTCTGTGTAAATTCTTTTACCGGTGTGTAACTGACTTGTTGACCACGTCCGCGAGGTTTATCTGGAGCGGTGACAACTGCGGAAATTGTGTAGTTGTTCTTCAATAATATCTCCAGACTTGGAACAGCAAAATCCGGAGTTCCCATAAAAACAATATTCATTCATTATCCAAGGCTGGAATTATCAGAGTTACATCGGTCTATTTTTCTTTGTGGATTTAGATTTTGGTTCACCCGGGATCACTACTTCGTATTGTGTTTCAACATCACCCTTCGATATTTTCTTCAATCTCGAACGAAGCAATGTTCGTTTTGTAGAACTTAAATGGTCCAGGAACAGAACACCATTCAAATGATCGATCTCATGAAGTAGCACTCTTGCTAACAATCCATCTGCTTCCACTTCACAATCGTTCATATTGATGTCGTGATATTTCAATCTGATCTTCTCGGCACGCCAGACTTTCTCCCGCACTTCAGGAATGCTTAGGCATCCCTCTTCCATTTCCCACTCACCATCTTCGTCAACAATTTCCGGATTGATAACAACCATTGGCTTGGTACCTTCTCCTGCTTCCATATCCGATATATCGACGACCAAGATCTGTTTCAATTCACCAACCTGGTTTGCAGCCAAACCGATGCCATTGGATTCATGCATAGTTTCAAACATATCCTTTACCAATTTGACATCAGTATCAGTCACTTCGGTAACCTTTTTCGCTTTTTTCTTTAAGACTTCATTTCCGTATAAATAGATTGGCAGTGTTGACATAATAGATCCGTATTATTGAATAATTCTTCTTGCTTCAGTATACCGCTTTTTATAATAGGATGAATACAACGATGACAACGTAACGCCGAAACTGACACTTGCATGTGCGAACATATCATCGCCGATATAGATCCCAACATGGGATGGATTTTGTCCCGTTGTATTAAAAAAAATCAAATCGCCGAACTTCAGATTATCCTGCGCTACTGCAGTGCCGAGTTTCATCTGCTGTTCTGTTGTTCTTGGCAACGAGATTCCGGCACTGGTTTTGAAGATTTCTTTTGAAAATGCTGAACAATCAATTCCGCTTTTCGTCTCCCCGCCGAGTTCATACGGAGTACCAAGCCATGCAAGTATCGCATCCATCATTTTTTGTTGTTCAAAACTTCCCGGTTCTGCAATTTCAGTCTTCTTGGAATCAACATTCTCTTTTTTTGGAGCAGCCGAAACAACTGATGATTTTGGCGCAGAGAATCTTTCACCAACTTTTTTTACATCGATTTTCTTGTCATCTTCCTTTGTTTCTTCTTCAACAACTTTGGAGGAAAACCGGACATTACCCTTTTTATTCTTTTTCGATTCCTTTTTACTACTTTCATTCCCAGCAAAACGAGGAGATGAAGACCCACATCCGATAAGCCATAAGGAAAATAACAAAACAAAAAATGAAAAGCCCCCTCTCAGGACAAGAAGGGGCTTATGATATTGATCGAACGTCATCACCTATCCGAGATACGAACGTAAATTTTTGCTTCGAGAAGCGTGTCTCAACCGACGGATCGCTTTTTCTTTAATCTGCCGGACACGTTCTCGTGTAAGATTGAACTTCTCGCCGATCTCTTCAAGCGTCAACGAATGTTCTTTGTGTAAACCAAAATATAGACGGATCACTTCAGATTCCCGTTCACTTAACGTGGCCAATGCTCGTTTTACTTCTTCCTTCAACGATTCATCCATTAAAATCGAATCGGGAGCGGGTTGTCGTTCATCCTGAATAACATCAAGCAGGCGATTATCTTCTCCCTGTGCGAACGGCGCGTCAACGGAAAGATGTCTTCCGGAAATTTTCAAGGTATCCGCAACTTCGAATACGGACATATCAAGTTCTTCTGCGAGTTCGCTTGCGCTCGGTTCTCGCTCGAATTCCTGCTCAAGCTGGCTGAAAGCTTTGCCGATCTTGTTCAATGCACCGACACGATTCAACGGAAGACGAACGATACGTGATTGTTCTGCCAACGCCTGAAGAATCGATTGACGGATCCACCACACTGCGTACGAAATGAATTTAAATCCGCGAGTCTCATCAAAACGTTTTGCTGCTTTGATCAAACCAAGATTCCCTTCGTTGATCAAATCGCCTAACGACAATCCCTGGTTCTGATATTGTTTTGCAACGCTTACAACAAAACGAAGGTTTGCTTTTGTTAATTTCTCCAGTGCACGCTGTTCACCTTTTTTGATCCTCTTTGCAAGATCAATTTCTTCATCGGGAGTCAACAGATCGACTTTACCGATCTCCTGCAAATATTTATCAAGCGATTGGCTCTCTCTATTTGTATACTGTTTTGTAATTTTTACCATTACTGCTTCACCTTACGTTTATCGTATCCTGTAAAAAATGAGTTACATTCCTTTTAAAACTTTTACTACTTGTAAATTTTTAATCCTTGAAAACCGTTTTGGATTCAACGTCAAAATCGGCAGTTTGCTTTCGATACAAACACCTGCGATCAACGCTGAGAAGTCTCTTGTTGTTGACGAAACAACTGCCGCAATATTCTTTGCGCTCTTTGAGTTTATTCCCAGTACTTTCATTGCACTCAGTGCATCTTCTATCGACTGCGTCTCTTTTAGACTCTTTGAAACGGCAAATAGTTCAATCGCATTGAATACGGTCGTATAACAGAAATATTCTTTTGACAATCCTCTCAGAATCGATTCATTCTGCTCGGTTATTAAATGGTCAGCTATAATGCTTGAATCTACGACTATTTTTTTCATTGTCACACAATTACTTGTTGTAGTCGTTTTGCAAATCTTTTATTCCTGTTCATGACCCCTTGAGAAGCAAGAAATGTCATTACATGCTGACGATCTTCCAGTTGTATTTTTCCGATCTCCTCGATCTCTGCTTCCGTCACTTTCAACTTCGTCAATTGTTCTGATAATACTCCGCCGAATATATTAACAGTTACTTTCTCTCCCGGTTTCAATTGAAGTTCTCCCGCCGGCATCGAGAATGAAATTCTCCCTTGATTGTCAACTTCTGCCTCAAATTGAATGCTGTGTTTTGCTTTTTCCATTCTAAAGAACCTGCGTTAAAAAGCTTGAGCCGCTTAATTCTTTTCCTTCAAAGCCAAAATAGTCAACAACTGTTTTACCAAGATCGGCAAACGTCTCACGTATCCCGATATTCACATTCCTTTTTCCATTTGGAGAATACGCGATCAAAGGAACATACTCTCGTGAATGGTCGGTGCTATGATCGGTCGGATCGTTGCCGTGATCAGCGGTGAGCAGGAGAATATCATCATCCTTCATTGTCTCAAGAATTCTTGGCAGCTGAACATCAAAATATTCCAACGCTTCTTTCATCCCTTTGGGATCCTGGCGATGACCAAACAATGCGTCGAAATCTACAAGATTCGTAAAAATAAATCCGGTCGTCGTTTTTTTTGCCCACCGAATCGTCTCTTCAATTCCTTCGGCATTCGATGTTGTATGGATCTTTTCACTCAGACTCTTCCCAGCAAATAAATCGTCGATCTTTCCAATCGCAACTGTCGAAATTTTATGTTCGAACAATATATCGAGCATTGTTGTGCTCGGCGGAATTAATGAAAAATCTCTTCGATTTGTTGTCCGCTTATAGTTCCCATTTGATCCGATAAACGGTCGAGCGATCACCCTTCCAACCGCGTGTTGTCCGATCATTACTTCATTTCGGGCGATGATGCAAAGTTCATACAAACGTTCCAACGGAATCACTTGTTCATTCGCTGCAATTTGAAATACAGAATCTGCAGAAGTATAAACGATCGGATTGCCGGTTCGCTCGTGTTCTGCACCAAGCTGCGCAATGATTTCAGTTCCAGAAGCCGGTTTGTTTCCCAGAATTCCTTTACAACCGGTCAATGCACAAAATTTTTCAACAACATCGTTTGGAAACCCGTTCGGATAATACGGAAAATCTTTTTCCAACACTATACCGGACATTTCCCAATGTCCAGTGGTACTGTCTTTCCCTTTGGAAACCTCTCGCATCTTTCCAAAATTTGCTGATGCGTTGCTAGTAGATGGAACACCTTCAATTTTAGCAATGTTCCCCAATCCTAGCGCACCCATATTGGGGAGATGTAATCCACCCATTACTGCAGCTGTATTGCTCAATGTATTTGATGCTTCGTCGTTATAGATTTTCGCATCGGGAGCAGCGCCGATGCCCACACCATCAAGTACGATACAAACTATTTTGCCATTTCTTTTCATCAAAAAACTCTGGCGATATTTCCACCTGCTTTTTTCGCCTGTTCTAATACGTGCGAGACATTCTTGATCAGATCCTCGCTTGACATTTTTGCTGCCGCACCGCTGATGCCGATAGTAACCGACAGTGAGAAACTTCTTTTATCGACGGAAACGATACTTCCCGAAATTGCAGTGCGCAATTTTTCCGCCCACATAAATGCATCATTGGCGATCGTGTCGCCGAGGATCACGGCAAAAGTAGAGCTATCATATCTCCCGACAACATCATATGGTCGGACGCTCGCGCGGAGATGCCGGGCAACATGGACGAGTGCTGCATCTTTTCCTTCAGCACCATATCGATGTTCGATGTCATTAAGATTGGAAACAGAAACGAATACCAGGCTTAGATCCTCTTCACGGTCTGTTGCTCGATACAATTCTTCATTCAATCGTTCTGTAAAATATTTTTTCGATAATGTTCCGGTCTGCTCATCGATGGCAATGTGTTCGCCAAGGATCATATTCAATTCAGCGATCTCAAACGCAGGAGCGACGGTCGTAGAAAGAGATTGAATTGACGAGATGTCCTTTTTCGAGAATGAATTCGATTTCCGGTTCGACACTACTACTGCGCCAAAACACTTTCCGCCGGATGAGAACGGTATCGATACCAGTGTTCCTTGTTTCAACACTTCCGAGGATCGTTCACTTTCGTTGAAGATTGGTTTTGAATTCTGCGCCAGATTGATCGTCTGAACACTGTTTGTTTTTATCGAAAGTCCGACAATGCTTCCGTTAAAATCAATCAATTGTTTCGGAGAGACGAATCGATCATTTCCCCTCACCCGTACCGAGGCTACTGCCCATGCGCGTTGACCTTCATCGAACAGCACAACACTGATCGAATCCCAAGAGAGGATATTCTCCAGCTCTTCAGCCAACGAATTGATGATCAATGTTACCGAGGGCTGAACGGAGATCTTTTTTTTCAGTTGCGTATCTGCTTCAACTAATTTTACGTCTGCGAAAAGATCATATTTTTCCGTATAACTGAGGAGTAATGATGAGATCAATTTTGACGTATGCGAAAGGATTGCGAATGTTTCATCCCCGTATGCATCTTCCGCTTTGCTGTCCACAGCCAACACTGCAATCGGGGATTGTGCTGCAGTATCACCTGAATAATAAATCGGTACGCCGATAAATGATTTTACATCCTGTAAATTCTTATAATAACAAAGAACATCACGTTCGGTCTCCGGCAAAATATTGTTGACAACCTGCGGCTGCCCGTTCATCCCTATTTTACTTACCACATCCAATCCAAGCGGAATTTTCCGATCCTGCGTGAACGCATCGCTGTCGGAAATTTTTCCTTCAATGATCAACTGACGTGTTTCAGTTTTCACCCAAAAAAATGCAACGGAGTGTGCAAAGCATACTTCTTTGACAATTGCTAAAACTTTTAGAAGCAGATTATTAAATTCACTTTGGGGTTCTGCCTGACTCATTGATGTTGTTTGTTTCTCCTCAAAAAAATCTGCTGCAGAAATTCTTGTGCGAGCTTGCTGCGGCTGTTGGTGCTGCGGTACAAATTCTGTTCGCTTAAATTGAAATTGCTCTCGTTCCTCTGTTGGTCCTTCTTCCATTAACCGTTCTTCAATTTCTTGTTCACGGTCTTCATCAAGATAGGATTCTGCAGAACCATCTTCGTTGCTTCGTTCTTCACTGTTCCCTGTTTTTTCGCGATAACTGAAATATGTTATATAGAAAAGAAAAGCACCGATACCAACGGCTGCGATGCTGGTCAACGGTACTTTACTGAACATGCCTAAAAATACGAGAAGGACTCCAACGCCAGCCAGAACGACCTCTTCTAATAATCCTTTGATATTAGAATGGACGATTTCCTGCTGATTTGCCTGCATTAATGAGTCCTTGTTCGTTTAGAAATCGCAAAAAACTTGACTAATTTATCGAAATTTGAACGCAAAGTCAACGATGATTTCAGGTCAAAAATAATTCACAATTACAATTTGAATAGTTTTTCAGAAAGGATCTTAAAGAGAAACCACAAAAAAACAATTCAATTTTAGGTATTGCGCTCTTTTCATTTTTTACCTACACTTCAATAACGCAACTCCTTCTCACTAAACCGAGTATCCGCTATGAAAGCAGTCATTATGTCCGGAGGTTTCGGTACCAGACTCCGACCTCTTACGTGCAACATTCCCAAACCAATGGTTCCGATGATGAACAAACCGATGATGCAGCATATCGTCGATCTGCTGAAAAAACATGGGATCACAGAAATTGTCTCAACATTGTTTTACCAGCCGGAGATCATCACCGGATATTTTGGAGATGGCGCAAAGTTTGGAATTAACATGCAATATCGAAAAGCTGAAGCTGATTATGGAACTGCAGGAAGTGTACGCAATGCAGCAGATTTTCTTGATGAGAGATTCATCGTCATCAGCGGCGATGTGTTGACCGATTTCGATCTGACCAAAGCTATTGAATTCCACGAACAGAAAAAAGCAAAGGCTACTCTCGTCCTAACGCGAGCAACAAATCCATTGGCGTTCGGTGTTGTCATCACCGATAACAGCGGTAAGATCACCCGTTTTCTGGAAAAACCATCATGGGGTGAAGTGTTCAGCGATACGATCAACACCGGGATTTATATCATTGAACCGGAAGTGTTAAAACTGATCCCTTATCAAAAGGAATTTGATTTCAGCAAAAATCTTTTTCCTGCAATGCTTGAACAGGATATGGGTTTGTACGGATATATTGCCGAAGGTTATTGGCGCGACGTTGGTAACTTGAATGAATATCAGGAAGCACACCTTGATGCACTAGATGATGGCGTGAAACTGGTGCATGAAGGCAATATGGTTGGTAGTGCATTTGTAGGTTCGAACACGATGATTGAAACTGCAGTCGAAAACTTACAAGGCAAAGTACTTGTCGGAAAGAATTGCAGGATCGGAAAGAATGCAAAGATCATCAAATCCGTGATTGGAAACGATTGCGTGATCGATGACGGTGCAGTGATCCGTAATTCCGTTGTATGGTCCGATTCAAAGATTGGAAAAGGTGCTGAACTCACTTCATGTGTAGTTGCAAAATGGTGTACGATCGGTGATTACGCGATTGTCAGCGATAATGTCTTCATATCAGATAAATGCGTGATCGGTGCCGAGAGCCGGCTTGCACCGAATATAAAACTATGGCCAGGAAAAGAAGTTGAAGAAGGTGCAATACTCACTCGCTCACTGGTGTGGGAAGATAAATGGCTTAAGGATCTTTTTACCGATGCACGAATAACAGGACTTTCTAATATAGAGATGAACCCTGAGTTTGGTGCAAAGATCGGTGCTGCATTTGGAGCACTGGCAGGAAAAGGAAAATCTATTTTAATGAGCCGCGATTCCGATAACGTATCGCGAATGATGAACCGAGCCATCATGTGCGGATTAATGTCTGCTGGAGTCGATGCAGGTGATCTTCGTGCGGTTTCAATCCCGATCCTACGGCAGGAACTCCGAAGCGGTAAAAATTCCGGCGGAATCCATGTCCGCAAATCTCCTGTGGACAAAAATCTGACCGATATTATTTTCTTCGATGGAAAAGGAAAAGATCTACCCTCAAGCAAAACAAAATCGATGGAACGGCTATTTTTCGGTGAGGACTTTCCCCGGGCAAAACAAGATGATGTCGGAGGAGTAACGTTCCCGGAACGGGCTCAAGAAAGTTATATCCAAAAATTTCTCTCAACGCTCAATGTTGAGGCAATTTCGCAGAGTAAGTTTAAACTAGTGGTAGATTATTCCAGCGGTATCGCTTCATCAATTTTCCCAAATATTCTCGGATCTTTTAATTCGCAGGTCCTTTCTCAAAATGCCTACCTTGATGCAAAAAAAATAACGCGCAATCAAGAGGATCTCGATCTCAGTATCGCACAGTTATCCCATATTGTAACGTCATTAGGGTACGATGTCGGTTTTCTTCTCGATGCCGGTGCTGAACGTTGTTTGATCGTGGATGAAAATGGAAAATTCGTTGAGACCGACCGTCTGCTCACTCTTGTTACTCATCTTTTCCTTACCGTGTATCCGGATGTAAAGAAGATCGCTGTACCGATCACTGCTTCGGCAGAGATCGACCTGATCGCCGAGCATATGGGTGTTGAAGTAGTGAAAACACGCGACAGCCATTTATCACTGATGGAAGCTGCGGTCAAAGACGATATCAAATTTGTCGGTGGAACTAAAGGAGGATTCATTTTCCCTGATTTCCTTTTTGCAAGTGACGGAATGTACTCCGTTGCAAAGATCCTGGAAATGCTCGCACTTGCAGGAACTCGTTTTGGTCAATTAGACAAACAGGTTCCGCGGCTTCACATGAATAAAAAAGCAATTCATGTTCCGTGGGATAAAAAAGGCCGCGTCATGCGGTACCTAATGAAAGATACGGATAATCAACCGCATAGAATTCTTCTGGACGGAGTGAAACTAATTCTAGATAATAAACAATCGACGTCGGTGATGATGTGGCCGGACAGAGCGAAACAGTTATTCCATGTCCATACGGAATCAGCAGACCGGGAACTAGCAGAGATACTTGTTTCTCAATATGAAGAGAAGATCGTCGAATGGCGAGACACTCAAGATTGAGCGTGCTAGAATTTTTGCTACCATTTAGAGGTCGAAAGTCGTATATTTTACAGCCGGATCAGGGTTGACATCGGTTGATATTTTTTTGGAGATCAAGAAAAAAATGAAAATCAGTGATATATTAGATGAATCAGTAGTACGAGTAAAGCTCAAAGGCAAATCAAAAGACGAGATCATCAATGAAATGATCGCTATCGTCAATCATTCTGCAAAGATCACCGATATTGAGAAAGTACGTGAAGCGATCTTTGAACGTGAAAAGATCATGTCGACCGGTGTAGGGAATGGATTTGCCATTCCTCATGGAAAAAGCGATGCGGTGCTCGACATCGTTGCAGCATTTGCCATCACCGAAGAAGCGATCGATTACGAGTCGCTTGATGAACAACCCGTCCATTTGATCTTCCTTCTTGTTGGAAAAGACAGTATGGTGGGACCGCATATCAAACTGCTCAGCAGGATCTCCCGTTTGATGAACAAGGAAGATTTCCGGAAAAAACTGCTGGATGCTAAAACTCCGAAGGAAGTAATCGAAATATTCAAGAGTGAAGAAGCACAATATTTCGAAAACTAAACTCCAACAGGATCGCGTGTTTTTCGTATCTCATACTCACGAGAAATTCTCTTCCCAATTTTTATAACTATGTCTGAAAAATCGTGAACTATCGTTCTATCAAAGGCACCAAAGATATTCTCCCTTCCGAATCATCGCAATGGCAGTTCGTTGAACAGACCATGCGCGATGTTTTCCATCGTTTCAACTACAAAGAGATCCGCACACCGATCTTTGAGAACACCGGATTATTCGCCCGGAGCATCGGTGAATTGACCGATATCGTCGGAAAAGAGATGTATACATTCGAAGACAGAAGTAAAGATAGTATCACTCTTCGTCCGGAAGGAACTGCATCGGTCATTCGTTCGTATATCCAAAATAATCTTGGCGAAGCACTCCCTCTCACAAAAGTATTCTACATTGGTCCGATGTTCCGTCAAGAACGACCTCAGGCCGGTCGATTACGACAGTTCCATCAATTCGGTGCGGAAGCGATCGGTTCGCCGACCGCAGAGACCGATGTTGAGATCATTGCAATGGCACTTGAAATTTACAAAGCGTTCGGTATTACCAATTACTCTTTGCAGATCAATTCCGTCGGTGATGAAGAATGTCGTCCGAAGTATAAAGAAATCCTCAGCTCTGAATTACGAAAGATCTCCGATAAGCTTTCATTTGAAAGTCAGAAAAGGATCGATCAGAATCCCATGCGAGTGCTCGATTCCAAAGATGAAAACGATAAATTATTGACAGCCTCAATGCCGCTGATTACCGATTATCTGAATGAAGAGTGTTCTAAACATTTTGAGCGTGTTAAGACATTGTTGACTGCCTATGGAATTCCATTTACCGTCAATGGACGATTGGTACGCGGATTGGATTACTACACCAAAACTGCATTTGAAATCACCAGCACCGAACTTGGTTCTCAGGATGCACTTGCCGGAGGTGGGAGATACGATCTTCTTGTCAAGGAACTCGGCGGCAAACAGACTCCGGGTGTTGGATTTGCTGCCGGTATTGAACGGTTGATGATGATCCTTGAAAAAAAAGGGATCCAATCTTCGCAGCAACATCCAAAAGTGTTTATTGCAGCGGCGGACGATTCGGCTCGGGATTGGGCATTGACAACAACGATGCAGCTTCGATCGGCGGGTATATCGGCTGAAACGGATCTGCTGTCAAGAAGTTTGAAATCTCAAATGAAGGAAGCTGACAGGCAAAAAGCTGAATTTGCCCTTGTTATCGGGTCAATGGAACTTGAAAGCGGTAAAGGGTTGTTGAAGAACTTAGTGGATCACACTCAGCAGGAGATCGTGCTGAAGGATATCCAAACTTTCTTCAAACAATAGAGCGGAGCAACGGTATAGACTCCGTGCCGCAGAGGAGATTATGCCGATTAAAAAACAATCGATCGAATATCGATTATTAGTTCAGCCGACGTTTGATGCAAGCGTTAACAAAGAAGGAATTCTTTTTTTACTCGAAACATCAAAACAATTCACCAATTTCAGCTATGTCATTGATGTAAAAGAAACCGTTGCAGGTACAACGATCGTATGGAAATTGCACGGTCTGCGTGCACCGTCAATGAACATGCCTTCTACCGGAACGGCACAATACAGCAAAGTCTATTTCGATCTGGGTAAAGAGATGGAATTTACTCTGGTCAAGAATGAAAAAGTTACTGCTTCAACAACATTGAATTTTTCACGATCATCGGTCAAGACATCGAATTCTATAGTGCGCTTTTTGAAGATCTATACCGATGAACGTGAGTTTGTTAATAACAGGGTGACCGATGCAGAAATTCCGGAACCAAAACAGGATATTCATCGGGAACATTCCGAAACAAAAAAACTAATCAAGAAAAAGAAAACGACTTAATGCATCCAATTATCTTCTCCTTCGGCGGCATCACCATCTACAGTTTCGGGTTAATGATGGGGATCTCATTTCTTATCGGAAATTTTCTCCTCACTAAAGAATTCAAACGGAAGAAACTCCATCCCGATCTTGCTTCTAACATCACGTTGATCGCGTTGATCGCAGGAGTTTCAGGCTCGAAATTCTTGTACCTGCTGGAGAACTGGAGCGATTTCGTGCGCGATCCGATCGGAATGACCTTCTCTCCAGGCGGATTGACCTTCTACGGAGGATTTATTCTTGCATTGCTCTCGATCTACTTCTATGCAAAGAACAAAAAAATTCCATTCATGGTGATCGCTGATGCAGCAGCACCAGCATTGCTTCTTGCTTACGGTATTGCACGTATTGGATGTCATCTTGCCGGCGACGGAGATTACGGATTTCCATCGACACTTCCATGGGCAACCGATTATTCCAACGGAACGTACCCACCATCAGCAGCATTCAGAAATTTTCCGGAAGTGACATCTCTGTTCCCGAATGGAATTGTTCCCGATCATACACTCTGTCATCCCACACCGATCTATGAAACGATCGTTTGTTCATTCTTCTTTTTCATTCTCTGGAAAAATCGTGAGAAGTGGAGCATTCAGGGACAAGTATTCTATGCATATCTTGTGCTTGCAGGAATTGAACGATTGGCCGTAGAATTTTTCAGACTCAATCCGCGGCTTCTCTTCGGATTAAGCGAGGCACAGATCATCGCAATCATTCTGATCGCCGCAGGAGCGATCGGGTGGAATTCGTTACGCCGCGAAGAAAAGCTCGCAAAATCTTAGACTGAACTTATGAATCTTATCCTCGGCAGAAAACCAGTCCTTGATGCGTTGAAATCGAATACACCAATTGACCGATTGATGATCGCGCAGAATTCTCATGGCGAGGTTGTTGATGAGATCATTAAACTTGCGCGACAGAAGAATATTCCGTACAGGATGTCTCCCTCCGATCAAATTTCGAAAACAGCACAGGGACAGAACAGTCAGGGAGTCATTGCGTTCATCGGGACAAAAGAATTTTCCGACATCAGCGTACTGTTCGACGTCGCAAAATCTAAGAACGAACAACCGTTCTTCTTGATCTTTGATGAGATCGAGGATGTCCATAACTTAGGGGCACTCATCAGAACGGCAGTTTGTGCCGGAGCTCATGGCGGGATCATTCCTAAACATCACAACGCACCGGTGAATGATACCGTCGTTAAAACCTCTGCCGGTGCAAGCCTTCAATTTCCCATGGCGCGCGTGACGAACATTGCTCAGACGATCGACGAACTGAAAGAAAATGGCATTTGGATCGTCGGAACGGAAATGACAGCACCAAAGAACTTCACAGAAGTGGATTACTCACTTCCAGTTGCATTGGTGATAGGAAATGAAGGAAAAGGAATGCGGCGGTTGGTAAAAGATAAATGTGATTTCCTTGTAAAGATCCCGATGAAAGGTGAATTTGAATCGCTCAATGCTTCTGTTGCCGGCGCCATTGTCATGTACGAGGTCTTGCGAAAACGACAATTATTTTGAATATTTCAGTCACTGAAAATTCTTCTACCATTCATTACGGAACAATCTTCGACTTTATTGTTAGAACTCGTTTCAGTATAACAATCACATCACAACGGTAATTTCTTACGCCGATATTCTGATCAGGAGGCACTTATGAAAAAACATCTGTTGTTTTTGCTCTTCTCCATTTCACTCATTGGTTTTTGGCTTTCTTCATGCGATAAAACACCGACATCTGATACTGTTGATCCTAAAACTGCCGCAGAAAAGTCTGCACAGGCATATACGGAAATGGAGAATCTCTTATCCACGTCAAATAATTTTGAAAGTATGAATTTTTCAAATGTTGAAAAACTCTATAGTGAAGCGGTCACTGCGGATCCGACAAACGCCGCAGCGAATTTTGGCGCTGCCTTTTCTCATATGCTTGGAACATTTGGCGATACAGCCATCAGAAATACCCTGCAGCGATGGGATGGAGTTGGCATCAATGTCCCATCTTCGATGGTAAGATTTGGAATTCCAACGGGATCGAGCGACATGACTCTACCCACAGAACTGTTAGGAAAAAACCTTGTCAAGATCATGCAGGTTGCAACCAGCGATCCCCCGACGATCACGGAGATGCAGAACCTTCTTCGCGATCGACTGCTCCCCCGCATCAACTATGCGATCGCTCGATTAGCGGTTGTTGAGACACATGCCGATTTTGAATTGCGCATCAGCGGAAAGATGCAGGGCAATGCTGGAAAAAAAGATCTCTATCTTGATCTTACCGAAGTCTATATTATGGATGCAATGCTTCAAGGAATGAAAGCGTCTGTGGAACAATTTCTTGTTTTCAAATTCCAACTTTCCAGTTACACAACTAAAGCAGCGGTGACGGCATTGAAGCAAAACAATCCTGATTTTTTTGTTCTCGCTTCTGATGGAATGACGCGAGCTCAGAATGTGAAAGGATCCCTTGTCGCTGCCGTCGGTAAGATCCGAAGCGGAGTGACATTCTTAAAGAATGAAACCGATAATCAGAATGACGACATCATCAAAAGAGGAAGCGGAGGTCTTGATGCCGGTGACATCGATTCCACTCTTGTGTATTTGAACAAGATCGAAACTGCTCTTACCGGAACATTCACCGTCGAACTTAAAAATGCTGATTCTGATCATAATAATCATACCATTCAGATCAGTCTGAATAGCTTTTACAACAATCTACCTCAGAATCCTAAACAGGAATGGTTCCCGACATATTCAGTCGATTCAACATCACGCGGTAAATTGACCATTCGATGGATAGGGCAGGATTATGCAACGTTCAATTTCCCCGATCCGACATTCAGCGGATTGTTCCCTGGTATGACGAATGATAAATTAAAACGCCTCTTGTATATCGATGAAGCATTTGCTTGGAGATTATCAGTTCAATTATACAATGGAAGCGGCAATTTGGACAATTCAGCCATCAATATCGTTGTCAATGGAAAGACCTATTTTCCAAAACCGGATAATTATTACTGGCCCGGCTCTAATTATCGGTATTTTGATTTTTATATCATGGATAATAACAGTATGGCTGTTCAACAAGTGAATACTACTGTCAATGGGCAGCCATTGAGTCTGCAATTTTACAAAAAAACACCTCTGGTCAGAGCTAAGTTTTACGATTATATAAACGCCGATATTACCCCTGCATCACAAAATGTTTCAGCACAGTATTCTTCAAACTCAATATCGTTGAATTTGCAAAGCTGGGCTTATTATAAAATAGAAAGAGCCATTGGTACCGGTTCTTTTGTCAACAAAGATTCAATTGAAACAAGTTATTATTCTGACTACAATGTTTTGAGTAAAACGACCTATCGATACCGTGCGCAGCGCATTATCAATAATTACTATGAATGGTCCAACTACTTTTATGCATACCGTCCTAGTAATTATACCAATATCGTTTCCATAACGACTCCATAATGTTGATCAAAAGAAACTACAGACGCGGGATTTTCCAGTATTGGAATTTCCCGCGTTTTTATTTTCTGATCTTCGTTATTATTTCACCCTCTTATTCTCAGTCAGATTCGAATTACGTCTATCGATTACATGTCGGTTCGGAATATTTCGACCTTTTTCGGCAGCGTTCCGAACATACACGAACGACAGTTTTTTCAAAACATGTGTTCGCGGCATTTTCTGCTGCTTCAGGATCGGATTCAATATCCCTCTCTTACCATGCTATGCAGCAGTATGCTTCCGCAAATCAGCATGCTTCACAATTCAGTTCAACATTCCATACAACACAACAGAATCTAGATTTGCTCTATGCTAATTCGTGGTCATTATTCAATTATAAATTCTCGATCGGAACTTCACTTAATAATCCATCCCCCCTATTGAACTATTCGATTTCAATCAATGCTGATCCATTCGATCGAATATTGACCGGCGGGATAACCATAGAGCGGTCACCAATTCAGTTCAACTCGGAGTTTCTTTTTCAGGATTTTTATGTTCCGGTCCGGGAGGATCCTTTTTCATCCAATATTTTCTATACGATCCATTCTGAACCGTTCGAAGACTTTTCAACGACAATATCATATTTCGATAATGATGGAAAGAATGACAGTCGAACAAATATGTACGAAGTACGTTCAAATATCAGATCGATTGG
>CAYPEM010000025.1:64165-66059 GCA_964409765.1 uncultured Chitinophagaceae bacterium
AGAATGACAGTCGAACAAATATGTACGAAGTACGTTCAAATATCAGATCGATTGGGAAAAATTTAATCCTAAAATACAAACTGAATAAATCATCATTCTTTTCTGCAGAGATTGAAACTGATGAGTTCAGGACAGATCTGACATTCAAAAAGGATGATCTTGCATTTGGTGATCTTGTGAAAGGAAACGGAAAATATTCTCGCTATTTGTTGAAAGGCACGTCAGAAGAATCCGGTTTCCCTCTGTGTCTTACATATTCATACGATCAATTGTCACTTTCCGGGATAGGGCATTTTGAATCCTGGCCATTCACAACCTTGGCAGCATCGATCATCACTAATAGATTGAATTATCAATTGAGCGGTTTTATCAAACATCACTCATTCGAATCAGCTGCCGATGTTCAATTTGGATCAAATCTTCTTACGGCGGTCATCTCGTATCACCGCATTCTGCCGGATGCAGTGCTTGAACATTGGGAACCGGAGTTCCTCGTCTTTGGTATGAAGAATTTCACACGTAATCCATTCTCCATCAGAGACATACATTTACTGGGTATTAAACTTCACTATGCGTATCCTTTTAATGACTTTACACTCTCGGCATTTGTCGAACAATACATCCCACTTTCAATCAAGTACAATCAGCACAGTTCAACATCAACACCATCTCCATCAGGACCAGCAACACCGGCATCACCTCCAACCACCGACGGCGGTCGAAGAGGAGGATTTTTCTTTACGTTTCGGTTATAAGAACATTATTTTCAAGAAAGATTTACTATCTTTATGATGAAAAATTATCTACTAATGCCTCTATGATCACACGACACCACAATACCGGAAAAAAGAAGTTCGAGTGGATCGATGTCATCAATCCGACGGCAGATGAGTTGAAGAGCGTTGCCGAAGAACATTCGCTTCATGCTAATGCTGTTCAGGACAGTCTGCAGCCGGAACATCTGCCAAAATTCGAACTGATCGATGATTCGGCATTCATCATTGCAAGAGTGTATGATTATCTGTCACCCAAAGACGCCGATACCATACAGACCATCAGCAATAAGATCGCGATCTTTGTCGGAAAAGATTTCATTATTACCATCCATCGCGGTGAACAACCGTTCCTGGATGCTATCCGGACAAAACATTTTACGACAGCTCAGTGCGCTTCGCCAAACGATCTGTTGATCAAAATATTGTATTACATCTTTCAATCATACGTTACCCCTTCGTTGAACCTCGAAGACGAACTGGATCAATTGGAAACTGTGATCGTGCTGAAACATCAAACACAATCCGTTCTCAGAAAACTGTACCATCTCAAGCGTAAGGCAGCTGTCTGCCTGCGGATCCTCCGGCTTTCCAAAACCATCATTGATAATCTGGATAAGAATACATCGGCAGTGATCAAGCAAGATCTGCGGGAATTCTTCCTTGGTTTGGAAACATCGTACGATCAGACGATCGAAAACGCAAACAACCTTCTCAATCTTTATATCTCTATTTCATCACAACGAACGAATGAAGTTGTCCGTGTATTGACACTATTTTCAGTCTTTTTTATGCCGTTGACATTCATCGTAGGAATCTATGGAATGAACTTTGAATTTATGCCGGAACTGCGAAGTCCGTATGGATATCCGGCGATCATCGTTGTGATGGCGTTGATCACGTTAGGAATTTATCGTTGGTTCAAGAAAAAAAACTGGTTGTAACACTCACACTAATCAAGAGATTTTTATGACAGAAAAATCAACACCCTCACTGCTTTCCTCGTTTCCGAAAGTTTTCTGGACCGCCAATGTGATGGAACTGTTTGAACGCGGAGCATACTACGGTATGAATTCTGTTCTTGCGGTCTATCTCACCAATTCAGTCCGCGAAGGAGGACT
>CAYPEM010000025.1:66159-68750 GCA_964409765.1 uncultured Chitinophagaceae bacterium
GCGCGATCGACGAATGAATCAAATTCGGGATTTGGATTTGGTGTGTATTACTGGATGATCAATATGGGTGCATTCCTTGCTCCTCTTGTTGTCAGTTATTTGAAAGGATTTTCCTGGAGCTACGTGTTTATTGCATCATCACTCTATTGCGGATTGATGATCCTTCCCACGCTCTTCACATTTACCGAACCTCCGAAACCCGAGAATACAAAATCATTGAAACAAGTGTTGAACGGAATGGCAATGGTGCTCGGCGATGCTCGGTTCATGCTGATGATCTTTGTTTATTCATTCTTCTGGATACTCTACTTTCAGAATTTTGGTTCTGTCCTGTGGTTCTTACGGGATTTTGTCAATACTGCTCCGATCGATACATTCTTTGCATCGCTTGGGATCCCCCTCAAATTCGATGCAGAACATGTTACCGTGATCAATGCCGGAACGATCATTCTTCTGCAAGTGGTGATCAGCCGCATTGTTAAAAATATCAAACCTCTTCCTACAATGATCAGCGGAATTGGATTCGGTGTTCTCGGTTTTATCTGCCTTGCATTTGCTACCAACATTTGGGTCTTCATCATTGGCATTGCGGTGTTTTCGATCGGCGAAATGACCGCACATCCAAAATATTACAGTTATGTAGGACTCGTTGCTCCATCCGATAAAAAAGCGGTCTATATGGGATATGCATTTCTCTATGGAGTGATCGGCAGTCTTGTCGGTTCTAATCTCGGCGGAGCGATGTATGAAAATCTGTTGAAACCACTTGTCGGCCAAACCGGAATCGAGAATGACATTCGCACATTTTGGCTGATCTTTGCTTTTCTCGGTCTTGCTGCGGGATTTGGACTCCTTCTGTATAACAAATATTTTTCTGCCGATACACCGGAGACCAATGCAAAAGCACGGACAATCATGATGGGAATTTATGTTTTGCTGATCGTTATCGGTGTTTGGTTCATCAAACTCTCAGTATCAAAAGAAGAAATTTCCTACAAGACGTTGGTGCAGGCGGCAATCATGCTGCTGATCGGAACAGGCGGAATTATTATAAGCCGGAAGAAATCCGAATAGCTTTCACTAAAACATTTGAACCAATCTGAATTTTTCCAACTCTCCCGGGAACATCCGGGAGAGCACACTTCGGAAAAACTCTTCTTGACACTCACCGGTCGAATTCATACCTTTTCCTCCGAATTCAATGCGGCTCGTTCCGCAGTTCCATCATTCACTTTGGAGGTTGTTATGATGAGCAAGAATTTCTGGATGGCTGTTATTGTCGGCAGTATTGTTATGAATGTCATCGATTACCTGGTGCAGGGGATGCTGTTCCAATCCATGTTCTATTCCAAGATGGAAGGATTGAAGCAGACAAATCCGGCGTGGTTCATGGCAATGGATGTGATCATGGTGATCATGTTTGTGTGGTTCTATGACAAGGTCTACAGCAGTTTCGGAGGTGGAATGCAAGGCGGAATGAAATTCGGATTGTATTATGGTGTCATCATGAATTTCCCAACAATGTTCTTTCCGTATTTGATGTATCAGGGAACGATGTACAGTTACGTCTGGGCTTCCATTATTTTCGGTATCATCTGGGGTGCGGTGCTTGGATCGGTCGTTGGAAAATTCTATGTAAAAGGTACACCGGCAGCATAATCTTTTATAACCTTGTCAAGGCTCAAAACCTTGACAAGGTTATCGTTCATCCCACAATATATCGCTCGGCAAAACCTTCTCATCGTTCAACAACCGTAACCCAAATTCTCTCCCTTTTGCGTTCGCTTTTTTATCCTGCGGATCATCCCTTCCGCCAAGAACAAAACGGTCTTCACCAAGCTCGAACAGATTGCCGATCATTTCCGCGAACGAATTCGAATTGGTAACATACACTATGAATGCTGATCCAAAAAAATGCTGCAATTTATCTTTATCGTTGGTCTTTTTTTCGTTCAGCAGTTTTTTGGGAAGATGGGTCCGTCTCAGTCTAAACAACGAATCGTTTTCGAATGTCAATGGAACATAGACCGAACCAAGGACCGGAAGTTTTAATCCAAGTCGCTGATGATCCATCACGGCAAATGTTGAGATCAATAACGCATGACCGATATCATCATCCGCAATGAGCATTGCCCGGTCGAAGATCGCATCAACGGCAAGCGTATCGTCATACATTCTGCGCAGTTCATAGAACCGATCGTCCCGAAGATACCGTTTGAGATGTGCTTCGTTTTTGAAGATGGAGGGAAAAAAATTCGTCAGATCGATTAGAGATGAATCCTGAGTGGAATAATACCAGTCGTCGTTAAGCCAGACAGAATCTTTTTCCTGTGAAAGAATGAGGGGCGAATTGAGAAATATGAAGCAGAAAATAATTAATAATTGATAATTAAAAATTGATAATTTTTGTGGTTGATTCACTGCTTTTTTCCACACTACTGGTATCTTAAAGCGTATTAATCTGTTCTTATTATTAATTGTTTGCTGTTAATTGTTAATTGTTAATTGTTAATTGTTCATTGTTAACTGTTCTAAACCTGCAACACTCCTGTCTTAAACTCTGCAATGTTCGGATTACAATTCGCCATTGC
>CAYPEM010000026.1:0-63480 GCA_964409765.1 uncultured Chitinophagaceae bacterium
GGAATTTTTTCGGTTGAAGCAGCGAGCAAAAATATTTCTTCTCCTCCGCGGTGAGGGTAATATGTTTTGCCACGTTGCTAAGGATGATATCGTATGGTGTCGAAGAGGTTTTCCGGGATTTCATGATGGAAA
Source organism: uncultured Chitinophagaceae bacterium (assembly GCA_964409765.1). GTDB lineage: Bacteria > Bacteroidota > Ignavibacteria > UBA10030 > UBA8401 > UBA8401. The sequence continues at coordinate 133 of CAYPEM010000026.1, forward strand.
TATACCATTCTGTAGTGTGGAGAAGCAACCGGTTTTATTTTAGAAGACCAAAACAAAGAGGCGCGCGCCAGACGTTGACCAACCCTGTCGAAATTTCGATAAAAAAAAAGCGTGTCATTGCGAGGAGTCCCGATGTTTTCTATCGGGACGACGTGGCAATCTGCTTGTGGCGTTGGGTTAAAAAAATAAAGATGGTAGTCATTCCCCTTCTTAACAAGGAGGAGAACAGGACCTGTCCGCCGTGCTTTATCTTTTGGCGGAAGGGGTGGTGGACTTGCCCTACAAGAAAAAGCCGTCGAGAGGACGGCTTGATGTAATTTTATATTTTCAGTGTCACATATTATTAAAATCTTTTCCAAATAATTTTTGTTTTGGAGTCAATATTAAAATCGCTTCGTCTTCAATAGTCTTTGGGTTTACTTTGTCTGCATTTCCAAAATTATTTGACAAAGTTCCTTCTTCGTTTATAGTTGTTATATACTGGAATTTTTTTCCATTATTTGATTGCTTTTGCAAATACTCAATAATTGAGATAAAATGAGCTTTGTCGACACCATCAAATATTCCGTCATGGATTAAAAATCTAGGAAAATGATAATTACTATCAATAGAATGAAATAGAATCATTAAATCATAAATAAGTGTTCTAGTTTGATTCTTACCTTTTCCAAACATATCCGGGAAAGAAACATTAATATCAAGAATTGATTCTAGCTTTGGATTAACATTAATTGAAAAAGAAAGATTGTCTGGTTTACCAGGATAAATTTCTGTGTAAACATTTGTAAAATATTCAAATAGTTTTAATTCTTGTCCTTGAATTTGATCCTTAAATGCTCTTGCGCTAACCTGCATCTTTTTTTGTTCTGAACTTAGGTCCGCATATTCCATCTCAAGATCATTTAATGTTTTAATACTAGATTCTATTTCGTATAACTTATTTCTTTTCTCATTCAAATTATAAAAAGCTTCAGTTAGATCGTTAATCGCTTCTTTAGTAGATAAAAATTTGAATATTGTTGATCTTTCTTCTTCAAGTTTGAATATTTCAGTATCTCTTTTCTTAATACTCTCCTCTAATCGAGATATTTCATCGTTTAGGAAAGTTTTTCTCGATTCAGATAGTTGTTCTCTAAATTTTATAGCTTCATCTAAAGTCTTTTTAATCTTCACCGCAAAATCTTCATTTAACTGCTTATAGATATTCTTTATTTTGACTGAACTAATTTGGGTATTTATTTCATAGCTCTCTTTGTATAGTTCAATACGTTTCCTTTCATTAAAACTCTCGTACCACAAATCTTTGATTCGTCCAGTTAACCCATTGGCAGTTTTTTCTGCATCTGCGTATTGTTCACCAAGTTTAAAAATCTTTATTGCCTCTTCAAGTTTTTTTATTTCAAGTCGTAATCGATTTAACTCATTATTTGCGGCAGAAACATCTTTTAACTCATACTTTTCTTTTACCAGTCTATCTACTTCTTCCACCGCCGGAGCAATTTTCTTTAATTGAGACAACAATTCATTATTTTTTACTGCAAGTGTATTGTCGATTCCCATCAAATAGAAATGGTATATATTTAACTCTGCTTTTCTTATTTCTTTTGTAAATAAAATTGGGTCGGTGAAATTATACTGCTTATACTTTTGTATTTTTAGATAAAAAGAAATTAAATTTCTGAACCATTTATCGGAAAACGCACCATCGTATTTCCTGTTACGAAATATTAGAGAAGCAAAATCATGTTTTAAATCATCAATAGAAAATTTGTTTTCTTTTCCTATGACACCAAAGCTTACTATTGAGGGAGTGTCGACAGATCTACTTATACGATAGGAAGTATTATCGATATCAAACTCTAAAACTATATTATATCCTTTTAATATTGAATGTGCAGATACGAGTCTAGGATTGTGATGTTTTTTGTATGAAGAGAGTAAGCAAAAATCAATTAGGTCCAAAAATGTTGATTTGCCTATACTATTTAAAGATTCTTTAGGATTGTTTAATTTCTTTCCAAAGATATAATTAACGCCCTCTTTAAAGGTAACGGGTTGAAATAATCCCGGAGGGTTAGAATATATTTTTCTTAACAGCATTATTTTTTCAAAATTATATGAAAGTTATCATATTCAACAAAGTCCATTAACCATAAGAAAGAAACTACATCCAAATAAATATCCAAAGATATTTTATCTTTATGCTTTAACTTTTGATATAAACTTTCAATGTTATATGGTTTATCCTTAAGAACGAGTAAGATATCTGCGCCTAGGACTAAAGTATTGTGTTCTAAATTTTCAAATCTTGAAGGTATTAGCATTATTCAAATTTAAATTCTTCGTTATTTTGTTTTTTGATTTCGTCTTGAGTAAGTTTTCCAAACTGACAAAGCTCAAAAAAGAATAATATTAAAGCTTTTGTATAAGAAAAATATTCAGGTATTTGTTTCTTATCATCTTTTAAGTAATAGCTAGTTAGGTTTTCAATAATTAACCAATCTTCAATAGGTTCATTGTGGCTATCTTTTTGCTTTATTTTACAATATTCACTTTGAATAGAGTCTATTAATGCATTGACCCTATTTCCATCTTCCTCCAATTCATTACTAATAAATTTTTGAACTAAATGAATGTGACCATATAGGTTCAAAAATGATTGACTAAATCTTGATTTCTGAGATGAAACGGGGAAATTAAGGTCAATTTTATTTATTAAACTCGTAAAATCTCGGGAACTTCTCAAACTACGACTTTCTTCAGGTTTGAGTTTATTTGAAATGATAAAACCAAAGATATCGGTGATTATACCCCAATCTCTAATCTCATCAGATACGGAGAAATAATTATATGTTTGATTTTTAATCTCTACGGGAGAATTATCTCCCGTTTGAATATTTTTTTCACCAGACTGTGTTTGGTTTTTATTTTCGGACATTTACGCCACCCGAACCAGATTGAACGTTTTCACTCCCTGACTGAGTTTGAGAGTTGTTTGAATTCTCAGTTTTATTCAAAGAGTTACTAATGTTATATACTTTTGATGCAATAAAAATTGCTACAACTAGTGATAGGATGGTGCAAATATCAGCAATTGTTTCAAGCATATTTAGTTCTCCTTAGATTTGTGTGACAAATTTAGCTTTAATACTATTGGTTATCAATAGATACTTTTGTCTTCAGAATTACCCATTTCCTTTTCCACCCCACCCAAAAATTTTGTATATTACAACGTAATTTTAATGTATTCCCGCCTGCGCGGGAATGACAGTTTTATATGGCTTCTTACGTTGCGGAGGATTTTGTCTCTGTTTTTGGTGGGGTTTTGTGGTTTGTTTGTCCCACGCGCGGGCAGATTGCCACTCCTCGCAATGACACTTGTTCTTTGGGAATGACGCGTTTTTTTTCTATGTGTTCTATGTGCCTATGTGGTTTGCTTTTCCGGTGCACAGGCAGATTGCCGCGCCCGCCTGAATGACGCAGTCGGGCAGGTCGCTCATCCGACGTTGGTCGGATTCGCTCCTCGCAATGACACGTTTTTTTTGCGCAAGTGGATTCCCGACAGGATCCCGGCCTTTTTGAAACGGCATTGAGCGGGATGCAAAAAACGCACATTCGGGAATGACATACTTTTTTGGAATGACGCGTTTTTGGTTTTGTTTTCCCGCGCCGCTGGCAGATTCTTCGCTACGCTCAGAATGACGCAGTCATTTTCTCGCAATGACACACGTTTTTTGTTTTTCATTGTTAATTGTTCACTGTCAATTGTTAATTGGGTATAAATGTTAGCTCTAAATAATCTTACCGTAAACTTTGGCGAACGATATTTGTTCGACGATATTTCATTCACCATCAATCCGCATGACCGCATTGGTCTTGTCGGGAGCAACGGCGCAGGCAAGTCCACGCTGATGAAGATCATTGCCGGCATCGATCCGCCGATGGAAGGAAGCATCAGCAAAGCGCGGTTCGTTTCGGTCGGCTATCTGCCGCAGGATGCGGTGGTCGATTCCGATGCATCGCTCTATACTGAAGTCGAGTCCGCATTTGAAGATGTGCTGATGATCGAACAGGAATTGAACGAAGCGTACGAAAAACTTGCAGTGACCGATCACACCAGCGAAGAGTATATGGAACTGCTGGAGATCATCGGCGAACTTCAGCATAAGCAGGAAGAGGCGGATGCGTTCCGGTTGAAATCGAAAATTGAAACAGTGCTGCTCGGTCTCGGCTTTACGATGGACGATATGGTGAAGAATGTGCGGGCATTCAGCGGCGGCTGGCAGATGCGCATTGCGCTGGCAAAATTATTATTGAAAGAACCTTCCGTTCTTCTTCTGGACGAACCGACAAACCATCTTGATATTGAATCGCTGCAATGGCTGGAAGATTATCTCCGCAATTACAACGGCGCCATTATGCTCATCTCTCACGACCGCGCATTTTTGGATTCACTGACGAAAAAAACATGCGCACTCTCGCTCGGCAATATGGAAATCTATTCGGGAAATTATTCCTTCTATGAAAAGGAACGGGTCTTCCGAAAAGAACTGATGGTGAATGCGAAGAAGAATCAGGAATCGCAATTGAAACAGACGCAGGATTTCATCGATCGCTTCCGGTACAAAGCAAGCAAAGCGCGTCAGGTGCAGAGCCGTGTGAAACAGATGGAAAAAGTGGAGATGATCGAGATCGAAGATGAAGAGGATGAAATTCGTTTTCATTTTCCCGTTGCTCAGCCAAGCGGCCGCGTGGTGATGGAGTTGAAGCATATTGATAAATCGTATCCTTCACCGACCGGAGAAAATGTTGTCTATCGCGATCTTACATACACATTCGAGCGTGGTGACAGGATTGCCATCGTTGGTGTGAACGGCGCAGGAAAATCAACCATCTCGAAAATTGCGGCAGGTGTTGAGCCGTTCCAAAAAGGGGAACGGATCGAAGGATATAATGTGATCGTGTCGTACTTCGCGCAGCATCAGGCGGATGAGTTAGATCTGAATAAAGAAGTTCTGCAGACTGTGGATGATGTTGCAGAAGGTGAAATCCGGACGAGACTTCGTTCGATCCTTGGTTCATTCCTTTTTAAAGGGGATGATGTTTTCAAAAAAGTGAAAGTTCTATCAGGCGGCGAAAAAAGCAGACTGGCATTGGCGAAAATGCTTCTTGCTCCGGCAAATTTCCTGATCATGGACGAACCGACGAACCATCTGGATATGCGCTCCAAAAAAGTTCTTCAGGAAGCGTTGAAAGAATTTGACGGAACATATCTGATTGTATCGCATGACCGCGCATTCTTAGATGAGATCGTGAATAAAGTCTTGGAAGTGTCGCACACCGGTGTGAAGACCTATCTCGGCAACGTGAGCGATTATATTGCGAAAAAGAAAATCGAGAAGAAGCAATTGTCAACGGATGCTTCTCAATTGAAAAAAGAGAACGCAAAACAGGAAACCCGAAACCCGAAACCTGAAGTTGAAAGTGAAAAGGTAAAAGGGAAAAGTGAGACGGAAAAACACAAGAAGAATCCGCATCAGTTGAAGAAAAAGTTGGAGCAGGTGGAAAAAGATATCTCGTATGCCGAAGAACAGAAAGCATCGCTGGAAAAGAAGATGGCAAGCGACGAGTTCATCAAATATCCGCTGAAGGCAAAGACGATCTCCGCGGAGTATGATACGGTGACGAAAAAGCTGAATGCGTTGATGGAAGAGTGGGAGAAGTTATCGTCAGAAATTGGGTAATTAATAATTCACAATGAATAATTAATAATTATCAATTGTCGGTTTTTTATTATTAATTGTTAATTTCTAATTGTTCATTGCTCTATGATCAATCCTAAAAACATATCTGCACTCGGATGGATGCTCTTCAGCGCATTCTGCTTTGCGTTGATGGGGGCGTTCACACATTCACTTAAAGAGATCTTCGACTGGCGCATCACCGCATTTGCACGCGCCTTCATAAATTTTGTGTTCGTTGTAATCCTGGCATTTGCCACAAAAAAACCGCTTATCTTTACAAAAGCTCCTTCGACATTATGGTGGCGAAGCGGCGTAGGAACAATCTCCATTCTTTGTACATTTTATGTGTTCGCTAATCTTCCGCTTGCCGAAGCGACATCGTTGACGAATCTTGTTCCGATCTGGATGGCGCTTATTATCGCATTCGTCGGTAATCAATCAGTTCCCCGCTCGGTACTGATCTCTATCTTATGCGGAATTGCAGGAGTTTATTTCATTCAGCAGCCTCATTTCGATCAGGGAAATCTAGCGATCGTAGTCGGAATTTTTCAGGCGTTGTTTGCGGCGATCGCAGTCTATAATCTTCACCGGATTAAGAATCTTCATCCGACGACTGTTGTTGCCCATTTTACCGGAGTGGCGAGCGCAATTACATTTATCGTATTGATCCCGTCGCTTCCGCATCTTTTCGACGGCGCAAAATATTCCTGGCCTGTCATCGGTGCATTATTTGGAATCGGTTTGAGCGGAACTGTAGCACAGCTTGCAATGACGCGGGCGTATATGCTCGGCAATCCGGCGCAGAATTCTACGGTCGGACTTGCACAGGTTGCGTTTGCAACAGTGTTCGATATCGTCTGGTGGAACCGTTCATTCAGTATGGAAACAGTTGCCGGAATTTTACTCATAACAGTTCCGACGACATTTTTTGTGGCGAGGATTCAGTTGAGGAATAGAGCGCAGGGAGTATAGAAGCAAATTATTAATTAGCAATTAATAATTAATCATCGCAGATATAGAATGAATTTAAATTGATAATTTTTAATTACTAATTGTACATTGCTCAATGACTAACACATTCTACAACACATTCGATACGCAATGCCGCGAAGAAGAACGGAAGCATGATTACCGCACGCCGTTCGAGCAGGACCGTGACAGGATCATTCACACCGCTTCGTTCCGAAGACTGCAGGCGAAGACGCAGGTATTCCTTTCCGGTGAATATGATTTCTACCGCACACGATTGACACATTCGCTCGAAGTTGCGCAGATCGGACGGGCGATTTGTACATATCTTCAAAGGAAAAGCCAGTTCTTTAACGAAACTTTCTTCGTCGACGCGAATCTTGTCGAAGCGATCTGTCTTTCGCACGATCTCGGACATCCGCCGTTCGGTCATGCGGGAGAACGGACACTGCATGATGTAATGAAACCATTCGGAGGATTTGAAGGGAACGCGCAGACACTCCGTTTGTTGACTGAAACGATCTATTCTGATAAAGTATCGCGCAAAGGAATGAACCCGACCCGCGCTTTTCTGGATGGTGTATTGAAATACAAAACATTGTACAGTGAATTGGATAATCCGAAGAATCATTTCATCTATAATGAGCAGAAACAATTCCTCGATTTTGTATTCGATGGTTATAATATCACAAAGGAAATTGTGGCGGGAAAGAAAAGAGATAATTTCCGAAGCATTGAATGTCAAATTATGGATTGGTCCGATGATGTTGCGTATTCCTTGAACGATGTTGCCGATGGGATTCATTCCGGATTCATCACGAAATCGAAGATCGAACAGTGGGCAGAAAAGCAGTCATTGAATGACGATCAGCGGGAGAGTTTGAAGAAATTATACACCGCAATGGATAACGGGAATGTCGAGCGGCATCTTTCCGGAAAGATCGGAAAGTATATCGAATCAGTCGTGATCGTTGAAACGACCAATCCGATGAGCAGTAAATCAAACCGCTATCGATACGATTTGTTGATCGATACAACTGCAAAACAAGAATCAAAGATGTTCAAACAATTGTCGCTCGATCTTGTCTTCCTTTCTCCGCAGCTCCATCAGGTGGAGCGAAAAGGGGATTATCTATTGAAGAAGATATTCGATACATTTAAAGAAGCATACATCAATACTGATGATTTTAACACCCATCTGCTGCCGCCGTACGTTGAACAGAATATGCACAAGGCATCTCACGTCGAACAACGGGTTCGGTTGATCTGCGATTATATCGCAGGAATGACCGACGGATTCGCGATCAGAACATATAAACGTCTGTTCGATCCCGATTTCGGTTCGTTGGTCGATCTAATCTGAAATAGTTTATGAAATCCAACAATGAGTGGTATGAAGTAGAGAATATCGGCAGTGTCGATACTCCGGCGCTGCTGTTTTATAAAGACAGAATCGCAGAAAATATCCACCATTTGAAAAAAAGAGTTTCCTCGGTCGATCGTCTTCGTCCGCATGTGAAGACGAACAAAAGTGCCGATATCTGCCGAATGATGATGGCGGATGGGATCACAAAATTCAAATGTGCGACAATCGCCGAAGCGGAAATGCTCGGTGCGATCAACGCACCGGATGTTCTTCTGGCGTATCAGCCCGTCGGACCAAAGATCAAGAGACTGCTGGAATTGGTACAGAAATTCCCGAAAACAAAATATTCATGTCTGGTCGATAATGGTGATTCAGGAAAAGAGATTGCTGCATTGTTTCATTCCAATGGACAACAGATCAACCTGTTTATTGATCTGAATGTCGGAATGAACCGGACCGGAATAACACCGGAACATTCTTCGGCGTTATTTGAACAGTTACAGTCGACAGAAGGAATTACCATTGTCGGGCTCCACGTGTACGACGGCCATATCACCGATGCAGATATTGAGATTCGCCGGCAACGATTAATGGGGGAATACGAAAAAGTTTTTTCACTACGCGATTTGATCGAACGAAAGTATAAAAGGAACTTGATTCTTATTGGGGGCGGTTCTCCGACATTTTCCGTTCATGCAGAACAGAACGATGTTGAATGCAGTCCGGGAACATTTGTGTTATGGGATTGGAGCTATAAACATTCTTATCCCAATGAACCGTACGAATATGCATCGCTTGTTGTTACCAGAATCGTTTCAATTACAAGTCCGACGACAATGACGGTCGATCTGGGACACAAATCGGTTGCTGCAGAAAATCCTCAGCCGCGTGTTCATTTTTTGAATGCACCGGAGGCAACACCCATCGGTCACAGTGAAGAACATATGGTGCTGAAAGTACCGGATACAAAAAACTATAGAGTTGGGACGGTCTTTTATGGAGTTCCTGTCCACATTTGTCCGAGCGTTGCTCTCTATGAATCTGCATCTGTTGTTGAGAATAAAAAAGTAATTACAGAATGGACCATCACGTCACGAAATAAACGGATCACAATTTAAGTTTACACAGAGAATGGAATAACTGCGCACATGGAAGAGACTTCAGAAACAAAGAAACTGCAATACGGCGACATCGTTGAGCTCACGATCGAATCAACCGGATCGGAAGGTAAGAGCATCGCGCGCTTGGATGGGCTCGTCGTGTTTGTGGAAGGAGCCGTTGCCGGTGATGTGGTAAAAGCGAAGATCGGAAAGTCAAAAAAGAAATTTGCCGAAGCAAAAGTGGTTGACGTGATCAAGCCATCACCGCAACGGATCGAACCGCGCTGCAAATATTTCGGCGTGTGCGGCGGATGTAAATGGCAGCATGTTGAATACAGTGCGCAATTGGCATTCAAGCATCAGCAAGTGGTGGATGCGCTGGAACGAATCGGCGGATTCAAAGATCTGAACATCCTTCCGATCGTCGGATCCGACGATCTCTATTATTACAGGAATAAACTCGAATTCTCATTCAGTGAACGTCCATGGCTGACTGAAAAAGATATGGAAATCCAAAAGGAAGAAAATGTTCCGAATCTTGCTTTAGGTTTTCATGTCCCTCAGCGGTGGGATAAAGTGCTGGATATCGATGAATGTTTTCTTCAATCAGAATTAAGTACCGGAATTTTGAATGCAGTCCGTAAATTTGCGATAGACAATAATATTCCTGCTTTTGAGCCGGAAACAGAAAGCGGCTACTTCCGGAATCTTGTGATCCGTGAAGGAAAGAATTCCGGCGACGTGATGGTGAATATCGTGTCGTTCGAAGATTCACCGGAAGTGATGGAAAAACTGAGCGCTATATTGCAGACACAATTTCCTGAGATCACGACGATCATCAATAATGTTACGAAGAGAAAATCACAGGTTGCGGTCGGTGAATATGAAAAGATCTATTACGGTGACGGGATTATTCACGACAAGCTTGGGAAATATAATTTTCAGATTTCGGCAAATTCATTTTTCCAGACCAATACAAAACAGGCAGAAAAGTTATATACCATTGCAAAGGAATTTGCAGCACTGAAACCGACAGATGTGGTGTACGATCTCTATTGTGGAACGGGAAGCATCGGAATTTATATTTCTGATTCAGTAAAACAAGTGATCGGAATTGAGCTTGTGGAAAGTTCCATTCAGAACGCAAAGAAAAATGCGGAATTGAATGGAATTGAGAATTGCGAATTCATTTCGGGTGATCTGAAGGATCGTTTAACAAAAGATGTTGCGTGGAGAGAGCAATTTGCACAGCCGAACGTTATCATCGTCGATCCGCCGCGGAGCGGAATGCATCCGAAAGCGGTGGAAGAATTAGGGAAGATGCAGGTCCCGACGATCGTGTATGTCAGCTGCAATCCGGCAACGCTTGCGCGCGATCTGCAATTGCTAACACCATTCGGATATACCGTAGAAAAAGTCCAGACTGTGGATATGTTTCCGCACACGTATCATATTGAGTGCGTTGCGAAAGTAGTGTTAAAGAAATAATTGAATATTGTTAAACTGATAATAAAAAACGTCGGATAGTGATGTTCACTTCCGACGTTTTTATTTCTTTTGATCTTTAAAGTCTAATTCGGATAATGGTCATCCCATCTAAAATCCGTACGATAATCCTACAGAAAGATTGATACCACTGTAATCCATCTCAGCATTCTTGATAGAAACACCTCGTGAATCTCTAAACTCTGAAACAATGATATAACGGTACCCAAAATCAATCGTTGCTCCAAGAGTTCGCTCGATCGGAATCACTTGCTGCAGATTGACCCGAAATCCATATCCTTCGCCCTCATATGTCGTTTCGGAACTTGTATATCCGGGAACGGATGTTTCCTGTGTTATCCTTGCCAGGGCATAAATAAATGCAAGCTCGGCTTTTGCGATTGTTTTATAAAGTACTGAGCCAGTGCCGATTGAGAATGGATAAAGTGAATAATGATATTTTGATGTTGATGCAACCGATGAAATGATGGTCGGGCTTTGCGGCTGTGTGATATTCGTAATAAATGAATATTCTCGTGTGGAAGTCATCATTTCTGCGCGAAGAGTAATGAAGGTTGGTAAATTCTTCGGGCGGTACGTGAACCACAGACCCCACTGCCCGGGTCTTGAAATTGGAAATTCATCTGAATTGTATATTGAATTATTGTATTCGATCTGGTTGTTGATCTTTTCAGGACTGATGAATGCGATACCGCCGGAAATTCCAACGCTTAACATCGGAACCGGAACTACGGCAAAAATCGTATCACGCTCGGTTGATGTTGATGAAAAAACATCGTCACCTTCCTGCGAAAAGAGCAAAGTGACCGAACAACTGGCGAGGAAACAGAAGAATAATATTTTCATAAATTTCCTTTATTTCTTAATTGCGGTAATACGTAGAACCACGGTTTGGGGAGATAGACCAGTCATTTCAATCGTATAAATACCGGATGGGACTTGAATACCGCGGGTGTTTCTGCCATCCCATTTGGTTGTGAATTCTCCTGCACCATGTTTGGAATTGTAGACAAGAGTTCGAATAGGTTCCTGTAATGGATCATACACAACGATCGATACCGTTGATGCTGTACCACCGGTTGCTGGAACTCCATATTTAATACTAGTGGTATCGCTGAATGGATTTGGAAAGTTTTGGTTCAGATAAAACTCCGGAGGCGGATTACCGATGCTTGTTTGAGGCCCAGTTGTTTCAACTGCACACGACATCAAAAGAAAGAAAGAAGCACATACGAGGAAAAGTACATTCGATTTCATAGAAACTCCGTCAATGGAACTAAAATAATCTACAGAATCTTTTTTGCGTTAGCAATCATCTTCAATATTTTCTCGGGAACAATTCAGACACGCTACTCTTATATTTCAAATTACCAGAATAATTTGATGGAATACAAAAACATTATTAAAATAAATTTCGCTCGAAAAATTTGACGATGCGCTCTTCGTATTCTTTTTTTCCTATCTCATGAACATCACTGTGTTTCGCCGAAGCGACAAACCAGAGCTCTTTGGGTTCATTCGCCGTAATGAACAATTCCTGACTGTATTGATATTTGATGAAGTGATCTTCAATGCCATGAATGAAGAAGATCGGAACATGAATCTTTGAAACAGCTGACAGAGGAGAAACTTGCCGATGTTTGAATTGCGCAATGGACTCGCTCCGCTTCATTGAAATGTTCCGGAGAAAATGCCAAGGCAGACGTAATAACCTTTTTTGGTAATCAACCGTTACCTGCCTGAGCGTAGCGAAAGATGCTTCAGATACAATTGCAGCAATCCTTGGTTCTATGCTTGCCGCCTGTAGCGCAATTGCCGCACCCATTGATGTACCGAAAACCCCGATCTTTCCGATAGTGATATTTTTTTCTTTGTTCATCAGGAACAAAAAATCGATCGCTTTTTGCACGTCGAACTTTTCGTGAAAACCGTACGTACAATACCGTCCACCGCTCTCTCCATGGGCACGAGAATCATAGATCAACACGTTAAAATGATGGTCATGCCAGACTTTCGCAAGGAGCAATCCGCTCATTTTGTTGTCTGCAACGCCGTGCAGGTAAATGATCGTTGCCTTTGGTTTCTCTGCAGGAATAAACCAAGCACTCAATTGTGACTCACCGTCGCTTGCAGTGAATCGAACATCCTCAAAAGGTAATCCCAGCTGTGTCGGTGATATTGGCAATCCTTTATGCTGATAGAATTGTTCGCCGCGCCTCCGGGGATTGAGAAGCATGATCGGGCCGATGACAAAAACCAATGCCGAACAGGTCACCAGAAATGCCAGAATGGTCAATATGATGATCAGTAGAATACTCATCAGGTTTTGTTCATCAATAGTTTTATTGCATCACAGACAATAATAATATCTTCAATGGAATTATAGAAATGCGGTGAAATCCGGATTTTTCCTTCACGTAATGATACAATGATATTTTGTTCGTTCAATGCCGTAAAGATCTTTTCGGCATCCGGAACTTTTAACGTTATGATACCTGCTCGTTTTTCATGTTCGGGCGGGGTTGTAACTTCGATCCCATTCTGTTCAGCAAAACCAAAAATATAGTCCGTTAGACTAAGCAAATGTAAATGGATATTCGAAATGCCAACGTCATTTAAAAGATTGACAGATTCACCAAGGGCGACGATGCCTGCATTGTTCTGTCCACCGTTCTCATACCGGCGTGCTGTTTCGTCAAAGTCCAAACGATAGTCGAAAAAATTACTGAAATAATTCTTATTGCTCGTCCATCCTGCAAACTGCTGATTGATCCGGGATTGTAGTTCTTTGGTAATGAAAATAAATCCCAACCCCATCATCGATAGCAGCCATTTATGACCGCTGGATGAGAGAAAATCAATTCTTGATCCTTGAACGTCGATCGGCGTTGATCCGAGTCCTTGTATCGCATCAACGCAAAAAATGATATTATTTTTTTTGCATAATTCTCCGATCGCTTTCAGGTCCGATTTGAATCCGGAGAGAAATTGGACAAAACTGATCGAAAGTAATTTTGTTTTTGGAGTGATCGCTTTATGAATATCTTCAAGAAGAATTTCATCGTGAGAAGTTTTAACAAAATCGATCTCAACGCCAAATCGTTTTACGTTAAGGAACGGAACAACATTCGTCGGGAATTCGCTGTCGTTCAACAATATTCTATCGCCGTTTTTCCATTCGATCCCGTTCGCAAGAATGTTCAACCCGTCGGAAGTATTGTTGACAAAACCAATTCTATCAGCCGGTACATTGATCAGTTTCCCCAGTTGTAATTTTGTATTCTGACTGATCTGTACGATCTGCGGAAAATCATCAATGGAACCTTCGGAACGATTGATAAGATACTGATCAACAGCTTTTTTGGTTCTGCTGTTCAGCGGACTGATGGCAGCATGATTCAACCAGAGCTTTCCGGTTGCAAGATGCGGAAACCAGGATCGATAGACGGGGAGGTTTGTTATCATCATTCAATATAAATACTTGAAAAAGGTGAAGCAAGAAGCGGAAACCGAAATGTGATGCGCAATAGAATTTCAGAAAGGCTATTCATCAAACCGTATCTTTTTCGTATATTTCCACCCTGTACTTTCATTTTATCCTTTTAGAATTGTCATGAAAATTGCTTTAGTCCACGATTGGCTGACCGGTATGCGCGGCGGAGAAAAATGCCTGGAAGTTCTGTGCGAACTTTTCCCCGATGCACCCATCTATACGCTGCTTCACAATAAGGGAACCATGTCGCCCGCAATCGAATCGAAAAGAATATATACATCGTTCATCGACAACCTTCCCTCAAAACAAAAACAGTATAGAAAATATCTTCCGTTATTTCCGTTTGCCATTGCTCGATTTGATTTGTCGGAATATGATCTTGTTATATCAACAAGTCATGCGGTTGCCAAGAATGTTCGAGTGCGAAAAGATGCCATCCATATCTGTTATTGTTTTACACCGATGCGGTATATCTGGGATATGTATGAACAATATTTTGGAAAAGAAAAAGCAGGGTTCGGTATTCGCATGGCGATGAAAATTGTTGCCCCACTGCTTCGATGGTGGGATGTGAAGACATCCTCCCATGTTTCTTACTTTATCGCAATTTCTGAAGAGGTTCGTTCTCGAATTAAAAAGCATTATCATCGTTCATCCGATATGATCTATCCTCCCGTTGATACGGAACAATTCCAACTCTCCACAACTTCGGAAGATTTTTACTTGATCGTCAGTGCACTTGTTCCGTATAAACGTGTCGATCTTGCCGTTGAAGCGTTTAACGCAAACGGAAAAAAGCTGCTGATTGCCGGAACCGGTCCGGAAAGCATGAAATTAAAATCAATAGCAAAATCGAACATTACGTTTCTTGGATGGCAAAGCGATGAAGAACTAATTCAATTATATGCAACTTGCACTGCATTGATATTTCCGGGTGAAGAAGATTTCGGAATTGTGCCATTGGAAGCACAAGCAAGCGGTAAACCGGTTGTTGCGTTCGGCAAAGGGGGAGCGTTAGAGACTATAATAGAGGGTGTAACGGGAATTTTTTTTCCTGAACAAACGATGGAGTCATTACAAAACGCCGTTGAACGTCTCGTATTAATCAATTTTAATTCAAGTGATATCCGGCAGCATGCCCTTGGCTTTTCCCGTTCGCTTTATAAGCAGAAAATGAAGCTTTATGTAGATGAAAAAGTACGGCAACATATTCATAAACAATAACTTGCCGTTACCCCTTCTTTAAAAATTCATTGCATCTTTTCCTCCTTTTTCCTAAATTTGTAATCCAATTTAGTATCAAGTCACACGCTTTGCAGGAGTGCGAATGCCATCTGAGCGGAATCATCACGCATCAAAAAAGAATGCGTTTGAAATAGTAGTGATTCCGCAAGGGGATACCGGTTCGACAAAATCCTTCAAAGCCTCTGTATTGACGATAGCACTGGTGTGCATAGGAATTGTAATGGTGGTCGCAACGCTGACGGTAGCGTCGATCATTTATACACCGGTTAGCTTGCTCCTTCCGATGTCTGAAGAACAATTGCAGCAGCGTTACGGCTCTGAGTTATTTGAAGTACAAAACAAGTTGAGTAGAATTTCCGGTGAAGTTCTTGTCCTTCGTGAGTACAATAATAAATTACGAAAAGCATTAGGACAAAAAGAAATTCCGGATGACAGTAATTTTGCCATTGCACCGGCAACACTGCCGTCATCAGTTGAAGAAAGTGATAGAGCAGTTCCTGAAACTCAGCTGAAACAAGAACCGGCAGTACAACAACAAACGGTTCAAAACATTGTCTATCGCACCTCTAATACCGCGGCAGAAGAGGTTACATTTCGTGCAGAATTTCCGATCATTGCACCTGCAGTCGGATATGTCTCGCGGAGGTTCGAATCTGAGCGAGGACATTATGGAATTGATTATGCAGGAAAGATTGGATCATTGATCGTTGCTGCAGCTGATGGATATGTGGTATTTGCAGGTTTTACTTCGGAAGACGGATATACGATAATGCTTTCACACGGCGGTGGATTTTTAACAACGTATAAACATAATCAAAATATTTTGAAATCGGTCGGTGAATTTGTGAAACGGGGTGAACCGATAGCATTGCTTGGTAATTCGGGACGGACAAGTTTTGGTCCCCACTTACATTTTGAAGTATGGAGCAACGGTAAAGCACAAAATCCAAATGATTATCTGATTGCGAGCGAACTATAATGGCAGACAACAGTACAATAAAAAATTTGAACCTCATCGGTGCCGGAACGACTGTTGAAGGTAAGATCCGGACTCAGGGAAGCATTCGTGTTGACGGTAAAGTGACCGGAGAAGTTCATGCTGCAGAGAATCTTGCCGTAGGTCTTACAGGTGAAATTGAAGGAGCGGTAAACGGAAGAAATGTAACGGTCGGCGGAAAAGTGAAAGGAAATATCACATCGGTCGATAAACTTGTGATGGAGGGGAAATCGGTCGTTCGCGGAGATGTGAAAGCGGCAAAATTAGTGATCGATGAAGGCGCTGTATTTGACGGTCGGGTAACAATGACTGAAAATCGTCCTTCAGGACAAAACTATTAACGAATGTGAATCTCTTCGATGAAGAATGAAGAGAACGAGCAAAAAAGCGTCATGTTGAGCATTGCACCGTATTTAACACTTGGTGCACAATTGGCTGCAACAGTTGTAGCGTTCTTTTTCATCGGGAAATATGCCGATGAATATTTTGGAACAAAACCATGGTTGATGATTTGTTTGATTATGGTTGGTGTGATCGGTGGAATGATAAAATTCTTTCGCACTGTCATCGAGTTAGGTAAAAAAGAAGACGATGAACGAAGCGGTAAAATTTAGCATGAAATTTCCAAGACAGGTTTTGTTAACGCTTATTGTTGTAGGAGTTTTATCGTTTTATCCGCTTTCACGATTTGCAGGTCCTGAAATTATCTATGGAGTGATTGCGGGAATTATGTTAAGTGTTGTCAATGTCTTGATGGGGTATGTTGCGATTGAATACTCTTTTAACAAATCCTATACATTGTTCATACAGGTAGTTCTTGGCGGGGTTGGTATTCGGTTGTTTGTAATGGCGGGAATGCTGTTGTTGTTAATCGGAGTCTTTAAGTTTCATTCAATAGCGTTAGTCGGTTCGTTGTTCGGAATGTATTCGATCTTTTTGGTGTTGGAAGTGCTCTACATTCATAATAAGTGGCAGCATAAAATTCAGAATTCATAAACAGTAAATTTACAGGGTCATCGTGTTTTCTTGGATAATCTTTTCAGATAAAAATGTACACCAGGTATCGTCAGATACTGCTCACGCTGTTATTGATACTGTTGCCCATGCGGGCGCCGAGCATGGCAGTAAAGAAAATCTTTTCACTCAATTACTGCACCATATCTATGACAGCAGATTTTTAGAACTTCCATTCTATCATAATCCCGATCCTTCAAAACATGGCTATGAACTGCCGCAGATTGAATTGTTTGGTATTGATCTGTCTATCACTAAACATGTTGTATTCCTTTGGTTTGCAGCCGCAATTTTGGTGATCACCCTTTCGCTTATTGCCCGAAAAAATCTTAAGAATAAAGTACCGCGCGGTCTCGGCAATCTTATCGAAGTGTTCGTGATGTTCGTACGGGATGAGATTGTAATTCCGAATATGGGCAAAGGAGGATTGAAATATCTTCCGTATTTATTGACGAATTTCTTTTTTATTCTTGTGATGAATCTTCTTGGTTTGTTTCCGTATGGAGCATCGGCAACGGGCAATGTGAGTGTAACGGCGGGATTAGCAATTATTGCTTTTTTCATGATCCAAATTTCCGCAATTCGTGCACAGGGATTCGGACATTATCTGGCACATTTGACCGGCGGCGTTCATTGGGCACTCTGGCCGATCATGATCCCGATTGAAGTTCTCGGATTGTTCACAAAACCATTTGCACTGTGTATCCGTCTGTTTGCAAACATGACCGGCGGTCATATCGTTATTCTTGCATTGATCGGATTGATCTTTGTCTTTAAAACAATCGCTGTCGCACCGATCTCTGTAGCGTTTGCACTCGGAATTTATATGCTGGAATTGTTCGTTGCATTTCTTCAAGCCTATATCTTTACGATGCTGACCTCACTATTCATGGGTTTAGGAATGCAGACAGAAAGTCATGGAAGTGAACATGGGCATGGACATTAATTCAAAATTTAAAATCAATTAAACACATAATTACACAACACAACATCTAACAGGAGAAACAACAATGGAATCACTCGGTCTTGGATATTTAGCAGCAGGAATCGGTGCAGGAATCTCAATCATCGGTGCTGGTATCGGTATCGGTAAACTTGCGGCAGCTGCAATGGAAGCAAGTGGACGTCAGCCTGAAGTTGCCGGTCAAGTTCGTACATCGATGTTGATCGCAGCAGCGCTTATCGAAGGTGCTACATTCTTTGCATTGGCTATCTGCATCATTCTTGCAACCAAGTAATCATTTTTTGAAGGGCGGGATTTTCGAATCCCGTCCTCGCATTAACGAACAACGAGAGAAATTATGTTAGATATTAATCCCGGTTTAATAATTTGGACGATCATCACATTTGTGCTATTGGTGGTGGTACTTGGAAAATTTGCATGGAAGCCGCTTCTTCAGGCATTGCAGTCTCGTGAGCAGGAAATCGCCGATTCGCTGAAAAAAGCAGAAGAAGCAAAAAAAGATGCTGAGCGGATGATGCAAGAGAACAAAATTGCAATGGAAAAAGCAAGCACAGAAACCGCACGATTGATCGCGGAAGGACGAGCGATGGCTGAACAATTGAAGGTCGATATCGTTGCGAAAGCAAACGAAAGCGCGAAGAAGATGCTTGATCAGGCAAAGGATGAGATCACGCGGGAGAAAGAATCCGCGATGGCGCAGCTTCGTTCTGAAGTAGCAGATCTTTCGATCAGCGTTGCCGAAAAGATCCTTGATGAATCGCTTGACGGTGCAAAACAGAAAAAGATGGTTGATAAAGTACTACAACAATTACAAAAGAACTAAATGAGCAATTTACGAGTAGCAACCCGATACGCCTCCGCATTGATGGAGTTGACCAACGAACAGAAAAAATCCGACGCGATCGCCGAGGATCTGTCGATCGTGAAGAATGCGATCGATTCATCACGTGAATTGCGAAATGTTCTTGCAAGTCCGGTCGTCGCAAAAGACAAGAAACAGGCGATCATCCGTGAGATGTTCAAGAAAAAGATCAGCGAAGTCGTCATGGGCTATCTGCAAGAGATAGTTGTGAAAGGGAGAGAGAATGTTCTTGGTGAAATCCTTGCACAATATTTTGTTCTGCGGGACGAACAGCTGGGAATTGTCCGAGTGAGCGTGAAAACAAGTGTTGAGTTCTCTTCAAAACAAGAGAAGGACTTAGTAAAACAGCTTGAAGTGATGACGAAGAAAAAAGTCGAGATCGCTTTCAGTATTGATAAGAGTATTAAAGGCGGGTTTGTTGCACGCGTCGGTGATACCGTTCTCGACGGAAGTATCAAACGCCAACTGGAAATATTAAAAATGAAATTAAAACAAGGTTCGTTAAATAATTGATAAGGAACAACAACAATGGCTGAAGTTCGACCTGATGAAATAACTGCGATACTCCGCAAACAATTAGCCGGATACGAAAAAGAAGTTGATGTATATGATGTCGGTACTGTTCTCCAGGTTGGAGATGGTATTGCACGCGTCTATGGTCTTTCCAAATGTATGTCGGGAGAGCTCGTTGAGTTTCCGAATGAAGTGTTCGGGATGGTGCTCAATCTTGAAGAAGATAACGTCGGATGTATCTTGTTCGGCGATGACACGAAGATTAAAGAAGGTGATACCGTAAAACGGACGAACCGTGTTGCATCAATGCCTGTCGGCGATGCGATGCTTGGACGTGTTATCAATCCGCTCGGTCAACCGATCGATGGACGCGGACCCATCAAAGCAGATAAATTTTCTCCGCTGGAACGTAAAGCGCTCGGTGTTATTCAGCGTGCACCGGTGAAGGTCGCATTGCAAACCGGACTCAAATCTGTGGATGGTATGATCCCGATCGGACGCGGACAGCGTCAGTTGATCATTGGGGATCGTCAAACCGGAAAAACTGCGGTTGCTCTCGATGCCATCATCAATCAAAAATATACGCACACCGAAGAAGCAAAAAAACAGGGTGTTAAACCTGTCTATTGTATCTATGTAGCGGTTGGACAAAAAGGCTCGACTGTTGCACAGGTTGTTGGTAAACTTGAAGAAGAAGGTGCAATGGGATATACAACTGTGATCGCTGCAAATGCAAGTGATCCGGCACCGATGCAGTTTGTTGCTCCATATTCCGGTGCTACACTTGGCGAATTCTTCCGTGATAACGGACGTGATGCGTTGGTTGTGTATGATGATCTTTCAAAACAAGCAGCAGCATATCGTCAGGTTTCATTGTTACTTCGCCGACCGCCAGGACGTGAAGCATATCCTGGTGACGTGTTCTATCTTCACTCACGATTATTGGAACGTGCTTCGAAACTGAGCGACGAAGAAGGTGGCGGAAGTCTAACGGCACTGCCGATCATTGAAACCCAGGCAGGTGACGTATCAGCGTACATTCCGACAAATGTTATCTCTATTACAGACGGTCAGATTTATCTTGAACCGAACTTGTTTAACGCCGGTGTTCGTCCCGCTATCAACGTTGGTATTTCGGTGTCACGCGTCGGCGGAAATGCTCAGATCAAAGCAATGAAAAAAGTTGCCGGTCGTCTTCGCCTTGAACTTGCACAGTACCGTGAACTCGAAGCGTTCGCGAAATTCGGTTCCGATCTTGACAAATCAACACAGCAGCAGCTGCGCCGCGGTGCACGTCTTGTAGAATTGTTGAAACAAGGTCAGTATGTTCCGCTTCCTGTAGAAAAACAGGTTGTGATGATCTATCTGGGAACTAACGGTCTTCTTGATGAACTTCCGGTTGATAAAGTGCAGCAGTTTGAAAAAGAATTCTTACAAATGTTCGAATTAAAACATAAAGCAATATTATCCACCATCGCAGAGAAGAAAGATCTTCCTGAAGATGTTGCAAAACAGATTCAAACGATCGCTAAAGAATTCACATCAACGTTTAAAGCGGCTTAATTCGAATGGCAACCTTACGAGAGATACGTCAGCGGATCAGCGGCGTTAAAAGTACACAAAAGATCACCAAGGCGATGAAGATGGTGGCGGCGTCAAAACTCCGGCGCGCTACCGAAGCCATCGTTGCTGCCCGTCCGTACGCACGAAAGATGCAGGAACTGTTGTCGCATCTTTCCGGTCAGGTGGATGTGACCAAATATCCGCAGTTTGAAGTCCGCGAAGTGAAGTCGGTGGCAATTATTATTGTCACGGCAGATCGCGGATTGTGCGGAGCGTTCAACAGCAATATCATCAAAGCAGCGGTGAACCATATCAAGACGAACTATGCCGAGATGAACAAAGCTGGAAAAGTGAAATTGATCTGCGTCGGTAAAAAGAGTTTTGATTTTTTCAGCAAACGTGAATATACCGTGATCTCAAAGCATGTCGGTATCTTTTCTCATATGAATTTCAATACCGCAAAGAGTATTGTTTCGGAAGTTGTTGAAGGATTTGTTAAGGGAGAATATGACAAAGTAGAAGTCATATCCAATGAATTCAAAAATGCGGTGCAGCAAAAGCTGACCATAGGACAATTTTTGCCAGTCGTTCAGGCTGCATCTGCAAATACAAAAGTGTACGCGACAGATTATATTTACGAACCGACCAGCGATGAGATCGTTTCGGCATTGATTCCAAAACATTTGAATTTCCAAATGTGGCGTGTATTGCTTGATTCAAATGCAGCAGAACACGGCGCACGAATGTCTGCAATGGAAAATGCGTCAACGAACGCACGTGATTTGATCAAAGTATTACAATTGAATTATAATAAGGCACGTCAAGCTGCTATCACAAAGGAATTGCTTGAAATTGTTGCAGGCGCAGAAGCGCTGAAGAAAGCCAGTTAATAGTAGATGTTTGAAACGCTAACCGAAAAATTAGATAGTGCTCTAAAAAAACTGCGGGGACAAAACCGCATTTCAGAAGAGAATACTGCCGAAGCATTAAGCGAAGTCCGAAAGGTCTTGCTTGATGCCGATGTGAATCTTGGTGTAGTAAAATCGTTCATTGAAAACGTACAAAAGAAATCTGTCGGACAGGAAGTTGTTTCGAGTGTTGCACCTGGACAGTTGATCATCAAGATCATCTATGATGAGCTTGTTGCATTGATGGGGAATGAAAAAGCGGAACTTAATCTTTCGTCCGACATTCCTACCGTCATTATGGTTGCAGGTCTGCAAGGTTCCGGTAAAACAACGTTCAGCGGAAAACTTGCAAACTATCTGAAAGCCAAAGGACGATTTCCGTTGTTGGTTGCGGCAGACACATACCGTCCTGCAGCTATCGATCAGTTGATCTCTCTTGGAGCACAGATCGATGTTCCGGTGTTCAGCAGCAGAACGGACAGTGCACTTTCAATTGCTAAAAAAGCAATTCCGTATGCAAAAGAACATGCACGTGATATTGTTATTATAGATACAGCTGGTCGTTTGGCGATCGACGAAGTGATGATGCAAGAGGTGGCGGATATCAAATCTGCCGTAAAACCTCACGAGATATTGTTTGTCATCGATTCAATGATCGGTCAGGATGCGGTGACTACAGCTAAAGCATTTCATGACCGGTTGGATTATGACGGTGTCGTTCTTACGAAATTAGATGGCGATACGCGGGGTGGTGCAGCGCTTTCCATTCGCAGTGTTGTCGGTAAACCGATCAAATTCGTCGGTGTCGGCGAAAAGATGGATGCACTGGAACAATTCTATCCGGAGAGAATGGCATCACGAATTCTCGGAATGGGTGACATTGTTTCACTTGTTGAAAAAGCACAACAGACTTTCGATCAGAAGCAGGCAGAGAAGTTACAAGATAAACTGATCAAGTCGCAGTTCACGCTTCAGGATTTTTATGAGCAGCTGCAGCAGATCAAAAAAATGGGTCCGCTTTCGCAGGTGATGTCGATGATTCCCGGGGCAAACAAACTGGGGAATATGAACGATGTGGATGAAAAAGAACTGAAGTATGTTGAAGCGATCATTCTTTCTATGACGAAAGAAGAACGTGATAATCCGGCGATCATCAACGGATCGCGAAGAAAAAGAATTGCGAATGGAAGCGGAACAACCATCCAGGAAGTGAACAAACTGCTGACGCAGTTCACCGAAATGCAGAAGATGATGCGGAACTTTACCAAAGGAAAAAGTTTTGCAAAGATGATGGGTCAGCGGCTGGGACGATAAATAGTAAATCAAAAAGAAATACATACACTAATCAGCAGTAATAAAGGAGTAACACAGTGGCAGTAAAAATCAGATTACAACGCGGCGGGAAAAAGAAACA
Organism: uncultured Chitinophagaceae bacterium; assembly: GCA_964409765.1. GTDB lineage: Bacteria > Bacteroidota > Ignavibacteria > UBA10030 > UBA8401 > UBA8401. Next base: position 23,791 of record CAYPEM010000026.1, read on the forward strand.
ACCGATCTACCGTATCGTAGCGGCGGATTCACGTTATAAACGTGATGGACGTTTCTTGGAACGACTCGGACAATATAATCCGGGCACCGATCCTATCACAATTGATCTTAAAGAAGGCCGTGTGATGTACTGGCTTGGCGTCGGTGCAACACCAACCGATACGGTTAAGAATCTTCTCAGCCGTAAAGGGATCATGTTGAAATGGACGTTGAAGAAAAAAGGAAAAGATGAAGCAACCATTGCTGCGGAATTTGAAAAATGGAATGCTTCACAATCTTTGAAACGCGAAAAAGAGATCGCAAAGAAAGCGCGTCGCAAAGTTGCAAAGAAAAAAGCTTCAGCTCCGGCTGCAAAAGAAGCACCGGCAGCATAGTTCTATCGGATAGAATCATCGTAGATACTTCGTCTTCTTACACCTAATACTGGAGGAAGCTATGCGTGAATTTCTTGAATATGTTGCGAAACAACTTGTTGACAGCCCGGATGCGGTTGTTATTACCGAAGAGGAGAAGGACAACAAGATCATTTTTAAGATCAAGGTAGCTCAGGCTGATATCGGCAAGATCATCGGCAAACAAGGGCGAACAGCACAGTCGATGAGAGTTTTGCTGAGTGCTGTCGCTGCAAAATTAGGGAAAAGGGCGTTATTAGAAGTTGAAGACTAGTCCGGTGAAGAAACAGCTTCGTGCAATTGCTAAGTTACGGAAAGTATTTGGCTTGCGCGGAGAGTTCAAGATCGATTCCTATTCCCGCACAGCGGAAGAATTTGAAACGGTCGACGATATAGTGATGGGAATGACGGAACATTCCACGATTCCTTGCAAGATCGAATCGGTGAAGATGCGAGGTGAAGAGATCTGTGTGAAGCTGGTTGGTATCGATGATAAAACTGCAGCAGATATGCTGCGGGGACAGTTCCTCTTTGTTGAAGAATCGAAGCGGAAAAAACTTTCTGATAAACAATTCTTCATCGATGAGTTGATCGGGTGTTCAGTAGTGGATGAGCGTGGCAAAGTGCTTGGACTGTTGAGCAGTGTTGAAACATCGCCCGCACACAATGTTTACAATGTGCGAACATCAGCAGGATATGTGATGCTTCCGGCAGTTCCTGAATTTATTGTTCACATTGAAATAGAAAAGAAAAAGATCGTTGTTCGTCCGCCGGAAGGGATGTTTACCGGCGAAATGTTGTGACCGAAATGTGCGTATGAGAATTGATATCATTTCTGCTGTTCCGCAATTGCTCGCATTGCCGTTGAATGAAAGTATCTTGAAACGGGCGCAGCATTTTAATCTTGCAGAGATTGTCGTTCACGATCTTCGCTCATACGCTCACGACAAACATAAGATCATCGATCTTCCTCCATACGGCGGGGGAGCAGGAATGATCCTGAAGCCGGAACCGATCTTTGAGTGTATTGAAAAGCTTCAGTCGGAACGTTCTTACGATGAAGTGATTTATGTGACAGCGGATGGAGAGCGGTTCGATCAGAAAATGGCGAATCAATTGTCGTTGAATAAGAATTTGATCATCTTGTGCGGACATTACAAAGGAATCGATCAGCGTGTGCGGGAAACATTGATCACCAAGGAAATATCAATTGGTGATTATGTGTTGACAGGGGGAGAACTTGCGGCGATGGTGATCAGCGATGCAATTGTGAGATTGATCCCGGGTGTTATTGGAGATGGAGAATCGGCATTGACCGATTCGTTTCAAGACGGTCTGCTTGATGCACCAAGTTACACTCGACCAGAAGAATTTAGAGGTATGAAAGTTCCGGAAATACTGCTTGGCGGAAATCATAAAGAAGTAGCGAAGTGGAAAGACCAGCAGAGAAAAACAAAGACAGAGCAGAGAAGAAAAGATTTGTTGTAATTGTTGCACAGTCATTGCGAGGAGTCCTATTCTTAGGACGACGAAGCAATCTCCTCTTTGACGGAAGGGATTGCTTCATCCCGCTAAAGCGGGATGAAGCAATGACACAGAGAAGAAAAATTAAAATACATTATTCAATCATCGTTCCGGAACAGCGGGACAAAAAATACACGAGGTAGTTATGGACAAGATCAAATTAGTGGAAGCGGCTTTTGTTAAATCCGATCTTCCTGAATTCAAAGTGGGCGATATGTTGAACGTTCACGTTCGCGTTGTTGAAGGTGATAAAGAACGTATCCAGCAGTATCAGGGAATCGTGATCGGCCGTCGCGGCGAAGGAATGGGCGCAACATTTACCGTTCGTAAAGTTTCTGACGGTGTCGGTGTGGAAAGAATTTTCCCGCTGCATTCACCCCGTATCGCAAAGATCGAAAAAGTAAAAGCTGGTCAGACACGACGTGCGAAACTGTACTATCTGCGCGGAATGGCTGCAAAACAGATCCGTCAGAAAACCGGTTCGAATCAATGAGTTCACCGATTCGTACCAGCCCGACAGCGGTCTGGCGGGTCGGCGGTCTAAGAGATCTGTACACTCAACCGCTTTATCGAACAATCAAAGGTTCCGCTTCGGCGGAACTTTTGTTTGATATACCCTCCGGTCATTTTGATGCCATCATGAGCAATGAAATGGACGCCGCATTTACCACGCCGATCGATTATGCATTGAACAGTTCGGGATTGATCCTCTATCCGAATATCGGAGTATCATCGACGGGATACAGCAATGTCGCGCGATTGTATCTGCGGAAGAATCTGCAATTCATTACGACAATGGCGGTCGGTATCGTTTCAACAACCGATGTTGCGCTGACAAGAATCATTCTCGGCGAAAAATATGATTCCGAACCGAAGATTGTACCGGTTCTCGGATCTATTGATGAAATGTTGATGAAAGCAGATTGCGCACTTGTCACCGGCGAATCATTGTTGACTCTTCAAAGTGAATTTCCGTACATCGATATCGTCGATGAATGGTCGGACATAACAGAAATGCCGTTTGTCCATTCATTTTGTGTTGCTCGGACAGAGAAATTTTCAAAGGAAATACAAACAATGCTGCTTGCAGCTTCGGCTGCCGGGCGCGACTCGATTGGATCGATTGCCAATGAGTTTGCTGCTGAAACAAACCGTTCATCCGATCTGCTCCAAAATTATCTTTCGCATTTTTCATACGGATTCGACGAATTATCCAAAACTTCGCTCGAAGAGTTTTTCCGAATGGCATACTATTATGGAATGTTGGGGGACGTTCCGGAAATACCGATTGCCGAATAACATCAGGATAGATTGAATTCTTCATTGAAACTCACCGTTTTTCCGCGTAACTTCATTCAATGTTAAAAAATCTCCTCATAAAGAATTATGCGCTGATCGAAGAGATCTCCGTCGATTTTTCGACGGGACTTACGATTATCACCGGTGAAACAGGTGCCGGAAAATCCATTCTTATCGATGCACTGGGATTGCTCCTTGGAGAGCGTGCCAGTACAGAAATGATTCGAACCGGTGCAGAGAAAGCGATTGTCGAAGGAGTTTTTCTTGTTAAAGGAATCAAACAAGTTGCCGATATCTTACGTGGAAGCGAAAACGATATCACTGAAGAAATTATTATCCGACGAGAGTTGAACACCAAAGGACAGAGCCGTTGCTTTGTGAATGATTCTCCGGTTTCAGTTTCTTTGCTTAAAGAAATAGGAGATGTTCTCGTTGATCTACACGGACAACATGAACATCAATCACTGTTGCGTCCGGAAACGCATATTGATTTTCTTGATGATTTCGGCGGGTATGAAAAAGACACCGTTTCATATCAAACGGTCTTCCGTTCGCTGGCAGAATTGACTGCGCGGAAACGCGAATTGCAGAATCAGGAAGATCAACTAAAAGCAAAAAAATCTCTGTATGATTTTCAGATCAAAGAGATCGATGCGGTAAATCCGCAGCCTGGTGAAGAAGATCAGTTAGAATCCGAATTGAAGATTTTGGAAAATACGGAAAAACTAAGTGAATTGACCAACGGAATTCATCAATTGTTATATGAAGACGAAGTATCAGTTCGTGACAGTCTGATTAAAGCACGAAAAATGCTGGAACAATTGGCTGAGATTGACGGTACATTTCATGAATCTGCCGGCGAAGCCCGTTCTGCTGAAGTGATTGTTGAAGAATTATCGAAACAAGTTCAAAATTATTCTTCACGAATTGAATTTAATCCTGAGCGATTAGAAAAAATCCGCGAGCGTTTGGGTGCTCTATCATTGTTAAAGAAAAAGTACGGCGGAACGATTGATCTGTTGATTGAATTCCGCAAGAAGATCGGTGAGGAATTTAAATTTGCAGAGAATTTTGATGTTGAACTTTCAAAGTTAGAGAAGGAATTGGAGTCACTTCGAACAGATTGCGGAACGAAGGCGAATCTTCTTTCGCAAAAACGAAAAGAAGTCTCTAAAAAATTGGAGCAGGCAATTCTTTCATCCATTGCCGATCTTGGAATTCAGAAAGCTAAATTTACAACGATAATTCAACATCGACCGGTTGAAAAATCGAGCACGCAGCTTTCGGTGAAAGTCGGAAATCAATTAGTGGAAGCAACTTCAAAAGGAATCGATCACATTGAATTTTTCATTTCCACCAATGTCGGCGAAGATGTAAAACCGCTGGTGAAAGTTGCTTCCGGCGGCGAGGTCTCTCGTATCATGCTTGCACTCAAAGGAGCGCTTGCTGATTCCGATAAAACTCCGTTGTTAATTTTCGATGAAATTGATACCGGTGTCAGCGGGCGGATCGGGCAATCAGTCGGTCTAAGTTTGAAGAAACTTTCAAAGCATCACCAGGTGATTGCCATTACACACTTGCCGCAGATTGCCGGGCTTGCTGATTCGCATTTTGCAGTAGAAAAAATTGAAACAAACAAAAAAACAGCAACAAGACTCCGGAAATTGGAAAATGATGAACGTATTAAAGAGGTTGCAAAACTTTTGAGTGGTTCAGATATTACCGAAGCTGGTTTAAAATCGGCAAAAGAATTGATGGGACTAAAATAGAACATGCCTTTAATAGTAACAAACTCGCTCACTCGAACAAAAGAAGAATTCAAACCCATCACTGATGGTATAGTACGGATGTATGTCTGCGGTCCAACGGTCTATGGACTTTCTCATCTTGGTCATGCAAAAAGTTATGTCTCATTTGATATTATTTTTCGATATCTGCGATACCTGGGATATAAAGTAACGTACGTTCAGAACATCACTGATGTCGGTCATTTGACTGATGATGCTGACGAAGGTGAAGACAAAATTGCAAAACAGGCAAAGGCGGATAAACTTCATCCGATGCAGGTTGTTGAGATGTATACGCGGGCATATTTTGAAGATATGGATGCGTTGAATGTAATGCGACCTGATATTTCTCCTCGAGCAACCGGACACATTCCCGAACAAATTGAAATGACACAGCAGTTGCTGAAAAAAGGTTTTGCGTACGAAGTAAACGGTTCAGTTTATTTTGACGTGAGCAAAGATCCGTCTTATGGTAAATTATCCGGAAGAGTTGTTGAAGATGCTGAGAGTGGCACCCGGGTCGATGTAAAATCGGAAAAAAAACACCCAGCCGATTTTGCATTATGGAAAAAAGCAGAAGCAAATCATATCATGCAATGGCATTCACCATGGGGATTGGGATTTCCCGGATGGCATATTGAGTGTTCCGCAATGTCCATGAAATATCTCGGCGAAACGTTTGATATTCATGGCGGCGGAATGGACAACCAATTTCCGCATCATGAATGCGAAATTGCACAGAGTGAAAGTGCGACTGATAAACCATTCGTAAAATATTGGATGCACAACAATCTAGTGACGGTGTACGGGAAAAAAATGGGGAAGTCTCTCGGCAATTTCATCACGCTGAAAGATGCTTATAAAAAATTCGAACCGATTGTCATTCGTTTCTTTATATTACAAAGTCATTATCGAAGCACACTGGATTTCAGCGAACCGGCAATTGAAGGGGCGGCAAAAGGATTGGAAAAACTCAGAAGTACAGTTGCCCGACTCCGAAGTGAGATCGATAAAAAGCGATCCGGTTCCATGGATTTCAAGGAACGACTGAAGGATTATCGTAAACGGTTTTTCGATGCAATGAACGATGATTTCAATGCACCGCTTGCAATTGGTGTGTTGTTTGAACTTGTCCGCGAAACGAATGAACTTCTTACCGACGGGAAGAATGCTTCAGGAGAATTTCTTGAAAAACTCAATGAATTTTTCACCACAGCGTGTGAGACAGTCCTTGGAATTACTCTTGCGTCTCAAGTCTCATCATCGGCAGGACTGGAATCATCTCTTGTTGAACTCTTGATTGCATCACGGAATGAAGCAAGGAAAGCAAAACAATTTGCACTTTCCGACAAGATACGAGACGATCTTAAATCAATTGGGGTATTGATTGAAGATACAAAGGATGGCACAACGTGGAAAAAAACATAACACAGATTTTATAAAAAATCAGGATATCGTATGAAAAAAATATTTTTACTCATAGCAGTTGTGTTCAGTGCAATGCCGCTGGCGGCACAAAATTCTGCCGGAGATGCTGCAAATGTTGAGCCGCGATACGTGATTGATACTCCAACAGCAGGACTGCTTAAGCGAGGAGCATTCTCTCTTGAATCGAATTTCTTCCAAGATGGGGGATTGATGTTCGGACTGTATGCAGGTGCACTCGATCGGTTAACATTTGGAATTTCGTATGGCGGAGTTGGCATCATCGGAAAAACAAATGCCACCATGCAGAAACTTCCGGGGGTAATGGTAAAATACCGATTGTTTGACGAATCCGAAGCAATGCCTGCAATTGCATTTGGTTTTGATTCACAGGGAAAAGAAACATACATCGATTCATTGGAACGATTCACAATTAAATCCCGTGGAATCTTTATTGCTGCAAGTAAAAATTATTCATTCCTCGGTTTCCTTAGTTTTCATGGGGGAGTGAATTGGAGTATGGAAAAGAAAGATGGTGATAAGGATATGGATACATTCGTGGGAATTGAAAAATCGATCGGACAAGAAATTTCATTTATAACGGAGTATGATTTCGCTTTTAATGATGACCATGGTAATGCCTATGGAAAAGGAAACGGGTATCTCAACGCTGGTATACGATGGGCACTGGCAAATGGATTAACTCTTGGATTTGATCTGAAAAACATCGCTAAAAATCAGCAAAATGTGACATTTGGAAATCGGACTTTAAAGGTTGAATATGTCCGAACATTTTAAGGGAATGTTTTGACTTTTCTAAATCAATTCTGTAATATTGTAGTAATAAAAGACCAATAATAATCATCTTGCCTATTAAACCTTCGCTACAGGAACTACATCTACATTGAAAGCCTTACTGCTTTGTAGTACATTGTAAGGAATGATTTTCTTCTCTTTACTGTTCATATATACAGACAATAACAAAAGAGGTGCGCTATGAAATATGTGCGGAATTTATTATTCGTGTGCTCAACAGTTCTTCTATACTCAGGTTGTTATACCGAGTTAGCAACGGTTGAACAAACCGATCGTGACTACGCGTATGATACCGATACAACATACGACGAAAGTCCAACAACGATCACTAACCATTATTATTTAGATGATGATTACCGCCGATCACGATTGCGGGCATCATTCCATTATTACTATCCTGAAAATACTTCATGGATCGGCGCATACTATAATTCGTATTTTAACGATCCGTATTGGGGAATGAGACAATGGTCGTGGTCATATGATCCTTGGTATGGATATTATCCGGCATATTATCCTTCGTGGCATTGTCTACCGTACGATCCGTGGCATCCATATTATCCTATTGTGTACTATCCAGTATATTATCCATCGCCTGCGTATGTTAGTACACAACCGGTGTCACCACCGCGAATTCGAACGGGCGGTGCTTCTCGAGATGGAAATACTTCCGATATTCGCTCGCGACCGATAACGTCAATGCCAACTGAAACTCAAGCAACATCAGTTCGGACCGGACGAGTAATAGATAAAGAAGCAGTTCCTGTACCGCAAGAGTCTAGAAAAAGAAATAATGAAGTTTCATGGTGGGATAGAAATAAAACTGAACAACCAAAAGAAGCAAGACCTGTGGAACGACCAAGAAACATACGAACACAAAATCCACCGGAAAAAGCAAATAAAGGAAATGGCGAAGCGGTTCCAGTTGAACGTCGGCGAGAAGTAAGGAAACCAACATATACGCCCGCTCAAAAGCCGTCCACTCCTAACGATGAAGCGAGATCTGTTGAGCGACCGCGCGAGAGCAGACGGCAATCATATAATCCGCCGGCTCAGCAATCAACACCATCAGCGCCGGCACCATCACGAGGTGGAAGTAACAGCGGATCGTCGTCATCATCAGGCGGAAGAAAGAGGGATTGATATGAAATATTTATCAACAGTCAATATTATTGGATCATTCATTGCAGTTTTTTTTGTCAGTGGATGTTACACCCAATTGATGACACCGCAGGAATATGTAAAGATCAAAAAAGGTCAATCATCATCCGGGTTTGCAAACAATTCGTATTCAATTAATTATAATCAATCATGCACAACGTGCCATTCGGTAACTGAACTGAATGAACGAGCTGAAGAATTGGAATACTACGGAGTTCGTACCGTTCATGATGGAGTGCTTTTGTCTGATCGTGAATGGCTTACTGAAAAAGGTGACAATATTCCCTATGGTGATCCTGGACCAGTTTATTGGCCTACGCCCACATATCCAACTTATCCGTGGTGGGTACCTCCGGTAACTGTTATCAATACACCAGTTCAACCGACAAAAGAAAATCGTCCCAGAACAGACGGTCCTACACGTGATGAAAAACCGGATGGAGGCAGAGAAAGACCGATTCCTTCACCAACCTATACACAACCATCAACTCCGGTTGGAGGAACTCCATCGCCATCTGTTCCATCAACATCAACACCGGCAATAATTATTACACCCACTCCTGCTCCTTCAACTTCAGCTCCGGTTTCACAACCGGCAGAAAGTGGACGCTCCAGAGATACAAATAATGACGGCGGATCTACTACAACAAAAACCAGAAGCGACGGCTCATCCCGAGATAGTGCCGGAAGCAGACCGCGATAAAAATTAAAGGTTATATATGAAAAGAATATTTTTTTCACTCACATTAATAATAGCCGTATGCGGAATTTCATTTTCACAGTTTTCAGAAGATGCCATTCGATATTCGGGGCATGGTAATGGTGTCGGTTCCCGAGCATTAGGGATGGGGAATGCCTATATCGGCGTATCAGATGATTATAGTGCAACTTTCTGGAATCCTGCAGGACTAGCACAGATGCGTCGTCTTGAAGTGATGGGTGGAATTTCAAATATAGGTTTTGCCAATGATGCGACATTCTATTCGGTAAAACAAAACGCTACAACCTCGGCTACATCATTAGATAACCTTGGATTTGTTTTTCCTTTTCCAACCATGCAGGGAAGTTTAGTATTTGCATTTGGGTATAATCGAATTTCTGATTTTGCTACAGTATCAAAATTTGACGGATTCAATAATCAAAGCTCGATCATCTCTTCGTTACAAACGTCAATTACTGACGATCCGAATGGCGAATTCGATATTCCTTTTAATACTTATTTAACCACAAGCAAAGGATACACAGCAATTCAAAAGAATGTCAATCAAAGTGCTGAGAAAAAAGAAAGCGGGAACCTCGGACAATGGTCATTCTCCGGTGCAATTGATATCGAAGAAAATATTTCGTTTGGAGTTTCATTGAATATATATTCCGGTACATATGACTATACACGTAATTTTCTTGAATCAGATAATAAAAACCTTTACAATTACAATCCTTCACAGTCTATATCGGCAGATTCAGCGTATCTTCGTTTCAATAAATTCTATTACGATAGTTATTTGAATGCAGAACTCAGCGGCAGTAATATTACAATGGGACTGATGTACCGCAGCGATTTCTTTCGGATTGGATTAATTGGAAAAGGCCCTACATCCATCAAAGTGAAGGAAAATTATACGAATGAAGGAGAAAGTGTATTTGATGCAAATTCAACTTGGTCCGATAAAAATCCTGCGAGTAAATATTCCTATTCGGCAAATAATGAGTACAGCGTAAATTCCCCTTGGACTTTTGGTGTAGGGGGCTCGGTATATGTTCTGCCGCAATTAATGATCGCAGCAGATATAGAATATTCTGATTGGGCGCAAATCGAATGGGCGGATAATTTTGATTTAGAAAAGGGAAATACGACTCTTCAGTCCAATTTTCGGGCTACAACAAGTGTTCGTGTCGGTGCAGAATTTGACATACCTTCTACCGATGTAAAAGTGCGTGGAGGATATTCGTTAACGCCGTCACCCTATAAAAATGATCCAAGTTCATTCGATCAGATTATGTATACTGGCGGAATAGGAATCCTTCTTCAGCGCAACGTTCTCTTGAATGGTGCCGTTGCATTTGGTTCGTATAATTCCTATAAAAACCAATACTCCTTCCCTTCGAACACATCCAGATCCGATGAATCAGTCTCTACATCGCTGGTGAATTTTACAGTTAGTTACCGATTCTAATGTAAAAAAACATTTGTGTGATATAACGCCGCCCATGTGCGGCGTTTGCATTTTAAAGTTGAGTTTCGATGATAGTTTCAATAGTTTGCAATGAATGAATTGAAGTTTATGAAGAGGGACATCAATGTTTGGAAATAAATCTTCAGCAAATCAACAGACAATGGAAAAAGAGCAAATTGCCAGGCTGCTTCGGCAGGCTGATGAACTGCTTCGGGCTAAGAATTTTGACCTTGCACTGCAAGCAATTCGAAAAGCATTGGCGATCGATCCAAAGCATATGCTAGCACGTTCTTTTCAGCAGCGGATTTTGCTCATTCAAAAACAGAGTGAACCGACGGAGAACGTTGTCTCCAAAGGACCCTCTCCCGAAGAGATATCACAACGGATATCCCTTCTTTTTTCCGCCGCTGAACAGTTAATTGCAAAAAAAGAATTTAAAGAAGCATTGAAGAGGATTGCTGAAGTTTATCAGCTTGATCCAGGCAGTCATTATGCAAGAGCGTACTCCGATAAAATAGAGCAATTGATCATGGAGGAAGATCAGCGCGGGATTCAAAAATTCGGTGAAACGATCGATACAAATCCTACAATATCACACAGTGAACAACCGAATCAGTACGAGCGAGGTAGTTTATTGATGTATCAGGAACTCCTCAAAGATTACTGGTTTGACGGAAAAATCACTCCTGAAGAAGAGAAGGAACTGAAGTCCGTTCGGGATACCTTTGCCATTTCGTTGGAAGAACACAATGCAATTGAACATGCAGTAAAGCTGGAATCATATGTCAACGCCCTTCGGCTCGCATGGAAAGACGGTGTGATTTCCGAAATGGAAAGACAAGTGCTTGATATGATGAGAAAACGATTTGGTATCACAGCAGAAGAACATATGTCTATCGAAGAGAGTGTTCGTGAAGCGAAACGAGGCACTAAAGCAAAAGCACGGATACTTATCGTTAGTCCTGACAAAGAGCAGTTGGCAAATATGATGAGAGCATTACAACAATGGCATTATGAAGTGGTGTTTGCAAGCCGGGCAGAAGATGCATTGAATTCAATGGTAAAACAAATTCCAGAATTGATCATCAGTGAAGCTGTATTTGCACAGGGATCAATGGACGGCTTCGAGTTCTTTGAAACTGTTCAAAAACATTCATCATTACAGAATGTTCCATTCTTTTTCCTTGCCGATTCAAAAAGTCAAAACATACTTCGTGCGGCGTTACGAATGGGAATTGATCTATATTTAACAAAGCCTGTCGATATGGATCTGCTGGTTGCAGCAACCGACGGGAAGTTGTTAAAAAGGTAATCATAAAAAGAGAACGACAAAGTTGTTGTAGTTATGACCTGCTGTAGGGATATTACTTATTATAACTTCTAATATAGATTTGGCATACTTGAATCGTATTACGATTTGTCTTCTCACCCTTCACTCACAATAATCCTAAACTATGAATCGAATATTATTCCTTCTTGTCCTTACCTCTCAACTTTTTTCACAACAGTACGATATTCTTATTCGGAACGGTACCATCTATGATGGAAGCGGAAAAGAACCCTATGTTGCAGATATTGCAATCAAAGGAAAACAGATTGCCGAAATTGGAACATTGAAAAATGCAAAGGCAAAACAAGTGCTCGATGCAAAAGGATTAGCAGTTTCTCCCGGATTTATCAATATGCTGAGCTGGGCAACTGAAACACTGATCGAAGATGGACGATCGCTCAGCGGTATCATACAGGGTGTGACATTGGAAGTGATGGGTGAAGGGTGGTCCATGGGTCCTCTGAATAAACAATTGAAGGATGAAACCATTGAAGCAATGGGAGATATCAAATACACCATTGACTGGACTACCCTTGGAGAATACCTTTCATCACTTGAACGTAGAGGAATTTCTACGAACGTAGCATCTTTTGTTGGTGCGTCAACTGTCCGGATCAATGTGTTGGGATATGAAAATAGAGCTCCAAATTCTAAAGAAATGGAGGAAATGAAATTGCTTGTTCGACAGGCAATGGAAGAAGGGGCTATGGGTCTTGGTTCTTCGTTGATCTATGCACCGGCATTTTATGCGAAGACCGATGAATTAATAGAACTGTGTAAAGTTGCGGCGGAATATGACGGAATGTATATCTCACATCTTCGGAGTGAAGGAAACAGATTTGTTGAAGCCGTTGATGAATTGATATCGATTGCAAAAAATGCAAAGATCCGTTCAGAAATTTATCACCTAAAAGCTGCGGGACAATCCAATTGGAACAAATTAGATGAGGTCATTCGTAAAGTAGAAGACTCGAGGAAATCAGGATTAAAAATCACAGCGGATATGTATCTTTACACTGCCGGTGCAACCGGTCTTGATGCATCGATGCCGCCGTGGGTTCAGGAAGGGGGACAAAAAGAATGGGAAAAAAGATTGAAAGATCCGGAGATACGTTCTCAATTACAAAAAGAAATGATAACCCAAACCGATGAATGGGAAAGTTTGTATCTTGCGGCAGGGTCTCCTGAAAGAGTTATCCTTGTGGGATTTAAACAGGATAGTCTGAAATATCTTACCGGCAGAACAGTCGCGGATGTTTCTAAACTGCGCGGAACATCTCCTGAAGAAACCATCATGGATCTTATCATTGCTGATAACAGCCGAGTTGAAGCGGTTTATTTTTTAATGTCGGAAGAGAATGTGAAGAAACAGATAGCACTTCCATGGGTGAGCTTTGGTTCAGATGCGGGATCACTCGCACCTGAAGGTGTATTTTTAAAATCGAATGTCCATCCGAGAGCGTACGGAAACGTCACGCGGCTGCTCGGGAAATATGTGAGAGAAGAAAAAATTATTCCGTTGAAAGAAGCAATTCGTAAATTGACATCGTTCCCCGCCGATAATCTTGGGATCCAGGATCGTGGAAGGCTGAAAAAAGGAAATTATGCAGACATTGTCGTATTCGATCCTTTAACAATTCAAGACCATGCAACGTTTGATAAACCGCACCAACTTTCTAGCGGAGTAATTCATGTTTTTGTAAATGGAACACAAGTATTGAAAAAAGGAGAACATACCGGTGCAAAGCCGGGAATGGCTGTCAGGAAAAAAATGAAAGGATGATCTACTGTGAAAAATGTTGAAATCATTTCGACCTTAGTCCAGCAATTGGAAGAATCATACCACAAAAAATCGTGGCATGGGACGAATCTTCGCGGATCGATCCGCGGTTTGTCGTTAGAACAAATTTGCTGGCGACCAACGTCCAAGCGTCATAATATCTGGGAAGTTGTCGTACACTGTGCTTACTGGAAATATATTGTCAGACGAAGATTGACCGGTGAAAAGCATGGATCGTTTCCATTAAAAGGGAGTAATTTCTTCAAACGACCGGTCGATAAAAATGAATCTGCTTGGAAAAAAGATGTGCAACTGCTCGATGAAATGCATTATCTTTTAGTGGAAGAGGTAAAAAAACTATCACTCTCCGATCTGAAGAAAAACCCAAAGGAGAGTAAATTCACCAATCTACAGACCATCAGCGGTATTGCAATGCATGATGTGTATCATGCAGGACAAATTCAGTTGTTAAAGAGACTTCAAAAATAAATAATTCTGGAAATTCTAAACCCTAAAAGCAAAGTTCTAAGTCCTAACTTCTATTCTATGAATCAATATTTAAAACCATCGCTGAACTGGCTGCTCATTTTTGTCCCGATTACTATTGTTGGAGAATATGCATTTCATGTTTCACCGACATTGCTTTTTCTCTTTTCCTGTATCTCGATTATTCCCCTCGCAGGCTGGCTTGGAAAAGCAACGGAACATCTTGCAGAAAAAACAGGGGAAGGAATCGGAGGATTGCTGAATGCAACCTTTGGGAATGCGGCAGAATTGATCATTGCGTTGATGGCATTGAATGCAGGATTATATGATGTGGTAAAAGCATCCATCACCGGTTCGATCATTGGGAATATTCTTTTAGTGCTTGGCGCATCATTTCTTGCCGGCGGATTAAAATTCAAATCGCAGAAATTCAATGCGGGGGGTGCTCGTTCTCTTTCAACAATGCTGACGCTTGCATCCATAGGTCTTATTGCACCGGCAGTGTTCCATTATTTTGGAGGAAAAGATATTGTTGAGAAGGAAGCGGGTCTTAGTCTTGAAATTGCAATTGTTCTTGTCATAACGTATGCATTGAGTCTGTTATTCTCGTTAAAGACTCATAAACAATTGTTTGTCGGGGAATCTGCGGAGAGCGCGGTGGTGACGGAAAAACATCATCAGCATTGGAGTTTAAGGAAATCACTTTCCATTCTTGGCATTGCTACATTCTTTATTGCGTGGATGAGCGAGATCCTTGTCGGCTCGGTTGAAGTTGCAGCACATTCCCTAGGTATGACGAGTATCTTCGTCGGCGTGATCGTTGTGGCGATCATTGGTAATGCAGCGGAACACAGTACTGCAATTCTTGTTGCAATGAAGAATAGAATGGATCTGAGTCTGGGAATTGCGATCGGCAGCAGTATCCAGGTAGCGGTGTTTGTTGCACCGGTATTGGTATTTGCAAGTTATGTGATGGGACCAAAACCAATGGATCTAGTCTTTACCCCGATCGAGATTTTAGCAATTGCACTTTCCGCACTTATCACCGAGCAGCTTGCCAGTGATGGAGAAAGTAATTGGTTCGAAGGTGTTCAGTTGATCTCAGTCTATATTATTTTTGCGTTGGTGTTTTACTTTCTGCCGGGATAGGGCTAAAAGAACGATTTTTATTTTATCAAGGATTTTATTGTTCCGATTACTTGAGAATAGTATCCATCGCCGAACAGATTCAAATGATTGAAGAGATGATACAGTTTGTATAACTCGCATCGTCTCTGCCATCCGTCGTTCAGAGGATATTCTTTGTGGTACGATTCGTAAAATGATTCGCTGAAACCGCCGAAGAGCATTGTCATTGCAAGATCCGCTTCTCTGTGTCCGTAATGCACCGCAGGATCAATAACTGCCGGAACATCATTTTCTAAACACAAATAATTTCCGCTCCAGAGGTCACCGTGTATTAATGCGGGTGGCTCATTGTCATTTGGTATCAGCCGGTCGATTTTATGCTCAAGAGTGTGAAATAACGAAGCAAGAACTTCATCACCATATCCGTTCTGTTCTGCAAGACGAAATTGAAATTCCAATCTGTTGACGACAAAAAAATCTTTCCATGATGCCATTGTTGGTACATTTACCTGTGCAGTTGAACCGATATAATTATTTTCATTGAAACCGAAATGATCAGAAGTGTGCCGATGAAGCAGAGCGAATTGGTTTCCGAATTGTTCGAAAAAGCGTTTACGATTTTTCGGAGATGAAACGGGGAGCAATTCCAGAATCAACAATTCTTCGTTTGCCGCAATAATTTTCGGAACTCTGATTGCGTTTACCTTTTTCAATTCCCGTAATCCATTTGCTTCTTTCAAAAACATGTCGGGATGCTGAGGAGAGACTTTTACAAAGATCAGTTGTTTATTCTCCAATTCCACTCGGTATGAAGAAGCGATAGATCCACCGTTTAGTGGTAAAAGTGAATGAACGTTTTTGTTCAACGCGGATTGAACGAGAGAAGTTATTTGTTCGATGTTATTCACAAAACATGAAAGTTGACCTTCACCTTATTGGTGACGGTCAATTAATGATCAACCGGTTTTCAATTTTTTTAATAATCCGGTGCATGAATCTTCTAAAATATCAAGCACATGTTCGAATCCTGCGGGACCGCCATAATACGGATCTGGCACTTCGTTCACATCCATCGTTTGTGAATAATCGGTCATCAGCGAAAGTTTATGATGATATTTATTTTCTCGATCCATCGATTTCAGATCGCTGAGATTGTTCCGATCCATTGCAACGATAAGATCGAACTGTTCGAAATGAATTGAAGGATCGAATTGCTGCGCGCGGCTGACCAGTTCATATCCCCGCTTACGCGCATGTGAACGCATTCTTGAATCAGGCAGGTCGCCGATATGATATCCAGCTGTTCCAGCTGATTGAATTTCGATCGACAGTCCTTTTACAAGATTTTTCATTACTCCTTCAGCGGCAGGAGATCGGCAGATATTACCGAGACAGACGAAGAGAATTTTGGTCGGTTTCATAAGTTAAACGGGTAAAAATTCACTGAAATAATAGCAAGTTTTTGCTCTGTTTCAAACAGTTGTTTGCCATTAAAAAATGTGCGGTGTAACACGCGGTAGCTTGATTATTGGGCTGATGGTTTCTATTTTCAATGTATTCTTTGTGCAAAAGAATGAATTCTGAATGTTATTTGTTTGACGTCAGTTAGACCCAAGGACCGTTGATGAATCGTTTTTCTACTCTTTTTACTTCGTTTATCTTTATTATAGTATTTCACAATGCTGCTTTCGCGACCACCTATTATTCGAAATTTGGTCAATCAAATCCTACGAGCATAACAAGTTGGTCTTCAAACTCCGATGGATCAGGTACTGTTCCCCCCAATTTTTCTTCTGGTGACATTTTTATTATTCAATTTGGTCACACGATGACATCTCCCTCCGGTAATTTTATAATATCGGGATCTAATTCGGAATTGCAGGTAGAAGGAACTTTGAATATAACAGGTTCCGTTACTGCAGCAATTCTTACTGTTCAGCAATTCAAATTGACGGTCACAGGAACTTTAAACATTACCAGCGGTAGCACCTTAATTGTCAATAATGGTAATACATCCGGGTATGATCTTGTCATCGATGGAACATTAAATAATTTAAGCACCATTTCATACGGGCCGATTATTTATGGTGCAGGAGCGACAAGCCAAATTACTGGAACGTATGATCATAAAGTTGATGGAGATACAATCCCAACCCTTTTCTGGGATGTTGGTTCGGTGTGCAAAGTTTCAGGAATTGTCAACGCAACGAATCTTTATGGTTTAAACCAAAATTTTTACGGGTTCACGTATGAAAGTTTTTCCCAGGTCAGTGGTATGGGCTTTGCTTCCCAACTGACACAGGTTGCAGGATATTTTGATATCCAATCTACGGGTAGCGGTTCAATAACACTCTTCAATTCAAACGGTGTGCTCTCAGTAGGAGATTTTAACCAAGACGATGGTGTACTCAATTTTAGCAATGCCGTTGGAGAACTTGACACGATCATCATTAATAGAAATGGAGGGACATTCACTCAAAGTGCCGGAACGATAATGAAGTTTGGTAATGGCGGACATGGAACATTTCTTTTTGCTGAAGATAATCAATTTGGTTCAACGGCTGGAACAATCGATATGGTTGGATTCCGAGTGAAAAAAAGTTTAACAACAAATGGAATAACATCTATGTTTTCATTTGTTGTTGATAGTGGTGCTACGCTTTCAATTCAGGGAAATGGATTTATCGGAGGATCGGGAAGTTTTATTTTAAACAGCGGCGCTAAACTCAGAACAGGACATAACAGCGGAATAGATACTACCGGTGCTATCGGCGCTATTCAAGTATCCGGAACAAGAACATTTAGCAGCGGTGCATCGTACGAATACAACGGGAACACACCGCAACAAACAGGAAGCGGGCTTCCATCTACCGTAAATAAATTTGTAATAAATAATCCTTCAGGAGTTACTCTAAATAATTCTCTTACTATAACAGATTCATTACGGCTTCATTTAGGACAATTCGATATTAGTAATAAAACTGTTACCATCTCTGGTTCAGTTTCAACAGTAGGCTCCGGTAAATTTTTGTCTCTTTCAACGGGAACAGTTCTCTACAATGAAAATAATAATGGACAGGACATTGTTGCACGAGGTTCACAATATGGAAACCTCACGTTCAGTAATTTTGATAAATCACTTCCCAACGGTCTACTCAAAATTTCAGGGAATTTTACACCGGGATCAGCAACGGCACATTCAATAGGGTTTGCTGATTCGATAGAATTCAATGGAGTTGGTGCACAAACAATTCCTGCATTTCCATATTCCAATATCTTAATCACCGGAAATCGATCAGGAAATGTCACATTAGACAATACAAACACGATCGTTATTTCAGGTGTATTCAATCCAAGCGTAACATTTTCCAGCGGCGGTTTAATCGTAACGGGAACAACGATTGAATTCAGTGGAGGTAATTCACAATCTCTTCCTCCGCTTCCGAATGCAGTCCCTTACAATAATATTATTGTGAATAAAAACGATGGTGGTTTGAGTGCGTCCGGTTCAATTTCTCTGACAGGAGATCTCGACTTATTCTATGGTAATTTCAATGACAATGGATATACCATTTCAGTAAATGGAAATATTTACGGCAGCGGTGGCTACCATACAAGCAGTAGCGGTGGAAAGTTGCTTCTAACGGCTGGAAGTGGGCAGCATCAGATCGGTGCTGTGAATCTTGGAGCATTGGAAATTGATGACCTTCAAGGGGCTGTTACAATTGACAGTCTTTCCGTTCAAGATCTCATATTAACAGATGGTATATTCACACTAAACAATCATTTGTATATCAATGATATTGGAACGATTTCAACAATAGCTGGAAATATGAACGCAAACAGTCTCGTAACTTTTAATGGAAGTGGGACTGTTACCGGAAGCGTATCGTTTGATAGTGTTCGGATATATGGTATCGTCGATCTCGGAAGCGGCTCTTCGATTAACAGCGCGTTAATAATCGATGGCGTGGGTATGATCATAACAAATCCTCCAACATATTCCATTGGCTCGTCTCTCATATATTTTACCGGTGCAATTTTTAACCGTGGACTGGAGTGGAGTTCAACTTCAGGTGCGGGATATCCTTATAACGTATTAATTGGAAATACAACGACTCTTAATCTTGGTTTTGGAGGAACTGCTGTTTTGCGCCAGATCGCCGGAGATTTGACGATCGATCTTGGTGCAAAGATTTCACTATCCGAATCAGGGTACCAAATGACTGCGCCATTAGTAGTGAAAGGAAACATTATAAATAACGGCACCATTATTCTCTCAGCTCTTAACGGTGGTGATTTGCAGTTGGAAGGAAACTATATCCATAATGGCACCCTTACAAGCAATTCTTCATCCGTGAGTTTCATTGGATTGTCAAAACAAACGATTGAAAAACCGGGTGGAGGATATATACCGTTCGATAATTTGATTATCGCAAATTCCGACTCTGTTGAAATCCCATTTTCATCACCGACAAATAATAATATTCAGATCAATAATTCGTTGGATATCCAATCCGGTGTTTTAAAATTGAATGGCACCGCTGTTGATTTTGCGAACGGTGCAGTTCTCACAAACAGCGTTGGAGAACTGGTTCCAACGAACCATGTTTTTTCATTCAACGGAGCATCATCGATCACCGGTACATTCCAATTTTGGAATGTGAATGTGTCCGGCGCTGTGAATTTTGGATCAGCTTCTTCCATTGTGAATGAATTAAAGATGAATTCAGGCGGATCAATTTCCGTCAATGCCCCATCGTACCAATCAGGGTCTACATTAATTTATAATTCTGGTGGTTCGTTCAATCGAGGTTTGGAATGGAGTTCAACAAGCGGTCCAGGGTATCCATTTCATGTGCAGGTTTCGAATACCACCGTACTCAATATCGGAGATTACTTCGGCTTAAGCATCCCGCTTCAAACTGCAGGAAACGTAACGATCGATGCTGCTTCGGAAATAAGTATGAATGTTGATGGACAGGAAATGTGGTGGCCACTTACGGTAAATGGGAATTTGACCAATGATGGAACAATAACACTTGCTGGTATTTACAATGGAAGTTTGAATTTAAAAGGTAATTTTATAAATAACGGTACATTGGTTTCAAATACTCGTCCCGTTATCTTTTCCGGTAATACAGACCAATTGATCACACGTAGTACAGCTGGGACAGTTTATTTCGATACACTGATAATAAACAATCCCTCCAATGTTGTGGAAGTCACCAGCACACCGGTTGTAGCACTTTCTATCAACAAAAACCTTACTCTGCAAAACGGACTTCTCCGTTTAAACGGTACGGTTACTGATTTCAGCGCAAATGCAACAATCACGTCCGTTTCAGGAAATTTTGATACCCTTTCAAATGATATCAACTTCAATGGATTCAATACCATCTCGGGAATAGTTGATTTTCAGAATATAAAACTTTTCGGCTCAGTGGACTTTGGAGCTGATTCGAAACTGCACAAAATGATGTATCTCATGAGCGGTGGATCAGTGTCAACAAATCCTCCAATATATCTTCCCGGTTCTACCCTCAGTTACCATTCGGGCGGTACGTTCTATCGAGGATTAGAATTGAGCGCATTGAGCGGTCCCGGGTATCCGTACAATGTTGAGATCAATAATAACACACTGTTGAATTTTGGCGGTCTTGATCAAACGTTACCAACGGCAATTGAAGGAAATCTTGTAGTCATGGGTGGAAGTACACTTTCGATGAGTGAAGATGGATGGGAAATGTCCGCTCCTTTGACGGTGAATGGATCTGTTCAGAACTATGGAAATATTGTTCTTTCATATTTATCCGGCAATGATTTGAACATTCAACGCGATCTCTTCCAGAGCGATGCAGTCTTAACAACAAATAATAGTATAATTTCGTTTTTTGGTACGGGAAACAGTACGATTGATGGAATCGGGACACTCGATAAATTGCTATTGAACAAATCATCAGATAATCTAACACTGGGTAATGATCTTGTAATTAACGACTCTTTATTCCTTACGAATGGAAATATCAATACTGGTTCTTATGCCGTTGAAATGTCGAACGGCAGCATCGTTGCTCGAACAGCTGGTCATGTTAATGGCAACTTGCGAAAATATATTCCTACCAGTGCAGGTATTCTGGAAACATTTGAGATCGGTGATTCAATTGTCTATTCACCCGTTACTGTTGCATTTAATAATATCAGTGCCAACGATTTTCTCACCGCATCAACTTCTCTTTCGGGTCCTTCATTGACGGGGACGAATATCAATGAATCAAAGAATGTTAACCGGTTTTGGACGTTGTCGGCTGGTGCCGTCACATTTGATGCATTTAATGCGACATTTACGTTTGATCCAACAGATATTGATTCAGGAGCAAATACCAATAATTTCACTTTGTGGCGTCATAATGGTGGTTCCTGGATTGATATCGTGGAAGGAACCAGGACAGCAACATCTACTCAGGGTATCGGAATTGATGGATTCCAAACTTTTGCAGTTGGACAGCTTAATACATTTACCATAACACCATCTGCAAGTGCAGGTGGAAATATTTCACCAAATATTGCAACTGAAGTACCAAGCGGTGGAAATCTCAATGTTACAATAACTGCCGATGCAGGATTCCATATAGACAGTGTATTAGTTGATGGAATTTCGATTGGAGTTGTCACCAGTTATGATTTCATAAATGTTATTGCGGCACATACCATCGATGCATTTTTTTCAATCAATACTTATTCACTCACAACGAATGCAATAAATGGGACTATCATAAAAACTCCTGATCAGCCGTTGTATGATCACGGTACGGTTGTCGATTTGCAGGCAATACCAAATTATGGATATGATTTTACAGGGTGGAGCGGAGATACAACAGGAATTGTAAATCCATTGTCACTCACAATGGAAACCAATAAAACCATTGATGCTAATTTTGTCTATTCTGCTCCTGCTGCACCACAAAATCTTGTAGCTCTTTCTGGTGACGGAGCTGTATCATTACATTGGAATCCGAATTCAGAAGGTGATATTGTAAAATATTATCTTTATGCCGGAACATCGATCTATCCGACCGTGATCGTTGATTCCACCATTGGCGGATTGAATGATACTCTTAAAATACTTGGTGGATTGACTAACTATCAACAATATTATTTTAGAGTGACTGCAGTAGATACCAATGGATATATTGGAATTTACTCTGATCAGGTTGGTTCTATACCGACGGACACAACGAAACCAGTAATACCGCAGAACCTCGTCGCAGTAGCGGGAGACGGCGAAGCAACCATTCATTGGAATGCAAACAGTGAAGGTGATTTTGAAAAATATTATATCTATAGCGGACTATCTCCGAATCCAACAACAATAACTGATTCTATAACATCTATTATAGATACTATTAGAACGTACACAGGTCTAACCAATTATCAACAATATTATTTCCGTATCGCAGCAATGGATACAAGCGGAAATCTGAGTTCATATTCCAATGAAATTTCCGTTATGCCGTACGATCAAACCGGTTTGCCAGTACCTTCCTCAATACAGATCATCGATTCATTGCAGTCTAATTTTACACTGCAGTGGAGTAAAACAGTTGGTTCAGATTTTAGGGCATATTTAATTTATGGCGGAACCTCGCCGGCGCCGGAATTTTTATTCGATTCTACAACCAATATCAACGACACACTGAAAGTATTTTCAGGATTAAATGTTGGAACTCCGTATTATTTCTTTGTGACGGCCATTGATACCAATGGAAATGAAAGCGGAGGAACAATTGAAGTTTCTGCTTCGCCGTATCTCAATAAGATGATCATTGCAAAAACATTTGGGAACGGAACGATCTCCCCAATTGACACGTCGATCGTCACCCCCGGAAATTCACTATCATATACATACTTTGCCGGAACCCATTATCATTTTGACAGTGTGTTAGTCGATGGAATACGAAATATTGATTCATTAACGAGTTATACATTTGAAAATATCATCAGTGATCATACCATTGATGTCTATTTTTCGATCGATGCATTTAATCTGAATATTATTTCCGCACAAGGAATCGTATCAAAAGTACCGGATTCACTGCAATATTCTCATGGAATGGAAGTGCAGTTGACCGCTGTGCCAAATGCAGGGTATTCATTCTCTATCTGGGGTGGTGATACAACAACTACCAATAATCCGTTTACTATTACGGTTGATACCATCAAGAATATTACTGCATTTTATGCACTTAATACATATTCGCTGACAACGAATGCTGTGAATGGAACAGTACTAAGAACCCCTGATTCATCAATGTACTCTCACGGGATACCGATACAATTGACCGCAGTACCAGATTCCGGATATTCATTCATTGGTTGGAGCGGGGATACAGTTGAATTGAATAATCCAATTACTGTGACGATGTATAATGATAAAAATATCACTGCGAATTTTTCATTGAATGTCTATCAGGTCACTGCTTCAGTTTTTGGTGATGGAACTATTGTTCCGCCCGGAATATCCAATGTCAACTTTGGCGACACGGTGCATTATTCATTTTTACCGAATACAGGATCACATTTTGACAGTGTACTTGTTGATGGTCTCAAGATCGATTCACTGAACAGTTATACATTCATGTATGTAACAACTGCACATACTATAACGGCATATTTCAGTCCAAATATATTTCACCATTTTATTGTTGAAGCAGGCAGTGGAGGTGCGATCACTCCTCAAAATGCAGGACAGACATTCTCCATTCGTACGACCGCTGTGGATTCACTAGATAACATCGTAACAAGTTTTACCGGAAATGTCTGGTTCTCTTCCACCGACACGATGATGGGAGTTTTGGGCGGGAATTATTCTACTCCATTTACTGCTGGGCAGCATGGTCCACAAATAATAGTTTTATATGGAGCAGGCAATAATACAATTTCAGTTATAGATTCTCTTAGTGGAAAGATTGGAACGAGTAGTCCGTTCGTAGTCAATCCGTCCGGATTAAGTCATTTTGTTGTAAAGGATACTTTTGATCTGGATATCCTTCAGCAAGTGCAAGCATTTCCATTCCCAATTAAAATAATTGCATCTGACGCGTATGGTAATGTTCAAAGCGACTATGTCGGCACCGTAGATGTTTCAGTATCGGGAGCAGTCGTATCGCAAGGTGGAGGAATCACACCGAATTTCAATAATGGGGTGTTAGCTTCACATATAATGGAAATAAACAGCTCAGGATTTTTCTCCATCACAGTTGAAGATATTGGTCTAGTGAAAAGCGGTGCAAGCAACTTCTTTACTGTGGTTCCAAATACATATTCGATGAATTCGGCCGCTGTTAATGGAAGTATTTCTCCGGCAGGTAGCAATATTGCAAACTATGGTGATACTGTATCATATTCATTCTCGCCAAATATCGGTTATCATTTTGATAGTCTGTTAGTAGATGGTATTGCTATGAATGATTCTTCTTCCCAATATACATTTTTGAACATTACTGCAACACATACGATTGATGCCTATTTTTCGGTCAATAAATATCCGATTGTTTCAACTGCAACCGGAAATGGTAGTATAAATCCTGCCGGCACATCGCTCGTGAACCACGGTGATAGTATTGTCTATACCATTCAAGCAGTCATCGGTCATCATATCGATAGTGTATTGATAGATACACCAGTTTTATTAATTGCCCGGGAAAGCGATGCTATTGAAATATCACATAAGAAAAACATTGGAGGCGTGAGCACGTCGAAATCAAAAGGAATATCAAATGTAATGATGGATTCTTCAATCATTGTTCATGGTTCGGGAAATGACGACACGTTAAGAACGTATTCATTTACTAATGTAAATACAGACCATTTGATCGATGCATTTTTCTCAATCAATAAATATACGATCTCTGCAAATATTGTTGGCAACGGTGTAATAACCCCTCCCGGAAATTCAACAGTGAACTATGGTGATAGTATTATATATTCGATCAATCCTAATCTTCACAATCATATTGATAGCGTCATCGTTGATGGAATAAATATTGGTGTACAAACATCATTTGCATTCAATAATATTATCTTGAATCATAGTATTTCAGCATATGTTTCGGTGAATTTGAACATTGCTCCACTGTTCACATCGGTATTAGCAGATACTGCAATTGCTCGGTTTGATACTTTAAAATTCCAATACCAGGCAACGGACCCGGACAGTGGTACAATCGTTTATACATTGGTGAATCCTCCAACCGGTGCTTCCATTGACTCAACAGGATTGTTGACCTTCATCCCCGCAGTTAATGCCAATGGTATCAATTCATTTATTGTTCAAGCAGTGGATGACAGTGCGGCGGCGGCAACAGATTCTGTTACGATTCGAGTAAATATTTATGGTGATGTGAGTGGGAATGGGGGGATCACTGCATATGATGCAGCCCTGGTTCTTCAGAATTCAGTATTGTTAATTCCATTTACTCCCTTGCAGGTGCGAATCGGAGATGTTTCGGGAAATGGAAATATCAGTTCGTTGGATGCTTCGTACTTGCTGCAATATTCAGTAGGGTTGATATCAACATTCCCTGGAGGACTTGGAAAACAGCAACAATCGGAAGCAATTCTATCGTCATTTGCGTTTAAGGTCGAAAAATCGAAAGAAGCTGATGAATATGATCTGATAATTTCAGTCACCAAACCTTCGCATGTATATGGTATTGATTTGGAATTAGGATTTGATTCTGCTCTCGTAATTCCAAAAGTATTCTCAAAAACTTCACTGACTGACAGTATGACGATTGCTTCCAATCTCTTTGCAGAAAAAGTAAAACTGGCGATGGCAGGAATCTATCCGTTGAACGATGTCGGAGATGTTATCAAATTCACATTTAAATTGAAAGATCAGAACTATCCAAAGAATGCTCTTCTCTTTACGATGAAGAAATTTGTGCTGAATGAAACTGATCATACAAGTGAAATTGGCGGCATCACATTGAATGTTCGAGATCTTGCTCAATTGCCGACTGTCTATAAACTCGAACAGAATTTTCCAAATCCGTTCAATCCTTCAACAACCATCAACTATCAGTTGCCGTATGAAAGTTCTGTGAAGATCGTTATTTATAACCTATTGGGTCAAGAAGTAAAGACATTGATCGCTGAAACACAATCAGCCGGGTACTATTCCCAGGTATGGAATGGGAATGATAATACGAGTCGAAAAATTTCTTCAGGGGTTTATATCTATCGAATTGAAGCGGTTGGACCTCAAAATAAGAGATTCATCGAGGTAAAGAAAATGGTCTTGATCAAATAACAGATTCATAGTGTAACAGCGGTGTATAAGGATCCGCATCTCTTTATTGAGTGATGCGGATTTTTTGTTTTCCTATTCGATGTATAAAAAACCAGTTTCATTTATCATAATATTTGATAACTTTACTTTATCGATAATAACAGTTGAACAATTTGAGGCTGATTTTTATGAATTCATTAATGTTTAATAGTGTCATCGCTTTGTTCTGTTTATCATTGATTGGTTGTGGTGTTTCCGGTGTACAAAAAGTAGAAACAGAACAGACGATCACTGCCAAAGTAAAAAAATCGTTTCCTAAATTTACCATTGTTTCGACGCAAAAAGATCAGCGGAACGGCAATAGTGTTTATGTCGTGGAGATTAAATCAGAAAAAGATATTCGTTCATTGGTCTATTCTGAATCCGGAATCCTTATTGAAATGATGCAGACGATCCAGCCCGAAAAACTTCCGTCAGTGATTACAAAGAGTATGAAAATGCAATATCCGGATGGTGTTGTATTTATGGCACAAAAGATCACGCGGGGTAAAAGGGTAACCTATCAACTTGCCATAAAAACCGGAACTCGCAGAATTGAATTGAATATGGATGCAAACGGAAAATTAATAATGCGTCAGTAGAATTCTAAAGTGAATATGTCTTAACAATTCCCACTTTGCATCAGAAAAATATTTTTTGCAAGAGCTCTTTATAATAGCTTGCTTCAATCGGCCGCATACGTTATTTCTTCAATTATTTTCTTTCAATACAATAGTAGATTTAATGATTCACTTCAATGTGTTGGTGTCTCGGTCAGAAAAGGTTACATTGTAGTAGCGATATTCCGAAACAAAAGAAGAATATACCTGCGGATTGATCCGCAACAATTTCACGAAAGTGTTCATGAAAAAAACCTCGCCAATTCTTTGGTATTTACTGATATTTTCAACCATCATACTTGCTCAAGTTCCCGTTGGCAAAGGAAGTTATGGAACTGTATTACCATCTGGTACTGTCGGTCCGCAAACATCTTCCGGCGCGATTGCCGTTCCAAAAATTTCTTCAGCATTTCAAAAACCGGTTCAGACTAATGATTTTTGGAGCAGTTTGATCTATCCATTTTATGGCGATGCCCATTCGAATAATTTATATGCGCATCCGATGTATTTCAGATCGAAAAGTAACGGACTGCAGATAGGGTATACTTCGACTCCAATATTCCCTGCGGCAGATTACATGTTTCCTTTTTCACAGCAATTAACTGTTGGAGTCACAGGGTTAAATGCCGTAAAAACTGTAACAGATGATTACGGCGATTGGACTGTAACGGCATTATGGGACGATGGAACGCGTACTATGAAAGCCACTTTGGGTCATGGACTCCCATTTGCTTTTTTTACCATTTCAGGCGGAAATGCATCTATAATAAATACCGTAACTCCAACAATCTGGTCTAATCAAAACGGTGTTATTGGAATGACCGTTGATGGACGACATTATGGAATTTTTGCACCGGATAGTTCAACGTGGACAGGCTCGACAACTCTTCAATCTTCATTACACGGAAAGAATTATTTTTCTATCGCATTGCTCCCAGATAATACTCCGGCAACACTTGAATTGTATCGTAAACATGCATATGCATTTGTTACGGGAAGTACTGTTTCATGGTCTTACAATGAATCAACTGCAAAACTTATTTCTACATTTACCTATTCAACCGAACTAAAAGAATCTGCTAATGGAAATCTCAACCAAACACTTACAGCGTTATATCGTCATCAATGGTTGAATACACCTTCAGTAGTAACTAGTTTGGAGTATTCAACAGTTGCAGGAAAAATGAAAGTGTTAGAGGGGAATCAGTTTACGACGGAATTGACATTTGAAGGAGTGTTGCCCGCACTGCCTGATCAGGGTGATTATAATCGAGCTGATCTTCTTACAATGGTCAATGCAATTGCAACGGAGACACTACCTTCAACAGGGAATTTAGCTGGAACGTACTGGAATGGAAAAGCAATTGCCCGTTTTGCACACCTGGTGAATATTGCAGAACAGCTTGGTGCAAATTCTGTTCGTGATTATTTCCTCACTGAGATCAAAAAACGATTGGAAGAATGGTTTACTGCAGGCGGAACTCAGAGTTATGTCTATAATTCAACATGGAAAACTTTGACAGGGTATCCCTCCGAATTTGGAGCAGATAATCAGATCAATGATCATAATTTTCATGCAGGATATGCAATAATGGGTGCTGCGATTGTCGCTCAATATGATTCTGTTTGGGCTGCACAGGAAAACTGGGGTGGCATGGTCAATCTGTTGATTGCTGATGGTAATAACTGGGATCGAAATGACACTCGGTTTCCATTCTTACGATCATTTGATCCGTATGCAGGACATTCATGGGAATCTGGTCATGGTGATTTTGGCGATGGCAATAATGAAGAATCAAGTTCCGAATCTATGAATTTTGCGACAGCTGTCACATTATGGGGAGCAATCACCCGACAACATGAAATCAGGGATATGGGAATTTATCTCTATACAACTGAACGCACTGCGATTGAACAATACTGGTTTGATATTGATGATGCTGTTTTTCCTGTTTCTTATCCGTATAAAGCTTTAGGAATGGTTTGGGGAGGGAAAGGGGTACATTCAACATGGTTTGGTGCAAATCCGGATTACATCCATGGAATCAATATGCTTCCGTATAATGGTGGCTCTCTCTATTTAGGTCGTCATCCTGATTATGTAAAAGCAAATTATGATGAAGTTGTAAAAGAATTAAGCGGTATTCCGCCTACGTGGAACGATATTCTTTGGAAATATTTATCAATGACTGATCCAGGAGCGGCATTATCTCTATATTATGCAAATCCGGCATATACACCGGAAGATGGGGAAACGAAAGCTTATACGTATCATTGGTTGAACAATTTGAAAAAAATGGGCCGGTTGGATATTTCCGTAACCGCAGATGTTCCGACATATTCTGTTCTCAAAAATGGGGCGGGAGAAAAAACATATATTGCGTATAACGCATCTTCTGATTCCATCACAGTTCATTTTTCGGATGGATACTCATTCACTGTTCCGCCGAGATTGATGCGGTCAGTGAATACTGCCGTTTCAAATATCAACGCGCCGGTCGCATTATTGATCGCTGATAAGACACGTGGTAAAATGCCGTTAACGATCTCTTTCACCGGAAGTAAAAGTTTTGATCGTAACGGTTCGCCCCTGTCGTATCGTTGGAATTTTGGAAATGGAAAAGCTTCAATTTCGGCGGACACAGTATACACCTTTACTGAACCGGGAACATTTATGGTTTCTGTCACAGTAACAAATCAACTTTTACTTTCTACTGTAGATAGCGTAAAGATAACAGTCCTTGGAAATGGAACAGCCTATTCGGGGAATCCGATCATTGTCCCGGCTCTTATTCAGGCGGAAAATTATGATAATGGAGGAGAAGGAGTCGCATATCATGACAACGATACAAAAAATGTTGGACTTGCCTTCCGTCCGTTGGAAGGTGTTGATCTTGAAGCTTCAAATGATCAGGGATTTGATGTGTATTGGATGACAGCGGGCGAGTGGCTTGAATATACAATTCAAGTTCCAAGTGATGGAAATTATGATATCCTTCCGTTTGTTTCAACTGTTCCGGGTTTCGGAAATCTCCGTATCCTGATTAATAATGTTGATGTGAGTGGAAAGAAGCCAGTGCTTAACACCGGCGGCTGGCAAACTTGGAAACCAATTACAATAACAAACATTCCGTTGAAAGCAGGAAAACAGATTCTTCGGATTGAAGTTAATACCGACACACCATCAGAAAAAGCGAACTGGTTGTTCAGTCTCAATTCCATTCAGGTCAAACTCTCAACAACAGAGGTTTCTAAGAATGTTTCAATTCCCAATATATTTCTTCTTGAACAAAACTTTCCGAATCCATTCAATCCTTCTACTGTGATCAACTATCAAATTCCAAAAAGCAGCCTTGTTTCAATTAAAGTCTATGATGGAATCGGACGTGAAGTGACAACACTTGTCAATGAAGTAAAAGAAACAGGTTTTTATTCAGAATTATTCAACGGATCAAAATTATCCAGCGGGATATATTTTATAAAAATGGCGGCCGGGAGTTTTATTTCCGTCAAAAAAATAATCCTGATGAAATAATTTTAACAGCAAACCGATGCTATACAACAATCCTGACTTCAGTTGGGATTTTTGTTTTTATACGCAGATCATATTCAAACAGAGTATCCAAACATCTCTACGGTATCTACAATTTGGTACTTCAAAAAACATAAATAAAATCAATATATCCAAAGAAATATAAAATGTGGTCAATCGACCCTTTATCCTCTTCATTACTTTGTTTACATTCCAGTAAATAAACG
Source organism: uncultured Chitinophagaceae bacterium (assembly GCA_964409765.1). Taxonomy (GTDB): domain Bacteria; phylum Bacteroidota; class Ignavibacteria; order UBA10030; family UBA8401; genus UBA8401. Next base: position 54,803 of record CAYPEM010000026.1, read on the forward strand.
AACAATAAACAATAATGATGCTGATATACAGTTTTTGGAATTGCTTAATGAAATATTCATTTAAGGGCAGTATTATCGCCGTGTTGTTTCTTTATCAAAATATTGCAATTAGTCAGCCTCACAATATTTCTAATCATGGGAAAAAATCAATCGGCAATCTGCAAGTGGCCAGACATTCATCTGCAAGCAACTGGTTCGATGTTTCTTACTATAAACTTGAACTTACTATATCTACACAGCCAAACTATCTTAGCGGAAGGGTGACCATCAATGGAAGTTGTCTGGAAAATAATTCACAATCTCTTACCCTCGACCTTGCACAGACGATGCACCTCGATTCAATTTCCATGAACGGACAAGGATGTATATTTGTTCAAAGGAGCAGTTCATTTGAAATAATTTTAGATCGTCCATATCAAAAAGGAGAACAACTTTCGATCACAATATCCTATCAGGGATTACCAGTTGCTTCGGGATTTGGAAGTTTTGTTTTTGACAATCATAATGGAGTTCCGTGGATATATTCATTGAGTGAACCATTTGGCGCAAGTGATTGGTGGCCCTGTAAAAACACCCCCAGCGACAAAGCAGATTCAGCTGATATCATTGTTACATGTGATTCGATGTATGTAGTCGGTTCACAAGGGAAACTCTTATCGGTGATCAATCATGGCAATGGAAAATCTACACATCATTGGAAAGAACAATATCCGATTGCCTCTTATCTTATTTCGATTGCTGTGACCAAATATGTTCAATTCTCAAACTGGTTTCGATATTCATCGTCTGATTCTATGGAAGTGCTTAATTATGTATTACCAGAACATTATGCAAGCGCAATTCAATCTCTTCCCAAGACCATCGAAATGCTTTCAATCTTTTCAAATTTATTTGGATTGTATCCATTCATTCTTGAGAAGTATGGACATGCAGAATTTGCTATTGGAGGAATGGAACATCAGACAATGACATCAATCAGTACGTTCGATGAAGATATCGTTGCCCACGAACTAGCCCATCAATGGTTTGGGGATTTGATAACGTGCCGCACCTGGTCCGATCTTTGGCTGAACGAAGGATTTGCTCAATATTCTACCGCCCTCTATCGCGAAAAAAAATATGGTAATGCCTCCTATTGGGAATACATGAATCCCATTCTGCAAAACGGAACATTTGCACGAGGTGTCATTGGCTTACCGGATACCACAAATCCTGCAGTGTTGTTTAACTTCTCTTTAACTTATGCAAAAAGTGCTTCCATTCTTCATATGTTAAGACATGTTTTGGGTGATACAATATTTTTTCGATCGATATATTCCTACGCAAATGATCCTTTCCTGAAATATTCGACTGCCACAACCAACGATTTCAAATTGATCTGCGAAAAGGTTTCAAATAAAGATCTCGATTATTTTTTTCAAGAATGGATATATGGTGAAAATGTTCCCAGCTATCAATATTCTTGGAATTGGAAATCTGCAGGAGATTCATCAGAACTTATCATAAATTTACAACAACCTGCTGGTCGTTCAAATCCGGAATATTTTACAATGCCAGTAGATTTTAGAATTGTTACTATCGATAAGGATACAATAGTGACAGTATTCAATAATGCTTTGGAACAAACGTTCAGAATAAGTCTTAATTCAAAACCCGTTTCAGTACAACTCGATCCGGAAGGATGGGTTCTAAAAAAAGTAATTTCTGGATCTGATCCTTATCCTTCACAGTACTATCTTGAGCAGAACTTTCCTAATCCATTTAACTCTGCTACCACTATACGATATTCATTACCAAAACGTGAGCAGGTCTCTCTGACAATTTATGATATATTGGGACGAGAAGTAGAAACAATTGTGAATGCACGACAATTGCCTGGAAGTTATGAATATCATTGGGCTCCCCAATCCATTGCAAGCGGAGTATATTTCTATCGACTCATTTCAGATGAAGTTCAGTTACAGAAAAAAATGGTTGTTATTCGGTAAGAAGTTTATTGGATTGTTGTTATGAGTACCATATTTATTTGAATGAATTGGAGAATTGTAATGTCAGAGGGATACTGTATTGATGTTGTAATCAGCATTCTATACCTTCTCATATCACAAATGAACAAACCCTTAATACAATGACTGTAAGAATAATTACTTCCATCTTTTCACTATGTACAATGATTGCTTATTCCCAAACTAAGTTGATCATTGAACAACAAAATGGTACTATTGACAGTATTACAGTGAAGTCGATTTCGCAGATTATATTCTCAATGCCTGCAATTCCAAACTTTATTGCTGTTACCGGTGGAACATTCACGATGGGAAGCCCGAATGGGGTCGGTTCATCAGCAGAACAACCACAGCATACAGTATCGTTATCAGATTTTTATATCAGCAATACAGAAATACGATGGGGAGCGTGGGATACCGTATATCAGTGGGGATTGAACAATGGTTACTCGGATCTTCCTGTAGGACGAAAAGGATATAATGGCGATGCAGCGCATCCGGTAACAGAAGTAAACTGGTATGATATTGTTAAATGGTGTAATGCTCGTTCAGAAAAGGAAGGTTTGATTCCATATTACTATACTGGTTCAAATCATACAAGTTCAAATGTGTATAGAACCGGTCAAATCGATTTAGAAAAAACAATGGTGTATATCAATTCAGATGGATATCGATTACCAACTGAAGCAGAATGGGAATATGCAGCACAAGGAGGATACAAACGTCATAATCCTCATTTCATGTTTAGCGGGAGCAATTCGGTGGAGACAGTTGCTTGGTATTCAACAAACTCTAACAACAATTCCCATCTCGTTGCAACAAAATCTCCAAATGAATTGGGAACATATGATATGAGTGGAAATGTTTGGGAGTGGTGTTGGGATTGGTATGGAAGCTATAATGAAAGCGCACAGACAAATCCCTTTGGAGTTGCAATGGGAACGAGCAGAGTTGTGAGAGGCGGATCGTTCGACAATATTGAAAGTCACAGTAGAGTTACGAACCGAATCGGTAATACTCCAACCAATCGTTATAATGTTATCGGATTTCGCGTAGTAAAAAATGTAAAGTAAACAAGGGCACTTCGAAATTCACCGAAGTTATTTTTATGATTCGTCGAATAATCTTTTTTTTATGTATTGGTTCTGCCATTGGTTCTGCGCAAGAAATGGACACTATGTTCATTTCTTTGCGAACGGGATCAATCATATCATATGCTGATGTGTCTGTAAATGCAATCTCTTTTTCCGGCATACAAGGGAAAGATACACTCAACGTTAATTTAAAATCCGGTTTAGTGGATCAACTCTCAATATCATTGATTGATCACATTAGTTTTTCAAATGTACACTCTATTGATTCAATATCGATTGGATTTAAAACTGGTATTACAAAATCCTATGCTGTTTCATTACTTTCTAAATTGACATTTGTTGACTGGGACAAATCTGCTCCATATATCGTTTCTGGAAAAAATGAGTTAACTTTCCCGAATACGATCAAAGGAGATTCAACTTCTCTCATAATTGTGGTAAAAGATAGTTCGGTCACTCCATTAACGATCAGTTCAATTAACATTGCTTCTCCAACTTTTAGTGTTGATCAAGCGACCCCATTCATTATCAATGGTAATGATAGTATACAACTTATCGTTCGATTCAAACCAAAGATGTTTGGTTCAATCGTGGATACTTTAAAAATTGTTTCGGATGGTGGAAATTCTTCTATTGTATTATATGGAAATTCACCCTATCCAAACTTTATTTCAAATGTAAATTCGTTATCATTCGGAATGGTGGCTAAAAATACATCGAAACAACTGGGTGTATCGCTTTTCAATAATTCCATAAATCCTCTTACCATCGATTCGATTTATACAAAGACTTCATTTTTTAATGTTGATAAAATAAGTGGTACCGTCGGTGCTGATTCTATGTCTTTGATTGTTTCATTTACACCGATCACACACGGTTCATTTATTGATACTCTATTTATACGGAATAACTCTCAAGTATCGCTTGTTAAAATACCATTGTTCGGAGAAACTCCACAGCCGGTTATTGAGGTAATCGACACAATGATGGTATTTACCGATACTAAATTAAGTGATTCAGTCAGTAAATATATTACAATTCAAAACAAATCTATTTCACCGTTGACAATGCATTCTGTTTCGGTTGGAACGAATGCATTCACTATTGATTCTATTTATATAGAGCCAATTTCGAAAATACCAAGTGAAGAGGGATTCAATAGTAAACTATTATCAAAGTATTCATTTCCAATTGTTATTAAAGATTCATTTATCGTTCGCGTGATCTTTATCCCAGATCATTATGGTTCGCACAATGATACATTGACCATTATTTCTGATGGCGGAACAAAGAAAATAGCACTTTGCGGAAAATCTTCTTATCCGGTCATTACTGCTAATATTACTGGCATTGATTGGTCACTGGTTAGTAAAGGGAAAATACATACGAAGGAATTATTACTCACAAATAGTTCGATCAATTCACTCAATATTGATTCGATCTATACAAAATCAAAACAATTCATTGCAAATAAAGAACAGGGAATTATTTCTACGAATGAAACGCTCGGTGTGTTGATTGAATTCAAACCGGATACATTTGCAGTGTTTAATGATACAGTGTATGTAAGAAATAATTCAGAAAACGATCTCCTAAAAATATCGTTGCGTGGAGAATCTCCGATCCCGGTACTAATATTCTCACCGAATATCTATCGGAAAGATTCCATCGCTGTTGGCGATTCATCGACACAACTCTTTGTGATTAAGAATAATTCGCCTAATGATCTCTCATACGATTCGATGTATTACAGTTCTAATTCTTTTATCATCCGAGGGATTACTTCCGGGACAATAAAGAGTAATGATAGTTCTTTGATAACAATCGTATTTAAACCTACAATGTATGGTGAATATTCTGATACTATAGTAGTATCTTCACTTGGAAGCATTACAAGAATACCGTTAATCGGTTCCTCTCCATTTCCACAGATGTCTTATACAACTTCATTCGATTTTGGAATCGTAAGAATAACTCATAGTGAGTTGAGAAAACTCGTCATCAAAAATACTTCGATCAATACACTCCGGATCGACTCTATGAAACACAAGTCAGATGTTTTTGCTCTGCAAAAAATGATTTCTACTGTATTTGTAACAAAAAAAGACTCTGCTAATATCGATATTACTTTTAAGCCGGATTCTGCAAAGTCATATTCGGATACAGTAATCATCTTCAACAATTCATTGACAAATCCTGTAAAAGTATCGATGAACGGAAATGGTACGTTGACATCAATTACCTTCAATTCTGAAATATTACCAACAAGGTTTATGTTGCATCAAAATTATCCGAATCCATTTAATCCGACCACTGTTCTGCAATATGATTTACCAAACAGAAGTTCAGTATCATTAAAGATTTACAACCTGCTTGGACAGCAAGTAGCACAATTAGTAGCAAGAGAACAAGAAGCCGGATGGTATTTTGTGCAATGGAATGCCCAAGTATCAACAGGTCAATATTTTTATCGAATAGAGGCGGTGGATGTCTCGGATCCAAAAAATCGGTTTGTTCAAGTGAAAAAAATGTTGTATCTAAAATAATATATTTAAAAAATGATTATTTAATCAGATGAATTGATGAACTTTAAATAATCATTAAACACTTATTTTTATTGGCTTTTGGAGAAAAGATACCTAAGATTCTAACGTGTCCAGAAAATAATTCGGTTATAAAGTTCCAAGCATATTGAAAACTACTTTTTAAGGCTCTAAAAAAAGGCTTGACATTCTGTCTAAATAATTTTAAGTTAACGATAAAGTAAACGATAAAACAAACAACTACAATATCCCTATGACACACAAATCAAATGTTCACCTTATCAGCTTTTTCATTTTTTTTGCACAGCAATTATTTGCTCAAGGAGTGTTACAAGGAGTTGTTGGTGATTCGACATCAAATCAAGAATTGATTGGCGCAAATGTCTATTTACAAGGAACTGCTATGGGAGCAATTTCAGACATTGAGGGGAAATATAGAATTGGAGGTATTCCCGAAGGGACGTATAATTTACGTTTTTCGTATTTAGGTTTTACTACTAAAATTGTTGAAGTGAAAATTCTTGATAATCAAACGGTTGTTGTTAATGCAAATCTTGTTCCGGATGTCATTGAAGGAAATGAAGTAGTGATCACCGCTCAAGCCCGTGGTCAATTATCTGCAATGAACCAACAACTCAAATCTACGACAATGATGAATGTTGTTTCTGAAGAAAAAATAAAAGAATTGCCAGATGCAAACGCTGCAGAAGCAATAGGACGATTACCTGGTGTATCACTTATTCGTTCAGGAGGTGAGGCAAATAAAGTCATATTGAGAGGTATGAATGACAAATATGCTCGTGTGACAATTGATGGTGTTGGTATGGCTTCAACTGATTCTAATGCACGCGGAATTGATCTTAGTATGATCTCACAAGGAACTCTTTCGGGAGTTGAGTTATATAAATCTCTTACACCTGATAGAGATGCTGACGCTATTGCTGGTAGTATCAATCTGGTAACTAAAAGAGCTCCTTACGAAAGGGATATACGTGTGGATGCCAAAGGAGACTATAATCAGTTAAAACCAACATATAAACAATATGATTTTTCATTTTATTACGGCGAAAGATTCTTTGAAGATATTTTTGGATTTCAGATGACGGGTAATTTGGAACAACGAGACCGTAGCAGTGAACGAATTAATGTAAATGCTGGGCCAAAAGATTTTGATAATTTATCGGACGGTTGGTGGATGACCGATGTGATTTTAGATTACACAGACGAAACACGAAAACGAAATGGTATCAGCCTTTTCTTTGATATTAATACCCCGGATAGTGGTTCAATAAGGTTTAACAATGTTTATAGTGGCACAAACCGAAACAGTTTAAATCATTTACGAGATTATCCAAATGGAGCATCAAATTTGGTATCAAACGGTAACGGTGTCTCATATATTTACCGATACACAGAACAAGAGATAAAAACTTATAATAGTTCATTACGTGGAGAAAATCATTTGCTTAATTTTGATATTATCTGGGGCGGATCTTTTTCTCAATCCATCGCAGATATTCCATTCGATCATGAATTACAATTTACCGAACCCTCTGCTGACAGTATCTCAGGTATGCGAATATCTCCTCCAGAAATTCATCAAGGACCACCGGAAGCATTTATCCCTATTGCATTTAATAATTTCCAAGCAGCGTATTTAGCATGGGGTTTTTTTAATACAAAGAATAATCTTGACAAGGAAAGAACATTATATGCAGATATTTCGAGAAAATATGTTTTAGGAGATATATTTTCTGGTGACTTCAAATTTGGTGGAAAATATAAATACAAAAATAGAATTAAGAACAGCACCCAAGATTTTTCTCCGTACTACACACAGGGTTATAATTTTATTAGAAATGCTGATGGGTCGTTATCGCCGAAAAACTATAACGGAACTTATTTCCAAAACATACGAAAAAGCGATAACCGAGTTTTAATGGTTAATTTTTTGGATAAAATACCAGTTAACAGGAATCTGTTTGATAAATATGCGATGTATCCATTGATCAATGCTGATGCAATTAAAGATTGGTATAACTTGAATCAGAATGGATTTGACGATGTCGGTTCAGTGCCAGAATATGCAAAGAATGTTTTAGAAACCGGAAATTATTACGATGTAAAAGAACGAGTGACTGCAGGGTATGCGATGAATACGTTCAACATAGGTCAGGATGTCATGATCATCGCAGGAGTTCGTGTAGAACAGGAAAACAATGATTACAATGCACGCTATTCTCTTGGAACGGTTAGCGGCTTTCCTGTGCCAAGCGGAATATTTAGAGATACCTTAACTACTTATACTGAAACAAATGTTTTACCGCATCTTCATCTCACATTAAAACCATTGGATTTTTTAACATTGCGATTTGCTGCTTACAAAGCATTAGCACGGCCTGATTTTAATGCACGTCTTGCAACATTTGTAGCCGATGGTTCATCGACACTAGTGATACTCGGTAATCCTAATTTGAAGACAGCAAAGGCATGGAATTATGAATTGAACACCTCATTTTATGGAAATGAAATTGGGTTGATCTCAATTTCGGCATTTTATAAAGAAATAAAAGATATAGCTAATGTTACCAATAGACTCATTGCAAACAACCAGCCATTATCACCCGCAGTTTCGGATGACACTTTTTTGGATAGCCTTGGGATAAAGTTCAACAATCCATTTTCTAATTCCACAGTGTTGCGTTTGAATGTTCCATACAATCCATCCATACCGACAAAAGTATGGGGGTTTGAGTTTGAGCATCAGGCAAATTTGAATTTTCTTCCCGGATATTTACAGTTTCTCGTGTTGTCCTACAATTTTTCTTTTATCAAATCTGAAACAAGAGTTTTAACTAGGGATTATTATACAACCATGGATACAGTTCCGTCAGATTTTGGTCCGGTTATTACACCTACAGCGCATCAATTCTATTTTCTTGCAAAAAATAAATTATTCGGACAGCCGGAATTCTTTGGAAACTTTGCACTTGGTTATGATATCAGTGATTTTTCGATCCGGTTATCACTATTCT
>CAYPEM010000027.1:0-3451 GCA_964409765.1 uncultured Chitinophagaceae bacterium
ACTCGAGGTAAATACCGCTGTTCCAAAATGTTGATGCCGAATTTGCCACCAGCCAAGCGTCCGCATCCGATCCGTAACCTGTCCACAACAAAGGGAGCCGGGTAAGAACAACCGCAGCGAGGAGAATGAATATCCAATAACGTTCAAGGAATGTGTACAATTTTCTTCTGCGTAATTGAACTGCACGTACTGTAATTGAAAAAGTAATAACCGAAGAAAAGTACAGAAGGATGGAGTGAGGTGCAAGCAATTGTTGAAATAATTGCTTAGAACTCCAAATTACCGTGTAAAGAAAGGGAAAATTTTTACCACCCGAAGATGATGGAAAATTCAAAAATATTTTATTATCCTTCCTCCGGAAACATAGTGTTCAATTGTTAACGAACAATTGCAATTCACTCATGTGCATATCAAATGGAAATATTCTTCATAGCAGGGACCGGCATAGCTGTCTTTATTGAACTTTTGCTGATCAGTAAAAAGAACAAATCAGCATCGGATACTATTCTGACTTTATGGATGTTTCTGATGGTGCTCAATTTATTTTTATTCTATATCCAATTTACCGGAGACATCTACAACGTCCCTTTTTTATTGGGTATTGGAATGCCTCTTCCGCTGCTCCATGGCGTTTTCCTCTATTTGTATGTTTGTTTGCTGACGAACCAGCTTCCCAAAAACAAAAAATTGCTTGTTCTGCATTTCATTCCGGTCAGCGCCATGTATCTGTATCTGGTTACATTTTTTATGCTTCCCGCTGATCAAAAAATACAAATTTATAAGAATCAAGGAGCAGGATATGAACTGTTCAATTCGATTAAAACATTCGCCTTATCATTTTCCGGAATGTTCTATGTCATCTGGTCGGCATTATTGCTCAGGAAACACCGGAACAATATCCGCGAACAGTTTTCGGATCTTCACAAGGTCAATCTGCAATGGCTGCAGGTTCTGACGATCGGTATGGGAATCATTTGGCTTTTGGTGATACTCTTTGGAAACGACACTCTTATTTTTGAAGCAGTTGTCATATTCATTTTCTTCATCGGTCTTTTCGGCGTTCGACAAACGAATATTTTTACCCAGAACGAAACATTTTCCAATGATGTCGATCAGAAAAATAAATATTCAAAATCAGGATTGACGGAGGAAACATTAGAAAAACTCCATCAACGACTGCTTTTACTGATGAAGGAAGAGGGGCTCTTTAAAAAAAGCGACCTCTCCATCAGCGATCTTTCAACGAAACTCGGTGTCCACCCCAATTACCTTTCCCAGATCATCAATCAAAAAGAGGGGAAGAACTTCTATGATTTTGTGAACATGTATCGTATTGAAGAATTCAAACGATTGATCGCAATTCCGAAGAATCAGCAACTTACACTTCTTTCACTGGCATACGATTGCGGTTTCAATTCAAAATCTTCATTCAACCGCTATTTCAAAAAAACTACAGGTCAAACACCCTCGGAATATTTTACCGCAGTAACCAAGAATTAAGCTCATTCCAACCATTTTTTCCTCGTGTCAGTTTACAAGGAGAGACCACTACATTCGAACCACCCTTCACGATGAACCGATGACGCCAAAGAACCGCCGTATCTTGTCTTAGATTTTTAAAAGTTAAAAATCTAAAACATCATCAATCACTTATCGGAAGGTTCTATGAAATCACAATTTGTTGTCGGCATTGCAGCAGCAATGCTCTTTGTTTTTTGCAGTTCGTGTGACACACACGAGCCGGATGAAACCGGTTTACTGGTTCCTCAAACAGTCGATGAGGATCCGACACTTCCTTCAATTTTTGTCAACGGCACACAGCTTCACGCCGAAACATTCGGCAATCCAAACGATCCGATGATCGTCGCACTGCATGGAGGACCCGGAGGGGACTATCGCAGCATACTCAACGACAGCAGGTTTGCTGCAGATAGTTTTTTTGTTGTGTTCTATGATCAACGGGGTTCGGGGTTATCGAAACGGCATGGTAAAGATAACTTTAAGGATCAAATTTTTGTCGATGATCTCGATGCGGTGATCAAATACTACCGGCAGAGACCCGATCAAAAGGTCATACTGATGGGACATTCGTGGGGAGCAATGCTGGCAACCGCATACGTGAACGAGCACCCAACAGATATCAGCGGAGTTGTATTAATTGAGCCGGGTGCGTTTACGTGGCATGATACTGAAGAGTACATTAAAAAAGTGCGAACGTTGGAATATTTCGCGGAAACCAGCAATGATTTTGTGAATCAAGATCAAATACTGACAGGAAGTTCTCACAACGTGCTTGATTATAAAGCCTGTTTACAAAACGCTGCAGATTTTTCAAAAGGGAATAGAGTTGGAAACCCGGCCCCGTATCCGTTCTGGAGATTCGGTGCAGTGTGTACTTCGGCATCATTTGAATACGTGAAAAAACATCCGTTTGATTACACCACACATCTCCACCAATATACAACCAAAGTACTGTTCGTCTATAGTGAATTGAACCAAACATACGGAGCAAAACACGCCGCTTTTGTTTCATCCGCATATCCAAATGTACAGCTGGCGGAGATCAAAGGGACTGGGCATGAAGTGGTGTATTTTGGTTGGGATAACTTTTATCCCATTGCGAAAGCATACCTCAATTCAATTAAATAACAAATACCAAACAATAAACTCTAACAAATATCATACTCATATGAAAAAAATATTTATTGTCATCATCATGATCGCGGCTTCAGCCGAAAGCAGTACCGCCCAAAACATCAACTGGAGATCGTTGCGTGAAGATCAACAGAACATCATCCAGTTCAATTTCGGATACGATTTTGGGGTAACGAGTCAAATTAGTTATTCACGAGCAACAACGATCATTAAACCGGTCGTCTTTAGTATAGATTATTCAAATCCAATGGGAAACATTGTTCTTGATGACTTCAAGGTACGTTTTGGAGGTCAGGTTGAACTTGTAGAATTTGAAGGATTTTCTGTGACGGCAAAAATCTATTCGAATTTCAGGCGGTTCAAAAACGCATTGGTGCGCACTGTTGGATTTGGATCTGATTTTACAGCAGTAGCTGGATATTTTTCGCCGACATGGCACGCGGCGGGTGAATTTGGATTCGACAAATCGATCATTTCACATATACAACACTCCGATATCATGAAAAATAATTTTCCGCGGATAAAAGACGGATGGTATATACCGCTGGGAGGTCATTATTATTACGGCATCCAGGGAAGCAAGACGCTCGGTGAAACGATGGATATTTCCATGAGACTGGGGTTTACAAAAGCGCAATTCAACGATGAAGATGCGGTGCTTCCCGTCTATGTTCAGGTGGGAACAGGTTTTCGATTCTGATCATCAGTTCATGAATAAAAAAATGAAAAATATAATATCCGCAGTGATAGTACTGATCAGTCTATCACTGTGGATGTTTTCAATATATCTCATGTT
>CAYPEM010000027.1:3551-6340 GCA_964409765.1 uncultured Chitinophagaceae bacterium
TGTTTGTTCTCCTTCTCATTCCAGAAATAGGCAGCGACATTCTTTTGATTGTACACATTCCATGCACTGAGATACAGAACAAGATTCGATGATTCAAAATGGAATCGCTTATCGAACCGCACATTCATTGAATGGTACGCAGGATACCGCGAACCGTTGATATTGTTTGCTTCGAATACGCCCCGCTTCATCTGTGCGGATTGTGTTAGATCGAATGGGGTGTAGGGCGTTCCTCCGGCATAGATCCACCGCGCACTGAATTCCCATTCGGCATTTGGTTTGTAGCCCCCTTCTGCACTGATGATGTAACGGTTATCAAACACACGTTTTCTCCAGACATCATCAGATCCTTTGTATTCTGTTCTAAAGAATGTTGCGCTGGCAAGACCGTAAAAATCTTCTGCCAGTTTCTTTTGTAATGTAATTTCAAGTCCTCCTGAACGGGCTTTTCCGCTGTTGGACAATACGCCGTGGTTCAAAAAGAATCCATACCGGTAAAAAACTTCATCAACCAAGAATAATGATGGGTCAGCAGGATCGACAGGGAAGTCGTAATATTCTTTCACATAAACTTCCACGCTCAGCTTTGTATCTTCGGATATTAACCGATCGAGTCCGACGATGTAATGAACGGCATACGGATCTTTCAACGATCTGTTTGCATTGTTCTGCGAGACCAACAGCAGCGGAAGATTTTGATAATACACTCCCGATGATATTTTGAATGTTGTCAATTCGTTGAATTGATACGCGAGTGATGCGCGAGGTGAAACACCAACTCTGTCATTGATTGAAAAATAATCAACACGCGAACCAAGAGTCATTGTTAATCCGCTGAACGGCTGAACGATGTAGTTAATGAATCCGCCGATTTTATCTGCCGAAATATTCTGCGAAATGAAAGCTGCACCGGTGGAATCTCCGACCGCATCACTGAACGCTCCATAGAAATTATTATACTCATTCATTAATCGTTTAATGTCGATGCCGAATTCAACAGAGTGAGCAGAAGAGAATTTTATATGATTGATGTTGCGAAGATTGAGCGCCGCTTCGGTGGATCTGTTCTGCACAAGATGGATTCCGGTGTTCGTTTCGAAAAAATCTTCGTTGAATTTGGACGAGAGATATCCGACTGTTGTTGTGGAATACGCATGTTCTCCCCACAGCGCGCGCCAGACAATTCCTGCCGAGCTTTGATAGATATCCTGATTTCCATATGCAAGCATATCGTTCTCAAGTGCAGCTTTTAGATCCGGATTGTTATGATCGTCGCCGTAAATGCCGACAATACTCAGTTTATGATTCGGTGAAAGATCATAGACGATCTTTCCCTGTACGTCTCCGTATGTTGGAGCAACCGTTGTACCGACATCGAACATGGACATTACCAGCTTCAGATAACTTCGTCGTGCGGAAAACAGATACGATCCATGTTCACCCAGCGGTCCTTCCGCAACGCCGCCGAATCCTGCAATGTTCAGATCGAGCTGCGCCTCGAAATTTTTTCTGTTCCCTTCACGAAATCGTATATCCAATATTGACGATAGTTTGTCGCCGTACGTCGGCGAAAATCCCCCGGTATGAAAATTCACTTCGTCGATCAGATCGACATTCACCATCCCGATCGGTCCGCCGGTTGCCCCCTGGGTGGGGAAGTGGTTGATGTTCGGGATCTCAATGCCGTCGATGTAAAATGCATTTTCCAGCGGACTCCCGCCGCGGACAATAAGACTGTTCGACTGGTCGTTCACTTTTGCAAGACTCGGCAGACTCATGATAATTCTGCTCACATCGCCGCCCGAACCGGGAGCGCGGCGGATCTCCTCACGGCTGAAACCGACCGAGTTCATTGACTGCACGTCATTCTGCTGAAAATATCCCGCGGTCACGACCACCTGTTCCGATTCAACGGCGCTTTCGGAAAGTTCGGCTGAGACTGTCGTAATGCGTGCCGGACGAACGATCACATCCGTTTTGGTTACAGTCGCATAGCCGATCATTCTGAATTGAACAGAATAATTTCCGACCGGAATATTCTTGATCGAGAATCTTCCGTCAGCATCGCTGTTTGCACCAAGCGTTGTATTCACAACTATAACATTTGCGCCGATGAGAGGTGTCTGTGTTGCCTGATCGAGCGCGATTCCTTCAATCGTTCCGGTCGATTGCTGCTGCGAGAAAAGAAAACATGAGAAGATGAAAACTGCAAAAAATGATGTGAAGAACTGTTTCATTGTGTATTCCAGACTTTGTTGTTGATTAAAAGCCGTCATACCCGCATGTTTTTGGCGGGAATCCACTCTATGGATGCCCGATAGAAACACTCGGGCATGACAAATCTTTGATTATTTACACAATAAAGTTACGGGATAACGGAGGGGAATTCGCTTTGACCGATGGGTTTGAACGTGAAAACGAGGTTCAATCCCTTTGGAATGAACATTGTATAGAAGTAATTTCTGATTTGTAATAATCCTACAAATCCCCAACAACTTTAATCAACCTTTGCCACAGCTCGCTTCCATTCTCACCGTTGGTCATAATGACAATTCCTGATCCTTCTTGTTGATTGAATTGAGAATAGCATCGAAAGCCGGTCTGATTTGAACCGCTGTGGTACACAATATTTCCGATAATGGTGGAATCGATCGCCCATCCGAGACCTCTGAACGAGAAGAGTCCTAATGCACGTCCCGGTCTCTCCATCACTTCGCGGATATCCGAACGAAACTGATGTGAAAGCATCATCTCTGTCAATGCACTTGAGAGCAATCGGTTGTTCTCGT
>CAYPEM010000027.1:6440-27621 GCA_964409765.1 uncultured Chitinophagaceae bacterium
GGAACATTGAACTCTTTCATCAATTGCGGTGTCAGGTTTTCGAGAGTAGTAACGACATCAGAAATATCATGGGAAACATTGATCGATTTCTTATCGATCGCATTCAGCGAAGTATAAGCAGCCCACCGTACGCTGTTCTCTTTATCATTTAATAATTTCTGTAATCCTTTTACTGCACCGGCAGCATTACCGCGAAACTTACCCAGTGCAATTGCCGAACACCACCGCACATCTGAACTTTTATCATTTAACGCATTGATCAAAGCTGGAATTGATTTTGGTCCTTCCGGTGCGATTTTATCGAGCGCGATTGCGGAACAGATTCGAACATTATCATTCGAATCCGACAATGACCGGACCAAATAATCAACCGCTTTGTTCCCATGGTGCACTACACCTTGAATAGCATCACCTTGAATAAACAAATCTTTATCGGAGAATCGTTCTATTAATGACACGATGTTTTTTTCATCGGATGGATTCAATTTTTGACAAAACAAACTTGTTGTTATGACAGCGGATGAGAGAACTATTATTACAAGAATTTTTTTCATTATTATTTTAAGATTATTTAATATAAACTAGGTGCATGTTGTTTTAACGAAATCTAATTCATGTTGTCATTCCGGCGAATGCCGGAATCCAGAAACAATGCGTACCCTGCTCAGGCGTGGATGCCAGCGTACGCTGGCATGACAAATCTTCTATTGCTTACTTTACGGATGGTTTATAAATCTTGGTGCAGCGTGCAGTTTTTCCAAGTTCATCTTCAAATGAAAAAATGATCGGCATACCGCCGGTATGAATAAAGACCACGGGAATATTTTTATCAATGATCTTCTTATCGACCAGGTCGATCAGTCCCGCCATTGCTTTTCCCGTATAGATCGGGTCGATAAGGATCCCTTCAAGCTGAGCGCAATCATGAATTGCCTGTTGGCCTTCTTCCGTACTGATTCCATATTCGCCGCAATATTCATCATAACATTCAATTAGCAAACTGCTTTCATCAATAGAATGAATAAGTATTGCGGCACTTTCTTGGATAATTTCTTTTGTTCTTTGAACAACAGCTTCGGTAGTCCGCGAAATGCTTATCCCGATGATCCTTGAAAGAGGAAGAAAAATATTTGCGCCGAGGATCGTTCCCGCAAATGTTCCGCACGAACCGACTGCTAAGACTATTTGAACCGGAGAAGGGCTGATCTGATTGGACAATTCTTTCATCGCTTGAACATAGCCAAGCGATCCCAAACCGGAACTTCCTCCAATCGGCAGAATGAATGGATTATAGCCTTTTTGTTTAAGTTCAGCAGCCCATTGTTCCATTGCTGATGTTAACCGATAGTTCGCATCATCATCAACCAGATAGCGGATCTCAGCTCCGAACATGACATCAAGAAGGAGATTACCTTTGTAGTCATCAAAATCCGGTCCGCCGAGGACAAGTTTAACATCAAGCCCTAATTTCCGAGCAGCAGCGGCAGTCATGCGTGCGTGATTGGACTGAATTCCGCCGGCAGTAATGACAACATCATAACCGCCGGAGATGATCTCAGCAAAATCATATTCCAGCTTTCTCGCTTTATTTCCTCCTCCGGCAAGACCGGTGAGATCGTCGCGCTTAAAAAATAATTTCGACAGGCCGATCTTTTTTGCTAACCTCGGCGCATCTTCCAGCGGAGTTGGCAGGTTGGTTAGTTGTATAGTGGGAATATGATCCAGCATGATTACATTGTTTCGATCTGTTGATGATAGATAATTCCCCGTTCTTTCAATCCATTCAACACAAACTCAACACATTCCGGTTTTTGTCCGATATATTCCGGCGGACAAATTCCTTTCCTATCGAACAATCCTTTGGAGAGCATTCGCAGAACAGTAGTCGCAGTATAACCGGTTACCCGTGCCATCGAATGAACATTGGTTGCCTTGTCATGCCGATCGAACAGGTCGTACGTGTAGCGGAGTTTTTTATTATCCTTTGTTCCTTCAATGATCACTTTCATCACGGTAAATTCTTCGTCGCCATCTTTCAATTCCCACATTGGGAACAATAATTTGGTCACAACGTCGATTGGTCTGATCTTCATTCCCTTTACATCGATCTCTTTGTCACTGAAGAATCCCGATTCACGAAGCACCATGATTTTTTCTATATGACCGGGATACCGCAGCGTTTTTTCTTTCATGTTGGGAGCTTTAAGCGTATCAGCAAGGGTCCGCAGTCCGTCGCTGTTGAACGCTTCAAGCGTACCAATTTCAGGAAAGGATAAAAATTCCGGATCCGACAAGGCAGGACGGACGACAAGTGAGCCATTCTCCACATATCGTGCGGGGCGAGTATATTCTTCGATTACATCGATAGGTGAGAAGGGGGCTTTGTATTCGTACGGCCATTTCCTGATCACCGGAAGTC
Organism: uncultured Chitinophagaceae bacterium; assembly: GCA_964409765.1. Classification (GTDB taxonomy): domain Bacteria; phylum Bacteroidota; class Ignavibacteria; order UBA10030; family UBA8401; genus UBA8401. The sequence goes on from CAYPEM010000027.1 coordinate 8,860, forward strand.
CGCCGACATAGATCAATATCGTTTCGGTTTTATCAAGAAGGTGATCGACATAACCGGCAAGCATATTACTCATTCCGGGAGCAACACCGCAATCGACTACGGCGGTGACGTTATGCTTCTTTGCGAGTTCATCAAGCTCAAAACAATTTTCGGGGAAGAAGGCGATATCAACGACGTTCTTACCGGCAGTGATGATCTCTTTCATCGTAGAATATCCCATAAAGCCGGGAACAGCGTTCAGCACAATGTCGCAATCGGAGAGAAGGGATTGTAACTGTTCTTTGTTTGAAAGATTTGCTTCGATCTTTTTGATCGGATATTCGGAAGGAATTCTATCAAGATTTTTTTTACTAAGATCGGCAACGGTGACCTGAAACGTTGTATCCTTTGCAAGATCGATCGCCATTGGTCTGCCGACGAGACCGGAACCTAATACTAAAACTTTCATATGTTCTCCAAATAAGTATCATGAATTTTCTGCACTCCCGCACTGGGCTGCAATGATATCATTAGATTGAGAACGATTATAATCCGCTGAAACGGTTCATGAATCGAATTGCCTCGTTCAGATTTTTGATGACCGCGTATCGCTGTATATTTTGTTTTTGCAAATTCATTCTATTTTTGGCAATTCGATTTTTTATTGATTACAACAATGTATCGAAGAGTAATAAAGAAATCAAGAATGAGGATTAGAATTAGGAGGGAATAAAAGCCAAACACACTCTTGTGGAGTGTGTTTGGCTAATGAATGTTAATACTGTTCTACAAGATGACCGTTTTCAGAGACCGCTTTTTTTGATCTCTTCAACAATGGTGTCTTTGTTTTTCTTGTAAGATTTGTTTGTTGATAATCAGAACCAGCTCCAAGATTAAATTTGGAAACCATTTGCTGAAGGTTTTCCGTCAACCGATTAAGGTCCTCAGCTGTTTGTGCAATTTGCTGTGTACCGCTTGCACTCTGCTGCGTTACCGTACTGATCGCTTCAACATTTTTGCTGATCTGTTCGCTTGCGCTCGACTGCTGCTCGCTTGCAACGGCGATCTGAGTAACTTTATCAGTCACCTCCTGAGATTTTGACACAATTTCTTGCAATGAAATACCTGCTTTGTCTGCAAGAAGAATTCCGTCATCCACTTTCTTTGTTCCCTCTTCCATTGACGCAACAGCGCCTTTTGTATCTGCTTGTATCTGTTTGATCATCGTTGCAATTTCTTTTGTTGCTTTCGTTGTCCGTTCTGCTAACTTCCGAACTTCATCTGCAACAACGGCGAAACCCCGTCCTTGTTCACCGGCGCGGGCTGCTTCAATTGCCGCATTTAATGCCAGCAGATTTGTTTGATCTGCGATATCATCAATCACGCTGATGATCTCTCCGATCTGATCGCTTGATTTTCCTAATTCTTTCACAGTTTCAGAGGATTTTTTCACCACTTCTGCTATGCGTTTCATTCCTTCAATTGTTTCTTTTACCACTGCGCCGCCGGTGACTGCTGCATTCTTTGCCTGGTTTGCAGACTGAGCAGTATCGGAAGCATTCTTCGAATTTTCAATGATCGTTTTTGTCATCTCTTCAACGGCGCTGGCAACTTCGCCCGCTTGTGATGTTTGTTCCTGTGCTCCTGCTGCCATTTCTTCTGTACTGGAAGAGATCTGTGTTGTTGCACTCGCTACTGCACTTGTTGCTTCAGATACTCCGCCAATTGTTTGACGAAGACCTTCCACCATCCGTTTGAACGAGCCTGACAATTGTCCTATCTCGTCTGTAGATGTTTGTTGAACATCAACGGTCAAATCACCGTCGGCAATATTTTCTGCTTTCTTTGAAAGCTCAATGAGCGGCAAACTGATGATGCGGGAAATAAACATTCCAAGTCCGATAGCGAAGAATATCCCGATCGACATGACAACAAGCGTCATTGTTGTTGCCGAGCTGGCTTCAACACTGTTTTGATCCGATGTTTTTTTTGCATCTTCAATATTCATGGCAACAAGCTTTTCAATTGCCGATTGTTCTGCTGAACGTATTTTATCGGCAGCACCGAACCAAATAGCCAGTGCATTAGCATTCTTCCCCTGCAGGGATAGATCCATCATTTCGTGTAATGTTGAAACATATTGTTGATGTGCTTTTCGAAACTCTTCAAATACTGCTCGTTCCTTTTCATCGGTGATCGATTTTTCAAATTTTGCGCAAAATGTTTCGAGTTCCGCCAATCGGTCTTCTATCTTTGGGGCGATCTTTTTCATGTGCTCTGTATCTTTTAGAGCGATCATCTCCAGCACATTAGAACGCACTCGCTGAAAATATGTAGAAATTTCACCGATCTGTCCGATAGGAACGGTCATTTGCTCATACAGTACCGTGTCGGCATCGTTGACAGTATTGATCTTCGTTATCCCGACAATTCCAATCACCGCAGCCACTGCAGCAATAAAGAGAAAGCTTGAGATCAATTTTACACTGATCTTTAAATTATAAAACCATTGCATTGTACATCTCCTTACAGTTGTGAATATGAATGTTATTATTATACTTCTGGTACAAGTTCTTTGGTCTCTTCAACGGTCAACACTCGTTCCAGATCCAACAGGATCAGAAGCCGATCCTCCAGTTTGCCGATTGCAGTGATATATTCTGCATCAATACCGGCAACAATGGAAGGGGGTGGTTCCGTGACGCTCTGTTGTATTCGGAGCACTTCGCTGACCGCATCAACAACGAAGCCGATCACTCTACCGCTCAATTCAACGACAATGATCCGTGTGTTCATATCTTTTTCTTTGCGTTCCATTCCGAATCGGCGGCGAAGATCGACTATGGGTATGACCTTTCCGCGTAAATTGATAACGCCGTCAACGTACTCCGGAGTATTCGGAACGCTAGTGACCTCTACCATCCGGTTGATTTCCTGCACCTGCAGAATATTGACACCAAACTCTTCGTTACCGATTGTGAAACTGACGAGCTGCAGCAGTTGATCGGGGCCGTGCTGTTTATCGGCACCTGCCGAATGTTCATTCATGATATTCTCCGTATTGTGATTGATGATGTTTTAGTATTCTATTTAATTGATTTCGCATCCAATATATTTCTGACCCGCATTAATAGATCGTTGAAATTATATGGTTTCATAATAATATCGTTGATACCAATCTTAGTAAGGGCTTCAATTCTTTCAGAACCAACGAAGCCACTCATGACAACCAAAGGAATTTCCGAACGCAGAGTTTTTATTCTTTTGCATACTTTTTCCCCATCACTTTTCGGCAGGTCAAGATCTGTAAGTACGAGTGCAATACGGTCAATATTTTTTTCGTATACATCGATTGCTTCATCTCCATGTTCGGTCAAGATGACCTTATATCCATGCTCTTGAAGAATTTCTTCGATCAACTCTCTTCCAAGCTGATCGTCCTCTGCAACAAGGATTGTTTCACCATGACCCTGAGTATTGCTAATAAACGGGTTCATTTTTACGTTCAATTCTTTCGAACTTCCAGCTGCGGGCAAATAGATATAAAATTCTGAACCTTTGCCGATACTACTCTTTACTTCAATGAAACCATTATGATTATCAACAATACCAAAGACCACCGCCAGACCCAAACCGGTTCCCTTTCCTTTTTCCTTAGTCGTAAAAAAGGGGTCGAAAATTTTCTTCTGGGTAGGTTCATCCATGCCGGTACCGTTATCTTTAATGCTTATTAACACATAATTCAGCGCGGAAGCATTTGAAAATTGAGCACGAACAGTTGTTAAAGGAGCGGATTCAGTTGTAATGGTCAATGTTCCACCATTTGGCATGGCATCCCTGGAATTCACACACAAATTCATGAGCACTTGATGAAGTTGATTCAAGTCGCCTTGAATGGTCGGCAGATCAGGCTGCAGCGAGAGTGATGTTTCGATTGTTTTTGGAAAGGTTTCTTTTAATAATTGTACCGTTTCATTAATGAGATCATTGATCACAACATTCTGCTGTTCAATATCTGTTTTGCGGGCGTACGTCAACAACTGTTTTACAAGTTGTGCTCCACGTTCAGTAGCACTGAGAATCACTTCTGCACGCCTTTTTAGTTTACCATCATCGCTCAACCTACCATTGATTCTGCTGACATTCCCCATGATAACATTCAAGATGTTATTGAAGTCATGGGCGATTCCTGCGGCAAGTGTTCCGATTGACTCTAACTTTTGAGCTTGAAATAAACGAGCCTCTAGATTTTTTCGTTCTGCTTCTGCTTCTTTACGGGCTGAGATATCGCGCAAAATTCCTTCATGAAAAAGTATGGTTCCATGATCATCGACCACAAGCCGTCCATGATCCTCCACCCAAATTTCTGATCCGTCTTTTTTTCTCAGACGAAATATTGCCATCTCTGCGTTTTCTTCGTCCAATGTGGCGGATTCCCGGTCGATTGGCTGAAAGTACAGTTCTGATTTGATGTCGATGTTTTTGATTTCTTCTTTACTGTCGTATCCCAGGATATCGACCATCGCTTGATTTACTTCAAGAAACTTTCCTTCATGGGTACTTCGATAGACACCGTCCGGCATTGTTTCGACAAAATCTCGATATCGTTTCTCGCTCTCCAGTAACGCCTGTTCGGCAAATTTATGCTTGGTAATATCCTCAACAATTCCTACCGCGAACCGTGGTTGGCCTTCGGTATCTTTGACTAATGAGACATGAAGCCTGCCCCAAACGATACTTCCGTCCTTAGCATAGTATCTTTTTTCTATTTGATAATTATTCCGTCGTTCTTCGATGAGATCTTGGAAGAGATGTAAATCTTCAGTAACGTCGTCAGGATGCGTAAATTGTACAAAGGTCATTTGGGAAAGTTCCCGTTCATCATAACCCAGCATCGTTCGAAAAGCTATATTACTTTTTATTGGATAACCCTGCATATCCACAAGTGCTACTCCAATCGCGGCATTCTCAAAAATGATGCGAAACCGTTCTTCACTTTCACGCAGTTGCTGTTCAATTTTTTTTCGCTCCGAAATATCACGGATAACGAACACTGTTCCGTAAGGGACTTCATTTTTATCATAGAGGATATTTCCTATCACTTCACACTCTACTGAAATCCCTTCTTCAAAGAGAAGGGTGTATTCTTGCAATCCGATATTGTCAAAGAAACGACGGTGCAGATTTTTGGAAGCCCGTTCTTTGTCCTGGGGAGCGATAAAGGAAAAAATATTGTTCCCTAAAAGACGTTCTTTAGATAACCACCTCATTGTGGGAAATATTGTTTCGTTAATGAATTTGATATTTCCTTGGAGGTCGGTTCTTACAATCACCTCGGGAACGGTCATCACAAGTTTTCTGTATGCTTCTTCACTTTCCTGCAGTGCTTCTTCAGTAACCATCTGATCGGTGATATCCCTTATCACTGCTTGCATGAAAGTTTCATTCTCTATGGTTGTTCGGCTAAGCGATACTTCAGCATCAAAAACGGATCCATTTTTTTTTGCCAACTTCCACTGAAAATGCCGAAGAGAATCATTCGATGCAGCCATGATTTCTTCAATCATTTTTTGAGAATCAGTTCCATCTGATTGGAACAGCAGTGTGAATTTCCAGAGCGGATTTCCAATAATTTCATTTTTATCTTTATAACCAAACAACGCCATTGTCCTGCGATTGCAATCAACGATTTGTTCATTGTTGATAATCAGGATTGCGTCATTGGTACCTTCAAAAAGCATTCGATAGAGTTCTTCTGAAAAATGCAATGGAGTTGCTTGTTGATTGATTTGTAATTGATTGCTCATTACTTATTTAACATTTCTAAAATATTAGTTTTTGTCGCCAAGTGATGTAATGTAGTTCCCAGGTCTTGTATTTCATCAGGGATATTAAAAAAATAGTCAGCCCCATGTTTTATGCATTCCTTTCGGTATTGACCATAGGTCGATACCGCCGTCATCATCACAAGAACAGGCGTTTTAAAACTCTTTAAATGCTGCAATACTTCAATTCCTTTTCCTCCGTTCAATTCGGCATCGAGAATGACGATTTGCGGATTGAACATTGCAAAATAACTCATTGCATCATTGTGGGACTGAGTGGTTCGGACGATCGTCAGATGATCAAGTTTCTGTAAAAAGTTAATGACCTGATCACCGATATATTTTGAGCCATAGACAACTAAAATAGTCATAGAACTTCCAAGAGTTTGATATTCACGCATCCAATATCTGCAAGATTAAAATGTTTTTTGTTAGCAGGAAATTTGATTTTTCAATCGTAAAAAATACTACGCGGTACTACGTATATCGAAGATGGGAATATCTGCTAAAGGAGGAGTAGTTTGTATTCTATAAAAGAGGGATGGGTGTTTAAGGAATTATCCTTCCAATTCAGCCAGGTTATTATCTATAACATAGCGAATTAACTGGGCAGTGGTATCCATGTTCATTTTAATGAGAATGTTAGCGCGGTGGGTATTGATGGTTGAAATACTAAGTGAAAGAATATCTGCAATTTCAGAGACAGTTTTTCCTTGACCGAAAAGGCACAACACTTGGAATTCGCGATCAGATAATTCTTCGTGGGGTAATCGAGTGTTATCCGAAGCGACATCTGATGCCAGCAAATCCGCCAACGATGCGCTCACATATTTTCCTCCACGCATAATCTTTCTGATCGCCAGCAATAATTCGCCGGAGGCACTTTTCTTTGTTAGATATCCCTTCGCTCCATTTTTCAGGCAGCGAATTGCATATTGTTTTTCAGGAAACGCACTGAGAATAAGAACTTTGATATGGGGAAGTTCGGTTTGCAGTTGTTTCAGTACATCCAGGCCGTTTTTCCCGGGAAGCGAAATATCAAGCAGAACGATATCAGGTTTTAAGGAATGCGCCTTGCTCATCGCTACAAAACCATCTTCAGCTTCTCCCACAATCTTCATATCTGACGCTTTTGCCAATTCAGACGATAAACCATGGCGAACAAAAGGATGGTCGTCGACAATAAGAATTTTAATCATATACTATTCGATAATTGATGTGCTTTTGGAAGTTGGATCTTAACAGTTGTTCCGCCATGGTCACCGGAAGAGATAGTACTCATACCATGATATGGATGCAAACGTTCGCGAATTCCGATTAATCCAAATGATTTCGGATTTCGAAGCTGCTCTTCCGATATTCCGATTCCATTATCGTTAATGAGTAAACAGAATTCGTCTGTCAGTTCAGCAAGTGTGATCTCAACATGATCGGCTTTTGAATGCCGTGCAACATTTGTCAACGTCTCCTGAAGTATCCTGAATAAAACTGTTGATCGTTCGTCATCAATGGAAAGTTCGTGATCGGGTAGTTTCAATGTACAGGTAATACCGCTCAGTTTTTGAAACTCTTCAACCTGCCACTCAATAGCGGCAAGCAATCCTAAATAATCAAGCATTTCCGGACGTAAGCGTGCAGAAATATCCTGAACCGTTTTGATTGCATTGTCGATCATCAGAATAATGGATATGACATGCTGTTGAAACTTCTTGTCGTTTGTAGGGAGGATTTCTTTAAGGGTCATAGTCTCCATTTTCATTGCGGTGAGGACTTGACCCAATTCATCATGAACTTCATGAGAGAGTGATTTTCGTTCTTCTTCCCGGACTTCTTGGAGACGGGCAGCAAGCATATGTAATTGTTCCGTGGTTGCTTGAAGAGCATCTTCTGATTTTTTTAAATCCGAAATATCCATTGTTGTGGAGAGAATGTGAAGTTCTCCTTCAAGGTTTATTAAAACTGCTGATAGAAAACCGAAACCAACCTCTCCATTTTTTTTATAGAATACAATTTGTTTGTTTTCAATAAAACCATTGTTCTTCAATTCAGCAAATAAGCCGTCGAGAATCTCTTTTGACCTGAATAAATTAAAGTCATCAATGGAACGCCCCATAATTTCATTTTGTGTGTATCCCGTTAACAAATGAAATGAATCGTTTACATCAATGAAACGTCTATCGCGTAATCGTATAATCGATGTGGAAGCCTTGCTGATACGAAACATTTTTGAAAATTTTTCTTGTGATCGTTTCAATTCTTCTTCTGTTATTTTCCGTTCGGTAATATCCGTTTCAATTCCATCCCATAGAATCGTGTTGTCCTCCAGCATCCGCGGCGATGATGCGATATTCAACCAACGCAGTTGTCCATCCGTGTGTTGCATCCGTATATTGACATTGAATACCTTCATCAATTGAACAGATTCCTCTTCAGCAGCAAGAACAATTGGCAAATCCTGAGCAAGTATTTGATTATATAGAACGGTTGAGTCTGATAAGACCTCTTTTGCGGTAAGACCATGAAGCCGTTCGATGCCGGCGCTGACGTAGAGAAAATGTTTTGTGCCGTCGTGCTTTCGGACAATTTGATATATCATTCCATTTGGCAGATTATCGCCGATCGAACGAAGTTGAGTTTCACTTGTTCGAAGTGTTTCGGTCATGCTGTTCATTGCACGTGTCATTTGTCCGATTTCATCATTGGATCTGATCGTGACATTCGCTGTTAAATCACCACGTGCAATGTTCGACAAAGTTTCGGCTACCTGTATAATTGGTTTGCTGATCCGTCGGCCAAAGATAAACCCAAAGAGTATAGCGGTGATCATTCCGCCGATACTCGAAAACAGCATCATTCGTTGAACGAAGATCATATCCTGATAACTGTCTACTGATCGTTTTTTGGCTTCGTCGGCAACCTGCTGATTGATGGTAATAAGATCGTTCAATAATGTCTCGACTTTTGAAGAAGAGGATATGATTTTAGTTTTTGCACTCCCGTATCGGTCTTTATCGATTTCTTTCACACCATTTAATATTTTCAAATTCATTAAATCATAGTCGCTACGCCAAATTTTTATTGCAGGGGTAAACTGCTTCCATATTTTTTCTTCTTCTGCGGTTTGCGGCAGGGGTTCGTACTGTTTCATTGCTTCATCAAACTGCTTCCATGAATACTGCTGTTCGGCAAGTTCTTGTGAAATCATCGCAGTATCATTCTGTTCTGAAGAGAGAAAATGTTGAGAACCGTCTAATGTGATCTTTGCTTCCTTCATCAAATGCAGAGCAGTGATACTGGGAAGTCTTACAACACCAACTTCATAGAGCGCCGAACCAAGATTCTTTACCTGATAGTATCCAAAAATGGATACTATCAGTGCAATTGCAGCGACAATACTGAATCCGGCAATTAATTTTGTTTGAAGTTTCATCGAAGAAAAACGTTGAATAATTTGATGAAATGATCATTGATCGATCCCATGAAGGATGAGGGGTCGTTTTCTGTTAAGATGAAAGTGGTGGAAAACAAAATCGAAGGATTAGGGGAATGTAATTGATATCGTTGAAGCATATGTTTATACTCCTCCATTCATCACAAATCGTAGAAGTGTTCTTCGAGAGAAGATACTGTTTGTTAATCCTCAAAGTCAAGAATGGAATGATTGGTAATAAACAACAACGGCATAAAATGATTCAATGCGGGATAACTTTGATCTGTTCTTCGGTTGAAGGAGAGAATGTTCACAGCATTCTGAAGGATTTTACCGATTATAATTATCGCATCATTTTAACAGCAGCAGTTTTTTTGTCTGCACAACATCTTCTGCTTGGAACCGGCAGAAATACACTCCTCCAGAAATATTTGCGGTCCATTGCACACGATACGTTCCGGCATCTTTTCGTTGATCAACCAACGTTTCAACAACTTGACCGAGCACATTATAGATCTGCAATGTCACATAAGAATTTCGCGGCAATTGATATTGGAATGTTGTACTTGGATTGAATGGATTGGGATAATTTTGAAAGAGTGTAAAATCCGTCGGCAGAATTGAACCGGCATCGACATACGCAGGATCCATTGAAACGATCTCAACATTATCCAGCCATAGTTCTTTTCCTGTGAGCGCAATCTGTTCGGCAGCAAATTCAAATCGATCAATAGCACTCCAATCGAACTTTCCTTCGGGATTGTACCAAGCATTATCCCATGATCCATGTTCGGTGAAATCACTCAGTGGAATTCGAACCTGATGCCACACGCCATCTAAAGTTATTACGGATGAAGAAATGATTTTTCGCATTCTCCATGGATGATCCGAGGATCCGTTCTTTGTATCGATGAATCGAGCATCAAATTGTAACCCGGAAGAGCTGCTTCGGATCCAGAAACTGAGAGCATAATTTTTGCTCTTAAGAACGGAAAGATCTTTTGTAGGCTTAAAGTCGAATCCGATATGTTCGTATTGCAGCGCATCGTTCCATCGGATACAGTATTTTCCATCAACGGGAGAATTGACGGAATAAAAATCGATTCCGTTATTGGCGGAATAACTCGATCCGGCAATATTTGGTCCGATATAATCATTGTAAAGGTCGAATTTCACCGTATCCGGCATGACAGAAAATTCTTTTTGTGGAGGAGCGTTCAATCCAAGTGCGTTGATCAATGGAATATTGAGATCATAGTCAAAGAATTCGTCGGTCCCTTTTTCGAACATACCGAATCCTCCTTGATAATCCCATGTTGTCCATGCGATATCTTTTTCCTCAAAATATGTCCGCATCAGTTCGTACCACTTCACACGATCCAGATTATTGCTGTTCGGAATGAATACGCCGAATTCACCGCAGAAGATCCGAACATGACGGCTGTTCCTAAAGTTCACAGCAATATCGATCAGATTTTTTACCGAAGCCGCAGTTCCGCTGTTCGAATAATTATTGAACTCATTTTGGACATACGTGCCGACCAATGCTTGCGGTAACGCAGGCATCGTTGCTGCATTGTATGGAAAGGGAACTCCTGCTAACGGTACCAACGATGGATCCGACCAGCTTGCCCCCTGGTGAGTGAAAATGAACGGATCGTAAAAATGAAATGTGTATATAAGATTTGTATCTGCATAGATCGGCATCTGGTTAAGATTATTATAACTGTTCCACCCCGCAGGTCCGATAACGATCGTATGGAATGAATCAACGGCACGGATCGAATCGATGACATTTTTTTGGATGACATTCCAGACAATGTCATTGATGCCATGCGGTTCATTCAATATTTCATAGTACACCAGATTTGAACGGTGTTTCATATGCTCAGCAACCTGTTTCCAGACAGGTATCAGGATCGATAGAACGGATGGTGAAGTACTCACGGCAGGATCGAAGCTGTGATTATCAATAAGGATATGAAGATTTAGTTCTTCAGCCCAATCAACCGCCTGATCGAGAAATTCAAAGAGGAGAGGATCGACCGTATAGTTTGGACTTCCGCTTGTCATTCCATGGAGATTGATCGGCAGTCGAATAACATCGCATCCAAGGAGTTTGATATTCTCAAAATCTTTCTTTGTGTATTTTGAAAATTGGATCTGCTTAGCATTCGATTCCTGAAACCAGTTAGTAAGATTAACTCCGCGCGAAAATGGAACGACTGTGGTTTGCGAGTAGGAAACTGTTACGAAAGTGATCAGGAATATAGATAGTAATTTTTTCATGATGTCTTTTTATCGAGAGTATTATTCTTCAATAGTTGTTTGCAAAATACTTCTCCTGTACTCAGAAGGAGTTTTAGCAGTCTGTTCTTTGAATAATGTGTTGAATGTTGCTTTTGAATTGAATCCTGCATCGAATGCAATGGAAAGAATTTTAAGATGTTGTTTTGAGGGATCAGCCAAATCTTTTTTTATCTGCTCAATGCGATATCCGTTGATAAAATCGTAAAAATTTTGTCCGCGGAGGGAATTGATGATCTCCGAAAGATTGTGAGGTGAGATTCCTGCCGAAGCTGCTAATTGCGAAAGGGTTAATTCGCTGTTGAGAAACGGTTTCTGTTCATCCATCAACCGCAGCAATTGTTGGAGATATTTTTGAGCAGCTTCTTCGGAAAGCCCTGATCGTTCATATTTTTCCGATGATTCTATGCTCTTGACCGATTCACTTTGCACCACTTCTTCCATTTCCCGTTCAACATTCGGCGATGCGAAAATTTCCGATTTCAATAATCCGACATATCCCATACCATAAACGTATACTGCAAAAACAATGGATGACAATGCGAAATTGGAGATATTCACTCCGTTCGCAAGCAGCAGCAGTTCCGTTAAAAAAAGAATCAATGCCGATAATCCAGCAATGGTTATATTCCGTAACCAATGAAGCTGCACATGCTCGATTGAAGACAGGACATCCTTGATATGTTTATTATAATTGTTGACGAGACGATAACTGATTCCGGTATACGTTAGACCCTGAACAATAATGGCAACATTGAAGAATTGAAAAAGAAGCGGAGTTTCTGACGGACCAGCAAGAGCCAGTGATGTAAAGTCCATTGTTCCCAAAAGATCTCCGATCAACAGGAGAAGTTCAAAACAGAGAAAGGGAAGAAAGTGGAGCCAGTCGTTTCTGTTAAACGCAACGGCGCGATTGATCAAATATTTTGTATAAAAATAATGGAACGGGAAGGCTGCTAACGGAAGCCCGACAACGATAAAAACCTGCGGAACAAATTCGTAATATCCGGTATCCTGAAGAAAAAGGTGAATCAATACTATCGTGTAACTTCCCATCAATAATGCAAGAAACCGGTTCGCAAAAAGATTTTGATGTTTCTGAAAGATCAACAATGATAGGAGAGAAGCTTGTGCCGCTGCGATGATCAGTATAATATTGGAGAGAGTCAGTTCCATTGGACAAAGATACGCCGAATTTGAATGGAACTCCAGAAGACAAAATATCTATAGTGGATTGTTTTGACGACACGTCACCCCGAACTTGTTCCGCTGTACGGGATGCCGTACAATGACAATTCGGGGTCTTTCAAAATGCTGAAACAAGTTCAGCATGACGATGACTTTAAATCGTAAATCAGAGCGTTGTGAATTTTATCCATGTTGCACGATGCCAGATCGTTTCCATCGGTCCCTGCGTATGATTCTTCATCCACCATCGACAGAAATATATTTGAAGAGTGCAGAGAACTATTCCAATCGCAACGGAATACGTTGCTCCGGTGTATTGATATACCCCTAAACCATATCCGTAATAAATAAACGATCCAATGATCGATTGCATCATGTAATTCGTCAAACTCATTCGTCCCAATGGATTAAAAACTGATAATATTTTTGAGAATGATACAGTCCGGTAGCCGGTGATAAAGAGCGAAACCAGAAATATCATGAACGCCAAATTTGACCACGAAGAGATAATAATGTCAAAACGCCCCGCCATGGCATCATTCGAAATAAATTCGCGGATATTGAGTCGGAGGTAATACAAAGGAATAAACAGGATCACTGAAACAACGATCGTTTTTTTCCAAAACCGGTCATTTGATTCTGACGGAAGAAACTTTTCTGTTCGTCCGAGCACCATTCCGATCATAAATAGAGATACAGTTTGAAAAAAACGTCCGTTTTCCCATGACCAAAAAAGTGAAGCAAATCGCCCGTTCAACAGATTTCCGCTCACTAAATTGAAGAATGAATCACCCGTCATATATGCTCCCGACAGTCCGTAATAATAATTGGAGAGATTTGGCGGAAAGATATATTCAGGATTTTTGTAAACTGATAATATTGTTATCCATTCAAAAGGTTGAATCATCAGGATGGCCGCAGTGACCAAGACTGCTTTGTTGCTCCACGTGCTGACAGGAATCAGCGAAACACCTAGAATGGCATAAAGAACAAGGATGTCACCGGAATAAAAGAGTGTGTTGATGATTCCAAATAACAGTAAAAGAAAAAGCCGCCACGCAAATCGTGCCCGAAAACCTTCACCCCTTTTTTCCTGATTGTTGGATTGAATGAAAAAGGTGAATCCGAACAGCATGGCAAAGATTGCGTACGATTTCCCTCCAAATAAAAAGAAGAGTGAATCCCATATTTTCGAATCCAGATTTTTGATCCAGTCGGGAAGATACTGCGGGAAATAATAAAGATCGAAATGTTCGATGTTGTGCAGAAGCATGATGGACAATATGGTGAATCCGCGCAGCGCGTCAACAACATCAATTCGGGATGACGGGGAAGAGGAAGGCAAAGTCATAATAAAAATATTTAAAAGAGAGATTTTTTTGAACGGAAAAATATACAGAAAATTTGCCGGTACAGACAGAGAAAAAATAGGGAAAAGCAATCCCACCGACAGCGGGATTGTTGTTAGATGTTATCCCAAAAAAGAATCATATTAGAAATAGTCACACTGAGCGGAGTCGAAGTGTGACTATTTCTTAGAACCATGCCTCGACTCCGCTCGGCATAACAATGATTTGGTATTTTTGAGATGATTTCTATTTGTTATCACAAGAGGAAGAGGATCTATTTCAAATCTTTAACAAATAATTTCAGTTTCGAATACACTTCAGGCAGCACTTCGCTGAACCGCTGATAGGTTGCATCTGAAACATTCTTTCTGTCGAACGGAACATACTGAACGTATTGTTTCTTTGCACCGGTAATTCTTCCATATTTATAATCGTACGTGAACCAACCGTCCGGCTGCAGTTGTATTTCCTTCAACGATGTATTCGGCACACTGATAAAAAAAGTATTGGATGCAACGGAAGAATTTGACCGTTGAATATTCCTCTGCCGCAATTCTGCATAAGCTTCTTTCGCCGTTTCGATTGCAGGGTCGATCAATTCCACATGGGATGCCAGAACATTTCGATAACGATATTCCCCATCTGTTTTAAGATCGTATAATTCATGTAACACTGCCGAAATCGTATCCCGCATATACGGATAATGTGTACACGCAAGAAGCAATGTATTCAGCGGAACAGTATAGTTCTGCTGTTTCATCTTTTCGAGCATTGTAACAAGATGATATCGTACATAATTTGCAGGATCGTTCAACTGCATTTCGAGACAATTTCCCGATGCATCAAATTCACAGAGGAGTTTGTTGTTGTCAGGATTGAATTGATAAACCGATAACAATAACGGATCGATCGGCAGTAGTTTGTTTTTGATTGATGGACCTTTATACGTTGTCCGCACAGTTGTCAACGTGTCGCTGAAATAACTCCAATCCCGGTCAATACTTTCAGCGAGACCAACGCCTCCCTGACTGACAACGGACGGTTCAGGAATGTTCATTTGTTTGGCGAAATTCTTTATTGTATTAGGATATCCGTTTGAAGCGACGGTTCCGGCGGTGGCAAATATCCCAATCGTTCCCGGGTTATTCTTTTGATACTCCATCGCCGCCTTCACTCCCGCATTGATAACTCCAACGACCGGAATATTTTTATTTTTCTTACCGACAAATTTTTTGATGTCGCCAAGAGCGTACGCTGTTGCTGTATTGCATGCGATCACGATCATTTTCACCGTCGTTTTAGAATGCTGTTTCCATTGGTTTCCTGAATGGATCGTATATGATGTGTTCAGAAAGAAATTCATATTCTTCAAAATATGTTCCTGCAGCAGATCAACTTTCTTTTCAGCTGAATAATTACCATAGGGCATATTTGCCTGATCTGCCAAATATTGGAATTGCTCGTTTGAAAAATCGGGAATCCCGTCGGATCCCGGAAGTCCGGTTGTATTATTAAAACTGTCGAGCGTTACGATCGCTTGCAGAACGGTGAGACCACCGGTGCCTGAATCAAAAACTCCGATCGGCATATCCTGTGTTTGAGCAACTGATAAGGAGAGGGTAAAGATGATGACAAAAAAAACAAAATAGTTTTTCATATTTTTAGAGTAATAGGAGTGATTGAATTCTTCTGTAATGAAGATAAGAGGAATTAAATCCAACTCCAATAAACAAAAAATCCTGCTTATAGCAGGATTTTTTGTTGTTCTATATAATCTGATCTATTCTTCAACCGTATTCTTTTTCTTCGATGCACGGTTCCGTTCGTTTTGGTCGAGGATCTTTTTGCGGAGACGAATGAAGTTTGGAGTTACTTCAACATATTCATCATCGCCGATCCATTCGATCGCCTGTTCCAGCGTCATCAACAATGCCGGTTCAAGCCGCACGGATTCATCGGTTCCGGATGCGCGCATGTTCGTCAATTGTTTTGCTTTGCAGACGTTCACCGTCATATCGCCTTCGCGCGAGTTTTCGCCGACGATCATGCCTGAATAGACCTTAGTCTGCGGTTCAATAAAGAATGTTGAACGATCCTGCAGTTTGAACATTCCGTATGCAACTGCTTCGCCGGTCTCTAACGAAACCAATGCGCCGCGCGTGCGGTGGGAAAGTTCACCCTTGAACGGTTCATAGCCATGAAAGTTATGATGGAGAATTCCGGTTCCTTTTGTCTGGGTCATGAATTCATTTCGGAATCCGATTAAGCCGCGCGCGGGAACAAAAAATTCCAAACGAGTATTGTTGTTGGCAGAGATCATATTCTTCATCTCGCCTTTGCGCTTGCCGAGATTTTCAATTACCGATCCGGTAAATTCATCCGGAACGTCGATCACTACATGTTCGATCGGTTCACAGAGTACATCATCGATCCGTTTTAAGATCACCTGCGGACGTGAAACCTGCAGTTCAAACCCTTCACGACGCATGTTCTCGATCAAAACACCGAGATGCAATTCGCCGCGGCCGCTCACTCTGAATGTATCCTGCGAGTCGGTCAGTTCAACCTGCAGACTGACGTTTGAGCGAAGCTCTTTCATCAATCGTTCCTGCAGATTTCGCGTGGTCACATATTTTCCATCTTGTCCGGCGAACGGAGAATTGTTCACCACAAAATTCATCGACAATGTCGGTTCTTCAATCGCCACGAACGGCAGCGGTGTCGGATCTGCGGCATCGACGATGGTCTCGCCGATATCGACATCTTCCATTCCGGAGATCGCAATAATGTCGCCGACGCTTGATTCTTCTACTTCGACACGTTTCAATCCTTCGAATGTATAAATTTTTGCCACACGCGCATCTTCTATAACACCGTCACGATGGATAATCTTCATTTGATTCTTGATATGGATTCTACCGCGGTGTACTTTTCCGATTCCAAGTCTGCCGAGATAATCGTTGTAATCAATGGTCGTCACAAGCATTTGGAACGGTTCATTTTCATCTCCTTTTGGCGGCGGGATCTTTGATACAATCGTATCGAACAACGGTTCGAGTGATGTTCCTTTATCTTCCAATTCAAGCTGTGCAATTCCTTGTTTGGAAATTGCATAGATAGTCGGGAAATCCAACTGCTGATCGTTTGCGCCGAGCGATAAGAAAAGTTCAAACACTTCATCCAGCACTTCATGTGCACGGGCATCTTTACGATCGATCTTGTTGATGACGACGATCGGCTGCAGATTCAGATCCAATGATTTTTTAAGAACGAACTTTGTTCCGGGGAGAGGTCCTTCCGATGCATCAACAAGCAGAAGAACGCCATCCACCATTTTCAGTGTCCGTTCAACTTCGCCGGCAAAGTCGGAGTGACCGGGAGTATCAACGATGTTGATCTTATATTTTTCTTTGGTTTTTTTGTCAGTGTAGAAAACGGATGTATTCTTTGCAAGAATGGTGATACCGCGTTCTTTTTCCTGCGCGTTCGAGTCCATCACGCGTGTTTCAACCGTTTGGTTGTCTCGGAATGTGCCGGTTTGTCTCAATAATTGGTCAACGAGTGTTGTCTTGCCATGATCCACGTGTGCGATTATGGCGATATTGCGGACATTGCTTTGTTTGAACATTGTTTTCTTTCTAGAACATTTCACGCAAAGCTGTCAGGAACAACAAAAAACGACAAATAGGTCGATTTTTGTTATTTGTGTCTTTGTGTGAGAACAAGATTTTTATAATAAAAAACGTCCCGAATTGCGTGCGGGACGTTCAATTGACTGCATCAATATACGAAAAATATCCGGATTTCTAAATTAAAAAATCTTTACTAATGCTATATGATCAGTTTTTATTGATTTTGCTTCAATTTCAAATTTTTCTCAACATTTTCTCGAAAATATCCATTGTGAATATACCGATAGAGGTTTTTTCCCGGACAAACAGTCTTGGTGGAATAATCTTTATGAGCACGGATCGAATCGGAGGGGACGTTGTATTGAATTGCGAGCAGCGTCATCAGGTTTGCG
Source organism: uncultured Chitinophagaceae bacterium (assembly GCA_964409765.1). Taxonomy (GTDB): domain Bacteria; phylum Bacteroidota; class Ignavibacteria; order UBA10030; family UBA8401; genus UBA8401. The sequence continues at coordinate 26,962 of CAYPEM010000027.1, forward strand.
GTTGCATTCAATTGTTCCTGATTCGGTTCAACTTCTTCAAAATTCCCGACAACTTCGATCAGCGCATGTCCGGTTGGATCGTATTCGGTATTGGTGTCGCCGGCATAATTGATGTTCCGGCCTTCGTAGATTTTTCCATCAAGGTCGATAATGTAGTGATAGGGAATATCGATCCATTTTTTCTCTCTGCGGGACCAGCTTTGAAGATTGCGCAGATACTGGATCGGGTCTTTTCCCTTCGGGAATGGTTCGCCCTGATGATGGAGTGTAATGTGGGTGATAGAATGTTTCTTTGCGAGCGAATCGATCGCAGGAGTTCCGCCCCACTGCTGAGCGGACATGATCTGTTCTTCAACATTTTGCGAAGAAAATTCTTTGGAAGAAGAACAGCCGTTTACGTAATACAGACTTATGACAGATGCGATAACAAAAAGGGATCGTTTCATAATGTTTTTATGAAAGGTACATCAGTTACAGCGAAACAGCAAAATATTTTTTTAATCTGAGCGAGACATTTACCAAGCTGATGAGAACCGGAACTTCAACCAGCGGACCAATCACTGCTGTAAAGGCAACGCCGGAATTAATCCCAAACACCGCGATTGCTACTGCAATTGCCAGTTCAAAATTATTACTTGCTGCGGTAAACGATAATGTTGC
>CAYPEM010000027.1:27721-60931 GCA_964409765.1 uncultured Chitinophagaceae bacterium
ATTGAATTGAATGCAACCAACCCCGCAGCATATTCCGTATCACCTTCCGCCAGTTCATTCCAGACGATTACCATGGCGATGCATCGTGCAAGACCGATTAATATCAATCCCGCCATATACTCCGGATAATCCCGCAGGAATATAACCGCAAGCAGCGACATTAGTACCGGACCGATTAACCAGTTTTGGACCAGCGAAAGGATCAGCACTTTTTTGTTTTTGAAGACATCGACAAGTTCTTCATACTTCACTTTCGCCAGTGGAGGATACATCATTAAGATCAAACCAATGGCGATGGGAATATTCGTCGTACCGCTCTGGAATGAATTCCAGAAATTAACGATGCCGGGAAACGCATAGCCGGAAAAAACACCGATCAGCATCACTATAAAAATCCAAAGCGTTAAATATCTATCAAGAAAGGAAAGTTTTTTGGTAAGAGAAGCCATGATTAATTCTTCAGTAGAGTTTCGGTATAGAATTTGAAGAAATCGGTTTTGATCTCATCCCGCACACGGCGAAAGACAGAAAGGATTTCTTCTTCAGTTCCCGTTGCATCGGCAGGATCATCGAATCCGATATGTAATCGGTGTTTCACATTTCCGAAAAACACCGGACAACTTTCTTTTGCGTTGTCGCAGACTGTGACAACGTAGTCAAACGATTCCGAAAGAAATTGATCGACCGTCTTTGGAAAATTCTTGCTCAGATCGATCCCGATTTCATTCATCACTTGAATTGCTTTGGGGTGAACCCGAGATGCCGCTTTTGTTCCTGCGGAAAAGACTTGTAGTGTTGAGTGGAATGATTTGAGAAAACCTTCCGCCATTTGTGAGCGGCAGGAATTTCCGGTGCAGAGAATCAATATGCGTTTTGACATTGACGTTACTCTTCCTTTTAGTTGAAAGAACCGTTCACTTAAAGTGAACGGTTCTTTGCTGCATTTTCAAGGTTTATCGGCATAGACGGTGATACTGAAAATCCCTGTACCACTTTTTCTAAACTCCAGCGCTTCTTCCAACGAGATATATTTTACCAGCAACTCATTGGGAATATTGATCTCACGTTCTTTTTGCACTGCAATATTGATAAATCCTGCATCCTTGATCGTCTTCAGATATTCGTCCATCTGCTGCGCACCGGAAACACATCCCGCATACATTGTTGCGGCTGAACGGATATTGTCCGGTAATTCACCTTTCAACACAATATCAGAGATTGAAAAATGTCCTCTTGATTTTAAGATACGAAATGTTTCGGAGAATGCTTTTTGTTTATTGGGCACAAGATTCATCACGCAGTTGCTGACGACGACATCGGCGGTGTTTTTCTCGATCGGAATATTCTCAATATCGCCAAGACGAAATTCAACATTGGTGAATCCAAGCGCTTTGACATTCTTATTCGCTTTTTCAAGCATCGGTTCGGTCATATCAATGCCGATGACGTGTCCAGTTTCGCCGACGATCGATCGTGCAACGAATGCATCGTTTCCTGCACCGGAACCAAGATCAACAACCGTATCACCTTTATTAATTTGCGCAAATTCTGTCGGAAGTCCGCAGCCTAATGCCAGATCCGCATCGGCAACGTATCCGGAAAGTTTGGTGTAATCTTCCGCCATAATAGAAAAATCGACAGTTGAACAGCAATCAGTTCCGCAGCAAGAGGATGTGTTTTGTTCTTTGGATTGCAATGCGATCTCTCCGTATTTCTCTTTGACGAGATCTTTCAGTTCCTGATCGGTAGCCATATTATTTTCCCCCTTTGGAAGACGAGCAGCAGTCTGTTCCGCAGCAAGGTTCTTTTGTTTCGGTCGAGTTCATAGTGAATTCCTTTCTTAATAATATCGTAATATTACGATTAATGGAAGAAAATTTTTTTAACAGCACTTTTTCACGGAAACGACAAAATTGCCGAGCATCGATTGTACTTCATTCCACCCTTTTTCATCGATACAGTAACAGACCGATGTTCCTTCGATCTCTCCTTTGATCAATCCAACGTTCTTTAGTTCGCGTAAATGCTGCGAGACCGTCGATTGTGAAAGGGGGAGTTCTTCAACGATGTCACCGCACATACATGAATTACTTTTGGAAAGATACTCCAGTATGGCGATACGAGCCGGATGGCCGATCGCTTTCGCCAGTTCTGCAAGACGGTTTTGTCGTACGGTGAATTCTTCTTTTTTTGTCGTTCCCATAAGTACTATCTTTATCGTAATATTACGATAAAAGTTTCATTGAAGCAAGAAATATTTTTTAAAAAATTTACACGCTCAATAATTGTTCAAAAAAACCACCGAAAGTCTTCTCTTTGTTTACGAAATGAATCTCCAGAATCCAGTCGCGCGGATTTCCATTGATATCAAGTTCGGAAAGTTTGATATGATTGTTCGGATGAAGATAGTTGTGTTCTTCGTCTCCGAGAATATGTTCGTGCGGGAAATTCCCGATCAAATGTCCGCAGTGGATGTTGCCAAAGCGCCATCCGTAGTTCTCTGCAAGGGAAGAGATGTAACCGTAGAATTCAGCGCCGGTCAATGTTGAAGAATGCGCATCGTAATACTTCTTCCCTTCATACCATGCAGATTCAATATCATTTTTCAGTTTTATTTTTTGCAGATCATTTCCCAGCACGTATGTTCTGCCAAAATCCGCTTCCCAATCTTCGAACACAGGACCGAAATCGAAAAAGAGAATATCGTTGGATTGAATGATCAGATCAGGCGGATTCTCTTTATAGGGCAGGAGAGTGTTCTTTCCTGCACGGACGATCCGTTTATGCCAGTATTTACGGATGCCGAACATTTGGAATGCAAGTTCATACACCTCATCATTCAGTATTTTTTCAGATTTATCGGAAACAATGAGATTCCGTTGTTCAATTGCACGGAACAACTCTTCTGCGTTATGCTGTGCTTTTAGCAAATGCAATTTTCGTTCGGAGAGCACTGTCATGGTCACCTTCCAAAAAAATAAATAAGAATGTCGGGCATACGTTCGCGCCAGCTTGCCCATTCGTGTCCGTCGTTGAATTCTCTATAGTAATGTGGAATGTGAAGTGATGAAAGAAGATCACTGTATTTACGGTTCAATGTTAGAAACTCAAAATTTCCAAGATCAGCTTCGTCGGGTTTGATATCATACCGTCCGCAGTCCAGATAAATCTTCAGCGATAAAGAGAAGGTATTTTTCTGTGATTGTAGTTCTGTAAGACTGCGAAGTTCTTGAGTTATTGTTGAGGATTGTCCCCCGACATTTTGAAAGAGATCGGGTCTGCTAATGACGGTATATAAAGCAAGATGTGCACCAGAAGAGATTCCAATCATTGCACGTTTAAGCGGAGATCTGTCGGTTCTATATTTTCTATCGATACGGGGAACAAGAGTATTACAGATAAGTTGTATAAATCGATCTCGTTGATTTCCAAGATGTTCTTCATTCCGATCAACAGGAGGAATGAAAACGGCAATGATCGGCGGAATTTTTTTTTCAGCGATCAAGTTATTGATGATCGTAGGCAGTAATGCAAAATCGACCGCTTCAAATCCATCATGAACGTACAGTGACGGGAGGTGAGAAAGCGTATCGTATCCCGGCGGAAGATAGACCTCGATCTTTCGTCCCGCAACGGAATAGTGCAACAGCGGAGGAAGAATATGGTCATTCAAACTCTCGCTGTGTATCGAGCCGCGAGGAATCGAATCTCGATCGGTTAAATACGGCGATGAAATGAATTTTGGCATTCGTATCTCAGAATGCAGACCATACCCGCTGGGTGTTAGATTTGGATTTCTTGGGTCCAAACGATACGTTCCATCAATCACTAATTGATAATCAAGCCGTGCGTTTGGCGGAACACTGAACGTTCGATAGAACAATGAGCTATCACCGCACTCGATCTTTCGTAATTCGTCCGGGGCATTCCAATGCTGCAGATTTCCATTAACGCCGACCGATCCTGCTTTACCATAGTATACAAAATGAAGGAGTGAATCCGGTTCAACGATCGGTGTGCTGTGATGTAATTGAAAGAATCGTTGAACCGCAGCATTTCGTTGAGCGGGAGAAATCACTTCAAGTTTTTGAACAAATTGAGAAAACGTCTGAGCGGAGGATACTGAAGAGATTAAAAGTGTAAACAATATAATACAACGATACGGCACCCTAGTATCCTTTTCCTGGAATGTCGTTTTGGAAACGTTCCATTCCTTTTCGATCCTGTAGTGTGACAAAAACTGTTCGGCCGTCGAGTCCTCCAAAGACGAGATTACTGCAGTTCTTTCCTTTTAACTGCACTTCTCTGATCAAGATTCCATCGGGAGAAACGACTGCAATGGTTCCTTTACCATAGCGAGTTACATAAAGATTTCCTTCATTGTCGCATTTCATTCCATCCATTCCAAAATCATTGAACTGGTGGAACAATTTTTTCTGTGAGATATTCCCGTCTTGATCGACGGAATATTTCCAGACGGTACGTTGAATACTTTCATTAACATACAATGTCGCCTCATCGGGACTCAATGTAATTCCATTGGTCGTTCCCATACTGTCTTCAAGCAGCGTTGATGTGCCGTCCGGATCGATCCGCCACAATTTTCCGGTGCTTGTTTTCCAGTGCGGGTCAGAGGCAAAGAGCTGATCATATTTATTGATACACAAGTCGTTCGGTTGGTTAAAATGCTCATTGTGAACAAAGACAGAAACCGTTTTTGTATTCATGTCCACTTTTAAAACGTTGTGCATCGGATAATCAGCCAACAGCATATCGTCGTTGGAATTGAATTGAATACTGTTAGCAATACTTCCTTGAGGCAGTTCAACGAATAATTCTGCAGTGCCATCCATTCCAACTTTTCCGATCGTACCATTTCTTTGGAAATTCACCACGTAAAGATCCCCGTTCTTATCAAATGCGGGTCCTTCAATACTGCCGGTGAAAATATTTTCTGCTGTAAAATCAGTTGATTGTGTATCGGTAACAAATTGAGTTCCCGAACAAGAAAACAATGCGAAGAGCAATGTTATGGAGATATATTTTGCTTTCATTCTATACATGAAATAATGCCAATGCAACAGCTGTTGACCAAGAAAGAACCTTGAATTCTCCATCCAATAACGATTGCATCAATTCTGCGCGTGAAAGTTTGATGATCTCTTGTTCCTCCAGATCGTCCGCAATGATTTCTCCAACCTGATGTGCACCGCATGCAAGAAATAAATTTGCAAAACCATTTCCATGATTGCCGTCGCACGGAAAGCGCCCTAATGATATCCATTCCCTCGCCTGGTATCCCAGTTCTTCACGAAGTTCCCGTTTTGCACACGCCAACGGATCTTCCCCTGGTTCAAGATATCCTCCGACCGGAGCAAGTGAAATTCCATCTGCAGCATATTTTGTCTGACGGAAACAGACGAAATTATCATCCTCATCCTGAACGACGACGTTCACGTAATCTGGAGAGACAAGCCAGCACCATTTGTCGATGATCGTACCATTCGGAAGTTCAATGGAGTGATCTTCTACTTTCAACCATTTGCTGTGATCGAGAATCGTTGTTCGTGAAATTGTTTTCCATTGTTTCATAGTGATTTCTCAGATTTCGTTGATCGACTTTACAAGGTTATGGAAATGCATATGTGCAGCCATCCTTAAACTAAAATAATCATTCTTTTATTTTTGCATACACCAAGGCATCAGCAATCTTTCCGTCTTTAAACACCGCTTTTTTCAATCGTGCTTCATACTCATATCCGTTCTTTTCTAAGACGCGGATCGATGCTTTGTTCCATTCGAACACATCGGCAAACAGCCGGACAACATCGAACTGATCGAACGCATATGTTGTGACTGCTCCTACAGCTTCACTGATAATTCCTTTTCCCCAAAACTCTTCTCCGAGCCAATATCCAATCTCCATCGATTTTCTATACACATCATCCTTTGGAACAAGACCAACACTACCAACAGCATTGCCGTTGATCACGATTGCAAAGACGGTCTGCGATAGATTATGCGAGGCATGCTGAACCCATCGCAATGCGTCGCTGTGGAGATATGGAAACGGAAAATGGTCCCGCACATTCATCCAGATCTTGCGATTATTGGCGTGATGCTCAAGCGAGGTCTCATCGCCGATGTTCCAAGGACGGAGTAATGATTTTTGTAATTGAAGTTCCATGACTAATTTACACTGCAACTTTGACGATCGCCTTTTTTACGGAAGTCATTGGCGGCTGCGCTGCATGAGCATCTTCCGGGAATAACACGGCAAACATATCGGAAGCAAGGTGTACAGTGAATAATGGAGGGTCGTTGTATAACTGTACATCTTTTTCACTGTCATACACTGTTGTTACGTTCTTACAGGAATCCACATCGTGCCATTCAATTGGGAACGATCCTTCGATCGGTAATTGGATATCGATATAATTTCTATGTGTTTCAAGTTTTCGTCGTTCATTTCCAACTTTGTCAATAGCGATGATAATATAGATATCATCACCCTCTATATCATGACGGCCTTCGGATAAGGTTCGAAGATTGGTCTGTTTCAGATAATCAAATGCATGTTTGAAACTTGAATGAACATTAAAGTACTTTTCGGCGCGGGAGAGATGATCGAGTATCATCGGCAGGATCCTTTCACCTGGTTAAAAAGAATGGTCTGAACGTTATGTTGGAAACTAGAATGTTATAAGACAGTCAATAATGAGCGATCGTTGGTATTACTGAAACCCCAAATGTTATTTGTGCAGCAGTTTGAAGGCTATATTCGATCCGATGCCCTGTTGATGAGCAAGCGTGATCCACAATTTTGCAAGTGATTCAAGCATTTCCGCGCTGCGTAAGCCACCGACATCAACAGCATCAAATCCGATATCTTTTGCTAATTGCGCCACTATTTTTTTTGCTTCATCATCATCGCCGCACATGAATGCGTCGGCATGCAATGATCCAAAATTAAGATCCGACAGGTTTCCTGCGCCAACCGTATTGAACGCTTTGACAACTTTGAATCCGGTCAGACGTTTTGCAATTTCTTCTGCTGCAGAAGCTCCCTGAGAAAGCGGCCATTCAGGATTCGGCCGGATAGGATTCGTACAATCGATCAAGATCTTCTCCTTCAGATCGACGATCTGAAACACAACTTCACCGACAGCTTCCCATGGAGTGGCAAGGACAACGACGTCCGAATTTTGCACTGCTTCTTTCACCGGTTGTGCAATGGCTCCATGACCTGTTTCTTCAAGAATAGACTGTATTTTTGGTGTCAATGGATTTCGGACGGCATAAATGATGGTATGTCCTTTTTCGGCCCAAATTTTTCCTAAACTTCCGCCGACATTTCCGGCACCGATGATGCTGATCTTCATGTGAGAATCCTATTAAACGTTATTGTGCAATGTAAAAAAAAAATACAGAGAACGCACGTTTCTTTTTACAAAAAATTGAAGATAGAACAGTTGTTGCTCTTTGAATAAACATTTCTTTACTTATCAATGTATTATTTTATCAAATCCAATTAAAACTGTGAGCTGATTGTTATGAAACGTTTCATTATCATTCTTTTTGTGATGATCTCATCGGTGTCTGCACAATCGATCGATTCTTTGTTTTATGGAGACTCAACGAGGATCCTTAAAAATCCTTACGGATGGGGATATATTGCGGGAACGAATGGATATGGTGATATAGGAAAGTACCAACGATTTGATGTGACCGAAGAGGTTTCTGTCGTTGGTGCCAGCATTTGGATGGCGGTAACAAAAGTTGTTGGTACACCGGATTCGATCACTGTAGTGTTCAAAAAAACTGCTACAGGAATTCAAAATTATGATTCATTGTCCGGCGGTCCCGGAGCATTGATCTCAAGTATCAAAACGATCATTACAAAATTCGATACTTCCAGAAAACCAACCAGGTTCGATCTGCCAAAATCGTTCAATGTTGCCGGCAGTACCTTTGCGCCGGAATCGATCTTTGTGGGAATAGAATGGTCAAGCACGGCAAATGATACTTTCGCGTTGTTTACGGATGATACCGCGCAGGGTAAAAAAGCAAATCGAGCGTGGGAACAACTAACAGGGGTAAGTTATCAATATCAGCGATTCAATGAACCGGGTGATTTCTCGTGGCTCTTGGATGCCGATCTTTGGATATCACTATTATTTAAACATGGATTAACAACTGTTCATGATGACCGCGCTGAAATTCCACAGCAATTTATTCTGGAGCAGAACTATCCAAACCCGTTCAATCCTTCTACGAATATTCGATTCTCAATTACACAAGCATCACTGGTTTCATTAACCGTTTATGATATCCTTGGAAAAGAAGTCGCATCACTTGTGAATGAATATCTTGAACCGGGCACTTATACATCGACCTTCAAAGCGCAGTCACTTTCCAGCGGGTTATATTTCTATCGATTGCGTTCCGGAAATAGTATTGAAACGAAAAAAATGTCTCTCTTAAAATGAATAGAGTATCGTACACAACTGTATTGTTGTTGATAACAGTAGTTGCTTCATCCGCTCAAGTGGATTTTCTCAATGATCCTTGCGGATTTCCCGATACGACAACAATGGAATTTAAAATCGCCGCATCCGGAAATTGGGGATATGGTTACGATACGTTGTTATTTGATCTTGGAGAATGGAAGAAAAGTCCGTTTGTTGTTGTCGATTCGATTGGAGCAACAGTGCAGAAAAGGACAATGTTCCTCCTGACAATTCAAGATACAACACAGATTTCGATTCCACGAAAAAGAGTGTGGATCCATGCACGCACTCATCCGGGTGAAGTACAAGGTACGTGGGTTACCAACGAGATCATCAAAATTCTATTATCCAATTCTTCACTGGGAAAAAAACTCCGCGACAGCTGCGTTTTTTCGATCGTTCCGATGTATAATCCCGATGGAGTTGAACTTGGAAAAGCACGCGAGAATGCAAATAATATCGATATTGAAAGCAATTGGGATACAACCAAAGTGTATCCAAGTCAGCCCGAAGTTGTAGTATTGCGAAATACCTTTAGGCGGTTAATGGCAGAACCGAATCCGATACAAATTGCGTTGAACATGCACTCCGCGTACGAATGTCATAAATTCTTTTGGTTCCACGAAGCTTCTGGAACATCGTCACTCTATGCAAACATTGAAAAACGATTTATTGATACGGTAGTCTTCAATTTTCCCGAATGGATACAGCCATGGAATTCCCACATGAGCTGGAGTGGATCCGCCTCAAAACAGTATCCCGAAAGTTGGTTTTGGTACAATCATAAAGAAAAAGTCCTTGCTCTTACGTATGAGGATATGAACTGTGTATCCGCACATTCATTTGATACAACAGCACATGCAATAGCGCAAGGCGTTGCCGACCAGCTTGGAATTTTCGGAACGGCGGTTTCATTCGTCGAAAACGAATCGGTTCCGACAGAATTTTTGCTTGAGCAGAACTTTCCAAATCCATTTAACCCGACAACGGTCATCAAGTATCAACTATCACTGACCAGTCATGTATCATTAAAAGTGTATGATATACTGGGACGAGATATTGCCACCTTGATCAATGAAGAACAATTATACGGAACACATTCTGTAACATTCAATGCATCATCATTGAGCAGCGGTGTATATCTGTATCGTTTGATATCAGGAAAAAATGTTGAAATGAAGAAAATGCAACTCATCCGATAGGAATTTTATGAACGACCAACGAGTATCATGGCACGAATATTTTATGAACATCGCCGAGCAGGTTGCAACACGAAGTACGTGCAGCCGAAAACATGTCGGTGCAGTGATCGTTCGTGACAGAACGATTCTGTCAACAGGATACAACGGAAGTCTGCGCGGAGCCCCTCATTGTGATGAAGTTGGTCATGACATTGAGAATGACCATTGTGTCCGCACTGTTCATGCAGAGGCTAACGCAGTTGCACAATCGGCTAAACATGGTATTCGTATCGATCAGGCAGAGATTTATGTCACGGCGTCCCCATGTCTAACATGTTTCAAATTGATAGCGAATTGCGGAATTACGAAGATCTATTATAAAGAATTCTATCGCGATGAGAGGATCACTGAGTATGCAAAACTTGCCGGAGTGAAACTGGTGTATATGGGAAAACAATAAATTTATTTTGCATTTCTCAATATGTTTTTAAATTGCTTTGGTATTGGGACCTTGATATTTGTGTGTTCGATAGCATTTCGGTGAATATCTAAGAGATGAAACATGTGATTACCATTCGGATGGGTAAACATCGTTCCGCCTGCATTTAAGAAATCTATATCCTTTCTGTTATATTCACGATGCTGGTGAATATGTCCGTGTAATACTTTTCCCACATTGTTACTATTGAATAATTGGAACAATTGTTTCTTTTTCCACAGTTTCATTGTGCTCGACTCTATCGTATGCCACAGTCGTTCCAATTTCCCTTCAGATTTTTTCTTTTCCATCCTGTTGAAATGATGATGAATCAGGATCAAAATTGTTTTTCCTTTTAGGATATCGCTTGCAAAAATCTTTTTAAGCTGTTGAAATTGATGTTTCTCAACTTTTCCGTTTGATCCTAACGGATTTTTTATTGAGCTCCATTGTGCGACGGAGTTTATTCCTACAAAAGCAATATCATGAAGTATTTTTACAAAAGGGAAAATCGAGGTTCCGGAGACATATTTGCACTCTTCAAAGGATTCTCTGAATGCGGAATAGAACTCTTTTATTTTTTCATCGTAGTTCGTCCCCTTGCAAAACCCCGGAAATGACAGCACGTCTTCGGCATGATACGGCCCGCCGAAAATATCATGATTTCCGACAGTCACTGTCAATTTTGAAGAATCGAGAAATCCAAATTCTTTCAGAATATTCCGAGCATGTGCAAATTCTTTAGGTTTGGCCTGATTCGTTATGTCGCCCGTAATGACAAGATGATCTACGGAAAGAGACTTGCATTTTTCCAAAATGGAATAAAATGCTTCGGTGCGTTCAGGAAAATAATCAGGATTCAGATGTAGATCAGAAATATGTGCGATCCGCATAGTCAGCTTCTCCATAAAAAGACAAGCTAACATACGAACCGTTTATCATGCAGAGATTATGAAAAGATTATCGTACGATAAAGAGTAATCATGAAGTTATGAACACTCTGTTATGTCCGTTTTTGCTCAAAGACAACTGAAACATGAAAGATATCTTCAAACAGATACTTTTTTCTTTCAGCACCCCAAAATTCAATCTCAAGATCGTTTTTCCGCTTTGTTGAGATGAGAAAACGGAGTTTCTTTCCGAGAGATTTTACACGTATATCCGCGATCTTACCGTTATGTGTTCGGTCGAGTCCATCCGCAATACGAAGTATCGCTGCAAGCTTTGATACCAGTTGTTGATCTTCGAGGGATAAGAGCCGGAATCCTTCATGTTTTATTTTCGGATGACTTTTTCTGTGATAACGAGCGGCATTGGCGATGATCTCTTTTTCATTTTCCGTAAATCCCAACAGCTCTGCATTTTTGATAATATAGTATGAGTGCCGATGATGAAGCGCATGCGATATGGAAAGCCCAATCTCGTGCAGTAGCGCTGCAACCTCTAAATATTCACGTTCCGTTGCGGATAGGTGGTGAAGTTTTTCCGTTTGATCGAAAATCTTTAAGGCAAGGTCGGCAACCTTCTTACCATGGGAAATTTCGTTGTGGAATTGCTGCGAAAGATTGAGCACACTGTTATACCGAATATCCGATAAATGATGGAAAGAAGGACGCTGTGCCGATTTTTCCATCGTATCGAAGATGATCCCCTCGCGCAACGCATATTCGGATATGGTTAATTCTTTAATACCAAATTCCTTGAACGATTGTTCCAGGATGATCGCGCCGGCAGCAATAATGTCTGCCCGCGATTGATCGAGTCCTTCAATTTTCACACGATCATCCGGTTTTGGTATCGATAGGATGGTATTTACAGCAGAAAATAATTCTTTGTCTGTAAAACGGATATTGTTGAGCGACAGCTCACTCCGTTCTCCGCGAACAGCGAGAATTATTTTTGCCAAATTCAATATTGTTCCCGAACTCCCAACTGTCTGTTGATAGTCAAATTTTCCGATCTCACGGAGAATTGGAGTGAGTGTCCCACGGACATATTTCCGGCATTCCTTGATCGCTTTTTCAGTCACACGTCCCGAAGGAAAAAATCGATCGGTTAATCGAACAGCGCCAAGCTTTATGCTGTTGCTCGTCAGGATTTTATTCTTCTTACCGATCACATATTCCGTGCTTCCTCCGCCGATATCGATACACAGAACTTTCTTATTATACACCGGCAGGGCCTGAACAACACCAAGATAAATCATCCGAGCTTCTTCAACACCGGAGGCAACTTCGATCTTAATTCCTGCTTCAGATTTTGCACGGCGGATGAACTCATCTTGATTCAAGGCTTCGCGTACGGCGCTTGTGGCAATTGCGCGAATTGGAGCGTTGAACCCATCCGCAATCTTTTTAAACAATCTCAACGCCTGCACTCCGCGGGTCATTGCATTCTCCGAAAGATACTTCATATCCGTGGAACCGGAGCCCAGTCGTACCAATTCCTTTTCTCTCGCTAATGTTCGAAATTGACCGGTTGAGGAAGAATACTCAACAACGATCAAATGAAAGGAATTTGTCCCAACATCAATTGCGGCAATATTTTTTTTACTGGATTGTATTTTCATATAAAGGAATATACTGAAGTGCTTAGAACAAAGAAATCAATTTTTTAAGACTATCAAAACTACCGAGCAAACGTTCGGAGGATTTTCGAAGGAATATAGAAAAGCAGTTCTGAATTTTTTGGCTGTTGCACGTTAAATTCAATCAAGCATATCGATCCTTTCTTCAACGGGAACAGTTCTCCTTTGTGATGAAGAATTGCAGAGATAAATTTTCCCAACGAAGGCTCATGACCAACGATCATCGTTCTATCGTTGGCCGCGTGTTTTATGCAAAGCTGAATGATGTTCTCAATGGTCGCTTCCGGCAACAAGGAATCACTCCTGGTAATGGTTGATGATTTTTTAAGTGCTGAGGCGAGAATCTCCGCTGTGTGATTTGCTCTCTTCAACGGACTCGATATGATTGTGACAGGAGCATCGACTAATGTTGCGATTACTTCGGCGTTCTTTTGCATTCTTCGAATACCTTGTTTTGTCAAAGGCCGGTCATCGTTTGGATAAATATTTTTACCTCGTTCCTCAGCAATTGCATGGCGAACAATGTACAATTTCATGAGTAATGGTCAGTTTTTTTGAGGGAATTCCCGGGGAATTAGCTTTATATGCTGCACATTCCGAAGGCGTGATTGTGCAATTGCTTTTTGGCTTTCAAATGCTTCGTTGTCATTTCCTGGCTTGATTCTGGAGTAACTACCATCAGCATGAAGAAGGCGGGCACCAACCGTATCGAGCAAAGCGCTTTCCAGTGATTCTTGAAATACCTGTTTTGCAAGAACCACATCATCGATCGGGAACATCAATTCAACCCTTCGATCTAAATTTCTTCCCATCAGATCGGCACTGCTCAAGTATAATTCGGAAGTTCCATTATTCTTGAACCAAAAAACCCTGCTGTGCTCCAAATATTTGCCGACAATACTAATGACACGAATATTTTCGCTCACTCCTTTTATTCCAGGGCGGAGGCAGCAAATTCCCCGAATTATGAGATCGATTTTTACGCCGGCAGTCGAAGCATCATATAATTTTTCAATGATCTTTTGATCGGTCAGCGAATTCATTTTTAAGATTAACCGTGATTCATTCCCGTTGCGCGCATGATTTGCTTCCCGTTCTATGAGCGATGTTATGGTATCACGCAAAGTAATTGGTGCTACCGCCAACTTTGAAAATTCTTCTTTCTTTGAATAACCCGTTAAAAAATTGAAAACTTCCGAAACATCGTTGGTAATATCTTCTTTGCATGTAAAGAAACTATAATCGGTATAAATTCGAGCGTTCACAGGATTGTAGTTGCCCGTACCGAGATGAACATATCGTCGTAATCCGTCGCTTTCTTTCCGGACGATCAAAGCCATTTTTCCATGAGTCTTTAAACCGACAAGACCGTAGACGACATGGACACCTGCCTCTTCAAGTTGTTTTGCCCAGCCGATATTATTTTCTTCATCAAACCGCGCTTTTAATTCCACCAGCACTGCAACCTGTTTTCCGTTGTCAGCGGCTTCGATCAAAAGAGGAATCAACGGAGATTCCTTTCCGATGCGATATAAAGTTTGTTTTATCGCCAATACATTGGGATCACTTGCCGCATTTTTGATAAATTGGACTACCGGTGTGAAGGAATCGTACGGGTGATGCAAAAGTAGATCGCCCCGCTGGATCATATTGAACAGCTCTTCAGATTCTTCATCCGAGATCTGATGAGCAGGCAGATATGGCGGGTCTTTCAGTTCAGGTCGTGGAATTTTTAAGAGACTCATGACATGGTTCAGTCCAAGAGGCTGTTTGATCGGATACACATCCTCTTTTGTCACTTCAAGATTTTCAATCAAAATATTTTTTATCCGTTCAGGCATCGTTTCCTGAACACCAACGCGAACGACCGATCCAAATTTTCGTAACCGAATTGATTCTTCTATTGAACTGATGAGATCTTCCGCTTCATCTTCCTGAATTTCAATATCGGCATTTCGTGTAACACGGAAAACGTACGATTCTTTGACGATCATTCCGGGGAAGAGCAGAGAAAGATTTGATGCGATCAAATCTTCCAGCCACACGTAGCGGAACGTTTCATTGCCGGATTGATCGTTTGGTATTTCAATAAGCCGCGGAAGAACATCCGGAACTTTCACGCGTGCAAACCGCTCTTCACCTTGTTTGGAGGTAACAACAACCGCAAGGTTAAGACTGAGGTTGGAGATATATGGAAAAGGATGTCCGGGATCGAATGCCAAGGGAGTGAGCACCGGGAATATTTTACTGGCAAATAACTCTGTAAGAGTGGCTCTATCATCATTGCTGAGTTCATCAATTCGCAATAACGAAATTCCGGCGGCAGATAACTGCGGGTGCAATTTTTTCCAAAAACATTCGCTCATCTGTTTCACCATCAATGAAACACGTTCATGAATCGCTTTCATCTGCTGAAGAGGGACCAACCCATCCGGAGAGTATTCGACGTAATCCGCAATGATCTGCTCCCGTATTGCAGCAACGCGGATCATAAAAAATTCATCGAGATTCGAACTGACGATGGAGAGAAATTTGATCCGTTCAAGCAGGGGATGACGTTCATCGAACGCCTCTTCCAGTACCCTATGGTTAAATTCCAGCCAGCTCAATTCTCTGTTGATAAACAGCGACGGATCGACAGCAGAGGATCCTTTCTGCAAATACGGAATCACCTTGCGGTTTTTTGCTTGTTGTCCCCGCACGTTTTTCTTTGGCGTCGGATTTAATTTTGTCCGTTGTTTATTCGCTTCAATCATGGTGTAATAATATATGAACATTCTTGCAGATACAAGTAAAGAAATTGTTACCAGAACGATTTTGACAACAAAAATGGAAAATTCATCCAGAAAACCTCTCTTTTTTGCGTTAAGGCTGCGTTAAGATTGCGTTACCAGTTATTAAAGAATTAGTAACATCGCCATAACTTAACGTTAACATAAAAACCCGATTTTTGTCTCGATAATTTTATGAAAATACAATTAGGACAAAAATGAAGATCAGTGTAAAACATTATATACTTCTCTTAACAATTCTTTTATCCGCTGCTGTACGATCGCAAGAGCAAAGTGATCTTGAAAAAATCCGTGAACGGCAAGCAATGACCGGCGGAACAATTCTTGGAAAGATCACCGACGAAAAATCAGGTGAAGACCTGATCGGAGCGAATGTATTTATTATTGATACAAAATTGGGAGCATCTACTGATATTGAAGGAAAATTTCAAATTAAAAAGGTACCAGAAGGAACGTATAACATTCGAATTTCATTTCTTGGATATGAAACTAAGGTTATCTCCGGGGTTGTATCGAAAAATGGTGAGCAGATTTTTTTAAATGTCAGCATTGGTGAGGATCAGGGAATTCAACAACGAGAAGTGGTTATCAGTGCAACGGCGATTAAATCAGGTGAGGGGGCAATCCTTGCAGAGCGTAAAAAAGCGTCAGGGATCGGCGATGGAATCAGTTCTGAACAAATGAAAAAAGCACCCGATGCTAATTCCGGTGATGCGTTGAAACGGGTCACCAGTGTAACGCTTGTTGATAACAAGTTTATATTTGTGAGAGGAGTGACCGATCGTTATAATCAGACCACGTTGAATGGTGCTTCTGTTACCAGCACCAGTGTTGATAAGAAGAGTTTCTCATTTGACATGCTTCCTTCGAATCTTTTAGAGAACATGAATATTGCAAAAACTGCCACACCGGATCTTCCGGGAGACTTTACCGGTGGTCTTGTCCAATTGAATACACTTGATGTTCCGGAAACGCGAGCAATAAAATTTGTAATTTCCGGTGGATATAATTCGATCACAACGCATCAGCCGTTCAACCGGACTCAAGGCGGTGGAAAAGATTGGATCGGTTTTGATGATGGAAGACGAAGTTTCCCCGATGAAATAAAAACCGCTTCACAAATTGGAACATTAGGTGCAAAACTTCCGAATACCTGGGCACCACGCAATACAACGGCACCATTGGCGCAATCAATGAGTATTTCAATTGCCGACCGCTATGATGTTGGTGAAGACCAACTTGGAATTGTTGCTGCGTATTCTTACCGCAACAATTTTCAACGGACAAATTTTAATTTTAATGATATTGGCTCAACGTTCACCCAATCCGTTCTTCACAAAAAATATTCAGGAACACAAGATCGCTTTTCGGTTCTCTGGGGAGGAATTATAGATCTTAGTTATAAATTCGCTGATGTGCATAAGATCACATTCAAAAATAATTATAACAAAACAGCCGAAGATAAGTATATTCGCACAAACGGAATTGATGTCGATAATGATCAATATGTTAAATCCTACTTAAGTGAATGGGAAGAACGGGGAATGTTCTCCAATCAATTGGGAGGTGAACACAAACTTCCCGAGCTCCTTGATATGAATATTGATTGGTTGGTCTTTTTTTCCGAAGCACATACAGATCAACCTGATAGAAAACAGGTTGACTATAATTTAAGTACAGGGTATCCTGATACCGACCCTTTCACCGTAAGCACACAGCCTGAATATACAAAAAGAGCTTGGGCATCGCTCTATGACCGTTCTCTAGGCGAAAAAGTTAACATTACAATACCGGTGGACAATGCTAAAATAAAATTGGGAATACTGAATGAGGCAAAGAACCGCCACTATGATATTCGATACTATTCTATCTCACCATTAAGTTCAAACTTTGAACTTGGACAGTATGGAATTGATTCGGTTTTTGCACAGAGTAATTTTGGCGGGAATAAATTCAATTATTTCGATTATACGAATCCATCTGATAAATATTCCGCTAAGCAGGAATCATTTGCTGCGTATACTATGCTCGACCTTCCTTTTTCGATTGCAGACATTAATTTTCGATTTGCCGGTGGTGTGCGTATGGAACATTCAATCCAAAATGTCTTTACGAATGGAAATTTCTCAAGTGTTGAACCGGTTGTTTCTACAATTGCAAAGAGAGATTTTTTACCGTCCGTTAACTTTACCTATATCCTCGATGAAGTGCAAAATTTTCGCATAGCATACAGTCAAACGGTAAATCGTCCAGAATTTCGTGAGTTAGCCGGTGTTCAATTCTATGATTTTAATAAATATGAATACGTTGTCGGCAACCTGAACCTTACGCGAGCACTTGCGCGAAATTACGATATTCGTTACGAGATTTTCCCGGAAACCGGCGATCTTTTGGCGGTTAGTTATTTTTACAAAAATATCTCCCATCCGATTGAGGAATTCAGAGTTGTAAATTCGGCAACGTACAGAAGTTGGAAAAACGCTGATAAGGCAAAGAATTTTGGATGGGAATTTGAAATTCGGAAAAATTTTGGATTTGTTGCGGAGTATTTTAGAAATATTCAATTAGTAGCAAATTATACAAGGATTTTTTCTGAAGTCCCGTATCGTGAAAATTCAGGTAGCTCGGGTGTAGTTGAAGGAATTAGACAAATGCAGGGACAGTCTCCTTATACCTATAACGTTTCACTCTTTTTTGTTGAACCAAATATTGGTACTTCGATCAACATCCTTTATAACGAATATGGTTCGAGGATAGATGCAATCGGAAATGCCGGAGTGGGAGATCTTAATGTGATCGAACATCAACGAGGGACTGTAGATTTTTCGTTAACACAACCGCTTAGTCTTTTGATCAATGGACTTGAGACAAAATACACGGTCAAAAATTTGAACAATCAACCTACTATCTATACCCATGGTTCCGAAGTGTATCGCTATAATATCACCGGTATAACCCACTCCCTGCAATTTAGTTTTAACTTCTAAAATATTATTTTTCCCTGCCGTAAAAAAGGTCACGCAATGCGTGACCTTTTTCTTTACACAAAGTTAACATTCCATTTACGTTGAAGTAAATCTACAGCGCTATCTTTGTGCCATTGATAACCGAAGATATTTTTATTCTCATTACTCTACAATCACATTCATCAACGAAAGGAAATACCATGAAGAAATTGCACACAATTAGTACGTTGCTTCTGTTGCTCATCGCTTCTTTTGCGATTGCTCAACAAAAGCCAACGAAAGTCATCGGAGCAGGATTAGGTGCCGCATCGAAAACACCGTTTAACCTCACTGCTGGAAAATCATTATCACTTTCGAGAGATACAGTATATATACTTACCGGTTTTTTTTATGTCGACTCATTAGCATCACTGACCATTCAATCAGGAACAGTCGTTTTGGGCGATAGTGCAACGATGGGAACTCTGATCATCAGACGCGGCGGAAAGATCTATGCAGAAGGAACAAGAACAGAACCGATCGTCTTCTCATCTTCAAAACCTGCCGGCCAGCGTAAACGAGGTGACTGGGGTGGAGTTGTCATTCTTGGAAATGCACCGACCAATAAACCCGTAACAACAAAAATTGAAGGTATTGATGTTGGCGGAGAATACGGCGGACCAGATGCCAACGATAACAGCGGTGTGTTCCGGTATGTTCGGATCGAATTCCCGGGTGTTGTTATTTCGTTGAACAACGAGATCAATGGTTTAACAATGGGTGGTGTTGGAAGGGGAACCAAGATCGAATATGTTCAAGTATCTAATTCGAACGATGATTCATTTGAATGGTTTGGCGGAACAGTTGATGCGAAGTATCTTATCGCGATCAACGGAACCGATGATGAATTTGATACAGACTTCGGATATTCAGGAAGAATCCAATTTGCATTCGGAAAACGAGACGCAAATTTTTGGGATGCTGCCGGCCAGTCAAACGGTTTTGAATCGGACAACGATGCAACACCAACAACTCAATCACCATTAACGTCGCCAATATTTTCCAATATTACACTTGTCGGACCTCAATCGGATACATCCATTGCGCTTCCTGCGGGACAAAAATTTGAATACGGTGCAGTCATTCGGCGCAATACACGGCTGAGTTTCCATAATTCCATCATCATGGGATATCCGTTTGGTCTTTCACTTCGTAACGACTCGACTGCTGCGTATGCACTGCAGAACAATCTACAGATCCGAAATGTGAGTTTACAGGCCCGCACAAATGTCTTGAATACATCATCTGTTGCCGGTGGCGTCGGATTTACATTCGCAACATGGTACAGTTCTGCAGGTTGGAATAATCTTGGAGCAACTCCGCGCCAGCCGTCTGCGATCGGCCTTATCGATGTTTTTTCATCAACACCCGATCCGCGTCCGACATTAGCCTCGGAAGCCGCGACCGCAGGAACAGATTATTCAAGCAATCAATTGAACGATGGATGGTTCAAATCAGTATCGTTCCGCGGTGCATTTGATCCGAAAGCTGCGCGTACTCAGCAATGGGATGCAGGCTGGACAAATTATGATCCGCAAAATACAAATTATGCAGGAACATCCAGAATCATCTTTGCACAACGTCCGATAAAAGTTATTGGTGCTGGTTTAAGCGCCGCATCAAAAACACCATTTAATCTTACAGCAGGAAAATCTGTTACATTATATCGCGATACCGCTTATGTCTTGACAGGTTTTTATTATGTTGATTCACTTGCAACATTGAATATCCAAGCCGGGACAGTTATCCTTGGTGATAGTGCAACAATGGGAACATTGATTGTTCGACGAGGTGGATCAATTAACGCCGAAGGGACAAAAACAGAACCAATCGTATTCACATCATCTAAACCGGTTGGACAACGTGTTCGCGGAAATTGGGGCGGCGTAGTGATTCTCGGAAATGCACCCACGAATAAACCAGTCACCACAAAAATTGAAGGAATAGATGTCGGCGGTGAATTCGGTGGAGATAATCCGAATGATAACAGCGGTGTATTCCGGTACGTGCGTATTGAATATCCCGGAATCATTATTTCGTTGAATAACGAGATCAATGGATTGACAATGGGCGGAGTCGGTAACGGAACAAAGATCGAATATGTTCAAGTTTCCAATTCGAACGACGATTCTTTCGAGTGGTTTGGCGGAACAGTTGATGCAAAATATCTGGTTGCATTAAACGGCACCGATGATGAATTTGATACGGATTTTGGATATTCAGGAAATATTCAGTTTGTATTCGGAAAAAGAGATGCAAACTCGTGGGATGCAGCAGGTCAATCCAATGGTTTTGAATCGGATAACGATGCTACGCCAACAACACAATCTCCATTAACATCACCGATATTTTCAAACGTCACGTTGGTTGGTCCTCAAACTGATACATCCGTCGCGTTGCCGGTCGGAAATAAATTCGAATATGGTGCAGTCATTCGTCGTAACACGCGTTTGAGCTTTCATAATTCAGTAATTCTTGGATATCCTTTTGGTCTATCAATTCGGAATGATTCAACGGCAGCATATGCGTTACAAGGTAATCTGCAAATACGCAATGTCAGCGTTCAAGCCCGCACGAATGTATTGAATACATCATCGGTTGCAGCAGGAGTTGGATTTACCTTTGGATCATTTTTTGGAACGGCAGGATGGAACAATCTTGGAGGAACGCCCCGTCAACCGTCAGCGATTGCATTAGTAGATGTGTTCAATGCAACAAATCCGGATCCGCGTCCGACCGTTTCATCAGAAGCAGCGACAGCAGGAACAAGTTACAACAGTGTTCAGTTGAGCAAACCATTCTTTACACAAGTTGGTTATCGCGGTGCATTCGATCCTTCGGTATCACGAAGTGCACAATGGGACGCGGGTTGGACGAATTATAATCCAAACAACACAAACTATACAACTTCGGTGAAAACAAATAACGGATTTGCGTCGCCTGTTTCGTATTCACTCGAACAGAACTATCCAAATCCGTTCAATCCCTCAACAACCATCAATTATGTCTTACCTGTTGCCGGAAATGTAACGTTGAAGGTGTATAATATAGTCGGACAAGAAGTGGCAACACTTGTGAATGATTTTAACACCGCTGGTTCCTATGATGTAAAATTTGATGCATCGAAACTTTCTTCGGGTGTATATTTCTACAGCCTCAAGTTAGGTAATTTTACACAAGTTAAAAAAATGATGTTGTTGAAATAACGTCGTTCAGATTGTAACAAATAAAAAAGGCATCACCAAACGGTGATGCTTTTTTTATTTAATCCGCACGCAACAATTATTCTGTATCATACAACGGTATATAGCCGTTTTCCTTTACGAATCGTTGACCCTCTTGACCAACGACCCAATCGACAAACTTTTTGATCTCACCTTCAGGTTGATTAATCGTATAAAAATATAAATACCGGGAGATAGGATATGTCCCATTGCGGACATTGTCTGGAGTTGGAGCAACTCCGTTTACCGAAAGCCTCTTTACAGTATTGGCATATGCAAATGTGCTATATCCAATTCCGGTGGAATCACGGATGATTGCATTAATAATTGCATGAGTTCCGGGCATGACCAGGCGCTTGTCTGAATAAGATTCTCCCAACAGAACATGTTCTTCAAAATAGAGAAATGTTCCGGAATTTGGTTCACGGCTGTAGATCGAAATTGGAATATTATATCCGCCAACGTCATTCCAATTTGTAATTGTGCCGTTAAAGATATTTTTTATTTCATTGATCGAAAGATTTGAAACAGGATTTGAAGGGTGAACAACAATGCTCAACGCATCTTTTGCGCATAGTATGGAAACGCCAATTGAATTATACTTCTGGGCCAATCGTTGAATTTCTTCAGTAGAGAACGGACGCGATGTTGCGCAAATTTCAATTGTACCATTGATCAATGCTTCAATACCAAGAACACTGCCGCCACCATCCACCAAAATGGATGTACCGTGATGCTGCACCATATATTGATCAGCCAATCGCTGTACTAACAGTAACATCGAATCCGATCCTTTTATGCGAAGGGTATTCGAATCAAATTTTTTTGATGCTGAATGTGAAGAACATCCGATACATAATATCAGCAGAACTGCAGCAACGTTCACGCTTTTCATTTCTGCTCCGAAATAGATCGTAAACGGGCGTTCAGGAACGGCGAATGGTCATACCACTGCGGCTCGTTTTTTTTATTAGCCAAAGATTCCGCAAAACTCAAGATCAAGGATGCATGCTGAGCCGCAGCGGAAAAGTTCAATTGCTGGTGTAGATCATCAAATGGTGAATGATATCGTTCTTTCGTCCATCTTGTGTAGCGATGAACCCCATCAACATATGAAGTGGATTCATAGTGCAACCCTTCAGCAATGAGCAGCGAGGGGATACCTGCTTGAGCAAACATAAACTGATCAGAATTTCGAAATTGGTCAGGCCGAAACATCTCTTGAGGAATTACATCCAAAAATAAATGATGCGATTGAACGGTTTTCTGCAGCATCTCTCCTAAGGTGGACAGTTCTGCCCCGACACCGATGACAGATCGAATATTTTCGAAGAACGATATCCCATCGATATTGATATTAGCGATTGTTTTGTGCAATGGAACAACGGGATTGAGACAATAGAATTGTGATCCAAGAAATCCACGTTCTTCTCCTGTTAAGAACAGAACAATGATCGAACGCTTTAAATGTTGCGGGTTTAATGACAATACTCGTGCAATTTCAAGCAAGGCAGAAACACCTGAAGCATTATCAAAAACACCGTTGTAGATTGAATCGCCATCAATCGGTACACCGATACCTAGATGGTCATAATGTGCGCTGAGGAGTACATAAGAATCTTTCAACAATGGATCGCCCCCTTCAATCACCGCAATAACATTGGACGAAAGGAATTCTCGCTCTTTGAACCTTCCTTGAAACCCGATCCGAAGTACAAGCGGAAAACTTTTCATTGTTCCATTGATGTCAAATGATGCAACATCACCGAACGAATATGAAGCACCGGTAAACAGAAGGGATGAAAGTTTTGGGTTTAACAGGATGTTCAAATTTTCCGACGGTGAAAAAACCAATCGAACTTCTTCAAAAAGAAATTGGCGCTGCTGTTCGTGCCAGTCATTCATTGAATGATCATTCGGATTCGCTAAGAGAATACTACCTTTTGCCCCGCGGGCAAGTGCGATCTTTTGTTTCATCACAAAGGAAGAATGAATGGTCGAGCGTTCGCCGTCAAAGAATGAATCGTCAGTAGAACCGGGTTCTCCGGAAAGAAATACAACGATAGCGTTTTTCACATCGATGTTCTGATAATCGTTATAATCAAATTCCGGTGCAACAATACCGTACCCCACAAAGACCATACGAGCAGATGAAGGAATGAATGTCTGTGCACCGGCAGAATAAAGAACATAATCTTCTTGAAGTCGAAGTGAATAAGATTTTTCAGATCCAATTAATTTAAAATCTGTTTCTTCGATGGGAATGCTGCCATGCAGAGGGAATGTTTGAAAATAGCTCCGTGTATTGGAATGTGGCTGTATTCCATATGAGCGCAGTGTTTCAGAAATATAGCGTGCAGCGATTTCACATCCTTTTGATCCTGTTCCTCGTCCTGCAAGCGAATCATTTCCTAAAACAAACAGATGTTTCTTTATTGAATCCGGTGATATCGATAGTGAAGAGGACGGTGATGTTTGGGCAACGATATCGCTTTGCTGGAACATCAAAAAAAAGAGAAAGGGGATTATAATGGTTCGCATACGTGATATCGATGTTATTCACGGTAATATAACATGAAATTAACTCGGTATAAACAAACCGTTTGTACCTTAATCAAAAGATAATGTTCCGACAATTTTGTTCATAAGGAGTATCATGCTGCCAGTAAACGGACCAATGGAATGTATTTCACTTAATCAGCTGATGATTGATCCCGACCGCTTTATTGTTGTGAAGGAGGGGAAAAAAATTAGGTTAACTAAAACTGAATTTCTCATTTTGTATCTTATGATGAGTACAAAGGGAAAAATTAATTCTCGGGAAGACATTGCTCTTTTTGCCTGGGGTGTGGAATCGCTCGAACATCCCCGGACAATTGACACACACATCAGCAATATTCGGACGAAAATAGGAAAAGTGAAGGATAAGGATATAATTACCTTCATTAAAGGCGTTGGTTATAAATTAGAAGAAGCATTATTGGATTAATGATCTGTACGGAACTCATTTATTGAAGATCTCGTTTAGGAATGCACAATGGTAACAACAGACAAGAATGCATTCTATCTCACAATTCCATTCTACACGGTCTGAGTTCCTTCAAAAAAACTCACATCATAAAAACCCTGTAACAAAAACCACTCAGTTAAGACCAATCCACAAAATCAAAATTCAGGAATCTGAAACAAAACCAGTGTAGAAATAATTATTTGCAGAACCATTTGTAGTTTTTGGTAGATCGTGGATAATATTAGCCATGGTCTTAATATCAAACTTCCTACCAAGCCTCTCTGAAATGAATTAATCCTAATATTGCTCTAAACTCTCGTTTTTTGGATGTAAATAATACAAAATTGAGGTACGGTGTTTGTATAAATTGTGGCATCGGCGAACTACGACAATTTTGTCTTATTTGAACAATAATAGAAAACTTCGAACCACTTTTTAAATATCACAATACACTATTCACTATATGGAGGATGTTCCAATGAAACACGTTTCAACATTTGCAGTTCTGTGCAGCTTAATTATGGCAGTATTGGTACCTGCAACAGCACAGGAAAAAACAACACCCGCTGATGCAATTGCTTTTGTGAAAAAAGCGGTAGCATACATTAAAGCAAATGGAGCAGAAAAAGCATTTGTCGAATTCCGAAACAAAAAAGGGAAGTTTATCGACCGCGATCTCTACATTTCTGTCTATGATTTAAATGGATTCTGTGTTGCACATCCGGATCCTAAAAAAAATAAGACAGATCTTTCTGGGGAAAAAGATTCCGCCGGTAAGCTTGTCCTCAAAGAACGACTTGCTCTTGCAGCTCAGTATGGTAAAGGATGGGCTACATACAAAGGAAAAAGTCTCGACGGTACAGTTGTCGTTGATAAGTCGGTGTATCTTGAAAAAGATGGCAACTATATTGTTTGCTGTGCAGTGTACGGACTTGTTCAATAATATTTAATTCAATCGACACTTCATTTCATCAAAAAGAAATGAAGTGCTTTTATTATTTCAATGCAGGGAGAAATAGCAATGTTTATTCTTCACTATCTTCAGAATGTAAGTGTAAAACAGAAAATTGTTGGATCAATGGTAACCCTTCTGACCGTTGTCGGAATATTCATTTTCTTTTTCTTTCCATCCAAAGAATCAACGAACTTAAACAAATATCTTGAAGGGAGTGCGACGGGGCTCGCTAATATTACAGCAAATGGTGTTGTCAATCCTCTCATTTTTCTTGATGTTGAAGGAGCCAAGCGTGTACTCGGTGCAATGAAAGATATTGAGAATGTTGAATTCTCCGCCGTGTTAACACCGGACGGAAAAGTGTTTGCCGGTATCAATGATGAGAAAGCATCGGACCATATTTCGGATGCAGCAAAATATTCCAGTGAAACCAAAACAACAATATTTATCTCCGAACGCACCATTGTTGCCGTTGCACCGGTTATATCAGGAAACGGAAGTCGGATTGGAACGTTGGTTCTCGGTATGGACCAACAACAATTATATAACGATGTTGCCGCAAGCCGTTGGGCTGCATTGATCGTTACGGTTGTCATTATTTTGTTTGGGACAGTGTTTGGAATTTTTATTGCGAGCATGATCGCAGCTCCTATCAAGGAAGTTGTCACCAGTATCGACAATGCAGATCTGTCAATGCAGTTCAATTCAGCACGAAAGGATGAAATTGGTGATCTGCAGCGCTCGTTTGATAAATTTGTTTATTCATTAAAAGAAACATTGCTGCAGGTTTCTGAAGCATCATCGGCAGTTGCCAGTGCAAGTACCGAAATCAGCTCGTCAACAGAACAAATGGCTGCCGGTGCACAAGAACAAAGTTCTCAGGCAACCGAAGTTGCGACCGCTGTGGAAGAAATGACTAAGACGCTCGGAGAAACAAATAGTAATATCCGCAAAGTAGCCGAGGGAGCAAAGGAAGCAAAAGAGAGTGCTAATGCGGGTGGAAGCGTTGTTGAAGAGACCATTAAAGGAATGCGACGGATATCGGAAGTTGTCAATCAATCAGCAGAACAAGTAAAGGTGTTGGGCGCTTCAAGCGATAAAATCGGAGAGATTATCGGAGTGATCGATGATATTGCCGATCAAACAAACTTGCTTGCCTTGAATGCTGCGATCGAAGCAGCACGAGCCGGCGAACAGGGAAGGGGATTTGCCGTTGTTGCCGATGAAGTACGAAAACTTGCAGAACGAACTTCGAAAGCTACCAAAGAAATTGCATCGATGATCCGGCAAATTCAAACCGATACGAATCACGCAGTGGCATCGATGCAAAAAGGAACCGAAGAAGTTGGTAAAGGAATTACTCTTGCCGAACAAGCAGGTACTATGCTTTCCGGCATTGTTGGAAACGCGGAATCGGTTGCCGTAATGGTCGGACAAATTGCGGCATCAAGTGAAGAACAGACAAATGTCAGTGAAACGATCAGTAAGAATGTCGAAGCGATTAGTACGGTAACACAGGAAAGTGCAAGTGGTGTTCAGCAGATTGCAAAGACGGCGGAAGATTTGAACCGATTGACGGAAAATCTTCAGAATCTGCTGGAAAAGTTTAACCTGGAAAAAGCTGAAACACATCTCCATAGAAACGAATCCACTGGGAAAAAGGAACCGCAAAAATCGAAAAGAGCAGTTTCAAAAAATGGTCGTTTAGTAGAACACTATTAAGGAATTTATTCTTTTCAAAAAGATTTAACAACAATAAATTCGTATCTTCAGACGTAAAAAAACAGTGGTTCTGAGGGATTATTGTAAAGATTGTTTCAGATATTAGATGAAATTTTTATTTTTTTACAACCTATACGAGGAGCTTCAATGAAATACATATTGACAATAATGGTATTGTGTACTGCAATGCTAGCGCAAGAAAAATCTACGCTGAAAATCAGCGGTGTCGCCTTTGGTGATTATTTTTACAATGTCACACGTGATACCAGCACGGCACTGTCGGCACCAGCGGTTGGAACAGGCACCGTAAAAAATTATAATGGATTCCAATTTCGAAGAATCAATATTATAATCGACAACGATATTACCGAAAAATTTTCATTCCGTTTTCGTTTTGAAAATGATCAAAGCACTGTCTTCACAGGGGGCAAAGTAGGTGTGTTTGTGAAGGATGCGTACTTAAAATGGAAAGGTATCTTTTCCGGAAGTGATTTGACCATTGGTATTCAGCCAACTCCTGCATTCGAAGCATCCGAAGGTGTGTGGGGATATCGTTCGCTTGAAAAAACGATACAAGATTTGCGCGGTGCTGTTTCTTCCCGCGATTTCGGACTTTCCCTGCGCGGAAAGATCGACGAGGAAGGGATGTTTTCGTACTGGTTCTTGGTTGGAAACAATGCAGGAACAGGCGCAGCAGAATCGGATAAATACAAACGATGGTATCTGAGTTTACAAGCTAAACCATTTACCAATTTCGTTGTAACAGTGTTTAGCGATTATTCTGCTATTGCACCGGGAGTAAAAGGGGCAGATAAAGACAAAGCGACCACAACTCTTTTTGCCGGATACAATGTAAAAGGAGAGTATAGTATTGGTGTTGAGGCATTCTCTCAATCCGGAAAAAATGGATATACCACAGTGACACCGAATGTAAGTACTGCAACCCTGGTATCTCAAGGATATTCAATTTTTGGTTCTTATTTTGTTACACCGGAAATAGCAGGAGTTGTACGATACGATATGTATGATCCGAACACTGCGGGCAATAAAAAAGCTGATGTTAAAAATTTATTGATTGCCGGTGCCAGCTGGGCTGTGGACAAAAATGTATGGATTCAGCCCAACATCGAATATGAAACTTATGAAGGAGTAACAGGATATAGTCCCGAAGCAGCACTGACTGCACGATTAACCTTTTCCACTACGTTTTAAGGGAATTTCAAACCCTGTGTTAACAATTTGTTAACACAGGGTTAATGTATTCATTACCTTCTTTTTTTATTTTAAGAGACAATAAAAAAAGAGGATGACAATGAAAAAAACCTTAATAACCCTTCTCGTCTTTATACTGACTTCCATTTCCACTGCACAGTTACAACTGAATGGCGCCGGAGCAACATTTCCGTATGTGATCTATTCCAAATGGTTCGATGAGTATCAAAAGAAGACCGGAGTACAATTCAATTATCAATCAATCGGCAGCGGCGGCGGAATCAAGCAGGTGATTGAAGGAACAGTTGATTTCGGTGCGACCGACGGACCAATGAAAGACGAACAGCTTGCAGAAGCAAAAACAAAACAAGGAACAGATATCCTTCATATTCCTACCGTTATGGGTGCCGTTGTAGCTACCTACAATGTCACTGGTATTGGTGCAGGATTGAAAATAACCTCCGACATTCTTGCTGATATTTTTTTAGGAAAGATCACCAAATGGAACGATGCAAAAATTGCAGCAGAGAATAAAGGATTGACCCTTCCTGATAAATCTATTGTTGTTGTTCATCGCTCAGACGGAAGCGGAACAACATATATTTTTGTGGATTATCTTTCAAAAGTGAGTGCTGAATGGAAAGAAAAAGTCGGTGTCGGAACATCGGTGAATTGGCCTGTTGGATTGGGTGGTAAAGGAAATGAAGGGGTTGCCGGTCAGGTAAAACAGATCGACGGATCTATCGGGTATGTTGAGCTTGCCTATGCAGTGAAGAACAATCTATTCTATGCATCGTTGAAAAATAAATCAGGGAATTTTATCGTTCCGTCGATTGAATCCGTAACGGCTGCTGCAATGAACGAAGCCAAAAAGATGCCCGCAGATCTTCGCGTTTCGATCACCGATGCCGCAGGAAAAGAATCCTATCCAATCAGCGGGTTTACTTGGCTTTTAGTCTATCGAGATCAAAAGAGTGAAGAAAAAGCGAAGGCAATGGTCAATTTTCTGAAATGGGCTGTCACCGACGGTGAAAAATTCGCAGCGCCATTATATTATTCCCCTCTTCCCAAAGAAGTTGTGAAGTTGAATGAAAAACTTATATCATCTATTCGTTTTAATGGCAAACCGATTAAATAAGAATAGACGTACGATATGATCTTTTCATCAATCTTTAAATCAGATTCGCCAAAATTCAGATCAAGGAATTTTGGCGATACGATTTTTAAAAGTCTCACCTCATTTTTTGCCGCAATGGTGCTGCTGCTGATTGTCTTAATGGCGTACGAGATGTATGCAACGTCGACAGTTTCAATTCAAAAATTTGGATGGGGATTTTTAACAAGTTCGGAATGGGATCCGGTGATGGACCAATACGGTGCACTTCCTTTTATTTATGGTACCCTTGTCTCATCTTTCCTTGCACTGCTTATTGCGCTGCCAATTGGAGTTGGCATTGCAATTTTTTTATCAGAACTGGCGCCTCGTTGGATCGAACGTCCGTTCTCTTTTGCTATTGAACTGTTGGCAGGAATTCCAAGCATCGTGTACGGGTTATGGGGATTTTTTGTGATGGTTCCATGGATCAGAACGACTGTTGAACCGTTCCTGACAGAACATTTTGGTTCTATTCCATTGTTTGTAGGAGCTCCGTACGGTGTAGGAATGTTAGCCGCTGGAATGATTCTCTCTATTATGATCTTGCCCATCATCTCGTCGTTGTCGCGTGATGTGTTGAACGCAGTTCCCGTAGCACAAAAAGAAGCAGCACTTGCTCTTGGATCAACCCGTTGGGAAGCGACACGAATTGCTTTGAGTTATTCTCGATCGGGAATAGTAGGTGCCACAATACTGGGTTTAGGACGTGCATTCGGTGAAACAATGGCGGTGACAATGGTAATTGGCAATAGACCGGTCATCAAAGCGTCGTTGTTTGAACCGGCATATACGATGGCGAGCGTTCTTGCAAACGAATTCACCGAAGCAACATCGGAAATGTACATCAGTGCGCTGATCGAGATAGCACTAGTATTGTTTGTTGTTGCTCTAATTGTCAACGGAGCAGCACGATTATTAGTGTGGAGTTTTACCCGTAATTCAGATGCGGGAGGGAGATTATAGATGGATGCATTTATCTTCCGATATCGAAAAATTAAAAACATTGTCATGTATGCACTCTGTATTTCAGGTGCGCTTCTTGCATTAGTGCCGTTGTTGATGATCTTTTATCATACGATCACGCTTGGGTACGAAGCATTGAGCCTTGATTTTTTTACAAGACTTCCCAATCCTGTCGGTGAACCCGGGGGTGGCCTGGCAAATGCAATCGTTGGAACATTGATCCTGGTCGGATTAGGAAGTCTTCTCGGATTACCGGTTGGAATACTTACGGGAGTGTATCTTTCAGAATTTGGAAATAATAAATTTGGAATGATCGTCCGGTTTATGACCGATGTTCTCAACGGCGTTCCTTCGATCGTCACCGGTGTTGTTGCATACACAATTGTCGTACTGCCGTCAAAACATTTTTCCGCTTATGCCGGAGGTTTTGCTCTCGGCATTCTCATGATTCCGATCGTAACGCGAACAACTGAAGAGATGTTGAAAACTGTACCGCATTCCATTCGTGAAGCAGCGCTTGCACTGGGAATTCCTCAATGGAAAACAACGCTGCGTATCATTATTCCTTCGGCACTGGGAGGAATTGTGACAGGAATTATGCTGGCCGTTGCGCGTGCGGCAGGTGAAACAGCACCATTATTGTTCACGGCATTGAATAACCGCTTCTGGCATACGTCGCTTGATCAACCGATAGCATCATTGACGGTCTTTATCTATAATTACGGTGTATCTCCGTTTGAAGATTGGATCGGACAGGCGTGGGCTGGCGCTCTCGTATTAATGCTCCTTATTGTTATATTAAGTGTCGCTGTTCGTTTTGCAACACGGAAACGTTTTTAAAGAAGATCGTATGGAAAACATCGCTAAAAATAAAGATCAACAGTCAATTTCATCGTCGTTCAGCATTCCGGAAACATCAAACACCATGAACGTAAACACCAAAAAAACAAAAATAAAAGCTGAAGGCATTAATTGCTATTTTGGAAAAGTTCATGCACTGAAAAATGTCTCCTTTGATATTCCTGAAAATACGGTTGTTGCCATTATCGGACCATCGGGTTGCGGAAAATCGACATTCTTACGATCGATCAACCGCATGCACGAACTCGTTCCGGAGAGCAGGATCACCGGAAAGTTGATGCTCGATGACAGCGATATTTACTCCATGGATGCCGTTGTCGTCCGAAAGAGGATTGGAATGGTTTTTCAAAAACCGAACCCGTTTCCGACTATGTCAATCTTTGATAATGTTGCTGCTGGACTGCGAATGAATGGAATGCGCGACAAGAAAAAAATCACAGAAATAGTTGAAAAAAGTCTGCATCAAGCTGCGTTGTGGAACGAGGTAAAAGATTCGTTGTCCAAAAGCGGAGTCAGTCTTTCCGGCGGTCAACAGCAGCGGCTTTGCATCGCACGTACACTAGCCGTCAGCCCGGAAGTGATATTAATGGATGAACCCGCGAGCGCTCTTGATCCACTTTCTACTGCAAAGATCGAAGAATTGATCTATGAATTAAAAAAAGAGTATACGATCGCCATCGTTACCCACAACATGCAGCAGGCTGCACGTGTCAGTGATTATACCGCATTCTTCTATATGGGCGAATTGATCGAATACGACGTGACAAAAAAGATCTTTACTGTGCCTGCAAAAAAGCAAACAGAAGATTATATTACAGGGCGGTTCGGGTAACACTTTTTTGCCACAGAGAGCACAGAGAATAAAATAATACCGTCATTGCTCCGAAGGAGTCCCTTCGGGACGAGCGAGAGTCCTTTACGAGCGAAGCAATCTCCTGAGTGAACAAAAAGATTGCTTCGTCGTTCTGAAAAAACAGAACTTCTCGCAATGACAATGAGTGAAACAAAGGAAAAAAATATGGAACGACATTTCCAACGAGATCTTGAACAACTTAAATCTAACGTGATTAAAATGGGAAGTGCAGTAGAACAGAATCTGACCGAAGCGCTGGATGCTGTGATGAACAATGATCAGGAACTTGCGGCTAAAGTGATCGCATCGGATGGACGGATCAATCGCCTTGAGATCGATATTGACAATGGTGTGGTGGACATTCTTGCACTGCAGCAGCCGGTGGCAAGCGATCTGCGTTTGATTCTAGCAATTCAAAAGATCAACAACGATCTGGAACGAATCGGCGATCACGCAGTAAACATTGCTGAATCTGCGTACCGTTTGACAGAAACGCCAAAGGATGAGCCGTTGCTGGAAATTCCAAATATGGCAAAGATCGCTAAAGAGATGTTCCAACAAGCGCTGGATAGTTTCATCCATCTTAATGCACAGCTTGCGCAGAGTGTTTTAGAGAGTGACGATCGTATTGACGCTCTGAATCGTGGAATGAACGCTCAAGTGATCAAATTCATCAAGAAAGACCTGAAGAGTATCGAAGG
>CAYPEM010000028.1:0-60713 GCA_964409765.1 uncultured Chitinophagaceae bacterium
TGTTGCAGAAATAAATGTGAATCCTGGATTTATAAAATCTGTTATTGTCAATTCAGTTGCAGGAACACTTCCATTATTTGAAAAAGAAAATGAAAATGTAACATTCTGACCTGGTCCAGGAATTGTATTATCAACAAGGACACCAGGTTTTGTCGGATCAATACCTGAAGTACTAACTGTTGTTATATACCTACCGGAAATTACTTTTGAAGAATCATAATTTGATTTTATTATTATGGTGGTAGTGTCTTTTACTCCGTTCAGCAACTCTCCACGCGGAACTTTAATTCTTACAATAATTTTATACTGAGCATCATTAGCTAGTACTGAAGTATTTGAAATCGAACCAGCTGAAATTTCTCCTGCTTGCAACACACCGTCACCATTGGAATCGAAATATATATTAACATTCCATCCTTTTGAGGAAGCTGCAGAGAATTTTCCAACATCGGGACCATTGCCTGAATTTGTAACAAGAAAAGAATAATCAGCATTGGTACTGTCTTTTAATGTTGTAATAGCATTTGTTGGTGGAGTAATATTAAAAGATCCTTTTTGAGCCACCGTTATTGAAACATATTGCGAATACACGGTGTCAATTCTACCACCAGAAACTGTGGAATAGGTTGCACGTGACCTGCTTTGAATAACCGTTCCAGCAGGAGTTCCTTCGGCGAATAGTTCTGTAAGAGATCCGGTGAATAAGATTATGAGCAAATATTTTTTCCAACTTTTCTTCATATGCTCTTTAGATTAGATATCATATATACTTTTTCAACTTTTATAATTTGCAAAAACCACTTTAATTAATTGATGCTCTGAAATGAATTACACCCGCCGGTGAACTTGCATTCAACATTCCTAAAGTAAATGTGATCACTTTTCGTCCTTCAGTATCTGTCACTGAAACACCATCTCCATCTACTTGATCAGTTTTTCCAATACCATCTATTGTCACTGAATTCGTAACGTAAGTCATACTGTCAGGTTCAGATTCTGTAAACGTTACGTTATATGCTTTGCCATGACCGATATTTTGATAGGTAATCGTAAACAGTATTTCCTCACCTGGCGGTATCGTGCCTGAAGGGGTAACACTTCTGGTCAACGTTATAATCGGTGCATTGAATGTTGTCGTTGCAACTGCTTCTTGAGATTTTGTGGGATCTGACGCGGAAGAAATAATGAATGTTGTCACTTCCTGATCTTGATCACTAATTGAAATAGGCACAACAGCCATTGCTAGAATATTTACCGTATCTGCAGATGCAACGGTATTAAGATCAATGCTGCTTGGAGATACGTTAGTATTTGTCAATTGAAGATCACCAGAATTATACACACCATATGGATTGGTATCTTTGAAAAATTTCCATACTAATGATGTAGAGGAACTGTATGATAGTTCAAGAACATCTGCAGTATTCCCCGTATTCTTTGCTCTCAACGAATATACAATTGTATCTTCCCGTTCGGCTGATGATGATAATATAACCGGGATTAATTGTACTCCATTTACTACTCCAACAGCAGAAGAAGGATTGTTAGTGGTAACAGTGAATGTATTTCCGCCGACAGTGTATGTTACATTGATTGTATTATTAAGAACTGTTCCAAATGGGAGTGTGGGAAGAACTTTGAGACGAATTGAAACGTTAACACTTCCACCTGCCAGAACATTACCAACATTCCAAATTGCAGGAATATTTCCTCCGTTAAAAGTACCTTGGCTCGTTGTCATTGAAACATAGGTAAACTGTGCTGTATTAATTAAATCGGTAAGCAGTACATTTGTTGCAGAAACACTTCCATTATTTGTCAGTGTTAATGAATACGTAATTGTATCTCCTGCATTTGGATTCATAGGAAATACTGTCAACCCAGTCCCGGCAGCGGAAAAGTTTGCTGTTTGAACCGTTGTGATGACTTTGGCATTATTATTTTTGATGTTATTAAAAACTGAAGTTGCAGTCACTGTTGTAGTATCGACCAAACCATTCAACGATGCATCACGAGGAACGAACACTCGTATAATAATCTTGTATACTGCATCAGCACTGATATTTGCAGGGGTTTGTGTTATTACTCCTGAAGATATTTCGCCGGCATCGAGCACGCCATCGCCGTTTGCATCAACATAAAAAGCATTTGTCCATCCTTTTGATGATATGCTGGATAAATTAAATTGATCTGGTCCATTACCCGAATTCGTTATGGTGAGCGGATAAGCAACAAAAACACTATCCGATGATGTTATAACTGCATTTGTTGATGGTGTTATATTCAGTGCTGCTACCTGAGCAACTGTAATAGTGACAATATTTGAAAATACTGTGTCGCTGACTAAACCAGAAGATGTCGTATAAACTACTTTTGATCGAGATTGAATAACAGTGCCAGCAGGTGTACCGACAGCAAATGCAATATTATTATACAAGCTGAAACTGAATAGTAGAATCAAACCAGTTAATAATTTATTGTTGTATTTCATAGACTTCACCGATACTTTAATAAAAATAATTATTGGACAATGACCTTAAACGTCACAATCTTTTCTTCGCCGATATTTAAGCTTTTCGATAATTTCCATTTAATCGTTTTCACTTCTCCAACTTGTGGAGCAACTGCAGAACTTCGATCAAACGAAATTTGTGTGTCTTCACCCACAGCACTTCCATCAAGATACCGAGTACCTGCTGATATTGGATTTGTAACAATTATATCACTTACATCCCCTTTTCCAATATTTGTACAAATAACTTGGTAGGTGACTGTATCGGCAGGTTCAGCTGTTGTTTTATTTGAAACCGTAACAATGGAAATGTTGTTTGCTTTACTTTGATCGATTGCCTGTAAAGCAGCGGTTGCTTCCTCTTTTGTATTGGCACAATCAAATGATAAGAAAAATAACAGAGATTCATTAGACGTTTTCAACAAAGTTGTACCAATGGAAACACTTTTTTTCTCAAGATTTAATCTTCCAGCTTTCGGGAAAATCGACATATATATTGGCTGTGTAGATTTTTTACCTGTTATAATAATTCCATTCGCATTTGTTTCTGCAATTCCATCAACGGGCAGAATGATACGAGCTGATGAAATGGTTGCTGGAATATTTTTTGCGACTATTCTCACCAATAATTTTGCTGGTATTTCCTTCGTTGATCTATCCGATGTTGTTAATGAACTCACAACGAGTGAATATTTTTGTTGTGAAGATGCGATTTCGTAGATATTCTCAGATTTATTTCCAGAACCAGCAATAGTGGATGAAATTAATCTTATTCCTTTACCGGTTGATTTTCCTAAAAAATCGTTTACCGTCATCGTTGTAACAATTTTTCCGTTGACATCAATCAATTCAATGAATGGCGCAGTTCCAGGAACTCCTTGAAAATTTATTCCAAACACATCTCCGGAATTAGTTTTTGCCTGAATCAAAGGTAATACGGATACACTCGCATTTGCCGGTTTGGCAAAAAATTCTAAACTATGCTGCGGAAATGAAATTGCAATGCTGGCTTTCCTCTGTTGCGCTTCATTTACCGACAAACCTGTCAACACTGCGATAATAACCAATAATAATTTTTTCATTAGATCTCCTGTTTGGTTAATTAATAATAACTTTATAGGCAATATTACCAGATGAACCACCAGGTAATGTACTCAAAATGACTGTAATTGTAGAGGGATTAAGAGGTATTCCAAGTGTACCATCAGAAATTGGATTACCATTGATAAAAACACTTCCAGGAACATACGACGTATTTAATGGAATCGGTGCAACAACAATAAAATTTGTTGCGGTGCCGTCTCCAGTATTATTATAGGATATTGTATACGTCACTTGGTCTCCTGGAACTGGATTGACTGCATTGGATGCAAGTGCTAAAACGACATTGGTTATTGTCCTGCTTGAAAGAGAAAATCTTCCTGTTGTAGATGCAGAATCCCATTGCACCCAATTATTAATTGCATCATTTGAATTAATTCCTAATCGAGTCCAAACACCCGGAGTTGATTCTCTCCATACTTGTAAGGTTGCCTCTGAATTTGGAGATGCAATTTCTGAATCTTGATAGTGCATTCTAAATTTATATCGATATCCACTTCCACCGCTTTGGAAAGTAGAA
The DNA here is from genome assembly GCA_964409765.1 of uncultured Chitinophagaceae bacterium. Classification (GTDB taxonomy): domain Bacteria; phylum Bacteroidota; class Ignavibacteria; order UBA10030; family UBA8401; genus UBA8401. Next base: position 4,134 of record CAYPEM010000028.1, read on the forward strand.
TAATAACGATTAATTGGATTCATATACGAATTTATAATCGTAGAACTATCTAATACTACGGTTACTGTTACCGAAGCAGGTAACACACCAATATTATCAAAGCTTAAAGTATTATTCGGCGATTCAAACTCATAGGAAACATTTGGTAAAAATGTATGTAATCGTCTAATTTTTCCAATTATTATTCCAGATCCGGTCCGCGTGTTTGTTATGGTAATGGAATCAGTGCCAGTATTCAATGTACCCAAGGTCATTGTTAGAATTGAAGTACTAATGCCTCCTTGAAGCAAAGCACCGTTGGAATTGTTTAATTCCAATTTTGCAAACGAACCAACACCGCTGATCTGTTGCTGGATAGTTCCGTTTAGTAAAATTCCCCCGGCACCGGAATGAACACCATTGTTGGCCACATTTCCTTTTACAGTGATCACATTCCCCGCATCATGAAAAGTTGTACCCGATTCAATGGTTAAATTTTGATTGGTCGTGATTGCACCAGATGCTGTTTTTGTTGAACCACCGCCAACAGCAAGACCAAAATAAGATCGAACAGGGATAGCTTGTGCACTTGTTGAAGTGTACCCTATCGTACCGCCGCTTAATGTTGTTGTACCTGTAACTGAAGGAAATACATTTTGTGTATTTAATTTTCCATCGGTCATTATAAGATTACCGCTCACATTTAAAGAATATGTGGAAAGAATTGTCACTACTAATGATGTATTTCCGAAAGTGATATTTTTACATACCGCCGCCGTATTAATTTCAATTGTATCGGCACCATTAAGAATAACATCGTTTGCAATCGTTGGAATATTGAGCAGATTCCAATTATTGATATCTGTCCATAAATGATTTCCTGCTAAACCAGACCAATAAAATAAAGTCGTTAACTCACCCACTACAAAATCACCAAATTGATTCAATCCATTAACACGAATATTAGTAGATCCTCGTGAATTAACTGTTGGCGTTGACCAGGCAGAAGTTAGATATCGTTTTACAAAAAAATATGCAGTATTTGCCGCTGCATCTTTGTCGGTTGGATCAAAATTGAGAATAACATCAGCAGTTGAAAATATTGTTGATCGATTGTTCAATGACCAATACCTATTTACATCTTTCAATGGATCAATACCAGAACCATTTACATTTGGATGCTCTCCGGCAATTGCTCGTGCGGTTAAAGTTCCTGATACAGTGACTGAATTAAAAATTACACTGACCGGTGTCCATTTTGTCAAGTCTCCGGTTTCAAAAAGAATCGTTTGAGGAGCTGCATTTACCGGTACTGGTTTAGTAATTGCACCAAAGATATGACGCAACAGACTATTTGCAGCCCGTTCAATGGTTCCTGTTGTTCCTATGATGAGGGTATCCGTACCTAAAGAAATGATGCCACTGGTCAATGTTAAAACACCATTGACGCGAAGATTTCCAGTAGTCGTAATTCCGTTTGCATCATCCAAATCCATATTCGTATATGTTCCACTTCCGGAAAGAGAGTGGAATGTTGTTCCGCCATTCAAATAAATTTTTCCAATACCGATATGAGAAACATCATTGATGATATTTCCTTTGACTGTGATTGTGTATGCACCATCTGCAAAAGAACCACCGAGCAGGGATAAATTGCCATTCACAACTGAGTGACCACCCAACGTTTTTGTACCGCTGCCGCTGGTCATCAAATTATTATATGTGAATGCGGCGATCGTTTGAGCTGTTCCGTTATAATTAATCGTATCGCCGGTTATGGTATGTCCGGTTGCTGTTCCCGGAGTAAAACTTCCCGCAATTTTTATTTGAGCAGCAGGAAGAACTTTCTTGAAATTCGAAAAACTTAGATTTCCGTATACAGCAGGAATAACCTCTTGTCCATCAGAACTTCTATTATATGAAACATGTCCTGAAATTCCGCTTGAGAGTGATCCATTATTTACCAATGCAACATTGTTCAATACTAATGTATTTGCTCCAATATTAAATTCTCCCTTAATCAATTTCAAAGAATCGGTCACGGTAACATTGCCGGAGAGTGTGACAATACCAACAGAATCAAGAATCGTCAGTGTATTAACTGTCGACGGAAGTCCATTCCCTGTTTGTTGAGCAACTACACCGTTATAAATATAGTTTGCTCCGGTTCCAAATGTGCGCGTGCCTGAGAGTTGAATATTCCCGTTTGTACCGGAACTAGTTATTCCTAAGGCTGAACCAAGACTGATAGTTGCACCATTCTGCAAAGTAAATGTACCTGTACCGCTTATAACGCTCGTGCCTAACACAAGTGATGAACCGGTTAAAACAGAAAAATCTATATTGGTGGTAATTGAACCACCTGAAGTATAAATCTGAGGAATTGTTCCGTCAAAGATTATGCGTCCTCGACCGGCTCCGGTCTGTTCAATAGTACCTGCTGTATGAATAAAATCTTTTGAAACCCATAGAGTATCAATTGCTGCTGTTGAACTCATACGAAGTATTCCGCCGGAAACTTTAACTAAACCAGCAACATCAATTCCCATTACTCCTCCTGTCCCAGTAGAGAGAGAAAGAAGTCCACCATTAACAATCAGACTATCTCCAACAATAATTCTGGACCAATCGGTTGCAACACCAGAGATACCATTTACAATACCACCGGAAACGGAGAAAGAACCGCCAATTGATTTTGTACCGCCAGCTGAAAAGAGTTGAAGTGAAGATGATCCAGTACTCGCTACATTGAATCTTCCGGATACTATATTCGGCGCTCCACTCAATGAAATCGGAGCAGATTGCGATGAACAGTTCCACCGGAAATTACCAAACAGTTGGTTAAGATTACCAGGTGCAGTTGTCGTTGCTCCTGTTATTTCACACGTCGATGTAGCGTTCCAAGATGCAGTTGGAACATTCCCTCCTGCAATTGCATGTTGGTATGTAGATCCGTTGACAAATGAAATAGTTGCTCCTGAATTTACAACTATATCATTTCCTTCGTTTGTGAGGACTCCGCTTACCGTCAGATCAACACTTGAACCGTCTCTAATAGTCAATGTATTTCCTGAAGCAACGGTCAATTTTGCATCTGATTGAACTATAGACTGATCGATAACAATATCTATCGGAATTGTAACAAAATCGCCAGTCCGAATTGTTATTACTCCGGCATTTGTTGCTAATGGATAAACCGTCGTGTCTCGCCATGTTGCTATTTGAGAATTATAATATTGCCAGATGTTCGAAGTCCAATTACCAGTTCCTGCACCTGCACCTTTGGTCCGAAACGCATTTGCATTTCCATTGAAACCAACAATAAAATCACCAAATGATATTACACCCTTTGCTCGAATAGAGGACGAAGTTTTCAAATCAGCACGAGTAGTATCCCATACGCTGCTATTATATCGTCCAATAATATAAAGAGCTTCACTTCCAGTAACATCCTGATCACTCGGTGAAGCCCAGCCAAAAACAATTGAACATGTATCAAACACAATTGCATTTTTTGAAATTGTCCAGTAACGATTGACACTGTTTGTTTGATCTATTTCTGAGCCGGAAATCTGCGGATGATCACCACTTGTTGAATTTATTGTAACAGTACCTGGAGTTGACACATTTGCAAATGTAATTGTAGCCGGAGTGCGATACGTAGCATCTCCTATATCGAATACAATTGTTGATCCTGTCCCAGCAGTTATTGCACGCTGAATAGTGCCATTCACCCAACCTGCTGTTTGCACGACATTTCCATTTATGATTACTTTGTAAGCACCTCCAAGAATGACTCCGCTTGTTAAAGAGAGTTGTCCATTGACTGTCAAGTCATTTGTAATTGTAGCTCCGAGTACATCGTTAATAATAAGATTCCCAAATGTTCCTACACCTGAAATTCCATGCGATGCAGTTCCAGCAAACAGAGTAATATTTCCTGTTCCTGAATGTGTACCACTATTTATTATATTTTTCTGCGCAATAACAGAAGCACCGCCGTCATTCATTGTAACACCGGCAGCAATTTTGAGATCTCCAAATATTGTGTCAGTTCCTGCTGCAAATGTTTTTATACCGCCTGTTGCAAGTGAAAGGTTATTAAAGTTGAAAACAGGAATTGTCTGAGCTCCGCTTCCATTAAAACTTACAGAACTTCCTGTTATCGTATGACCATTCGCCAGCCCGCTCGTAAATGTTCCGGCGATTCCTATTGTATCGGTTGCTACCGATGGTAAAGTCTTCGTGAAGGGAGAGAAAATTAAATTCCCATAGTTTGCTTTTAAGATATTTTGCGCATTACTGGATTTGTTATAGTTGACCGTTCCTGATACTCCGCTTATTAGAATACCACCACCGCTCACTGGTCCATTTAATGTAAGTGTGTTTGATCCAACAGAAATTGTTCCTGACGATAAGGCAAAGATATCCGAAACGGCAACATTTGATCCGAGAGAAAGAATTCCGCCTGATTTTGAAACAGTAAATTGATTGAATGTCTCTCCACCTGACCGGGATACACTTTGTGCAATACTTCCATTAAAAGTTACCATAGCCGTTGTCGGGTTAAATGTTCCAGTATTATTCCATGAACCACCGACAATCATATTCTGTCCGTTTGCATTTAATATACCGCCTGTATTGTCGACATTGCCATACACCGTCAATGGAAAATCTTTTAGAACGGCAGTTACCTTATTATCAAAAATTCTTAAGTTATTGACAGGAATACTGCTCTTGATATTCATTATCTGTGATGTAGGTGTTGATGCATTTCCTAATTGAAGCGTTCCACCAGACACAGTGTAAATAGAATAGAAATAATTAGTGTATCCCAGGGAATCAACTCCTGTCCCTGTTCCTTTTTGTTGCAGAACAATAGTTCCACCTGATTGATTGAATTTTGATCCAGATACAAGTATAGAAAATGGTGCATACGTTGTGTTATTACTCCCCATCGTATTGATTGTCACTGTTCCGTTTGAGATCGTAAGATCTGTAATGGTATAATTATCTTTGGGAATAAATCCTCCCGCAATATTAACAGTACCACCATTAAACACAATCTTTCCACCATTAGAAATTAGATGATTATTAATCGCATTACCGATGTTTAATGTTCCGGCTGTCACAATAAGATCACCATTAACATTTAAGGTTCCTCCAGTGGTATTTACAATAGCTGACGAATTGTTAATGAGTAATCCGGCACTTAAAGGAATTGTGGTCGAAGCAGTGAATGGTGTAATTGTTGCTGCAGTTGTTAGCTTAAAAGTACCGTTGGTCAGTGTTAAAAAATTATTTGGTGCTGAAAAATTCGTCGTAAATACATCTAAAATATTATTCTTAGAACTACCCATGTTCAAAGTCATTAGATTGAAATGAGTGACGATCCCATTTCCGCTAATGGATTGAGAACCTGATTTTGTAAATGTCACATTACAAACACGACTTGCTACCGGAAACATTTCCAAAGTTCCGGCATTGGTTATGTTTCCTGCAATCGTCATTGTGTTTGTTGAATTGTTTGCTGAGTTAGTTCTAAATACTGCACCCGATTGAATATCCAAATTACCGGAAATTGTTACCGCTCTTGAAGTTGTATTATTTCCAATAATCAATGTTCCACTTGTTCCTTGTCCCACCGTTAAATCTGACACTTGGACATTTGTATTAATTGTTACTGTATGCCCATTATTAATTATCACTTTTGAATACGCTGACGGTACACTGCCACCTACCCAAGTACTTCCAGTATTCCAATTACCAGTTTGATTAGAAATGAACTGGCTGGCAGCTGTAGTTGTTCGACTACCTGATAGTGGATTACTTAATGCACCTACAGTGAGCGCATATACTCTCCAGTTATATGTTGTTCCTGGAACCAGATTTGCTTCTGCAGATGTATTACTGTTTGCCGCAAGTTGTCTAATAAAATTAAATGTTACACCGCCATCATCTGACCGGTAGATCACATACCCAATTTCATTGCTTGCATTATCGGTCCAGTTCAATGTCATACCGGTTGTCGTAACAGAAGTAAACGTTAAGTTTGTCGGTGCAGCAGTAGGTACATTCGGTGTGAACGTCAGTATAGTATTCGCAGTAGGAACAGTTTGCAAATTATTCTGTTGTGCAGCAGAAAAAGATGTACTATTCGCTGATTGTTGAATCAGAACCTGCCCGGTAGTTGGAGGATTACTGATTGTCGGACCACTCATACCAATAGTGTATCCAGTCGTCGGACTAGCAGCCCAATCAAATGTTCCTTGGGTCATTGTGCTATATAAAAATTCTATCTTTCCACTGGTTTCATATAACTTTAGTTGAAAATTAAAATTCGGAGTCGTATTGGTCCATATAGCCATCCGGATCCATTCGACTGTCAAGACACGATTTGGAGCAGTACCAGTTACAAGGTATTTTATACTCCCGCCTAAAGGATCAACCTCTCCTTGTGTTGTCAGATCATAATAAAATGGTGCAATTGCCAAAACTGTACCGGCATCGCCTGATGGTGCAGATCGAGTGCTGGAAGAAAGATCTTGATCATACGGACCAAATGCCCAATAGGTACGAGTGCCATTGCCGGGACCGCCATCGCGCGTAGAATTTGAGAAATCAATAAAACCATTTGTTGAAACGCTAAACATTGTATAGCGTTGACCTATATAATAGAAGTCGAACCCGATTGGCACTTGGAAACTACGATTATCATCTTCAGTGGAAGCTCCTGTATTTCTCCAAGAGAAAATCGCATCACCGCTTGATTCTATTGAATTATAAACAATACTTCCACTCGATACTGTATAATTAGCAAGGTTTTGCCCAAACAGGTTTTGAAATATACCGGAACAAATAAACACCATAAACAGAATCAACATTCGTTGTTTCATAGACGTGTCAATTAGTATTGTGCTGTTGTTTTTCATTCTACTATTATTTCGTAAAATTATTTATTAAATAAATTCAATATCTTTTCTGTGAATTTCGCTCGAACAGATATGAACGGACCGGCAGATTGATAATCTCTTCCAACCAAATCTCGATCTTCGGTTCCGACAAAATTATATCCTATTGCAAGACGTACATTTTCAAATACTACATTGCCAACTTCAGCACTGTATCCATGTTTTATGGATGATGAATTTGATTGGTCAATAATTCGCGAGTTCAAAATACGATATTCTGAGGCAACATCGAAATTATTCCATCGCAGATCGTATTCTGCACGAATCAAAATGAAGTCAGTTAATGTCGATGCCTTTAACCCAAATGCTTCTTCAGTTGCGTACTTCATAGCATACTTTGTTCCGATTTCAAGACCAATGATCGGTTCAACAAAGGTATGTAGAGATATGATATTGACATCGTACGCAGTTTGGGGTTCAACCATTCCATTAAATTCGATTTTCTTTTCAAATTTACCGATCGCATTCAACCAATCAATCTCTGCAGGACGATATGCAAGTCCAATAATGTTGTTAAATTTCTTTAACAGCCCTCCACCAAGAGCACTTCCAATCTGATCATCGGATAATGTACCTGATGAGAAGGTGTTTGATGTTGATTGTGCCTGTACTCTATTTTCCTCAAAATATGTCAGTTTTTCAATCATGGTAAAATCATTTGCTAAGCGGATATCTCCGCCAATCGTAAGATTTCTGCGAATTGATTGTGATGTTTTTGCAAATTCACCTTTGATCGAAGCTTTAACCGATTGTTTTGGCAGATATTCAAGACCTAATGAAACCGCATCATTATCTGCAGTTTGAACTTCAACGATATTGCGATCAAGAGCTCGAGTTCTTTCGTAGGATACATTTGAAGTTACTTCATCGGTAAGGTGAAGTGTATTTTTTAACCCGATGCTCATCTGATTACGTTGTCCGCTGATTCCATTATCAATTTGGTAACGTGCCATTGCGGATGTTCCATAGCCAAGGTCAGAACTAATACCAAATAATGAAGCACTTCCGCCGCTACCATAAAATTTTTGACTTGCGGAAATTGTCACGGGATCGATTATTCTATACTCCGCACCAATAGTAGATGCCGAAGGTTTCACTTCCTCTTGTTCAGAGGAACTGATACTATATTCATATTCGCCGGTAAGAGTAAATCTTTCTGTCGGTCTGATAGATCCGCGCATTGCAATAACTGTAGATTGTTTTTCAGATGCAGTAGTGTCGCTTGGTGTTTCATAGGATATATTTTCTATGCGAGCTCCAAGAGTTGCAAATGTTCCAAAAGAACGCTCACCGCCTGCAACAATTGAATTTATCACTACTTCTTTACCGCTCGTCGATTGAATCGTATGATAATAATCTGTTGAAAGTTTTGTTTCTTCCAATCCATCGTATGATGCACCGGCACCATATTTTGTGGAACCGGATTCGTTATTTAATCCGCCGGCACCCATCGTTTGGTTCATAAATCCGTTCTCAACTTGTCGATAGTAGGATTTCAATTGAAGTTTTGTCAATGGAGAACCTGCTACATCAATCTTCCATGCATTTCCACCGGAATTTAGTGCATCAAAACCTCGTGCAAATTCTCCTCCAACACTTACTTGTTGATTGAGGGCATATTTAGTGTTTGCACCTAATAATGTAAAATTGCTGTTTGAACGATCGTGAACGACTGTGCCGCCAATACGTAATCCTGACAAAACTTCTTTCTCGCCCTGTGCTCCAACAACGTAACTGTATTCTGTTGCAACGGTCGTTGTGGCTTCATATGAAACAACGATATATACCGGATTTCCATTTACATCAATACTTGCAACTGGCTGTTTAAAGAACAATGTTCCTTGTTGATAATCAATTTCGTAATCACCGAAACGGCTTTTTTCCAAACGTGAGAGTACAATTTCATTATGAAGTTTATCTCGCGTTTCAATTCTCAATTTTTCTGTTCCGACAACGATATTACTCTTTCCTAAGAAATAGAAACCCGATATTCCCTGACCGCGAATTTCATCTTGAACTACTTTACGATCGGTTAATGTTGCAAAAGCATCGGCGGTTTCATTCTTTGTTTCATAATGTGCTTTTACTCCGTTGAAGGTTCTATCGTAACGAGCAAGTTCGTTCTGCGAGAGTCCTGTATTAAAATCACCAAATAACGCATACGAGCGGTTTCGTTCTAATTTGGCAAAGAATGGATTATTAGATTGCGCTGTGTAATCAACAGTACTGTTATCTCCATAAATTGAATACAACACATCAGGATCAAGTTCCTTAAATAGTCTATCTTCTTTTCGTTTATTGTCGTACGAAGCAGTTAATAAATAATCACTCCACACTGAACCGCGTCCATAAAATGCCAATCGTCCGTCACTGTGGAAACCATCACTTAATTTGTTCTCATTCTTTAATCCTGAAAGGTTCCCTTTTGCAGACAAAAAGCTTCCTTCTGCATTTGCCGATCCAACCAACATCAATGGTTCAATCGGGGTATTAAATTCTTTACTGACGCGTGATGAAATTGATGCCGTTGACAATTTAAGAGAATATATTCCAGCCTCTTTGGGAGCTCGCAAAGGAATTGCAATTTCTCCATTTACCAAACGAACCTGAATACCATTAGTATTTGGATCGGCATCAACGATATCCATCTTCATACTATCCGACTCAATAGTTATAAAATAACCATCGGTGATCTTAGCACCCCATTGATCCACTACATTCGCAGACACATTCATCATTGTGCGACCATCTGCTCGAACGTCTGTCTCCGGCAATTGCATTATTATAGAGTCAGGAGTTCCAAATACATGCATCGAGCGGGTTGCTTTCATTAATTGACCATTCCACATTTTTACTACTGCAGTAAATGTAATTGGTCCTTGTGGAACCGGAGTACCAATAAATTCAAAGATTCCGTCACCACGTACATTTCCTGAATCAACGAGAATATCATTGACATACAATTTAATCGGTAAGCCTGAGGGAGCAGAACCGGAAATAAACTGACTGGTGAAATGACTGAGAGTTCCTTCTTTAGGTTCGTTGATGAAGATTTGCGCTTCAACGGACGAAACAAGAAGAAGAATGCTTCCTAAGATTACCAGACAATATGTTTTAATTGTATGTGACATTATTTTGAGGACTTACCGAGATCACTCTCGGTAAGTCCAAAACAACATTAGTTAATTGAACATTTGTAACGTAAAACTTTTGAAGCTAAAGCATTAACTGAAAATGTAGAGTTTGTTTGGACTGTTCCATTTCCTGTTACATCAAACCATGCATCATCACCATCGTTTGCATTTGTTTTGTTTGTTCCGTCAATTGAAATTCCTGAACCAACTGCAAAACCGTCAGTTACAAAAGACATGTTTGTTGGAATTAAATTTGAAATGACAACATTAGTCGAATTGACTGTTGGACTTGTATTGGCAATGGTCAATGCAAAACGAATGACATCCGATGGTGCAGGATTGGTTGTATTACCTGGATTTGTTTCGTTTGCTTCAATTGCTAGTGTAATCGAAAATGTTGCAGCAACAACTCTTGTTTTTACGACATGGTTATAGTCTGAAAAAACATTCCCCGTATAGAGTGTTCCAGCAGCAGTCGAGGTTACTGTAATTTGTCGTGCAATTGTGTCATCGGCTGCAGCGGTTGGTACTGTCAGACGAACATAGATATGTATGGTATCACCAGGATTAATACTACCAGTTGGATTGGTTGTAAGATCTGTTCCTGTGGACGTTAAGGCAATCAAGTGATCAACGTTATGTTGTCCAAGGTATTGAACATCCGCCAATGTGAATATTGCAGCGGTATTTCCCATATTTTTTAAAGTATAAACATACTCTATGTTTTCACCTTGTGCAGCGGTAGCATTCGCAGGTGTTGAATAGAATTTTCCACCTTTTGATGCCGCAACGACAGCTCCAGCATTAAAAATTGTTCCTGATGTTGAGACGATTTCTGTTAATGGATTCTGTCCGCTTCCATATGAAATTGAACTAAAGTCAGTAGAACTAGTTCCAACAGATTGTCCTGGTGCAGGACCAGTTCCATTCGCTAATGTTTGGTTAATTGTAATTGGAAGAGTGAACGATGCAGATGCTAATGCTGGCGCCAATTGTGCTGTGTCAAGAGAGAATGTTATGACAGAACCTGAAACTGAATATGCAATGGTTCCACCAAGACCGCCAGATATTGCAAGGGTACCAGATCCACCACCGCCAAATGTAAAATTGGTTGGTATAGTATAGGTAAATTGTAACAACCCACTTGTATTGTTGTAACTAAATGGTGTTGCACTACCGGTGTTATCAAAAGCAATATTATAATTAAACAATGCACCAGGAATTAATGGACTTGGTGCGCTTCCACTGACTGCAAATGAAACAACAGCTTTATTGATCGTTGATGTAAGAGTAAATGTTTTGCTGAATGCTGGATTCAACACCACAACGTTACCTGCAACATCATCTACGCCTGCATTTGTTAATGTCAAAACAATATTATTTACTGTTAGATCAGCAACTGTTCCAACAACAGCTTTAATTAAGTAATTCTTCGTTGCATCAACTCCTATAGAATCACTGACGATGGGCAGTTCGCCAACATCGAATGTTCCATTTCCATTTGCATCTGCAATTAAACTTAAACTATAATTCGGAACTGCATTAAATGAGACAGAATACGGTGTTCCGCGGTTACTTTGGTTCTGGAAAGATACTGCATAATAATAGGTAACATTATCATATGTAGTAGTTGAACCTGACAGTGGTGTAAAAGCACCGGATACTTTATGTCCGACGTAAAAACTTACAGTGTTCGAACTGGTACTTCTGACATTTGAACCATCGTTAAATGTAACGCTTGCAGTATTGGCAATTGCAGTACCAGCAGACGTTCCAGCAGCAAACGACATCTGAATAGAAGAAAGCACAAGCACCAAGACCAGCGCTATGCTTATTCGAGAGAACATTTTATTGTTCTTCATATGTGTAACTCCTTTTGTTGATTGTTTGTAAAAAATAGTTGATTTATAATTTTTTGAATCTCATCGTAACATTCTGATTATGGAGGTTTGTTTTGCATAGGTATTTTCCTTTTATTTTTTGTCATTGTATTATTTAGATATTCTTTTCAAGTTCTTTATTTGATTTAAAATTTATTAGTTCAAAGTCCAAAAAGGATGAACAGATTGTAACGCTGCTGAATTGATTAAATAGATTATTGTCAATTTTTGATCCGCCAATCACACAATGGGCTCCATCTTTTTTTACAGATTGAATGATCTTGACAATTTCAGGATACAAGGATTTAATATTCTCTTGATTAAAGATGTAGAGATAAATTGCAAATGGTTTCGTTCGGCTGAGAAACTGCAGTAATGCATCCGCATCTATTGCCATTCCAAGATTTAATATTGTATAGCCATTGATTTCTAATAATGTATTCAATGCTTTTAACTCTGTATCATTCTTTCCTGAATCAATAGATGCACAAACGACCGTTTTATAATTCTTTTCACGCTTTTCGATAAAATCATTCAGCTGAATTACTGCAGATGAAAGAACATTTTGAGCAAGTTTATATTCACTGAGAACAATTTTATTTTGAGAGAATAAATATTCTATTTTTTTTAAAGTGGGCATTAAAATGTGATCAAACATTAAAGCGACCGACATACCAGCACGAAACACTTCGTTAAATAATTCAATGACTTCATCTTTTTTCCCTTTTAAGGAATCTGAAAAACATACCGAGTGAAGAATGTTATATTCTTTATTCTGTACAATATTTCGAATGACAAAATCATCACTAACGTGATGAGGAAGTGTTTGCCTCCAATCGTCTCCGTATTTGAATTCAGCCATGAAACTATAGAGATCATCTGATTTAAATTTTCTATGACCTCCAGGAGTACGAAGACATTTTAATTTCCCTTCGTCAGTCCATCTTTTAATGGTAGACTTATCGACTCTCAGCATGTTTGCTGCATCGTTAGTTGTAAAGAGTATTTCACCCATAAATCCTCACTTGTAAATTCTACATTTTTCAATTTTGTTGATTGAGCGTTTTGAACTATTTCTACAATAAATATAAAGTTTTAATTAATATCATTCAATATTGAATAAATTAGATAGTATTAATCTTTTTGTGAGAAAACTCTCATCACATTAAATTTATCTAATATTTAATTAGTATATAAAGATAGGTAACATTTAATATTTTCTAATAAATTAAATAGTTCTAATATCGGATTAAATTGTCTTAATTTACATTCGATTTTTTGCACATTTTATTATTCATTTTTATGGGTTACAATTATGTACAATTCTGTTCTATTAATTATTAAATAAAATTAGATATGAATTGATAAAGTCTTACCCTACAAATGGTCTAATTTTGTAAAAAAACGACCGTTCGTTATCAATTTCAAATTTTAGATATTGTCACTGTTCTATTGCTAAACTGAAGTAAATTTGACGTTTATTACGGAGATGATAAGGACTTTTATGAAAAACAGAATAAAATATCCAGATAATTGATGATATTGATTAAAATTAGTGTGCAAACAGCGGTTATACTTAAGAAATTTATTTAAAGTAAAAAACTATTGATAATCTAAGATCTAAGTAAATATTATTCACAGCATTCTTTTTTTGATATTTTCAATTGTTTTATGATTAGTCAATTCATTTATTGCATCACAAGCAATCCACTTTGCAGACTTAGATGAAAATTGATTTATCTCTTTTGCCAATAAAATTGCTTTTTTGTGTAAACGCATATTCCTTTTACCAATTTGGCGTAATACCCAGTTCACTCCTTTTTTTACAAAATTCCGCTCATCAGTTGAGTATTGTTTTATCAAAGGAAAATATTGAATGAAGAAATCATCATCCTTCTCTTTATGATGGACGGCCATCGAAGCAATTAATACTAAACCTGCCCTTCTCACAAATTCTTTTTTATTTATAGTCCAACGATATGGAAGTGATTCTGCATATTTAGTCTTTCGAAAATACTCAGTACAACATGCATCGCATTGAGCCCAATTCTCAATATCATTAGCCCATTGATCAAGTTGTGTCAAATTCGCAGATAAAGGATCCGCTAACAGTGTCGCAAGAATTCTGGCATCATGATTTTCACTGTCCCACAATTGCAATGCCAATAGGTGATCTGTTTTTATTTGCTTAGCAAGTAATCGAATATTCGGTGCCGATACTCCAAACGTCTTCGTACAATAAATATTGAATCTTTTCATCCCCTCAATATTCTTCTTACTTCCGAACAGTTGTAATTGCTTTAGTGCTTCTTCTTTAGTCATAAGTTTTTGTGAATATACAATTATTCAGTATCTTTCACTATGAATAAACAAAAACTAATTATTCTTTCAACAGTATTTATAGATGTTCTTGGCTTTGGAATTGTCATTCCAATACTCCCTTTCTATTTAACGGAATATGGTGCAAATGCAGTTACTATAACGGTTCTATTTTCTGTCTATTCATTGTTTGCATTCTTAAGCGCCCCTCTTCTGGGTGCACTTTCAGACAGAATTGGAAGGAGACCGGTATTATTACTCTCTATTTTTTCTACTTCACTTGGTTGGATTGTTTTTGCAAGCGCTATTTCAATCCCCTTTTTATTTTTAGGAAGAATCATCGATGGTATCGCTGCGGGAAACTTTTCAACAGCCCAAAATTATTTAATCGATATAGCGAATAATAATGAAAAAGAACGGGTAAAGAATTTAGGTATTATCGGAGCCACTTTTGGAATCGGATTCGTACTTGGGCCTATGGTAGGCGGAATACTAAGCAAAGTTTCGCATGCTTTTCCTTTTTATTTTGCAGGCAGCATGGCATTTCTAAACGGAATTTTTGCATTCTTTTTCTTAAAAGAATCCAATCACAATCGAAGCATAGAAAAACTTAAATACAACCCATTTAATAGAATTATTAATGCATATAATACTGTTTCTCTCCGACCTCTCTATATAAAATGGTTTTTATTTAGCCTTTCAGTTGTCATAGTAAATTCTATCTTTGCATTATTTGCGCAGCATGCTTTTTTTTATGATTCATTTCAAACAGGGATATTATTTACCATTATTGGGTTAATTATTGCAATTAACCAGACTTTATTATTGAATAAGTTTTGGATAAAACATTTTACCTATAAAGGTCTCGAACAAACTATGCTTTCCTTTGCAATTATAGGATTATTACTCGCTGCAACTCAGAATATTTATTTATTTTTTTTCTCATTTCTTTTTTTAGGAACAAGCCAAGCTGTTTATCGTGTAGTTGTTGCCAACAGTGCAATTCAAAGAGCTGAGCCAACAATGAAGGGTGAAGTTATGGGAATTATTACTTCTTTAATGATCGGTGCTATGGTAATCATCCCAGTCACTGCAGGTGCATTATTCGAAGAAAATATTTCATATCCATTCATCATTGGTGCAATATTTGCATTAAGCGCATTAATATTCTCATTTAAAAATTCAACTTGATTTCTTACGTGGGTTTCCGTATCTAATGTCACATCTTAACCAATAGGAGGAAAGTAATGGCTTCAAAACTCTTTATTACTAAACCACTAAAAGACCTAATGTCTGATTCGCAAGAATCAGAACATTCCTTAAAACGAACTCTTGGTCCCGTTAACCTTACTTTACTTGGAATCGGTGCAATAATTGGAGCAGGATTGTTTGTAAGAACAGCTGCAGCGGCAGCTGAGCACGCCGGACCTGCGGTTACAATTTCTTATATCGTAGCAGCAATAGGTTGTGCCTTTGCCGGTTTATGCTATGCAGAATTTGCTTCTTCGATCCCTATCGCCGGAAGTGCATATACATATTCATATGCAACAATGGGTGAATTTGTTGCTTGGATAATTGGATGGGATTTAATTTTGGAATATGCTTTTGGCGCAGCAACAGTAGCAATAGCATGGTCTGAATATTTAAACAAGCTTCTTGGACATTGGAATATGCAAATTCCATTTGAATGGAGTCACTCTCCTTTCGAGGTCTCTCCAGATGGAATTAGTGGATTTATAAATCTTCCCGCAATATTAATTCTATTTTTAATCACTCTGCTCTTAATTCGCGGAACACAAGAGTCTGCTTTTGTTAATGGCATTATCGTTGTTATAAAAGTTTCAATAGTTCTTTTGTTCATTGGTTTTGGCTGGGCTTATATCAATCCAATGAATCATACGCCAATGATTCCGGAAGCGACAGTCATCAAATCACATCTTGGCTCAAATATAAATTTTGGCGGCATCATGGGGATTCTTGGAGGAGCTGGAGTTGTCTTTTTCGCATTTATTGGTTTTGATGCCGTATCAACTGCAGCTCAAGAAGCAAAAAACCCAGGACGAGATATGCCTATCGGTATTTTAGCATCTCTTGTCGTTTGTACGATATTGTATATTCTCTTCTCCTATGTGTTAACAGGAATTGCACCGTATACGGATTTCAGAGTGGCAGGAAAAGAAGCTTCAGTTGCTTATGCAATTCTTCATTACATGCCGGGATTTGAATGGCTTGCATTACTGATCACTGTTGCAATTCTTGCCGGTTTTTCTTCCGTCATTCTCGTCATGCTGCTTGGACAAACCAGAGTATTCTTTTCAATGTCAAACGACGGTTTAGTTCCGAAAATATTCTCAGATGTCCATCCGAAATTTAAAACTCCGTACAAATCCAATATTGTCTTTTTCATTTTTGTGGGATTGTTTGCAGCATTTATTCCCGGAAGCGTTGCAGGAGACATGACAAGTATCGGAACACTTTTTGCGTTTGTTCTTGTCTGCGCAGGTGTGTGGATTATGAGAGTAAAAAACCCAAATATGGTCCGTGGATTTAAAACACCTATGGTCCCTCTGATTCCCATTTTAGGTATGCTAGTCTGTGGTGCTATGATATTTGGTTTAGGACTTGAAAATTGGGTGCGTTTGGGCATTTGGCTCTTAATAGGATTTGTTATTTACTTTTCCTACAGTATTAGAAATAGCAGATTACAAAAAAAATAATTTTTTTGTAATCATCAATAATCTATGCCCGCTATGTTGTTTCCATAAATATACGCGGGCATATTTATTACCATCACAAACTTTTTGAGTTTATTATGAGCGCTCAACAACACGAGTTCAAACAAAGCCTTGGACTATTCGATTCAACAATGATTGTCATTGGATCTATGATCGGCTCGGGTATTTTTATAGTGAGTGCTGATATCGCACGAACTGTAGGTTCTCCTGGAATGTTATTGGTTGTTTGGCTGATCACCGGTTTCATAACCCTTACTGCTGCACTCAGTTATGGTGAACTCGCAGGAATGATGCCTCACGCAGGCGGACAGTATGTTTATCTTAGAGAAGCGTACAACCCGTTAATAGGATTTTTATACGGATGGACGGTATTTACCGTTATTCAAACAGGGACGATTGCAGCTGTTGGCGTTGCTTTCGCTAAATTTACTGCAGTCTTATTTCCATGGTTCAGTGAACAACACATTCTTATTACACTGTTAGGTTTTAAAATCAGCGCTGCACAAATTTTAGCAATTGTCAGTATTATTATTCTAACTGCAATTAATCTTACCGGAATTAAAGAAGGAAAGATCGTCCAAAACATTTTTACATTTGCAAAAACATTAGCATTGATTGCTGTAATCATTCTCGGAATTTTTATTGCACGAAATTCTGAAGCGATCTCTGCGAATTTCTCGAATTTCTGGAATGCAAACTGGACAACTGCAAAAGATGGAAAAATTATTTCTGTTGAATCACTCATGGGATGGAAACTTATCGCCGCAATTGGTGTAGCAATGGTCGGATCACTTTTTTCAAGCGATGCCTGGAACAATATTACGTTTACAGCCGGAGAAGTTATTAACCCGAAGAAAAATATTCCGTTGAGTTTAGCCATTGGAACCGGAATTGTTACTCTCCTCTACATTCTTGCAAATATTGCTTACATCGTAGTTCTTCCACTCATCGGAAATCCTGAAGCAACAAATGTCATTGGCAGAGGAATTCAATTCGCAACTTCAGATCGGGTTGCCACCGCAACTATTGCGGTTATTTATGGTGAGACTGCCGCCGTCGGCATGGCGATCCTAATAATGATCTCAACATTCGGGTGCAATAATGGACTCATTCTGTCGGGCGCACGCGTATATTATGCTATGGCTAAAGACAAGTTATTCTTTAAAAAGGCAGGTGAATTAAATTCACATTCAGTACCTGCCTGGGCATTAATTGTTCAAGCTGTTTGGGCAAGTTTGTTATGTCTTTCAGGAAGCTATGGTGATTTATTGGATTATGTAATTTTTGCTGTTTTGATTTTTTATATTTTAACGGTCGGCGGAATTTTTATTTTACGACGGAAACAACCAGATGTTGAACGACCATACAAAGCATTTGGATATCCCATAATCCCGGCAATTTATATCGCGCTTGCAACTCTTATCTGTGCGATTTTACTTATTTATAAACCCGCGTTTACATGGCCAGGTTTAGGAATAGTCGCCACAGGAATTCCGGTATATTTTATTTGGAAATGGTTTACAAAAAATTAATTTAAGTTTGTATTGATTATGGCATTTCTTCTAATTGTACCTTTTGCATTATTACTTCTCCTGATTGCAATCGCACCGTTATTTTTCCCGGGTTGGTGGAGTAAACACTATCCGATAGTTTCATTGTCATTGGGAGTTATGGTACTTGCATATTATATTTTACAACTCCATTCAGTTGAGATTGTTCTTCACACAGCAAGTGAATATATCAGTTTTATCGTACTTATCGGTGCCTTGTATATAGTCTCAGGTGGAATACATATCTCAACAAAGGATCTGACCAATCCAAAAGAAAATATTTTGATACTGCTTATCGGTGCAATACTAGCAAATATTTTAGGTACTACCGGTGCATCAATGCTGATGATTCGCCCTTGGATCAAAATGAACAAAGCCCGTATCCAGCCGTACCATATTGTTTTTTTTATTTTTATCGTATCAAATGTTGGAGGATCACTTACACCGATCGGCGATCCGCCATTATTTCTTGGGTATCTCAAAGGAATCCCATTTTGGTGGATCACGTCTCGAACATTTCCAATGTGGATCACTGCTGTCGTGATGTTGTTGATCATTTTTTATTTTATCGATGTCAAAAATTATAAAGCACAGAAGAAAACTGTGATTAAAGAAATAGAGAAAATCGATGTTTGGAAAATCGAAGGACTCATTAATTTTCTTTTTTTAGGAATTATCCTTCTTGCTGTATTCATAAATTCCCCGCTTTTTTTACGTGAAGGTGTAATCATCACGGCAGCTTTAGCTTCATATTTTTCCACAAAAAAGACTATCCATACTGCAAATCATTTTACATTTCATCCAATTCGAGAAGTCGCAATTTTATTTGCCGGAATCTTTGCTACTATGATACCTGCATTGGAATTACTGCGTTCACAGGCACAATCGATGTCTTCCCTAACACCAGGCTTTTTCTATTGGAACACAGGATTATTATCAAGTTTTTTAGATAACGCACCCACGTATCTCAGTTTCTTAACTGTTGCAGAAGGCAATTTGAATCCAACGTCTCTTCCAATTGTGGAATTACTCAACAACCAAACATTTTCTTCATTCCTTGTTGCAATAAGCATTGGTGCTGTGTTCTTTGGGGCAAATACGTATATTGGTAATGGTCCAAATTTTATGGTGAAATCTATCGCGGATCATTATCATGTACCTACACCATCTTTCATTCGTTATATAACTCATTATTCAATTCCATTCTTGCTTCCGGTCTTAATTGTCGTTTGGTTTTTATTTTTTAGATAGATTTTGGGATTTTTTTAAATAAAAAAACCTATACTCTCATTGTTCTTTTAAATTAAAATTGTATATTTATCCCTTAAATCAACGTAATTAACCCACATTTCTAAAACTAAATAATAGGAATTTATGGAACTATCGTTAATTCTTGGAATCAGTGTTATTGGTCTTCTTTTCGCCATGTATCTGATCCGCGATGTACTGAAACGCGATACAGGTACTGCTGCAATGCAAGAAATTTCAAATGCTATTAAAGCAGGTGCAGAAGCATTTTTGCGTCGTCAAAATAGAACCATTGCTTATCTTTCCATTGCTCTAGCGGCACTTATTTATATACTCTACGCATTTGTCCGCACACCAAATGAACACGACCCAGCATCAGCAGGGATGCTTGCTCTTTGGACAACATTATCATTCGCCCTTGGTGCAGCATGTTCTGTTGCAGCAGGATATATGGGAATGTGGGTTGCAATCCGTACAAATATTCGTACCGCTGCTGCTGCAACAAAAAGTATGAATGGTGCATTGCAGACTGCTCTTCGAGGCGGTGCTGTTTCAGGATTTTTCGTTGTCGCATTAAGTCTTCTTGGCGTAGCGGGGTTATTCGCCATAGTTCGTTCTTTGGAAATCGTTCCAGACGTTTCAAAGATTCCTTTATTGATCGTTGGTTATGGATTCGGCGCATCATTTGTCGCATTGTTCGCGCAGCTAGGTGGTGGTATCTATACAAAAGCAGCTGATGTGGGTGCTGACCTTGTAGGAAAAGTTGAAGCTGGAATTCCAGAAGATGATCCACGAAATCCCGCAGTTATTGCAGATCTCGTTGGAGATAATGTCGGCGATTGTGCCGGACGTGGAGCAGATTTATTTGAATCAACAGCTGCGGAAAATATTGGTGCAATGATTTTAGCCGCAGGATTGTATAGAGCAAATACGGAAATATTTGAATCACACAATTTAACATTACTCGGTGTACTCCTCTTCCCGCTCGTGGCTCGAGCATTTGGTATTCTTGCATCCATTGTGGGAGTAATGATGGTGAAAACCAATGAAAAAGAGGATCCAATGAGTGCGCTTAATCGGGGTTTTTATATTACCGCTTCTCTTGCAATGGTTGGATTCTTTGTTGCCTCAAAGTGGCTGCTTGGTGATTCTTATTATTTTAATTTCTTCATTGCAGGAGTTATTGGAGTATTAACTTCACTGGCATTTGTTTTTATTACACAATATTATACTGAATATAAATATCGTCCTGTTCAATCTATTGCTGAAGCTTCAAAAACAGGTCCGGCGACAAACATCATCACTGGTCTTGCTGTTGGAATGGAATCAACCGGATATCCAGTTCTCGTTATTGGAGCAGCTCTTATTTCGTCTTACTTCCTCGGTGAAACATCAGGTTTGAAGGATGCGGGATTATTTGGGACTGCTGTTGCAACAATGGGTATGCTTGGAACAGCAGCATACATTCTTGCAATGGATACATTTGGTCCAATCACGGACAATGCTGGCGGTATCGTTGAAATGTCTCAACAACCCGAAGAGATTCGACGTAAAACTGATCGTCTCGATGCAGTTGGAAACACAACTAAAGCATTAACCAAAGGATATGCAGTTGGTTCTGCAGCTCTTGCGGCATTCTTATTGTTCTCCGCATATTTTGACGAAGTTCGTAATTATGGATTTCCATTAACACATATTGATTTGTCGAAACCAGCAGTATTTGTGGGAGCGATGCTCGGTGCAATGTTGGTATTCTTATTCTCATCGCTTGCTATAAAAGCGGTTGGTCGAGCTGCGTATGCGGTTATCAATAACGTACGAGATCAATTTAAAAATAACCCTGGCATTATGTTAGGAACATCAAAACCTGATTACGGTCAATGCGTCGATATCGTGACACGTGCAGCATTGAAAGAAATGGTCCTTCCCGGTATTCTTGTCGTTGCAATGCCTATTGCTGTTGGAATTTTATTCAAATGGCTTTTTGTTTCCAGCGGAAGCCCAGTTCACGGTGCGAGTGGAGCTGAAGTTGTCGGTGGATTCTTGATGGTAGGAACAATCACCGGTATTCTTATGGCACTCTTCCTTAATAACGGCGGCGGTGCGTGGGATAATGCAAAGAAGTTTGTTGAAGTTGAAAGTAAAAAAGGAACTGACTGGCACAAAGCAACTGTAGTTGGAGATACAGTCGGGGATCCATTCAAAGATACAGCAGGTCCATCGCTGCATGTTTTGATAAAATTATTATCAACCATTACCCTTGTCATGGCTCCATTGTTTATTTAATAAGTTTCGAGAATTTAATCCCTGTAGTATAAAAACTTCAGGGATTTTTATTTTTCCCTTTTGAAAAAACAATTTATTTCGTATATTGGTGTTGTATAAATGCTGGACAGGTAGCTCAGTTGGTAGAGCAACGGCCTGAAAAGCCGTGTGTCGCCAGTTCAATCCTGGCTCTGTCCACATAAAAAAATCCCGCTTTTGGCGGGATTTTTTGTTTTAAATACATTTTTATAAATTCTATGAAGCTTTTTTATACTTCACTGAATCATCAATTCTCTTTTTGTCAATTGACCGAATCATTCCTACTACAACACCAACTATCTTGAAATTTTGGTCATATCTGCTGATCTCTATCGGTTTATACTTCTTATTAGCGGGTACCAGGCGAATAGAATTACCATCACGCTCAAACCATTTAACCGTAGGTTCCCCTTCAACTAACGCAACAACCATTCTGCCATTGCGAGCTTCTACTTTTGGATCAACAAATAAAAGATCATCGGTTTCAAGATGTGCATCAATCATACTGTCGCCGCGAACATAGAGTCCGAACACATCATCCGATCCAGAGATATATTTTTTAACTTCGAATGTATCTACTATATTTTCCTGCGACATGAACGGAACACCGGCAGGAACATATCCGTAAATTGGAATACCCTTCGGTTTGATATTCAACAGTTCTATTCCACGAGAAATATTCGGAATATATTTTAATGCTTTCTTTCGGTCTAATGTTAAAAGATGTGACCGAACAGCATTAAGGTTCACCTTTAACGTATCGGCTAATTCTGCAAGTGTAGGAGGAATATTATTTTCCTCAATATACTCTTTAACAAGATTGAGAACTTTTTGTTGGGCTTTGGTAAGAGGTTTGGTTTCCATAGGTTTACCGTAATTGTTTATACTGTAATAATCTACACTGTATAAATATACAGTATTCAATGGAAGCTGTCAAGAAGAATTTTTTAGAGAAATAGTCTATTCGTGTGAATGTACTCTTCAACGTCATTTGGAACAAGATAACGGATCGACCTATTCTCTTTAACTCTGCGGCGAATGTCAGATGAAGAAATATCAATATTCGGAACATCAACAAAGAGTGTATTCTTTGTTCCAATCACTTCATTGATCTGTTTGGGATAGTTGGGGCGATTCATGACGACGAGTGTTGCCAATTCTAAAACTCTGGTCGGCTCTTTCCATAAATGAAATGTCAGATAATTATCCATGCCAATAATAATATAAAATGAATCTGACCGGTATTTCTGTTTCAAATGTTCAAGTGTATTGATCGTATAAGATGTTTCTTTTTTTAACACTTCATAATCTGAGTATGTAAATTTTAGATTATCTGATACTGCAAGTTTTGTCATCGCTAACCTATGATCAGCAAGTTCGGACTCTCCATCTTGTTTATGTGGTGAGATAAATGAAGGAATAAACATAATCTTATCCATGCTAAGTTCTGTACACACTCGTTCGGCAACGATCAAATGTCCAATATGCGGAGGATTGAATGTGCCGCCGTAGATTCCAATTTTCATTGCAGCACCTCTTTATAAACATTCAGTGTTTTTTTTGAACAACTTTCCCATGTGAATTGTTTCGCTCGTTCAATTCCTTTTACGATCAAATCTGATCTAAGAACTGCGTCAACTAAAACTCTATCAATTTGTTCTGCCAATTCATTTTCGTCTGATGGGTTAAATAGCAATCCTGCATTTCCAATGACTTCAGTGATAGATGTTGATCTTGCACCAATCGCTGGAACGCCGGATGCCATTGCTTCTAGCATAGAAAAACCAAAACCTTCATATAAGGATGGCAGAACCACCGTTGCTGAAGCACGATATGCTATCCTTAATTCTGATTGATCAATTCTTCCAAGGTCTTTTATAGTATTAGCCATTTTATTGTCATTGACAAATTGTTGCAGCTGAATATCACCGTTCAGCTTTTCGCCGGTAAAAACCAGTTGGAGATCATGTTTTGCCAATAATATCTTAAATGCCATTAACAATACCGGAACATTTTTGTGTGGTTTAAGACTTCCAGTGTATAAAAGATAAGGTTTAGTAATGTTATATTTGTTTCGAAATATTTTTTTTTGTTCAGTGGTAACATCATCATAATATTCTTGATTTACGCCAAGTGGAACGACATGAATTTTCTTTTCTTCGATTTCGAAAATACTTAATAATTCACTTTTCCCAAATTCAGAATCCACAATAATAGCAGATGAAGCTGAACATGCATGTTTAATGATACTATGTGCATACATCCGTTTAGGAAGCGAGTAATATTCTTTTAAACGTAAATGAATGATATCGTGAATTGTCACTACACTAGGAACTCTTAAATTAAAAGGAAGCGTATAATGAGGAGAATGGAATACATCCAAATGCTGAGTATTGGCTTTTTTACTTACCGAGAACAATTCTTGCAAAGAGTATTTAGAAGAATTATCAACAACAATTTTCCCCTTTAATTTATCTTTTAATAAGCTTTTCAACTCATCTTGAGCAAAAAAGACACACTCAAGTTCTGAATGAGTTTGCAGTATCGTTGTAAGATTTTGAATATAAGTTCCAATTCCAAAATCAGTATATTTTCGAATATCAATTCCAATTCGCATTATTTCATCATACCTAATTATGGATTGAGAATATTAATTTAAGAACATCAATAATAAGTTTATTTTCTGTTGTGTTGAATAGTTTCGGTGAATATTTGCTAAAAATGTAAACTCTTACCATAATCCTTTGAAGAAAAGAATTATGTTTATCATAATATCGAAGTTGACTGCGTCGATATTCGAATGTTATTTTATAATTCCCTTGATCATAACTCTTTCCGCCAAAATGAATCAACGATACAACTGGAAAATATATCGATTGAAATCCAATTTTATTTACCTTTTTACACAGATCAATATCTTCAAAATACATAAAGAATTGTTCATCAAATCCATCAATTCTTTCAAAGATTTCTCTTTTAACCATAAGTGCGGCACCAGTAACCCAATCTTTCTTACTCGGCAGCTGATCCATTTCAATCTTTTCAGTCATCTGTGAAGTACGTTTCTTTACCAGGTTCTTGGCGGCAAACTCAGTTCGAATTGTTGGAAAACGACCAAAAGATAATTGAAACGATTTGTCCTCATTCAACAACTTTGGTGCAATGATTCCATACTGTTCATTTACCAAAAGAATATTTGAAAGATTTTCAATTAATTCACTGTGAAACAACGTATCATTATTCACAAAGAAAAGGTATTCCCCGTTTGCTCTTTTTGCACCAATGTTATTTGCAACACCAAACCCTCTGTTTTCCTTTAATGAAATGAAAACAATTTGTGGAAATAATTTTGGCAATTCATCTTGAGAACCATCGGTTGAATTATTATCAACGACAATCACTTCATATTTGCTGATGGTATGCCATTGATAAAACGATTCAATGCACTTCTGTGTGTAGTGAAGACCGTTGTAATTGACAATTATAATACTAATGGTCATTTGAACAATTCAATTGTGCGAAGATTTACAATACGACAATAAAAAATAGAGATTACATTTATCAATTTGCCAATTGATGATTCTCCATTGGTTAATTTTGCCGTCATATACCGGATCACTTCTGTTTCGTCGGTTTTACGTTCCATGAGAAGATTTTTCCGTTTTTTGAGTACCAATGGTATGTGGTTGAAAAACCAACTATACGCTTTCAACAATCCGATGAATGAATATTTTAATCCAAGTAGTGCTCCAAAAAGTTTTGCCAAACAATTTATCAAAATATAAGGCGTTATTTTAATAATTGTTTTGGGTTCAAAAAAAATGAATGCATTGAGAATTCTGTTGCGTTCTTGATAATACGTGAGAAATTCACTTTTCTGATATTTTGAAGTACCATTTCCGATATGATCTATCATAGAGTTATTTGTGTGTTTTACTTGATATCCCATAAATCTTGTTCGCAGCCCAAGATACACATCTTCAGCGTACACAAAATAATCATTGTCAAATGGAAGCCCGATAATATTCTTTTTGAAGATCATAGAAGCACCTCCGGCAAAGAAAATGTCTGTTGGTTCATCAAATATTCTCATAACATTATGTCCAAGAAAATTAATAGAACCATTCTTTTCATAATATTTATCAGGAATCCCTTGTGTCTTAATCAATGAAGATGCACTAGCCACATTTTCATCTGCAACACAGTCCATTAAACCCTGCAACCAACCTGAATGAACAATTGTATCGTTATTGAGCAACACAATAAAATTTCCCTGTGCTTTTTCAACCCCGAGATTATTTCCACCAGCAAAACCTAAATTTTTATGACTTTTAATTATACGAACTGTCGGAAAGTGTTGAATAATATATTCAACACTTCCATCATTTGATGCATTATCAACAACGATTACTTCAAAACCAGAATATTCTTGTCGGAAAATAGACGTAAGGCAGTCATTCAGAAAATGTTTTCCATTGAAATTAACTATGATAATCGATATTGTGAGATTCGAGTTCACTATTTAGATGATAGTAGATTAACTATTGACTGAGGAGCATTCCAACTTGAGGCGACCTTCCAACCTCCTACTTTCACATTGAAAGTGGTTGATATCCATGAACGAATATTTGCAATCGTGTCTTTTGTCAAGAACAACATCAAGAACCCCCAAATGAGCACTTTACAGATTTGCGGAATGGTTGATTTGCCAATCACCAAACGCAACTCAGACAATCCTTTTTTAAATTCCCGTTTCATGAACAACGAAATTGCAATCCGTTGATGCAGATAGGTAAACTGATCTTCAAAAAGTGAATCATATTTCGCGCAAAGTGGATTTAATTTATATTTATTCAATTCCTGAAGCATGTTCTGAAATATTTTTGTTTCTTCTTGAGAGGTTACTTGTAATTCGTTCATCCGATAAATAACGAGTATTTCATCAATAAATTGGAAGATAATTCCTTGTAATGACAATCTTATTCTATATTCATTGTCTTCAGCAAAAGAATGAAGCGTTTCATCGAATTTATTTTGCTTTACTAATGCTGCTCGGAATAAATATGCATGAATTGGAACAACAAATGTTTTGTTAAATTCAAATAGGAATGATTTTGTTTGATCGACATCCGGTATCTTTCCCGGAAGAATTTTGAAAAATCCCATGCGAATGGTAAACAATGTATAGTCAGAATATGCAACAACACAATCAGGATTAGCATCAAAATGTGTTACACATCGCTCTAGTCGATTATCGGTAAGGATATCATCTGCATCCAAAAACTGGATTAAATCTCCTTGAACAAGATCGATCCCGATATTTCTAGCTGAAGCTAAACCTCCATTAGTTTTTTTATAATATCGAAATCTCTGATCTTGTGCTAAATATCTTCCAATAATTTCAGCAGACCGATCGGTTGAACCATCATCAATAACGATACATTCCCAATTTTTATAGGTCTGCCACTGTACGCTTTGCAATGTTTGTTCAAGGTATTGTTCGCCGTTATAACAAGGGATTATGATAGATACGAGAGGATTTACCATATTATATGAGTCTTCGCATCAATGAATATTTTGCTAACGATTTGATACCTGTTATGATAAAGGACATTGAATTATGTTGCAATTTATTGTCTTTTGATGTAACAATATGAAATCTTGTATAGAACAGAAGTGCTCGTATCATCTCAAAAAATGAATATCGATTAATATTCTCTTGTAATAATCGAATGATTTCATTGAATGTACCAAGCATTTGTAAACTTGAACCATCTCCTACATTTCTTCGGTAATAAATAACAGGAACATTTAAATATCCAAAAATAAATTCAGATGATAATCTGATCCAATATTCAAAATCATGAGTATAGCGAAGATCGGACCTAAATCCACCTAATTTTGAAATGACTTTTGATCTCATTAATACCGTAGATGCAACAATGCAATTCCCTTTTAATAACAAATCACCATATTCAAGTCGAACATTTTCAAATGTTTTGTACAGTTGAGTTGTGTGTACTAAAATGTTTGTTTTTATTCTATTGTCTAATAAGAATGCTCCGGCAAATACTGCGTCAACATGTGGATGTTGGTTCAAATATTCCAATTCTATTTTTATTGCATTTGTTGTCAGTACGTCGTCTGAGTCTAAAATCATGATAAATAAACCATTGACTTTTTCAAATCCATAGTTTACCGCTTCTGATTTGCCTTTATTCTTCTCAAATGAATGGAATTCTATTCGTGTAAATCGTTTTTCATATTTTGATATCCAGTCATTTATGACCGGTACTGTTTCATCTGATGAACAATCATCAATAATGATCAGTTCAATTGAATGGTGATCCTGAAGATATATGCTGTCTAGTGTTTCACTTACAAGAGTTGAACGATTAAATACCGGAATAATGATCGTGACCAATGATTCAGTCATTGCAAGCCCATTTGTTTGAACAGATCATTAAAACGTTTTTCGTATGTGTGATCATTTACCGTCCTTATATATCCCGCATCGGCAATCGTATTCCGCTCATTATTATGATCTAAGTAATATCGAATTTTTTCTAACATTTCATCCATTGTTGAAAATACAACAATTTCTTTCTCTGGAATAAAATACTCTTCTAATCTTTCTGCATACTGACTTAATTGAAAACCACCGCAACCGGGTATCTCAAAGTTCCGGCCTTTTATTTGGTTTCGATAATTTGTATTTGACGATGTAGTTAAATTTAAATTAATTTTGCTTTGTTGAAAAAAATCGATCATCTCATCTTGGGTAATCCTAGTTCCATTAACAATTGTCTGGAAATATGATTCGGATATCAATCGTAGCTTTTTTAGAACATCGTGATATCGACGAATATTCCAATGTGTTCCTTTCGTGATTATATCAATACGATTTCTTCTTAAAAATTGAACAACTTCCTGACGATTACCATGTGATTGTCCAACAAATGACACATTGTAACGAATTTGATTGTCTCTTTTCCGATATAAAAAATGGTTCACACCCCACTGAGTCAATAAAGCATTCTTATACCCTATATTATGATATTTTGGCAATGCTTCTTTATCTGTCGTAGAAACATAGGTGAAACATTTAGCCCAATCTTTTGAGAACGAATCGAAACGCCAATGATCATCTGCAAACCAATTGAATGTGACGGTTGATGTTTCAGCTGTTATCTTTGATAAGATTACAGGATCAAATTCATTGGTAAAGAGGAATGTAAACAACAAGTCAGGCTTTAATTCATTAACCTTATCTCGAAGCATTTTTGTCATTTCCTGCTGGCCGAGTTTTTTATGCAACGACATAAAATCAAAATAGATCACTTCATGACCCATATGCACTAAAGTATCGTAGATGTTATAATGTTCAAAGCTGAATCCTCGTTCAGGGATTCCATAATCATACATCATTCCTGCATAAAGTATCTTCATGAGAGTACAAATAATTAAGTTTGATGTATTTTTTTATTAATTGCGAGATAGTTGATCGTAATAAATATTTCCTGAAACTCGTTGTATTGTTTAATCTCTACTAAGCCATCTTTCACAATTCGAAATATCTTATATTTCTCATGAAGGAAATAAAAAAAGTCCTGAAAATAAGTCCTCGAATCAATATTGCATCCTCCAAACTCAAATTGAATAAAATCGATATTTCCGGAATCAATCATTTGACGAGCACCGTTCAAAGCTCGTAATTCATTCCCTTCAATATCGATTTTCAACAAGTTTATCCGTGGTATTGTATATTCCTTGCAATACTCATCGATCGTTCTCAATCTGATCATTTCAGTTTGATCCATGCTGATATTGAAATGATCAAGCCTTCGTTTGTAGACTGAGGAAAGTCCGGATTGGTCATTGTTTTTATAAAGAATTACTTCCTCGCTTTTGTCACTCATGCCAAAGTTTCGAGTCAAGATATTATCAAAACCATGAGTATTTTTCACTAATATTTCAAAAGTATTTAGCGAAGGTTCAAATGAGTGAATGATAACAGAAGTAGAAAATATTTCTGAAACGGCTTTTGAATAATTTCCGATATTTGCTCCCACATCAAAAACAATGGGTCGTGATTCAGAAGATAGACTTTGTTTGATGTGTTGCAATACAAACATTTCACCACTCTCCTTAAAATCCCCTCCATTCCCGTAATTTAATCCGCGAATAGATAATGAAAAAAGGCGTTGGTAAAATTTCTGCCAAGCTGTGGTGCCTTCAATATTTTGCAATAAACTCAACAATATTTTTTTAAAAACAGTCATGGCATTTATTGTTTTCTTATAAAATGAAAGAGTCCTACACCATAATTATATGATTCACTGATCGTTGGTAAGCAATTTTCAGTGTATGTACCATCATCTCCTACAACAGAAAAGCTAACAAGGTCAAGTTCATTACAAAACTTAAGAATTGTTTGATACGAATGTACTCTATGCGCATTAAAATGAACTCGTTCTTTTCCGATAGGAGTGCTAAGATAAAGATTTCCACCGACCGCCAGCACTCTCTGTAACTCTTTACAAGCTTTTTGATTCCCTTCGGGATCTATCTCATCTCCGTACCTGCCTAAACCGATATGTTCAATGACATGAAGACATGAAAGGCTATTAACAGAACGGTCTTTAAAAGGAAGGTTGGTGATTGTCCCTGCCCTTGATATTAAATTGTCGAGCTGAACATTCAAAGGACGATAATCAATAAACTCAACTTCAACAAAGGCAGTAAGAGGTGCAATAAGATTAATTTGTGAAGCGACATCAACATGCCGGATCGGTTTTTGAGCAGCAATTTTCCGTGCGCACCATGCGCTTTGATAAAAATAATGTGGATCAAATGGAGTTTCAGTTGTAGCATCCATCAATTGAGGATTGATTGATTCCCAAGAGATATTCTCCTGCGAAGTTGATTTATATTTCTTTAATTGTCCGAAGAATTTTGGATATTGAAAGAGTGAAAAGAAAAATCTTCCCTGCTTCCAAGGTTCAACAATTAATAGTTTTATGATTTTTAAGCACGTTCTCATTAATTAAATATTTTTGAGGAGGCGAATATTAACGAAATAAACTGAAATTAAATAGAATGCATTCGCAACGCATACTGCATACGCAATTCCGTAAATACCAAAATAAAAACACCCGGTAATATAACCAGCCATAGAAACAATTGCAGATCCAATCTTTGGAATGAGATACGCTTCCGGTTTCTGAAGTGCCAGTCCAACAACCGCCATTGTTTGGCCAACATAGAACAGACCGACACCAATTGTAAGAAATAGAAAAAAGGATGATTCAATAATGAATTCTTTTGCGCTGATAATATGAATTATTGAATCCCCCGCTGCAAAGAGAAAAAAACCAAATAAAATAAAAAGGACAAATGTGAATACTGAAGCCACTTTGATCAAATAATATCCTTTAATTCTCTCAGATTTAGACTCATTCGAAAATTTGGTGTAAATCGTTGGAAGGATAAATTGTATAAATACACCATAGATCATGACAATTGAATTGTTTACAAGACTTGATGCCAATCCATATTTACCTGCTTCACTTAGTGATACAATTGTTTTTACTACCCAACGTTCACCGTTAAATTGAAACCAGGAAAGCCAACCCCATATTACAAATGGTGCACTATAGAGGAATATTTTTTTAAATGATTCAAGTTGAACACTTTTGACAAGTTCTCGGTCAGGTACATTCGTTATTTGTTTTTTGTAAAGAATTATTCTGACCAAAATAAATATTCCCATTGCACAAAAAATACATGTCATGACCATACTTGCGTTCATGACTACTACCGAAGTAGCTATCAACAGGAAAATGACAATGAATAGTTTTTCTAGAGTTTGAATAATGGAAATTTCTTTTCGAAGTTTCATTGCGTTGAGGATGCCGCTAAATGGACTTGCTAATGCTGATATAATAATCAATATTGCTGCACTTCCCCAAAAAAACAACGATTGATTGTAATACAATACTGCTATTGATACGACTATGGAAGAGAGTAGAACTAATACCAAGAAAGACTGCTTGATCATTGTTAAGATAGACAAAAGATAAGCTGATTTTTGTCCATCGGTCTTAGTGTATTCAAAATAATATCGAACAAAACCCTGTTCTAAAGGTCCAAAGAAGGAAAGCGTAAGGAATCCTCCAATACTTGTCGCTAATACAAAACTTCCATATCCCTCTGGACCTATTGCAGTCGTTAATTTTATAGATATTAGACTCAACAACAAGGATGCAAATTGCCCCCAGCCAAGCCATGATATTTGAGCTATGTGATTTCTGTTTAATTGAAAATCTTGGATTCCGAACCGTTCTAGCATTGTATTGATATAAGCAATCATTGTTTCACCGAACAAACAGCAAACAATCTAAAATAATAATACGGACGAAGGATGCCGAGTTTAGTCAACACTTTACCAAAAAACCGTAAGGGGTAAAATCCGATCAAAGCAAAAGGATTTATTCCATCTCCTTTTTTCACAGACACAGAAGAAAATTCCGTTGATAATAATTTATAAAATGAATCTTTTGTAAAAAAATTTTTATGGTCCAATTCTGCGAAATGTTCATACAACAATCCCTGATGCATCAGTTTCTCAACATTCTCAGAATTAGGGGTGGAAAATAGAACATTCTTTTTTGCTAGACGTTTCGCTTCACGTAACAACAAAGTAGTATCAGTAACATGTTCTATAACCTCAAAACAGATCACGGTGTCGAATGATTTATCTGGATAAGGAACAGTTCCATTTATTTGAACGGCGTCTATTCCCCGTTCTCGAGCTCTTTGAACATACTGTGGATTAACATCTGCTCCCTTTACATCATATCCGCTTTTCTTTAAGACTACAGAATAATTACCAGTCGCACACCCGAGATCTAATACTGTTTGGCCGGAATACTTTTTAACAAAACCTATCAACTGTTTTGCTACTGCTTCTTCAGGCATTGTATGATATAATGTTGTTGTGTCTCTGAAAACACTATTTCGAATTTCTTCACCAATCATGATAATGATGCTTTGTTGAGTGAATACAATAGACTAATGCCATGGATTTTTTTTGTTGCAATAAGATATCGCATTACAAGAATCGGTGCTAATACTATGCGAGCATAAAGGCCAAAGTATGTTCGGTAATACAATAGAATGTTTTGATACATTACTAATCTAATAGTTGGGGATGCTTGTTTTGTACTTTGGCTTCCATGGTGGATAATTTTTGCGGAAGGGATAAAGACGATTTTCCATCCCTTCTTCTTTATTCTCTGACATAAATCTACGTCATTATACAATATTGAAAACCGCTCATCAAATATTTGCTCATCAATTGTGGAACGACGAAGCATCACACACGTTGCATCTGGTTGGTCGATCTCACGTACTGTCGCATGATCGAAACTGTTCATTAAATACTCTTTATTCAGGAAGTGCAATGAACAATAGGTGGCAATTGCATTTAAGACTGTAGGAAATTTTTTACAAGAATGCTGTAATTCGCCATTAGGTAATTCAAATCTACATGACACTAAGCCAACATCTTTATTGTGATCAAGATAATCAATCAGAGTTTGAATCGTATTGGAGAATACTTCAGTATCACTGCCTAAGAGAAGGATATACTCACCAGCTGAACTTTTATATCCAATATTGTTTCCTCCGGCATAGCCCGCATTAATTGTGTTTTTAATGAGAGTTACATTGGGAAATAGATTCTCCACCATTGAACCTGAATCATCGTCTGACGCATTGTCAACGACAATTATTTCAAAAGAAACAGATGGTGGAAACGAATTGATCGAAGCGAGACAGGCATGCAATAATTTCTTTGTATTCCAGGAGGTGATGATTATTGAAAGTTTCATCGTTTACAATTTCAATTCTTTCATAACAGTTCCAAGATCTTTATCGCCGCGGCCTGAAAGGTTTACGACTACGATTTGATTTTTTTTCATGGTGGCTGCTAATTTAACGGCATACGATACAGCGTGGGACGATTCTAAAGCAGGGATAATTCCTTCTTTCTTTGCGAGTAACTGCAATGCGGACATTGCTTCGGAATCGGTAATTGAGACATATTCTACAAAACCATTATCCTTTAAGAAACAATGTTCAGGACCAACACCGGGGTAATCAAGACCGGCTGATATAGAATGCGCGATTTCTATTTGCCCATTGTCATCCTGTAACAAATATTGCATAGAACCATGCAACACTCCCCGTTTGCCTTTTGCAAGAGCAGCAGAATGCTTTCCTGAATCTAAACCATATCCGGCAGCCTCTACACCAATTAATTTTACAGTATCATTGTCATTCAGAAATGGATAAAATATTCCCATTGCATTGCTTCCCCCTCCAACACAAGCAATGACTGCATCTGGTAATCTCTTTTCACTCTCTAGAATTTGTTTTCTTGTTTCCACACCGATCACCGATTGGAAATCTCTTACCATCATCGGATACGGATGCATACCGACAACAGATCCAATAATATAAAATGTATCATTAACATTGGTCACCCAATCACGGATTGCTTCACTCGTAGCATCTTTCAAAGTTTTACTGCCCGATGATACAGCACGGACTTCAGCGCCAAGTAATTTCATTCTATACACATTCGGTGCCTGTCTCTCCATATCTTCTTCACCCATATAGACGATACACTGAAGTCCAAATAATGCACATACAGTCGCAGTGGCGACTCCATGCTGTCCTGCACCAGTCTCAGCAATGATACGCTTCTTTCCCATTCGTTGTGCAATCAATATTTGACCGATCGTATTATTGATCTTATGTGCACCGGTATGACACAGATCTTCCCGTTTCAGATATATTTTTGCACCACCGGCAAATGTCGTTAGCCGCTCAGCAAAGAACAATGGAGTTTCACGACCGACAAAGTATTTCAGGTAATACTGAAATTCTTTTTGGAATAATGTATCAGTCTTTAGTTTTTTGTACCAATGATCCAATTCTTCCGAAGCTGGAAGTAATGTCTCAGGTATATATCTCCCGCCAAATACACCAAAATGCCCTTTTTCATCCGGAACATTAGGATACATTCGTTGATTTGATTTCGTCGTCATACTTAGTTTAATTGTTCAAATGAATTTCGTGCATTCTGAACGAATTGTTGGATTTTTATTTTGTCTTTTTTGCCGGTCCCAATTTCAACTCCACTGCTAACATCCACTCCCCACGGCTGTACAATTTCAATCGCTTTACTTACATTTTCACTATTAAGACCGCCGGCAAGAATAATCTTCCCAAACTCGTTTGCTTCTCTGGCTAACAGCCAATTGAATTGTTTCCCGGTTCCACCCATTTCGTTCTCATCATATGCATCCAAAAGAAATGCGGCTACTTTATAGTCATCAAAATAAATATTCTTCAAAGAATCATTGACACGAAATGACTTAATTGCATTAGGAAATTTCATTATATAATCAGGATCTTCGTTTCCATGAAATTGACAATATGTAAGTTTAACCGAGGCTGCAATAGATTTAACTGATTGTAATTCTTCATTGACAAAAATTCCTACAATAGATATTTTTCCGCGTATTTTATCTGCAATCTCTTTTGCTGAAACTGGGTCGATGTATCGTTTACTTTTTGAAAAGAAGTTAAAGCCTATTGCAGTTGCACCGGCATCGACGACCGCAACAGCATCGTCATAATTTGTAACTCCGCATATCTTAATAAAATACGGGCTCATTGCGCATTTCCTTGAGGAGTCAATAAATCGATCAGAGCTTTTTTCCTATCAGGTTGAGACATTAAATGTTCTCCAACAAGGACCGCATCAAATCCAGCCTGAGATAATCGTTCGATGGTATTGAAATTTTTTATTCCGCTTTCGCTTACTGTTGTACAAGAATTTGGAATGAAATTTTTCAATTGAAATGAAATATCGACATTGACTGTGAATGTTTGGAGATCGCGGTTATTTATTCCAATTAACGTTGCACCAGCTGCCAATGCACGTTCTATTTCTTCTTTTGAGTGACATTCTACCAAAACTGCTAACGAAAGATCATTTGCAGTGGTCAGATATGAACGCAGCTGCAAATCATTAAGCGCGGCTACAATCAACAGAATTGCATCGGCACCGATCACTCTTGATTCGTAAATTTGGTATTCATCAACAATAAAATCTTTACGAAGAATCGGAAGAGATGACGTATTCTTTGCGGACAGAACAAAATCTGCATGACCTTGAAAAAACCTTTCATCGGTCAGGACAGAAAGTGCCGCTGCACCCCCTTCTTTATATTCTTTGGCAATTTTTGTCGGTTGAAAATCTTTTGTTATCAAACCTTTCGACGGAGATGCCTTTTTTATCTCTGCAATACAGGCAATTCCATTTACTTCGGAATTCTTTAGTGCTTCCTCAAAATCCAATGTTGCCGGAACTTCCCAGGCCTTTTCAATGATGCTATCAAATGGCACCGTTTGCTTATGCAACTCAACTTCATTTTTCTTATAGAGTAATATTTCGACAAGCTTATTATTCATGGGTTGTTGGTTGTTCTTTCTGAGTGATCTTGATCTTCACTTGACGGATTCGACGTTCATTTTTCTTGACCACTGTAAATGAGATGTTCTCATACTTGATCTCTTCATGGAGTTCCGGAATGCGTTCCGCTAAAGTGTGTAAAAAACCGCTGATTGTATCGTATTGATTATCCTCAGGAACTTGCGTCTTAAATCGTTCATTAAATTCATGGATAGCAATACCGCCATTGACGACAACAGATCCATCACTTGCTGTTTCAACGTCAGTTTGTTCTTCATCATATTCATCCCGAATCTCTCCAACAATTTCTTCGACAATATCTTCTATTGTGATAATTCCTTCAGTTCCACCAAACTCATCGATTACAATCGCCATATGCTGTCGATTCTTTTGAAGTTCTTTTAAAAGCAGACTGATCTTTTTAGATTCCGGGACCATATATGCCGGCCGGATAATATCCTGAAGTACGATCAGTTCTCGATGCTGAAACATACCAATAAGGTCTTTAGTATAAATCACACCGACAATATGATCAATTGATTGGCGAAAAATTGGAACTCTGGTAAATCCTTGATCTATCAACGATTGGATCAATTTATCTCGAGGTGTATCAATGTCAACAGCAAACACATCGGTACGAGGCACCATCACTTCTTTGACGGTTGTGTCCGTAAACTCCAAAATACTTTTAATTAATTCGTGTTCAGCTTTATCAATTGCACCGCTCCGTTCTCCTTCTTCTAAGACCTGAATTACTTCCTGTTCCGAGATTTTTTTAGGCTGAGTACGTTGGTAAATTTTCTCAAAGAGATTTTTAAAGAATGAAATATGTTTATATTCTCCAGTCATTTTATATTCAATTCAGCAATTGCATTGAGTGATTCGTTTGAAAGCGCGGACATTTGTACGGCAGAAACATTTGAGCGAAGATGTTCTTCCTTTTTAGTCCCAATTATAACTGAGGATACAATGGGAGATGAAATAGCATAGACAATAGCTAGTTCTGAAAGTGTCATTTTATTTTTTATTGCAATTTTAGACAATTGTTCGATCTTCTCTTTTTGACGTGCATCAGTAACATCAGTGAATTTCGGTGTTAACATTCCTCTTGCCATACCATCTTTTATGATAATACCGACATTATTCTTCTGAGCTAGTGGAAAAACCTTCTTCGTCATCTCTAT
This sequence comes from uncultured Chitinophagaceae bacterium, assembly GCA_964409765.1. Taxonomy (GTDB): domain Bacteria; phylum Bacteroidota; class Ignavibacteria; order UBA10030; family UBA8401; genus UBA8401. The sequence continues at coordinate 41,986 of CAYPEM010000028.1, forward strand.
ATTTAAGGCATTAAAACTGATTTGTAAAGCATCATATTCTTTAGACTCTATTGCCAATAGCGCTGCATCCTCAAAATCAGTACTTAATCCCAAAAACCGAACTTTACCCTCTTTTTGGACATCTTTCATAGCTGCAATTGTTTCACCATTTCTGATAATATCAACATTAGCACTGTGAATTTGTAAAAGATCTATATAATCTGTTTGTAATAACTTAAGACTATTTTCAACGAACTTCTTTGTTTCAGAATAAGAATAGTTATAAACTGATTTTTCACCATCAAACCACTCACCGCATTTAGTTGCGATCAATACCTCTTTCCTCTTATTTTTGAATGCTTTACCAAGAATCATCTCACTTTCAAAATAGGCTGGTGCCGTATCAAAAAAATTTATACCTGAACTTAAAGCAGAATGAATGACTTTGATTGCTTCCGATTCACTTGGTCGTGAAAAATCTGATTTTTCTTTTCTCCAATACGGCCAATTTCTACCTATTTCTAATGCTCCAAATCCCAATTCTGAAACATTAAGTCCGGTTCTTCCAAGTTTTCTATGTTTTATCATGAATTTGTGAATTCAACTAATTGTTGAAGCTTCTTTTTTGCTTTACCAGAATCTAGAACATCTTGAGCTACTGTTACACCATCTTTAATAGATTCTGCTACTCCGGAAAGGTATATTGCAGCAGCAGCGTTTAAAACAACTATATCTCGTTGCGCTCCCTGTACTCCATTCAAAATAGAATGAACTATTTGAGTGTTTAATTCAATACTATCACCTAAAAGGGTATTGAGTGTGGTTGTTGAAATTCCTACAGAATCATTTGAAAACGTAAAGGTAGATATTTTTCCATTATTTATTTCTGTAATTCTTGTTTCGGCAACCGTCGAGATTTCATCCATTCCTCCGATACCATGAACTACAAGTGCGCGTTCTGTACCAAGATCATACAACACCTCAGCAATTATTTCTGTTAACGATGGTCGAAAAACTCCCATTAACTGTCGTTTTGCTCCAGCAGGATTTGTCAATGGACCAAGAACATTAAACACAGTTCTCATTCCCAGTTCACGGCGAACCGGCATAGCATATTTCATTGCACCATGAAGCAGTGGTGCATATAGAAAAGCAATTCCAATTTCATCTAAACACTTCTCAATTTTTTCTTTGGGAATCTCAATTTGAACACCAATGGCTTTTAAGACATCAGCACTGCCACACTTACTCGATACTGCTCTATTTCCGTGTTTTGCAACAATCGCACCTGCTGCAGAGGCTATAATCGCCGAAACAGTTGAGATATTGAATGTTCCCATTCCGTCACCGCCGGTTCCGCACGTATCAATAAGATTCTTATGTTTCGATTCAATCTTTGTTGCCATCTCTCGCATTGCTTGAGCACATCCTGATATTTCAGAGGCTGTTTCCCCTTTCATCCTCAATGCTGTAAGAAATGAGGAAATTAGTGTTTCACTCGATTTCCCGGACATGATCTCTATAACACACTCGTACGCTTCCTGTTTTGTCAGATTATTTTTTTCAACTAACTTATGGATTGCTTGTTGTATCATGTATTAGAATTTACTCCAAAACGCGTTGATATTCAATTAAACCAATCATTTCTTTGACAATCTATAGGTCAATATACCACACGCTCAAAAAATAATCCCTTTGCCGGTGCTGCTTGTCCGGCATACGAACGATTTTTTGAATTCAATATCTCTTGAAACTCATTAATCTTTGTAAATCCCCTCCCGACGTTCACCATTGTTCCAACCAAAGCCCTGACCATACCATAAAGAAATCTGTTTGCACGAACACGATAAATCAGCTTGCCCTCTTTTTCATACCACAACGATTCAAATATGTGTGAACGAAAATGGTCAACTTCAGTATCAGACTTGCTAAATGACTGAAAGTCATGAATTCCAAGCAGTGAAGAAGCAATCTCATTCATCATTGTAATATCTAAAGTATATCCAAGCTGCCAGCAATATTTTCTATCAACTGCTGATAATTTTTGTGAAATATAGTATTGATATTCCCTTTCTTTTGCACTGTGTCTGGCTGAGAATTGTTCGTCAACACTTTCCACCGAATGAATAACAATGTCATCGGGTAACACTCCATTTAAACCACGATGGATCTCATTTTCGCTGATCAAACTTGAAATAAAAAAATTTGCAGCCTGACCACGTGCATGAACTCCACTATCAGTTCTCCCGGCTCCGATAATTTGAATCTGTTCTTGAGCAATTCTTTTTATCGCTGTCTCAATTTCTTCTTGAACAGATCTACCATTTGTCTGACGCTGCCAACCGACGAAATCAGTTCCATCGTATTCGATTACCAGTTTTATATTTCTTTTCATAGTAAAAAGCCCCGCTTGGCGGGGCTTCAATTAAAATCTGTGGACAATTCGCAATGCTAATCCATCAGGCTTAAGCCCATCATTAAGGATTGATGATTCTAGCCACCAAGAACCAAGATTATCATTTAATCGTTGATTATATAATCTTGTTAAACGAGCTGCATTAATTGCACTGATCAGTCTATTTACAACGATTGTCGCAATAACAAATTGAGAATTATTCAGTACTTTTTCACTGGAAACACGAATTGACCGATATTCTCTTCTGTTCTGATCAGAATCCCAGTTCCATAAATATCCATTATTGACATTATAAACTTTATCCAGATTCCGATCTCGCAGTTTTTTCTCATTATAATCATAGGTATCATTAAAATTTCCGATATCGACAAAGAACTGGTCTTGTTTTCCACCAGTAACTGCACCGGCATGTGCAGCAGCAAAATTTCTTGCGTCAGTTTGAAGCCAACTTCCATACTGCTGAAAAGAAAGATATGTAAGCCAAAGCGTTCCTTCCGCAATCAATGAATACTGTCCTTGATCAAAACCATCAGCATATAATTCACCCATTCCAGGAAGCAATAATGAATAGAAAACAGCGGTAAATCCTGATTTTTTTGATATTGTATTTCCATCTTGAATTTGAAACGAACTGCTGGAATTGATTGGTGTTGAAAATTCAGTTCGTAGTTTAAATAGGTTTTCTTGGCCATCTGCTGAATTGCAGAAAGCTAAAATTGATACTATTGCAATGAATAATTTCATACTACCTCTCTGTGAAATATAATGGTTGATTTAAGTAGTATCAAGATTTTCGTTAATGCTCCCGCTATAATGTCGCAGAGTTTACAATTGAAAGCAACGGATTAATTATGGTTTGATTTGACTGCACACCGACAATTACACCATCACACACATCATCCTGAACGTCACCGATTCGAACCATCGCAATTGAATTCTCTAATGATGGATGATACGGAACTCGGACGCGTACATAATTATCAGTATATCCTGAAAGCATGTTATCTTCAATTGCACCTTCAATCAACACCGGACGAACAAGACCGTTTTGAGATCGATAGAACGCTGTTCGTTTCATTTGACCAAGCACTCGTAATTGATCGCTGTGGGAATATCGAATTCGTGGTTCAATTCTCCCCTTAAAATTGACCGAGGGAGTGTTTGGTCTTTCTGAATAGGTGAAGACATGCAGATAGCTGATCGGAAGTTCATGAATAAAATCAAAATTCCGTTTGAAAAATTCTTCTGTCTCACCCGGAAAGCCTACTATTACATCGACACCAATTCCTGCATAGGGAGATTTCTCTCGTATTGAATGTATCAAGCCGTAATAATATTCCGACGTATAACGTCTGCGCATCATTCGTAGAATTTCATTTGTACCATTTTGCAAGGGAATATGAAAATGATTACAGATTTTTTTTGAACCTAGCCAGAAATCGATCAACTCTTCATTCAATAAATTTGGTTCTATTGAACTAACGCGGATCCGTTCAATACCATCAACATTGTCTAATTGACGTAGTAAATCTAAAAATGATGAATTTTCTTTTTTTCCAAAATCTCCGACATTAACCCCAGTAAGGATTATCTCTTTATATCCCATCGACACTAATTGACGGGCTTGTGCTATACATGCTTCAATCGATTGACTTCTGCTTTCTCCGCGCGCCAAAGGGATTGTGCAAAAGGAACAATTAAAATCACAGCCATCCTGCACTTTTAAAAATGCTCTAGTTCGATCATCCACTCCACCTGAATAAGCAGGGCCAAAATCATTCACTGCTTCAATAGATGAAACGAACACTTTCGGAGAAGAAAGCTTTTGAAATGAAGCAGTATAATCAAACATCCGAAATTTTTCACTTGCACCAAGAACAATGTCAACTCCATCGATTGATGCGATAGTTTCCGGATCAAGCTGAGCATAACAGCCGATCACTGCAATAAATGCATTCGGTGAAGTTCGTAATGCTCGTCGAACGATCTGCCGGGCTTCTCTATCTGCACGTTCAGTTACCGAGCAAGTGTTAATGACACAAACATCGGATTGGTCGGTAAACGGAACGATATCAAATCCACGTTCCTTGAACTGACGTTCAAGAGACGCAGTTTCAGCGTAGTTTAATTTGCAGCCGAGTGTATGGAATGATGCTTTCATTAATTTAGAGGAAATAGAAATGCCGCTTGCCGGTAAAGCAAGCGGCACTTGATAAATCTATTGTTACTTCAACGATGCTTCTTCATCAGCTGCTTTTTTCTCTTCAGGTGTCATCTCCACAGGGAGTGCATCTTTCAGAGTGATCGGCGGAAGTTTATGCTGAGCAACATAATCATCAACAATAGCTTGTTCTTTTCCACGGAGGTATTCTACCACTGAAAGAACAATCTTTTTGCTTTCACCGTCAAATTCAATGACTGACATCGGCAGTTTGTCTCCAACCTGGAATGCTTCGGCAAGATTTTTGATCGGTGTTTGTGATAATTGTGAAAGTGGAACAAAACCGTCAACACCAAGTGGAAGTTCAACGATCACACCTTTTTCTATGATGCGAACAACTTTACCTTCAACTTCTGTATTGACTTTGTATTGGCTTCCGAATGTATCCCAAGGATTATCATTCAGTTGTTTATGTCCGAGCGAGATGCGACGTTGATCGACATCCACACCAAGAATCACAACATCAATTGCATCACCTTTTTTCACAATTTCGCCGGGGTGGCGGATCTTCTTTGTCCAGGACAAATCAGAGATATGAATAAGACCGTCGATACCCTGTTCAAGTTCTACGAACACACCGAAATTGGTCAAATTGCGAACCGTACCGCTGTGTTTGGAACCAATAGGATATTTCACCATCAACGAACTCCACGGATCGGGTTCGAGTTGTTTCATTCCAAGTGAAATTTTCTTTCCAGCTGCATCCAATGAAAGAATAACAGCTTCGATCACCTGACCCATTGAAACGATCTGTGACGGATGTTTCACGTGCTGCGTCCAGCTCATTTCAGAAATGTGAATGAGACCTTCAATACCTTTTTCAATTTCAATGAACGCGCCGTAATCGGTAAGCGAAACAACTTTTCCGCTGACTTTTTTACCGATCGGATAACGTTCGTCGATCTTTTCCCACGGATGTGCCTGCAACTGTTTCATACCGAGAGAAATACGTTTCTTCTCTCCGTCGAAATCAAGCACAACAACGTTCACTGTTTGATCGAGCTTTACAACCTCGGAAGGATGATTGATACGTCCCCACGATAGATCGGTGATGTGAACAAGTCCGTCAACACCGCCGAGATCGATGAACACACCGAAATCAGCAATTGCTTTAACGATACCTTCAAGGATCTGTCCCTTTTCAAGACCGGAAAGAATTGTTTTCCGTTGACCTGAAAGTTCTTCTTCAACAAGAATTTTATGACTGACAACAATATTTTCCGACGGATGATTTACTTTCACCACGCGGAAGTCCATTTCTTTTCCAAGTAATGCATCAAAATCACGCACCGGACGAACATCGATCTGCGAACCGGGCAGGAATGCATCGATTCCAAGCACATCAACGACAAGACCACCTTTAATGCGGCGGATAATTTTTCCTTGAACAACTTCGCCGCTGGTATACGATCTGGTGACTTTTTCCCATACACGCATGAAGTCTGCACGTTTGCGAGACAGAACCATTTGACCATCTTTATCTTCGATGCTTTCGAGGAATACTTCGACTTCATCGCCGATCTTTAATTCTTTGATGTTCGGAAATTCACCGATTGGAACTGTTCCTTCGGATTTGAAACCGATATCCAACACAACATCGTTGTGTCCGATAAAAGCAATCTTCCCTTTCACGATTTCACCCTGGGTAATTTTACCCAATGTTCCTTCGTACATCTCGGTCAACAGCTTCATTTCCTCATCGGAATATGGCTTATCATCGATGAGTACATCTATTTCTTCTTTTTGTGACATTGCATCTCTCCGTGTTTTCTTTTCCAACAATTATCATTGGAATAAAAACTAGATCGTGATCATTGTGAATCGTTAAACGGTCATCGGTATTTAACTCGGCACAACTTTGACGATCAACTTACTGTTTAGTTTATAAATTAGTTTGTTTTGGATGACCTTACTGTTAATTGAATTTCGTTTCAATTTCTTTTTTTACTTTTTCCATCAGCCATTGCGGTGTTGATGTTGCACCGCTGATTCCGACGGTGTTAATTCCGCTAAACCATTCCTGCTGCAATTCTGTTTCGTTTTCAATGAAATATGTTTTTTCATTTTCAGATTTTGCAATCTCATACAACACTTTTCCGTTGGAACTCATTTTCCCTGCTACGAAAATCATGACATCATTACTTTTAGAAAATTCGCGTAATTTCTTATCTCGTCCTGAAACTTGCCCACAGATCGTATCCTTTGCGTGAAAATCCAACGCCATCTCTTCAAATGTTCCAACTTCAAATTCAGCTTTGATCTTTTCTTTTATCGCATCACGTATTGCATAAAAGGTATCTTTATCCATCGTTGTCTGTGAAAAAAGAACCGTCTTTCGTGTAAAATCAAGTTTATCAATTTCTGCAACAGATTTGATGACTATTGCCGTTCCATTAGTGTGGCCAACTAATCCAATTACTTCAGCGTGATCCTTCTTTCCAAAAATAACGATCTGATACTTCTTGTCGTAAAATTTTCTAATACGCTCCTGCACTTTTGTAACAACAGGACAAGTTGCATCAATAACATCAATTCCCCATTCCTTCATTTTTCGGAATGTCTCAGGAGGTTCACCGTGAGCACGGATCAACACTTTTGCGTCTTTTAGATTCCTTAAGTCATCGTGACGAATGGTCTTTAAGCCTTTGGCCTCTAATCGTTCGATCTCCACAGGATTATGAATGATCTCTCCAAGAGAATATAATTTTCCGGTTTCACCAAGTTCCTGTTCAGCAATATCCACAGTGCGAACAACTCCCCAGCAGAATCCGGAATTATTATCGACAGTCACTTTCATTCTGATATTATCTTCTTTGCTTTCGCTACAATAAATTCAACTTGTTGTTCTATTGTCAATTGTGTTGTATCCAATTCAATCGCATCTTCTGCCTTGCGTAATGGACTCATTTCACGTTCTGAATCAATTCTGTCCCGTTCAACAATTTCTTTGATAAGATCATCAATGGTTATATCGACACCTTTAGCAACCAATTCTTTTTTTCTTCGTTCCGCACGTTCACGTTCATTAGCAAGCATGAATATTTTTAACTCTGCTTTTGGAAAAACAATTGTTCCAATGTCTCTCCCTTCCAACACAATTCCTCCATCGTTTCCCATTGCACGCTGTTCATTTACCATTAACGCACGAACTTCAGATACCGTACTAACAGCACTAACATTGTTTGTTACTTCAGGTAACCGAATTTCATCGTTTACTTCTTCGCCGTCTAAAACAACTTTTACTTTAGCTCCATTTGATATGAGACGAACTGTAGTAATCTTTGTCAGGGCTGCAATTTTTTTTGGATCATGTACTGGAATGTTATTCCTCAGCACTTTCAACGCCATTGCACGGTACATTGCACCGGTATCAATATGAAGATATCCAAGATGAGCAGCGACCAATTTTGCAGTAGTGCTTTTTCCTGATGCTGCGGGTCCATCGATCGCAATAATTATTTTCTTCACAACGTGCTTTTTTTCGCTTAAATTGAACTTAAATATACTGAATTTTGAATTCCTATCCAAAATAATTGTCAACCTAATGCAAAAGCTAAGTCACGACGAAATATCAAAAAACCGAGCAAAAATAGATGAAATACAGTTAATTCAACGAAACCCGATCTATGCGCTTGCTGATAATATAAGAAGTCTATATAATGTCGGCTCAATCTTCAGAAGTTCTGATGGAGCATTGTTGAATAAATTATTTCTTACTGGGTTTACACCATATCCACCCCGAAAAGAAATCGAAAAAACTGCATTAGGATCGACTCAGACAGTTCCGTGGGAATACCATAAGGATCCATTGATAGCAGTTGAACAATTGAAGGTTCAAAAAATAAAAATCTGTGTTTTAGAATTGACTACTAAAAGTATTCCACATTACAGTCTCACAAAACAGGATTTCCCACTCTGCCTTGTCTTTGGTAATGAGATCACCGGAGTATCTAAGGAGCTACTGGATGTAGCGGATATGGCAATTGAAATTCCGATGTACGGTAATAAACAATCGCTTAATGTTGCTGTGGCGTACGGAATAGTTTTGTACGATTGCCTGAGGATACTTCATCAGAAGAAGCAAGAGTGAAATAATCTGTTTTTTCTAATGTGTGAATTCTGATTACACCCGCTCTGACTAGAGTGGTCAAAATCCTTGAAGATCGTCGAATCGAAACATTAATGAGATCAGAATATTCTGTGACAGTGATACGAGGATGAGTTTCAAGATAATCGAATAATCGTTTTTCATTTTCTCCAATGGAAACGGTCAATGGAGCTTTATCCGGATGTTCATCCCTTAATACTTTAATGACTTCTTTGCTGGCAAGAACACTGGTATCTTTAACCCGTATATACACATTCAGTTCATTTTTCTCATCTTTTACAAAATGAGGTTTGACATCGCTTTCATCAACAGATGCAACAATGACATCACGATGATTGTATGGAATAATTTTAATTGAAACTGAAACCGGTGGTTCGCAATAAAATTCTGCCGATTCGTCGATCAGATCAAGTTCAGTTTTTTCACTTTCAACTCCAACAATTGTACCGTCGTCATCAACGCCAAACAGTATCAGTCCTCCGCTGGTATTTGCAAACGAAGATAGTGTTTTGGCGATTTTCAACGGAGAAGAAATTTTCCGTTTGAACTCCAATTCAAACCCTTCTCCATCTTCAATCAACAATTTAAGGTCATGAATATTCATTTACATCCCCCGAGCAGACATTCTATTAAGAATAATTGATGAGCGACGTGCAACATACCGTGACATCACATTCGGCTGGTATTTCCTTGGACTGGGAATTACAGCAGCCATTTGTGCTGCTTCCTCTCGAGTTAATTGAGATGCTGATTTTCCAAAATACTTTTTTGACGCTGCTTCAGCACCGAAGACACCATTCCCCCATTCAATAACATTAAGATAAATCTCTAATATTCTCCTTTTTGATAGTGTTCGTTCCATTCGTAATGTAATAATAAGTTCTTTTAATTTGCGGACTGGGTCTTTCGATGTAGAGAGATACAAATTTTTAGAGAGCTGTTGCGATATCGTACTGCCTCCTCTTGCAGCTTTCCCTTTCGCCAAATTCTTTTTTATAGATTCTTCCAATTCAAACCAATCAACTCCCTCATGTTCGTAGAACATTCCATCTTCAGAAACAATAACAGCATTGATAAGATTTTTTGATATTCGGGAAATAGGAACCCATTGTTGTTGAATTTTAAATTCTTTGTCAGTAGAAGCCGCTTCTGTTTCCCTTTGCTCCATCATTGCAGTTTTTTTTGGATTATTTTTACGGAGTGATTGAAGACTGTTGTTCGGAAGGAATAAATATTGTAAAAAAAAGAGCGTCAATATTATAACTAAGAATGCACTAAATTTATTTCCTTTCGCCCAAGAAAAAAGAGCATGCATTTTTTCAAAAAGGTATATCGTAAACTGATCCACGTTATCTCTTTACTGTATCAAGGTAACTTTGAAGTAAGATCGCCGAAGCAATTTCATCGATCTTACCTTTATTTTGCTGTCGTTGTTTTTTTGGCGTTCCCATTGTACGAATTGAACGCTGAGCCATCACAGAAGTGAACCGTTCATCAATTTGAAGGATTTCTACTGAAGTGTGCCCCTGTAAACGTTTGATGAATTGAAGCACTTCTTCTGCTTTTGTTCCCATTTCTCCCTTAAGATTCAATGGTTTACCCACGATTATTTTTTCTACATTCTGTTCCTGAATGATAGTAAGGATCTTTTCAATACATTTTTCATCGTTTCGAATGGTCATCAACCCATTTGCAATTATTTTTAACGGATCACTTAATGACAATCCTATGCGGACCGTGCCGTAGTCAATTCCAAGAAAACGTGAATAACTATTACTCATCAAACCGCTCAACTTTCGTTATGTTTTTTATCCTTCGTAATCTTTCAATAATTCCGTTCAAATGGGCAATATCTTTTACATACATGATAAATTGTCCGTCAAACAAAGAATCTCGTGTATTGATAGTAACACCGCGAATATTGGTATTATTAAAATTTGAAATCGCATTTGTTACATCATTCAATAATCCGCTTCTATCGATTCCTGAAATACGAATACCCGCAATAAAATCTCCTGCGTCTGCTTCCGGCCAAGAGACACGGACAATACGTTCTTCACCATTGTTCAGCATTGACTGAACATTTCGACAATTCTTTCGATGTATCTTTATTCCTTCTCCAGTTGTAACATATCCAACAATATCATCACCCGGGATAGGACTGCAGCATTTTGCATAGGTGTACAGCATATCCCCTTTTGTTCCAAAAATAGAAATCCCTGTTGTTAAATTACGCGCAGTATCAACAAATTTATTGAAGATTGAAGAAGATTCTTCTTCTTTAACATCAACTCCAGATTTTTGCTTATTGTCAGTCAACTCTGCAATAATAACATCAACATCGATCTCTTCTCTTTTTATAGCAAGAAAAAACGCCTGCAAGTTATCATATCTTTTGGTATGAATGAACTTTGTTAACTCATCATCATTGATATGAAGTTTTGCCTTCTTCGATTTTTTTTCCCAAATCTCTTTTCCTTCGGCAGTTAACTTATGTTCTTCATCATTGATATACCGACGGATATGCGATTTTGCTTTATGAGTAATTGCAAATTTTTCCCAGTCAAAGTTGGGAGTTTGTTTCTTTGAAGTGATCACTTCCACTTGGTCGCCGCTTCGTAAAATCGTATTCAGAGGAATGATCCGTCCGTTCACTTTTGCACCAATCGTGTGGAATCCAATATCAGAATGAATTTCGAATGCAAAATCGATCGCTGTTGCACCTTTCGGAAGTATCTTGAGATCTCCTTTTGGAGTAAAGACATATATTTCATCCTGGTACAAATTAAGTTTAAAACTTTCGATCAGTTCTTTAGGAGAGACATTTCCATCTCCTTGTTTTTGATCGAACATTTCTCGTACCCAATTGATCCAGCTCTCCAATTCTTTATCGAGTGGAGCTTGAGAACCATTCTCTTTGTAATACCAATGTGCTGCAACACCGCGTTCTGCAATTTCGTGCATTTGTCGAGTCCGTATTTGAACCTCAACCATCTTTCCTTCGGGTCCTAACACAGTTGTGTGAAGGGATTGATAACCATTCTTTTTGGGAATCGAAATGTAATTTTTGAATCGTTCCGGAATTGGCTTATAAATTTCAGAGATGATGCCATAGACAGTAAAGCATTCATTATTATCAGGTGTGAACAAAATGATCCTGACTGCAAACATATCATAGATCTCATCCAATGGCTTAGATCGCTTAACCATTTTATTATGGATGCTGTAGAAATGTTTTGGTCTTCCCTCAACTTCAAATTTAAGTCCCGCTAAGCGTAGCCTGTTTTCAATTGGGACAATGAACTTTCGTACATAGTGTTCACGTTCTCTCCGTTTTGAATTCAATCCATGGGAGATCTCTTCATATTCTTTACGGTATAAATGTTTGAATGCAAGATCTTCCAATTCCCATTTGATTTTTGCCAAACCAAAACGATGGGCAAATGGTGCATAGATATCGAGGGTTTCTTTTGCGATCCGTTGTTGCTTTTCCGGAGAAAGATATTCCAAGGTTCGCATATTATGCAATCGATCGGCAAATTTTACAATCATCACCCGGATATCATTGACCATTGATAATAGAAGTTTGCGATAATTTTCTGCTTGGGTAATTTCATGGCTGTCAAAAATATTACTGATTTTAGTTGCGCCATCAACAATTTCAGCAATAGTATCACCAAATTCCTTGCGGATCATGTCAATAGTGATATCAGTATCTTCAACAACATCATGTAGCAATGCTGAAGCAACGGAAACATCGTCCAGAGCAATTTCTTTTGCGAGCACCATCGCAACTTCATAAGGGTGACCAAAATATGGTTCACCTGAGCTTCGAAGATCGTGCTTATGAGCTTCAAGGCTCATTGCAAAAGCACGAGTAATGAGATCGTCGTTTACAGTTCGAAGATTCTTGTGGCATACCGCCAAAAGATCTTCTAACTTTTTTTTGTGTTTTGCCTGAAGCATTTATTTTATTGTATAGTTTCTAACAGGTCTTCTGCTTTATTAATTTTCTTCTTAAGATCACCCTTTGTTTTACCAACGAATTTTCTCAACACTATAATTTTTTGTAATTCTTCTGTTGCTGCTGTACGATTATTATCATTTAAAAACAATTGCGCACGTTTTAATCTGCAGTCCGCTTCGATATAATAATTGGTTGTTTCTGCTTCAACAGTACTTTTTATAAGCCGATCGAGAATTTTTCTTAATTTATCTGCTCTATTCCATTGTTCGTACACTGTCTTCAAGTTCCAAAGGAATAATCTATTATTTGGATACTCGGTGAGCATAATCAGACCGTACTTTTCAGCATCTGCATATTGTTTCTCTTCAGTAAAGATAACCATCAAATTATGTGATGCAAGATGTTTTTCGTATGGATGGGAAAAGGATTCGATGATGAGATTTATTCCTTCTTCACTTCTGTCAGGAACGAACGGAATCCATGCCAATTTACTACGCCAGTAATAGAATGATCCAAGAATATTTTTTGCTTCTGTAAAATTCGGATCTGCTTCTAAACAACGTTCGAGTGACTTTCCTGCACTTAATCCGTAATAAATTCCCGAAGGAAGATTACCATTTTCTGATTTTGTAAATGATCGGAACGCCTGAGCACATCCTGTATAAAAATATCCTGATGCTGGATTCTTTGATTTACGTATGAGTGGTTCGGATAATAATTCAACCACATTCAACAATGAATCATATCTTTTTTCGTCAAACGAGTCACCGTAATCTGTGTATTTTGCCTGCAACATTCCGGCTAAATACAAATATCCGGCAGGATGTTTTGGATATTCTTGAATGATCTCTTGAAATACAAATTCAGCAGAATCATATTCCTGCTGAAGTGTAAAGTGTATCCCCTGCATCAATAATGTATGCTGACGTGGTTCGTCAAGAAGTTGTGGAAATAACAAAGATGATGAGGAACAAATAAGAATTAGCCATTGCACCATTCTCATTGGCAAAATTTACTCCGTCCCAAATACTCTGTCGCCGGCATCCCCTAATCCGGGCAGAATATATCCATTGTTATTCAATCCACGATCAACGGACGCACAGAAAATATCGACATCAGGATGATTTTTTTGGACGATTTTTATTCCGGCTGGAGATGCAACAAGGCAAACAAATCGAATATTTTTTGCACCTTTATTCTTGAGAAATGTCAATGCAGCTTTAGCACTTCCACCAGTTGCCAGCATCGGGTCTATCAACAATACCAAACTTTTTGAAAGTGTTTTGGGAAATTTTGAATAATAATCAACAGGCTCTAAAGTTTCTTCGTCACGGTAAAGCCCAACGTGGCCGACTTTTGCTTCCGGAAGGATATTCATAAAACCTTCAACCATTCCTAGACCAGCCCGCAATACCGGTACAATAACAATATGATCTTTCAATTCAACGCCGGACGTTTTTTCGAGCGGTGTTTGTATCGGGTATTTCACGAGGCTGAAATTATGGGTCACTTCAAATGCCATCATACCAGCCACTCGTGAAAGAACTGACCGGAATAAATGGTTCGGAGTTTTTTTATTTCTCAGAATAGAAAGATCACGCTGTACTAACGGGTGGTCGATAATGGTTACTGTGCTCATAAACGGTTCCTTAATAATTCTCTTTGCGTTTTCTCTTAAAAACTAAGATCAGCGGTACTCCTTGAAATCCATAATGATGTCGAATTCTGTTCCGTAAAAATCCTTTATATGACTCGGAGACCATTTCCGGTTCATTCGCAAAGAAAGCAAACACCGGAGGTGAAGTTTTTACTTGGGTAACATAATTCAATTTTATATCTTTTCCGGTCTTCGTTGACGGCGGGTACTTTTGAATATCTGGAAGCAGATCATCATTCAATGAGCTTGTAGGAATGCGCATTGCTCTATTTGTATGAACTTGTTTTGCAAGATCGAGCAGTTTTGGCAATCGCTGTTTTGTCTTTGCAGAAATAAAGACAACAGGAATATAATCATATTGACGAAGTTTTTCCCTTAGAGATTCTTCGAAACGAATTGTAGAATTCGTATTTTTTCCTTCGACAATATCCCATTTATTGATTCCAAGAACGACGCCGATGTTCTTCTCTGCCGCTGTTTGAACAATTCTAAAATCTTGTTTTTCGAGTGGGATACTTGCATCAAATAAAATGATTGCAAGATTACACCGGTCAATAGCACGCAATGTTCTCAGAGTCGAATAAAAATCAACATTCTCTCTGATCTTACTTCTCCGCATTAATCCTGCTGTATCTACCAATAAAATTTCTTCACCATTATAGTTGTATGTGGAGTCGATCGGATCTCGTGTTGTTCCGGCAATCGGGGTAACGATAGAGCGTTCCTCACCGATCAATGCATTCACAAGTGAGGATTTTCCGACATTTGGTTTTCCAATAATCGCTATTCGTAATTGTGAATCTTCCTTCTTGTCATCCATGTTTACCGGAAAACCATCGGTTAAGACATCAAGAAAATCACCGATTTTTCTTCCACCGAGTGCGGCAAGTGTATAAACTTCTCCAAGTCCTAATGAATGAAATTGAGCAGAATTTACTTCTTCTTTTGCTGAATCAACTTTGTTAACAATCAGATGTACTTTTTTGTTCTCTTTACGAAGGATGTTTGCAATTTCTTTGTCGATATGATTCAGTCCTTCTTTTCCATCAACAACAAAGATAATCTTATCAGCTTCTTCAATTGCTATTTGCGATTGTTCACGGATAGCTTTCTCAAAGATCTCATCTGAATCCGGAACAAATCCTCCTGTGTCAATCATTGTAAATGGTTTCCCTACCCATTCACCTTCTCCATAGTGACGATCTCGTGTAATACCCGGAGCATCATCAACTATAGCTGTTTGCATTCCAAGAATTCGATTAAATAATGTGGATTTTCCGACGTTGGGGCGCCCAACGATTGCAACGATTGGTTTTGACATTTTTTCTTTCTATTTCGTATAAAATACACAATATAAAGGACAAAAAAAATCCCATCCCGAAGTTAATCGGGATGGGATTTTTGATGGTGCTTTGGCACATTATAACATTTTTAATCTAAGTATCCATTAAAAATTTTCTAACAAGTGTAGCCATTTGTTCAAATTCTATAAGAAATGCATCGTGTCCATAAGGAGAAGTAATTTGATGATACACTGCATCAGGAATTGATCGAGCAATCATCTTTTGCTCACTGGCAGGGTAAAGTATATCACTATCAATTCCAATGGACAAAGTAGGAATGCTAACTGATGAAAGAACTTCGTCAATCGGTCCCCGATGAAATGCAACGTCATGAAGATCCATTGCTCTTGTTATATAGAGGTACGTGTTCGCATCAAATCGTTGTACTAACTTTTTCCCCTGGTATTGAAGGTAACTTTCTACTTGGAATAAATTTGAATTATCAAACCGATAGGTTGTTTCTTTTCCATTCACTTTTTGACGTTCTCTTCCAAATCGTTCCTGAAACTCTTTCTCACTGCGATATGAAAGCATAGCAATTTGTCGTGCGAGAGCAAAACCTTTTTCCGGCTGACCAAAATCATAATAATTGCCATTACGCCATTCCGGATCATTTGTGATCGCTTGTCTTGCAACATCATTAAGTCCAATTGCCCATGGAGAATGTTGGGCTGCTGTTGCAATTGGAATAATTGATTCAACAATACCTGGAAACATTAAAGCCCATTCTAATACCTGCATTCCGCCTAATGAACCTCCAATGACCGTCTTAATTTTCTTAACACCAAGATGATCAATCAATGATTTTTGAACATTCACCATATCGCGAACAGTCATTTGCGGAAATGATAGACCGTAGGGCTTTCCAGTTTCCGGATTTATCGAACTTGATCCTGTCGTTCCGTAACTTCCACCAAAAAAGTTTGATGAAATAACAAAATATTTTTTTGTATCAAGGGGTTTGCCTTCACCAATAAATGAATCCCACCATCCAATCGATTTAGGATCTTCCGAGGAATATCCGGCCGCATGAGCACTTCCGGTCAATGCATGGCAAACAACAATCGCATTCGTCCCATCCGAGTTCAATTCACCATATGTTTCATATGCAACATCAATTGGAGAAAATGATACACCGCAATCCATAACAAGCGGATTTGATTCGCTGTAGAGTCGAATTATTTTAGTTTGTGTTATATTTTTTGTTTTTATGTCCATTGTAAGAAAGTAACTGTCACATTTATGGTGACAGTCACTTTTGAAAAATATTTATACAGTTACAGCTTCCACTCTCTTCACTGCACGAAGTGCCTCATCAAAATCTTCAATGATATCTTCGATGTTCTCAATTCCCACTGAAACTCTAATCAGGTCGGGAGTCACTCCGGAAAGTAACTGTTCTTCCTGATTCAATTGTTCATGTGTTGTTGATGCCGGGTGAATCACCAAAGTCTTCGCATCTCCAACATTAGCAAGCAAACTGGCAAGTTTAACATTGTTAATGAATTTTTTTCCCGCTTCTGCACCTCCTTTAATGCCAAATACCAAAATAGATCCAAACAAACCATTCCGCAGATATTTTTTTGCATTTGCATGATATGGATGTGATGAAAGTCCGGGATATGCTACCCATTCTATTTGAGGATGTTTTTCCAACCAGTGTGCAAGTTTCAGCGCGTTTTCGTTGTGTCGTTCAACTCTCAATGATAATGTTTCCAATCCTTGCAGCAGTAAAAATGAATTGAACGGACTGATCGCTGCACCAATGTCTCGTAAGCCTTCAACACGCGCTCTGATTGCAAATGCAATATTTCCAAAAGGCCCGGGTGTTCCAAACACATCCCAGAACTTTAATCCGTGATAACCAGGACTTGGTTCTGTAAATATAGGAAATTTTCCATTCCCCCAATTAAATTTTCCTGAATCGACAACTACTCCGCCGATCGATGTTCCATGGCCGCCGATCCATTTTGTTGCAGAGTGTGTAATAATATCAGCACCAAACTCAAACGGTCGAGATAAATATCCGCCCGCACCGAATGTATTATCGACGATCAACGGAATTCCATTTTCATGGGCAATCTTTGCAATTGCTTCAAAATCGACTATGTTCAATCGAGGATTACCAATTGTTTCAACATAGATTGCTTTTGTCTTCTCATCAATTAATTTTTTAAACTGCTCCGGCTCATCACCATCAGTGAATTTTACATTGATGCCAAGACGCGGAAATGTCACTTTAAATTGATTGTAGGTTCCGCCGTACAAATTACTGGTTGAAATAATATTCTCACCAGCTTGAACGATTGTCGTAATTGCTAAAAACTGAGCCGCTTGACCTGATGCAGTTGCAACCGCTGCCACTCCCCCTTCCAACGCAGCAATTCGTTCTTCAAAAACGGCAGTTGTCGGATTCATGATTCGTGTATAAATATTCCCGAATTCTTTCAATCCAAATAAATTTGCAGCATGATCTGCGTTATCAAAATTATATGAAGTAGTCTGATAGATCGGTACTGCGCGCGATTTTGTTGTTGGATCCGGCACTTGACCGGCGTGTAATTGCAATGTTTCAAATCGGTAATGACGTTTTTTTCCGTTGGTAGACATAATTTTATCCCTTAAATAATGAAAATGTTGTAATAGCGTTTTGGTGACACCAAAACTGCAATAGTGTAAATTGAAACAGGAATATGATTATCTACAACAGAGGAAATTCCCGTCGAAATATGGAGAGAGGTGCTCCACAACGGGCCGGCTAGCGTAAAAAAGATGTAAGTTTGATATGTTTGACATAGCTTTAAACGAAAAAAACCTCTTCTAGAAGATAACTAAAAGAGGTCATAAAAAGTACAGACTTTTAGTTCATCTTCGCTCTCTTTTCAGAGAATCTGAATTTAGCACCTGCATACTGCTGTTTGAAGTATCGGTTGCTGTGGAGTCGTCGGGTCAGTCCCTCATCCACTCTTGATGAATTTGTTATGTATGTAAAAAGAACTATATGTAATATACAATATTTTAATTCGTTGTCAATAGT
>CAYPEM010000029.1:0-60565 GCA_964409765.1 uncultured Chitinophagaceae bacterium
TCATCCACCGTTCCGCCGAACCAATTTCCATGAGGTACGATTGCATGCGGAAGCTCATCGGCACCGAGATTTTTTCCAATATGAAGCTTCGTATAATTACCCTTAGGGTCAATTGAATGGATCGTCAACGCACTTCCGTCGATATGAAACCATTGTTCGTCAGAATTCAATCGATGCAGCGATGAAAAATCACCGTTTTCCAATAAATAATAGATCGCTGTTGAATACGCTCGTCCTCCGCTGTACCGTATCGGCAGATTTGTCTGCGAAATGATTCCATCTGCACGATAAACCTCTTTATAGTATCCCCCTTCAGGATGAGGTTGTAATTCTAAACACTTGATCCACTCTTTGCTTTGCATAAATGATAAACTATAAACGGTGAATGTTTTTCTTGGTAGTTATTATAATACTGCGAATTAATTTTAACAATTCATTTGCATCCGAAGAAATGGCATCAAAATCATTAATTGATAGATAGTTTGTTTCCTTTAATAATTCTAACCAGTAAATAGTTTCATCAGTTTCTTTTTGTGCAATACTCATCATGTGAATAAAATCGAGTTTGCTTTCCGCATTATCGGCTTCACGAACATTAGCACCGATTGAAGTACCAGAACGTAACAACTGCTTGCTTAAAACAAACTCTTTTTTAATCTCCGAAAGGAATTTGTATGTATTTACGATTTTTATAGCAAACAGAAAACTTTTCGTCTTAACGACATTTTCTTTAGCCATATCAATTAATCATTTATAATTTATAATTGCTTAAACCGCCCCAATCAATACATTGATCGCCGTTGTATTTACAATATCATCAACAGAACATCCGCGTGAAAGATCGAATGCCGGTTTCTTCAACCCTTGAACGATCGGACCGAT
Organism: uncultured Chitinophagaceae bacterium; assembly: GCA_964409765.1. GTDB lineage: Bacteria > Bacteroidota > Ignavibacteria > UBA10030 > UBA8401 > UBA8401. The sequence continues at coordinate 883 of CAYPEM010000029.1, forward strand.
CGCTTCTGCTCCGCCGAGACGCTGAGCAAGTTTGTATCCGATATTGCCCGCATCCAGATCAGGAAACACCAGAACATTTGCAGTTCCTGCAACAGTGCTCCCCGGCGCTTTTGATGCGCCGACTTTTGGAACGATTGCCGCATCAAGCTGCATCTCTCCATCAAGTTTAAGCGAAGGATTTTTCTTTTGAGCCAATTGAGTTGCTTTCACAACTTTTTCAACGTGGGGGTGATTTGCACTTCCTTTGGTGGAGAATGACAACATTGCTACGCGTGCTTCTTCCCCAGTAAGTTTTGCATGATTCTCTGCAGTTGTTAATGCGATATCGGCAAGCTGCTCGGCAGTTGGATCGGGGACCACAGCACAATCAGCAAATGAAAACAATTGGGTCGGGAAGACCATCACAAAGAAACTGGAAACGACACTGATCCCTTCTTTTACACCGATCACTTGAATTCCTGCTCGCATGACATCTCCGGTGGTGGAAAACGAACCGGCAACACTTCCATCGGCTAATCCTTCCCGCACCATCATAGCACCGAAGAAGAGCGGCTTTTTCATGGTCTCGGTTGCTTCACCAGGTTGTAGTCCTTTTGCTTTCCGCATTTCATAGAATTTTTCGGAGAATGATTTCAGTAATTCTGATTTTTCAGGATCGATAATTTTTATTCCACTGAGCGATACTTTTTCTACATCTGCTAATGTGTTAATTGCTCCTGTATTTCCGATTAGCAATGGTGTTGCTATTGCTTCGTCAGCAATGATTCTTGCTGCTTTTAATGTTCGTGGATCGGTAGAATCCGGAAGTACAATAGTCTTTTTTAATTGTTTGGCTTTTGTCCGAACTTCTGAGATGAAATTTTTCGGTTCCATATGGTTTTTTCCTATAAAATTCGCTGTTCTTAAAATGTGGATAACTGTTGCGTAAAAACGTACTATTTTTTTCCTCAGTAAGCAATTGACTGACAAAACGGCAAGCTTTCTTAACATTAAAATCCATTAATAAAGCCTGTATGGATTAAATTTCATTAATAGAAAGACTTTCAATTGTCCAAATGTCAGCATGTCGGTATATTTGTAATGCAAATGAGCGAAAAAACTAAAAAAATTTATGTGGAAACGTACGGTTGCCAGATGAACGTGGCGGATACCGAAGTTGTCCTAAGTGTAATGAATGGAATTGGTTACAAACTCACTCAGCAGGCAGAACTGGCTGATGTAATTTTTGTAAACACATGCAGCGTAAGGGATAATGCGGAAGCTCGCGTAAAACAACGCGTATCAGAATTAAAAAATCACAAAAGAAATAATCCGGAAGTGCTGATTGGAATACTCGGCTGTATGGCTGAGCGTTTACGGACTGAGTTGATCGATAAAAATAATGTTGTCGATCTTGTTGTTGGTCCGGATGAATACCGCAAATTACCGAAATTGATCGAAGATGCACAGGCAGGATTACGCGGTATAGCAGTAAAACTTTCCCGTGTTGAAAATTATGATGATATCACTCCGCTTCGTACCGAAGGAATCAGTGCATGGCTTTCTGTCATGCGCGGATGTGATAAGTTTTGCACGTTCTGTGTTGTTCCATTCACCCGTGGACGTGAACGAAGCAGAAGTTTGAACAGTGTAGTTGATGAAGTACGCAATTTAAGCGCGCAGGGATTTAAGGAAGTTACGCTGCTCGGACAAAATGTGAATTCATACCATGACGGCTCCAATGATTTTGCAGATCTTTTAAAATCGGTTGCTGAAGTTGATGCTACAATCCGTGTTCGTTACATGACTTCACATCCTCAAGATATGAGCGACAAGCTGATCGAAACAATCGCAGCACACAAGAATATTTGCAAATATGTTCATTTACCTGTGCAGTCCGGTTCGAATAGAATATTAAAATTGATGAATCGTACCTACACCATTGAACACTACCTTGATTTGATGGGTAAGATAAAACGATTAATGCCCGAAGCAAGTTTCTCAACCGATTTCATCGCCGGTTTTCCCACAGAAACAAAAGAAGACCACCAGATGACTCTTGATATCATGAAAGAAGTGCGGTACGACGGTGCGTTCATGTTCAAATATTCTCCTCGAGAGAATACAAAAGCTTGGGATATGGGTGATGATGTTCCTGAAGAATTGAAAGTTGAACGATTAAGCGAGATCATTGAAATACAAAGTGTAATATCGCAGGAAATAAATCAATCGATCATCGGAAAAGAAGTCGAAGTGCTGATCGAGCGGGACAGTTCACGATCTGCTGACGATTTGCTTGGACGTACCGATACCAATAAAAAAACTCTGTTTCCAAGAGAAGATGCAATTGTCGGTCAATATCGAAAAGTAAAAATTGAACGGACCAATGCGCAAACATTGTTCGGCAAACTTGTTCCAATTGTTTCAAACGTAAATTAAATGGAAAGAATATGAAATCACAATCCAACTCCAAAGTTTATCGTGCATGCGCGATTGGAATGTTTCTTCTTTCAACATCGTTCCTCGCCGCACAATTGAACGAACAGGATGTCCGGCAACGGCTTGATCTAATCCATTCCGGAAAGATCTCGGAGGTTCGTACTGAAGTTCAGTCACTTCTCAGACAGTTTCCAAACGATCCCGGTGTCCGATATCTTGAAGCTTATGTAACAGAAAACGGCGATCAAGCAGTGAAAAAATATCAGGCGTTTGTTGATACTTATCCGAGCAATGAATGGGCAGACGAAGCATTATACAAGGTGTATCAATATTACTATGCTGTGGGACTGTACAAAACAGCAGAGGCAAAACTGAATTTGTTGAATGAACGGTATCCCAATTCTATTTATGCAAAACAGTCAACAAAACCTGAAGTAACTCCGGTCGTGAAAACTGAAACTGCTCCCGTGGTTGAAGAAAAGAAAGAGATTCCCGTAACGACACCACTTTCAGGTCAATTTGTTGTTCAAATTGGAGTGTTTTCACAAGAGAGTAAAGCACAGCAGCAATCAGTGGAATTATCTTCGACAATTGGCAGACTAGCAATTGTTTTTGCAAAACAAAGCAGTGGAAAAACAGTGTATGCAGTTGGATTTGAAGGTTTTACCGATGAACAATCAGCAAAAGCCTTTGGTGCGGAATTACAATCAAAGTTCAATCTTGACTGGTTTTTGGTGAAACGGTGAACGGAGGTCAAGTGCCTGATACGTTAGACAGAAAAGAATTTCAGCGGCGATTTGGAATTATCGGTGAATCGTTAGAGATGCAGGAACTGGTTCAGGTGATCCAGCATGTAGCACCCACCGATATCACCGTACTGGTGACGGGTGAAAGCGGAGTTGGAAAAGAAGTGATCGCACAAGCAATTCATGGTGCGAGTAAACGTGCAAAGAAATCGATGGTGACGGTCAACTGCGGAGCAATTCCGGAAGGAATCATTGAATCGGAGTTATTCGGGCACGAACGAGGATCCTTCACCGGAGCGAGTGGTGAGCGAAAAGGATATTTTGAACTGGCGGATGGCGGAACAATTTTTTTGGATGAGATCGGTGAGCTTCCGCTGGCAACGCAGGTTAAATTTCTCCGGATTTTGGAGAACGGGGAATTTTTAAGAGTCGGTTCTTCGGCTGCGCGCAAAGTTGATGTCCGAGTCATTGCTGCAACAAATAAAGATCTTGAAGCAGAAGTACGGAACGGAAATTTCAGACAGGATCTATTCTATCGGCTTCGATCGGTGAATGTAAGAATTCCGGCGTTACGGGAACGAAAAGATGATATTCCGTTACTCTTCGAAAAATTCATAGAAGAATTTTCAACGAAAAATGGGATACGATTTGGCGGAATGACCCCCGCGGCAATGGATTTTATCCAGCATTATTATTGGCAGGGAAATGTCCGGGAGCTTCGCAATGTGGTAGAAAGTATGCTCGTGCTTGAACGGGGAAAGAAATTGGATGTCGACGATATAAAAAAATATCTCCGCATCCCTTCGGATGAACGCAATCTACCGGTGCTTGTTTCGAAGTCCAGCGACTTTGATGAACGGCAGTTGTTGTATCGGGCATTGATCGAACTGAAGAATGATATGCTCGATGTAAAAAATATTTTGAAAAATGTGATCGGAATGAATGGTGTTCCCGGCGGCAATCAAAATAATGCTCCGAATGCGGTTCAGGAAAATTTATCGCTTGCGGAGATGGAACGAAGAATGATCGAAACAGCGCTGAAAAAATATCATAATAACAGAAGACTTGCTGCTGATGAATTACAAATTTCTGAACGAACACTGTACCGCAAAATAAAAGAATACGGATTGTAATTGACAATGGATAATGAAAAAGTAACAATTAAAAAAATATCGAAAGCGATCTTGCTTTCATTGCTCTTTGTCAATCTGCAATTGTCCATTGGGTGTTATAGTTTTACCGGCGCTTCGGTTCCGGCACACTTAAAGACAGTGGCAATTCCGTTATTTGAAGATGTCAGCGGTTTTGGCGAACCGGGATTACGGGAGAAGTTCACGCAAAAATTGATCGAACTGTTTCGCAATGATAACAATCTGGAGATCGGAGAGCGTTTGACCGCTGATTCGATAATCGAAGGAACAATTTCATCAGTGATCGATGCTCCGCAGGTGATCGGCGGAAACAATATCATTACAACACGTAAAGTAACTATTACGATTCATGCTTCATATACCGATATGAAATTGAGAAAGAAAATCTGGGAAAGGGATTTTTCTGCGTGGGGAGAATATACGCAGGGACAACAGATCCGGGACGTTGCACTGACAGAAGCGATCAATAAAGCTTCTGAAGATATTTTATTGGAAACGGTCTCCGGTTGGTAACACTGATATTAAAAATAAAGAACACACTATAACTCATCCTTAATTACTTACTACTATGGAACAATTTATACTCATTTCGTACATCATCTGCTTAAGCATCCTGTTTATTTTTGGTGCTCATGGTTTTGTCATGGTTTATCACTATTATCGCCACCGCAATGAAGTCGAAGGGGATCTTCCGTTGAATGAAACACCGATGGTGACGATTCAACTCCCTCTCTATAACGAAATGTATGTCGTTCGCCGATTGATCGATGCATCGTGTGTCATCGAGTATCCGAATGATAAACTTGAGATCCAGGTGCTTGATGATTCGACTGATGAGACAGTAGATCTTGTTGCGAGTATCGTTCGTGAAAAACAGGCTCAGGGATATAATATCCATCACGTTCGACGATCAAATCGTCAGGGTTTCAAAGCCGGTGCATTAAAAGAAGGTTTGGTCACTGCAAAAGGTGAATTTGTTGCGATCTTCGATGCAGACTTTATTCCAAAACCGGAATTTTTGCGAAAGACGATTCCATATTTCTTTCAGGATGAGAAAATTGGAATGGTCCAAACCCGATGGGAACATTTGAACGGTGATTATTCTTTAATGACACGAACGCAGGCGATGGCGTTGGACGGACATTTCGTGATCGAACAGAATATCCGAAACAAAGCAGGATACTTCATTAACTTTAACGGCACCGGCGGAGTGTGGAGAAAATCTACTATTCTTGATGCCGGAAATTGGCAGGCCGATACATTAACCGAAGATCTGGATCTGAGCTACCGTTCACAATTACGCGGATGGAAATTCAAATTTCTTCGCGACGTAACCTCGCCGGCGGAACTTCCCGCAGAGATCAATGCATTGAAATCACAGCAGTTCCGCTGGACCAAGGGAGCCATTGAAACTGCCCGTAAACTTCTTCCCATGGTGTGGAAATCAAACATTCCATTCCGGATCAAATTTCACAGCACGTTCCATCTAACGAACAATATTGTATTCCCATTCATCATCCTTGCAAGTATTTTGAATGTTCCGCTCACGTTCATTAAGCATGGCGGACAGTTCGATGCATATTTTGATTTTATGTCGGTGTTTGTTCTTGCCTTCATCGGATCATTCCTGTTCTACCTGTATTCACAGAAAGATATTTATACAGACTGGCGAAAGAGGATCATGTTGTTTCCGGTATTTATGGCTGGGAGTATGGGTTTTGCGGTGAATAACAGCAAAGCAGTGCTCGAAGGATTGTTCAAACGAAAAAGCGAATTTGTACGCACACCAAAATATGGTATCGAAGGAAAGAAACAATCATGGAACGATAAGAAATATGTTCCGATCAAATTCAGTTGGATGGTGATCGTTGAAGTGGTTCTTGCACTGTATTGTTTCTTCGGCGTACTTTCATCCCTTTATTATTTAGAGATTGCCGCAGTTCCGTTTCAATTGCTCTTCACTGCAGGGTATGGCTTTGTAGCACTGCTTTCGGTCCAGCAGGTGCTTGAAGCCCGCCGCATAAAAATTGCACAATTGAACTTAGCTGTTGAGCCGTTAGCGATATAAATAAATTTAACAGAAAAACAATAAAGCCGGTTTAATGCCGGCTTTGTTGTTTTTAAAGGTTTGTTGGTCATCTTAAAACCTTTCTTGCAATTCACGTTATTCTAAACTATTTTAAGACCATTATGGAATTTGAAGAATTTGACATAGAGTTTCTTGCTCAAAAAATGTCCGAAGACCCACGGTCGCCGCTTTTTGCTCGTCTTGCCGATCTTTATATTGGTAAGGAACAGGTCGTTGAAGCGGTAAAATTAACCGAGGATGGGATCAAGCTTTTTCCGACTTATTGTTCTGGTTATATCGTTCTCGGCAAAGCCCATCTTGCATTGAAAGAATTTTCAAAGGCGATCTCTGCATTTGAAAAAGCGATAGAACTTTCACCATTCAATCAAACCGCGGAAAAATTACTTCAATCAGTTCCCAATAGATCCGATGAATCAACACGAACCACGGACGGAAATTATTTCTCAGAAGCACCGATTGCGGCAACCGATCGATCTGATACGGTTTCTGAAATTCCCGATCAGATCCACGATATAATAAACTCGGAAATGTCTTCTGAAATTGTTTATGATCAACCAACCGTTCAGCTGACGAACATACAACCGGAAATACAATCTCAGTCATCGAGCGAAGCACCAATTCTTTCATTTGATGAATATTTTGTAGAGAACCAACATCGAATTACCGGCACCGCAGAAAAAAAATTAGATGATTATCTGAATGAACTTCAGATCGTTCAGGATGTACCTGTTTCAAGAGAAATTGATCCGGCGATTTTTACCGATACAACGTTGGAAACTTCTACAACAGATATTTCCGAACATTTAGAACCTGAAGTTGTATTCGCTTCTCCGGAACAAGCTCAGCTATTTGCGGAAATGCAGGAGGAGGCTGTCCCCGAACCCGATCAAAGGAAACAATCGTCAGATTTAGATACTCTTGCTGAAAAATTGCAGTCTGCAGAAAAAATTATCCCTCAAGAAAACTACCAGCCAAAAACTCCGGTGCCGGAAGCACCGCAGGATGATCAAGTGTATGAAACGGACGCCGTGACGCCGACACTTGCTGAGATCTATGCATCCCAGGGTGAACTTCGTGCGGCAATTCAGGCGTACGAGATTCTCATGTTCTCGCAGCCGGCAAAAGGTGGAGAGTTTCAAAAGCGCATTCGAGAGCTGCAGCAGCTTCAAATGGAAAAAGATGGCTTGATCTAAAATAAAAAAGCCTTGTCATTGTTGACAAGGCTTTTTTGTATCCAGAAATCAACAGCTTATTTTAGTTTATTGACGAATTTTGTCAATTTCGATTTCAAATTTGCCGCTTTATTAGCGTGGATCACTTTTTTCCCCGCAAGTTTATCAAGGAACGAAACTGTCTCCTTCAACAAGGCTACCGCGGTCTCTTGTTTCTCTGCTGTTCGTACTTTCTTTAACAATGTCTTCATTGTTGATTTTTCTGCGACATTGCGTTTTGCGCGGCGTTCATTGGTGCGGATACGTTTGATCGCTGATTTATGTTGTGCCATTATTTCCCTCCGATGGTAAATTATTTCTGGTACATTGTGAATAAGTATAATGAAATTTGAAATGAGTTACAATTTTTTTTCCCAATAAATTGTCTTCCGCAGATTCTCTACCCATTGTTCGTATTTCTGACTGAGCTTGAATTGTAACGCTAATTGTTCTAATCGTTTAAAATCGTCATTAAGATTGATCGTATGTTCGTCAGTGATTGAACGGACAACGATGATATGATATCCGTACTTGTTTTGAACGGTCAATTTTCTTGGTTCACTGATATCACCTTTTTTAGCAGTTTTCACGAAATCCTCATAGGCAGGATCAAGCTGATCCATCGCCACTCTTCCAAGATCGCCGCCGATATCTTTTGTATCGGTATCTTCTGAATACTTTCGAGCTAGAACTCCGAAGTTTTCACCTTTCACTGCCTGTTCACGAATACGACCAAGTTGTGCTATCGTAGAATCATCATTGTTCTGTGATACTTGGACCGGGAAGAGGATGTGGCGGGTGCGAACTGCATCGCCGCGGCGTTCGATTAGTTGAATTATGTGATATCCAAATTGTGTTTTGACTGGTTTTGAAATTTCATTGATCCCCAGCGTGAATGCTACTTCTTCAAACTCCTTGACGAATGACCCGCGTCTGGCAAATCCAAGATCTCCACCTTGTGTTGCAGTGCCGTCGCTGGAATAGCGTTTAGCGAAATCTGCAAAATCGCCTCCCGCTTTGATGCTGTCGATAATCTTTTGAGATTTGATCACCAGCAACTGGAGAACAGTTGTATCAGGTTTCGGTTCGATGTAGATATGGCTCAATTCGAATTCTTTCGGGACTTTTGGAATACTGTCTTTATAGGTTGAAAAGAAATCCTCTACCTCTCGTCGCGAAACAGTCAATTGCGCCTGACGCTGCTGTTGAATTTTTTGAACGAGCATTTGTTTTCGCACCAGCTCGCGGAATTGAAAATCGCGTTTCATTCGGTTGATGGTCATTCCGTACATCTCTTCCATTTTCTGTTGTCCGCCCAACTGATACATCATTCGCGAGATCTGTTGTTCCAATCGCTCCGTCACCTCTTCATCGGAAACGATGACGCTGTCCTCAATTGCCTGAGCCAGAACAAGTTTGTCGTTGATCATACCGTCCAGCACACGCTCTCTCAATTCCTTCGATGTCGGATCGACTCTGTTTTGAACGGCAAGCTGCTGAACCGTGAAATTGAGATCGGATTCGGTGATGATCTCTCTATCGACAACGGCGATGATCCTATCCAGTGATTGTTGCGCGAAAGTTATTGAGACGAAAAGAAGTACAACAGAAAATAGTTTCATAATTTTACTCGTGAGCTAAAGAATCTTGGTTTGCAAGCATCAATTGAACAGTATATTTATTGCGTAATGTTTGTATGAATTGCTGGTACCGCTGCTGCCTCAGTTCCATTGCCAGTCGGGAACGAATTTCTGATTCAACATAGCTCAGCGGTGAGGGAGATCCGCTTTTAAATTGTCCAAGCGAACGGATCACAACAAAACCAACACTTGTCTTTACGGGAAATGATACCTCGAACATACCGAGCGCATTCGCTACTTTCCATAACTCCGGAGGATAGAGAGATGCTTGAGAGAAAAATACGGAATCTTGAAATGACATTATGGGGTGTTCGGAACTTGTGCGGAACTGTGCAATACTGCTGTTCCATCCTTGTTCACCTAAAGCGGCTTCTCGAAATTGTTTTGCCGATTCGAAGGATTGAAAGATCACAAGAGATAATTTTACCATGTCTTCACGGAGGACGAACTCACTGCTGTGGGTTTGAAAATATGACGCGATCTCATCGGATCGGATGGAGCTTTCCGCTAAAGAATACACTTCATTTTCCAACAGCTCCGAAATACACAATTGTTTCTTTGCTTCAAATATTTTTTGCTGAATGTGCTCTGCTGCATCATATCCCCTCTGCTGAGCTTCCTGGTATAATAATTCGTTCGTGACCCATCGGTTCGCTATTTGGCGAATATCATCCTGTGTCAGTTGATTGACATCATGACTGCTTGAGCGCACCATCTCCATGGTCAACGTTTGATTGTTGACCCTCGCAACAACATTCTCCGCAGTCTGCTCTTGAGTGCATCCGGCGGCAAACAGTGAGATGATAAAAATGAAAAGAGGAAAGCGTATTGATACGCTTTCCTCTGAAAGCATTTGTTTAAACATTATGGCTGTTGTGCAGGTGTCGGCACAATTTCTTTCGTGAATGTCTTTGCCAATCCATCACTACTAAGCGTGACGGGATATTTTTTCTTCAGATTTTCATACCATTCGTCGCTCAATCGTTTTGTTTCAAATTCCTGGAAAGCGCTTGAAACTTCAGAAGCAGCTTCTTCAAAAGTTTTCTCACGAGGATTTTCTTTTTTGATGATCTTAATGAATGAGAAACCACCTTCAAACGGGAAATACTGACTTGAATCGCTCTCCTGCATATTCCAGGCACGCGAGGTCAGATCATTGGTCGTGATCGGCTGAAGTCCCAACACACCTCTTTTATCAATTCTGGTGCCTCGTGTGTTAAATCGTGCAGCTGCAGAATCGAAAGAGATCGGAGCAATTGCGATCTTAATCGTATCGAACTCTATTTTTTTATTTTTCGATTTACTCTTTGATTTTTTTGCGATCAATGAATCAACAGTGTATCCGAACATAGCTTTCTTGACGAATCGAGCGATACTGTCAGTTGCAACGAAAATCTCTTGAACGTTGACTCGTTCCGGCCACGTATAATTTGCTCGATGTTCTGCATGGAATATTTTCAACAAAGAGTCGGACGGCTGAACTTTGTTCCAGACATTTTCTTGTTCCGCCTTGAACAAGAGAATTCCTTCTTCGTATTCCTTCATAGTTCGTCCAAACTCGGGGAATTTACTTTCCAATTGGCGTGCATGATATTCAGTGATCAGTCCGATCCCGACTTTATTGATGATCACCGGAACGGTATTGGATGACTTCAGATCGAGATTCTTTAGTTCGGGATTTATTTTTGCCAATGCAATCACAGCATCAACAGTGACCTTTGTATCGGCATACGTGAACAAAACCGATGATCGAACGTTGGAAGTAATGGTACTGTCCCATGTTGCATCATTGGTCGTTTTGGATGTATCGACTGATTTTGCAAATAATGCTGCGACACTGTCATTTTCTTTGAACGAATACATTTTTCTGATCTTGCCGACCATCGTGTTGTAATCGTATTGAAAACGATAGTTCTGATATTCAGTCTTTAATTGTGCTTCCATTTCTTTGAACGGAGCAATGCCTTGCGCTTTGGCGCGTTTGATCAAATGGAGACCAAATTGTGTCTGCACGATACCGGAAAGTTCACCGTCCTTAAGGTTATATAATGCTTCGTCGAATTCGCGAACGGTTCTTCCTCGTTCAATAAAACCGAGATCGCCGCCGCGTCCACCGCTGTACGTATCATCGGACATTGTTTTTGCATATTCTGCAAAATCTTTTCCGGCAAGAACGGAGTCACGGATAGAGAGAAGTTCTTTAGCAGCTTTTGTTGAGTCTTCAACACTTGCACCGCGTGCAAGACGTTTCATAATATGGCTTGCTTGGACTGGTCCATGATTTTCTTTGATATCAGTGATCTTAATGATATGATAACCGAACTGAGTTCGTATGGGAGCAAGAGTGTATTCTCCGACATTCATTGAATAAGCGGCATCTTCAAATTCCGGGACAAGTTGTCCGGCGCTGAAATAGTAAAGATCCCCTTTGTTATTCTGTGCAGAAGGATCTTTTGAATTGTGCAGCGCCAATTGTTCGAATGAATAACCAGATTTTAATGAATCAATGATCGTCATTCCTTCTTTGAAACCCAATAATGTGTCTTCCGGATTAGAAGAGGAGACACCGACAAGGATATGACTCGCACGGATCTGTTTCAGTTTTCTGTTGTACATCTGTTCCAAAGCCGGTTTGGTGATCTCTTTATCCAGCATATAGGAAACGCCAAGATTTTTTCGGTATTCATTGAGCTCATTACGTAGTTCGGTGTCATTATTGTAACCCAAGGCGTACGCTTCTTTTACTTTCAGTCGGAATTTTACGTAGAGGTCGAGAAATTTTTGACGATCTTCGATAGAGGTTTTTGCGGCAGCTTCACGTCCGCCGTTATTCTTAGCATAGACTTGTTCAAAATCTTCAACCGAGATCTTATCTCCGGCAATATCTGCAACATATGAACCGCCGCAGCCAATGATTCCTGCAATCAATGCAAAAAATGGTGTGGTCATCATTAACTTTTTCAAACGCATACTGCAAATCTCCTTTTAATGGGGTAAAAGTGTGGTAAAAACCGTTGTAAGTGTATAAAAATACTGAAATTAGGGGATACAAGCAATGTTTGTGCTCTACAAGAGTCTATTCAGATAAAGTTAGACGCCGTTCAAAAACATATGTTCCCATTGGTTTTTTGGTGACAACTTAGCTATTTTCACCTATGGATTATTACGGAATATTCCACTGTTCTTTTTGTGGAGAAGAAAACGAAATATTTGTTGAGCCGGAAGACGGGAAAGAACAGACGATCACCGAAGATTGTTCGGTCTGCTGTCGGCCGAATGTGTTGACCATTCGAATTATTGGAGAGCAAATCATCATCAATTCAGAGTTTGAGGGATAATTATATGACAGCAACGCAATTCCACGATTATGCAATTCAACAGTTAGCGCCAACCGAGCCATTATTTCTTCTAGTCCCTCCGGAACAAAAAGACTGGAAACCAACCGAAGAATCTTTTACTGTCGGCCAATTGATGCACCATATGTCGTCAGCATTACGGTTTAACGCCAACGGTATCTTGAGAAATGAATGGGCCCTTCCAACACTACGTCATGTCTTTGTTACGAACAGAAAAACGCCAAGCGGAACCGTGGAAGAATGTGTGAATTTGTACCGAGAGAACTCAAAATATTTTCTTGATATTTTTACAACGATAAATGAAGAAGAATTTCAAACCGGAGAATTAGATACGCTCCAATTAGGACGTGCGCAAAAATGGAAAATGTCTCTCTTTGCGTTGGAACATCATCTGAACCACAAAGCGGAATTGTTTATGTATCTGAAGATGATGGGAGTGAAAGTAACTTCGAAAGATCTTTATGGCGTCATGGGGTAATGATCTTATGCGACTTTCTTCAAAGCTTGTTGAGCAAACCAGAATGAGACAAACAAAAAAATCATAAAACCTGCCGCTTCAATACCAATCATTCCTATCTCTCCGACTCCAATTGTTGTAAACCGAAGGATATCTGTGTGCCAAGTTAACGGATTGATGTATGAAATATATCTCAGCCACACCGGCACAGCATCCAACGGATAGAACATACTGCTTACGAACATCAATACAAAATAAGCGACGTTAATTACTGTATTGAACGTATCATTTCGTCGTACCCGAAACGCAATAGTGGAAAGTGCAAAAAACCAAGCTGCAATTCCCGCCATTACCACAATGATTGTGATCGGGAGGAGTGTGATGTTGATCGGGATATCGAGAATAAAATATGCTGCGGTTAAGGTCAGCGTTGTCTGTGCTAATGCCATGATACACTGAAATAACATTTTACCCAGAAGTAATTCACCTCTCGTCATCGGATAGGTGAGAAATTCGTAAAAAATTCCGTTGTCACGGTCGACAAAAAAGCCGTATGCCTGATTGATCGCGCTTCCAAAACATGACATTGAAAGTACACCAGCAAGAAAAAAATCGTTGTATGGAATCGATGTTCCGAGTGTATGAACGCCAAAACCAACCGCTTTGTTGAATCCCACCCCAAACATTAACAGGTATAATAATGGAACAGCCATATCAAAAAACAACCACATTAAACTTGTCAGACGGATAAGCGCATCACGATAGATGATTGCGGTAATATTCTTCATGGTGTACCTCGTTTTTTCCCGTCAAGCAATTCCACAAAGACATCCTCAAGCGAGGCTGTTGAGATCTCAAAATGTTTCAATGCTCCCGAAGATTGCGCCAGTGAAAGAATGTTTAGAGCTGTATGATGTTCGCGAACCGTAATGGATACCTCATTGTTCACAATATCCATTTTTACAGGAGAGAATTTATGCATCATCTCTTCCAGTTCCTTTTCCATCTCGTTGAATTTCAATGAAAGATAGAACATTTGAAGACCCATATTTTTTACTTCGTCAGTAGTTCCTTTGGCAATAATCTTTCCATGGTTGACGATGACGATGTCGTTGCACAATTCTTCCGCTTCTTCGAGCATATGGGTTGTTAAGACGATCGTTCTTCCTCGATGTGCTTCCTCTTTGATCGCTTTTACCGTTGCACGCTTATTGAATGTATCCATTCCGGTAGTGGCTTCATCTAAAAACACGATCGGTTTATCGACCAGAAATATCTTGGCCACCTGAACTCGCCGTTTCAATCCGCCGCTCAAATCGATCGGCTTTTGATTGAGCACATCTTCCAATCCAAACAATTCAACAATCCTTCCCATTTTCTTTTCGATCTCGATTGTTGTCATTCCATGGAATTTTCCAAACGTCAGGAAGTTATGCCGAACAGTAAGAAAAACTTCAACGGCGTTTTCCTGTAACACAACACAGATATTCTTCCGCACTTCCAGCGGTTGCCGCACTACATCAAATCCATTGACAAGAACGGTTCCCGATGTTGGAGAAATAAGTGTGGTGAGAATTTTTATGGTGGTAGATTTTCCCGCTCCATTCGGACCAAGAAGCCCGAAGATCTGTCCTGGTTGCACATCGAACGAAATATCATCAACAGCACGTATTGATTGTTCACCGTTACGAGGGAATTCTTTTACTAGATTGTGGATCGAAATAGCTTGCTGCATTACTCTTCAACTCCAATGATATCGACAAACTGCTTAATGATGAAGGCTGTTGCGCCCCATACCGGTTCTTTCCACACATCATATAAATAGACCTGGCGTACGACCCCCTTTAACTCACGCAGTTCCGTTCGTCGAAGGGATAAGTCAAAGAATTTCTCCAATGGTATCAATAAAATTTCGGCAACTTCGTCGGGGTTTGGCTTCAATGTAGAAAGTGATGTAATATAACCTACAATTGGCGTAACTACAAAGCCGCTTGGGATATGAATGTCGTCTAACCGACCAAGAATAGTGATCGCCGTCGATGGAATTCCTATCTCTTCCTCAACTTCTCGCAACGCCGTAGCATTGGCTGATTCATCATAGTCATCAACCACTCCACCCGGAAATGAGATCTGACCTTTGTGGTGTTCAACGTTGTCAGTTCGTTTTGTTAGAAGCAGATACGGAATATCTTTCTCGATGACGATAGGAACCATGACACAGGCCTGTCTCGATTCACCGTGAGAAAGAGAGTTGTATTTGCTATTCGAAAGTCTTTGCTGAATATGTTCTAAAGAAAAATTTCTCATTAAAATCTGCTTGAATCTCTTCCAAAAAGAAATGTTTTTATCCAATCGAACACGACCAGGATCTTATTTTTCCAGCTGACCAATTTTGTAAGATATGCAGAACGCCAGAATATCCATGTGGAAAATCCGCGCCCCTTTACCTGCGGAAGATCGGCTAACGCACGATTGCTTCCAATATAAGCCAGCATTCCTTTGTGATGATAAATGAATGGGTCGACTTTTTTTCCCTTTGCCAACGCATTCAGAGATTTAGCAAGGTAATGTCCTTCCTGCTGTGCTACCTGCGAAGTTGCAGGGAGAACATTTCCTTCGATCGTTGCACAATCGCCGAGAGAATATATATTGGTGAAACCTTTGAGATGAAAATATTCATCCGTGATTAAACGCGACCCGCGGTCTTTTTCGAATGGCAGCGATTTCACGAATGGCGTCTGTGTGTTTCCCGTTGACCAAACCATCATTCCGTACGGAACATGGGATCCATCGGCAAGCAGGATTTCTTTTTCTTCTACTCTGGCAACCTGCGACTGCAATCGAACGGAGATCTTTTGCCGCTGAAAAATTTTTATGGTGTACTCACTCAACGCCGCATCAAATGTATTAAGCAATGCATCTCCAGCTTCAAACAATGTAATCGCAACATCGGAAAGGATGGTTGGATATGAGTGAACGAGATCCTCTGTTAAAAAATCGTGAAGCTCTGCTGCAAATTCCACTCCGGTAGGTCCGCCGCCAACCACGACAAAATGAAGCAACCGTTTCCGTTCTTCAAATTGCAGATTTGGAGTGCTTGCTCGTTCCAGATTTTCAATAATTCGCTGGCGGATGGCTCTCGCATCCGTAAGTTCCTTTAGGAATAATCCGTACTGTTCAACTCCCTCGATTCCAAACGTATTACTGATGGCTCCGACACCGATGATCAATATATCAAATGATAGAGTAAATTCATTTCCATCAAGCGCGTTTTTGCATTGGACCGAATTATCAATAGTATTAATTTTTATGCAGTAAGCATGAAAATATGTAATATTTTCTTTCGCACTGCGGATCGGTTCAATGATCGAACGGAATTCGATCGTTCCCACTGTTGTGCTCGGAAGCAGCGGTGTAAAAATGAAATGATTTCGCGGACTGACAACGATAACGTCGTAGAGATTTGTATCAATAACTTTTAGCGTGCTGAAAGAAGCAAAACCGCTTCCCAGGATGATCAATCTATGTTTTGTAGATCTCATATAGTATATTTCTTTCAATCAGACTTTCTTATCCGAAAAATAACGATTTTTTGCCTGAACAAACACATTGTTTGGCATTCCTGCACACATTATCCGTTAAACTTGATCTGTAAATGAATGTCTAAAAGACAATGGTTTTTGAACAACAAAAATATTATACGATAAATCTATTAAAAGTTATATTGTTGTACAAAACATTGAAAATAGATGCACTGCTTGCATCCGCTGTGCAAAACGTGCGCTGCTGAATAAGAAGAAACGCCTTAAAACACTTGATTTTGTTGATTATATC
Source organism: uncultured Chitinophagaceae bacterium (assembly GCA_964409765.1). Classification (GTDB taxonomy): domain Bacteria; phylum Bacteroidota; class Ignavibacteria; order UBA10030; family UBA8401; genus UBA8401. The sequence continues at coordinate 17,785 of CAYPEM010000029.1, forward strand.
TCTGGTATGAATGTTGCAGATGTATAGTTATCACTCTCGTGTTGGTAAATGTTAAATTTAGATAAGAAATGTCCAAATTGTACAATCAAATCATTAAACGAGGGATGAGATTATGAATTATCGTTATTTGTTATTAGTGATGTTCGTTGTTTTCTGCATTTCAATCACAGCAATTTCACAACCGCGAGGCAATCGCGTAGAAATGCAGTTAAAACGAATCAATGAAAAGGTCGAACTGACAAAAGAACAAACAGTAAAAGTGAAGGACCTGCTGCAGAAAGCACAGGATGAAATACGTGCTCAGTTTGAAAACGGCGATGGAGACCGTGAAGCAAGACGGGAAGCAATGGTTAAGCAGATGGAAAAAACAGATGCCGAGATCATTAAGATGTTGACCAAAGAACAAAAACCAAAATACGAGGAATATAAAAAAGAACGACGAAAAGAAATGCAAGAACGAATGAGAGAACGACAATAACTTTCATTCAATCATAATCATTAAGGAGTACCATGAAACAACTATTAACGTTCTGTTCAATGTTAGTGATCGCAGGAGTTTTTTTTACAGGATGCGATAAAAATACCACCGAACCTGAAGACTCAAGTATTTTATACGAAGATGCTGCAGAGTCAATCTCCGCATCGATGGGTGATGAAAGCGGCGGTGCAATGGAAAGTTTTGCAGATATTTCTTCGGTTGCCGGGGGAGCATCCATCAGCACGAGTATGGCAAAGACGAGCGGCGAAAGTTCGGTGATGACCGTTACAAGCCCGCCGGTCTATGATGCAGTTACAGGCTGGTGGACCGTTACGATTGATCGTTCACGGTCAGGTGTGAATGTAAGTGCATCTGTGCAGCGAGTCTATCAATATCAATTTCAAAAAAATGGTGTTATTCAACAAAACCGTATTACCGGAAACGATACTGCCAATACTTTAAAATTCAAAATTGTCAGCGGCAGCGGATTCTTTCGCAATGGACATGTTCATCATAAACTCACACGTTTAACGGGCGGTTGGACAGCAGTAAAAATCGACAATGATACTATTGTTGTGAATTCCGATACAACATTTGTCCGTTCAGGAATTGATTCGATCGTTACCCGCAATATGGTCCGTACATTCACCCATACAACATCAATGGAATTTATCAATGTAAAATTGCTGCGGTACAAACCATTGTTGACATGGAGAACTAATTTCCGTCAAGCTGTTAGCGGTACGGTGAATGGAACCTATAATGCAACCATTACCTTTGAACGCGGTGATGCGTATAAAGAAAGAAACATCAGCAGTACATTTTCAATCACATTAGGTGCAGGAGAAGGTTCGTTGACCCTTCATAAAGGTGGCGGTAAATTCTTTATGGATCTTAATGAAGGCAAACGAAAGTAAAACACAGCAAGTAAACGTTCAAGGCGAGGCAAGCAATTGTCCTCGCCTTTTTTTATTTTCCATTATGAAAATAATTCTTATTGTATTGGTTCTAGTCTCAGTTCTGCAATGCCAGCAATTGCAGAAAATGGGGAATTCACTAGGACGAAAAAATGGGAGTGAATGTGTAAAAGAGCTTCTTCAATTGAGCAGAAGTGATCGGGAAGACTCGATCTATAAAATTATTATGGCTGGAAATATTCCAAGTTTTTTGCGGAAATTTGTTCCGATTACAACATCGGCTGTCATCAATGATAAAGAATATATTCTTGAATATTTTGTCGCCCCCGACTACATCTCCATTGGAAACGACATCGATTATTTTTTATGCCCGATGACTCCGCTGCTTGGGCAGCGAATAGCAAATGAATGGGACTGTATCCTGCCGACTAAAAAGATGGTCGATCAAATATATATATCTGCAGATATAAAAATACCTCCGCAGCCGATACCACCCGATTCGATAATGACAATGCTTTCTCGATTCATTCAGCATAATGATTCAGTTCAAATGCTTCAAAAACCACTGGTAAGTAAATTTCCTCTTGGATCTTTAGTTGCAGGAACAAAAAAAGATATCATCATTCATCAAAAGATCTATTCAGAATTAAAGCCAGGCAGACCAAAACCGGTTGTTATTTATGGATGGCACACATTGACCGGCGATCCGATCCAGCCTCCGAACAATTGGCATCAGGAAACGTATGTGGATTACAGTCACGGTGTTCGATTGATACGAAAAATGGCAAAAATCAATGGTACGGATATTTCGCTTATTGATATTTTGCAGGATGAACAATATCATGTTCTTGTTTCCGATACAGTGTTGACTAAACCCTATTATGAAATTCAAAAACAATAATGCAAAGGAAATGAGTATGAAACTCGGTTATATGATTGCAGTGGTTTCTCTTGTTGTACTTTCTCATTGCACCTCTCAAACACTACCAACAACTGTGCAAATGACTCCGATTATCGATCTGCCGTTACAATCGAAAGAAGTTATTGTTACGGAAAAATATAGGAATGAAATTCCAGGAAATCTTACTCTTTCCGTTCCGGAAGGATATGAAGTAAAAGTATTCCATGCCGGAGATCTTTCGAAACCAAGATTTTTTGCATGGAGTCCGGATAGCGTTCTTCATGTAGCAGATAAAAACAGAGGAACGATCATTGCCTTACCCGATAGAAATCATGATGGTGTGGCCGATGAAGCTACCGTGGTTGCTTCGGGTTTCAGCAAATCTCACGATATGAAATTTTATAACGGCGCATTATATGTTGCAGAAGAAACAAAAGTAACAAAATGTATTGATAAAGACGGCGATGGAGTCTACGAAACAAAATCGACATTCATTACAATGGTGAAAGGCGGACAGCAAGGGGGTGGCGGTCATGATACACGAACGATCGTGTTCGACCAGGTAAAGAAAAAAATGTATCTCTCCATCGGATCCATGTGTAATGCGTGCCGCGAGGAACACCGTGCGATCATCGAAGAGTGGAATGATGACGGCACAGGGCGAAAAGTTTTTGCATCCGGATGCCGTAATGCTGTTGGGATGACACTCCACAACGGAAAACTTTGGGCAACTAATAACGGATTCGATTGGCAAGGCGATGATATTCCGCCCGAATGGATCGACATTGTCCGCGACGGCGGATTTTACGGATATCCGTACGCGTATGCGCATGGTATTTGGGTTGATTTCACTGCCAATGGCGATTATCGAAGTCTGCTTCCGTTGAATGCAATCGACAGTGCAAACGTGAGTTCAATGAGACAACCGGCAGCACTGATTCAAGCTCATAGTGCTCCGATGGCGATCGAATTTTCAAATTCATCATTCCACCCAAAATTCCACAACGGAGCTTTTGTAGCTCTTCGTGGATCGTGGAACAGATCGACTGCAACCGGTTTCAAAATTATTTATCTGAATTTTGATGATAAAAATGATTCTACGGCAAACTACGCCGTAGATTTTGTTCGAGGGTTTCTTGTTGACCCGGTCACCAAAAAAGTATGGGGAAGACCGGTTGGACTTGAAACTGACATGCGTGGCAATCTTTATATCAGTTCGGATGACATCACGGAATGTATATTGATTGTATCTCCTATCGGCAGCAAAAATAAATAATAGCGTTGATGGTGAAATGAGTATGCCGAATTATTTCTTTGTTGATGAGAGTTTATGCTATTCGTGTTTGCATAAAAGATTCAAATTGGTATATTATAAGTAATGAAAATGATGCAATTTAATATCACACAGTTATTCAAACAATGTTGTCTATCGGTGCTAGTATCGAGTTGAAAGACCATTCATTGTTTTTTAAGTTATTGAAAAGTCTTTCGTTCGCGAAAGACTTTTTTGTTTTAGAAGCCAGGGTGTATCTGCAGTGAGCAGTTGAATTTATTCTAACAATACTAAAGGTGAACATATGAACGCTTTCTTTGAATCGTGGAACTGGTACATTGCCGGACCGATCATAGGTCTGTTTGTACCGGCGCTGCTCATCATTTCAAACAAAATGCTCGGTATCTCGTCTGCATTTGAGAATATTTGTATGATGGTGTTTCCGAAAGAGAAACAGTCGATCTTCAAATTTAATGTTGAAGAGAACGGATGGAAGCTTTATTTCTCCGTTGGAATTTTGATCGGAGGATTCATTGCAGCAAATTATCTCTCATCATCAACCGTCCATTTTTTACCGGAAGAATATCATTCCTCGACGGGATATGTCAAACTATTTATCGGAGGTATTCTTGTAGGATTCGGGACTCGATATGCAAATGGATGCACATCGGGTCATTCGATCTTTGGATTATCCATTCTGCAGTCATCAAGTTTAAAGGCGACGTTGTCGTTCTTTGTCGGTGGGTTGTTGTATACATTATTTGCTTCATTTTAAATGCAAAAAAAAGATTCTCACGCAAAGACACAACAATATTAAGGAAAAAGAAAATGAAGAACATCACCTATATAATTTTTGGAACATTGTTCGGGATTGTTCTGACAAAATCGGAAGTGATCAGCTGGTTCAGGATCCAAAACATGTTCCAGTTCAAAGAATGGCATATGTATCTCATTATCGGTTCCGCTGTCGTTGTCGGAATCATTGCTATGCAGTTCATCAAGCTGCTGAAACTGAAATCCGCCAGCGGAGAAGAATTGCGATATGCCGGAAAACCATTCCACAAAGGATTTATTATCGGCGGAATTATCTTTGGAATTGGTTGGGCAATTACCGGAGCATGCCCCGGCCCTATTTTTGCACAGATTGGTGCAGGAGAATTGCCGGCGATCATCACCTTGTTTGGAGCGTTGATCGGTGCGTATCTGCATAGTGCTTTCAGGGAGCAATTGCCGCATTAACAACATTTTAATAAGCGCATATTTTTTTTACGCAAAGTCGTAAAAATATTCATGGTTTTTCTTTTGTGTCTTTGTGTGAGGATTTTTAAGAAATAAAGAATAATCAATAGAATTTGCTTTGTGAACGATGTTTGCTTCCCCCAAAAAATCTGATTATCTTGGTTCAACAATCAACAACCTAGCGGCATTGTCCGCTTTTTTTATCCTCTGTGACGTAGAAACCGTGTTATGGCAAACGACATTGTAATTAAACCTGAAGTAACAATCGAAACTCTTGATTCTATCCCAAAGACATTACCGGTATTACCGCTTCGTGATGTGGTCATCTTTCCGTATATGATCTTTCCGGTGCTTGTAGGACGCGAATCATCGCTTCGCGCCGCAAATCATGCGCTTGAAAACAACAAATTCATCTTTCTTGTGTCTCAAAAAGATCCGACGGTGGAAGATCCTGGAAAAGATGATATTTATATGGAAGGAACGGTCGCGAAGATCGTTCAAATATTGAAACTCCCAAACAATCTGATGAAGATTTTGGTGGATGGAACAGTGCAGGGGACAATTGCTGAGTTTCTTCCGAATGACAAATTCATGATGGCAGATATCAAGACAACGTTCCAAACTGCCGACAATTCCACTGAGATGGATGCGATTGTGCGTCATGCAACATCGTTATTTTCGGAATATGTTCGTGCCAATCGGAATATCCCACCGGAAGCGCTCGCTGCATTTGATAATATCAAAGATATACAACGCCGGTTCTATTATATGGCCGCAAATATTCTGCAGACGGTGGAGATAAAACAAAAATTGTTGAAACTGAATGTGCTGAAAGAACAATATCTGGAAGTGATCCGCATTCTGAATTCTGAAATTTCAATTTTGAAGATCGAACGGGAGATCGATACAAAGGTTCATGAGAATATCCAAAAGACTCAGCGGAAATATTTCATTCAGGAACAGATCAAAATCCTGCAGGACGAACTCGGCGAAGAAGAAGGAACCCCGGAGCTTTCGAAGCTAAAAGAAGACATCGAAAAATCGGGGATGAAAAAGGAAGCATACGATAAAGCGATCGAAGAGTTCAACAAACTGAAAAAAACGCCGTCTATGTCGCCGGAGTTCGGAGTGATCCGTAACTATCTTGATTGGATGATCAGTCTTCCGTGGAAAAAAACGACAAAAGATGATCTTAAGATTGATCATGTTAAAAAGATCTTGGATGAAGACCATTTTGGCTTGGAAAAACCGAAGGATAGAATACTTGAACATATTGCAGTGCTCAATCTTGTCAAAGAGATGAAAGGACAGATCCTTTGTCTGGTTGGTCCTCCTGGTGTTGGTAAAACTTCGCTGGCAAAATCGATCGCTCGTGCTTTAGGAAGAAAATTTGTCCGTATGTCGCTTGGAGGCGTTCGGGATGAAGCAGAAATCCGCGGCCATCGGAGAACATATATTGGTTCGATGCCTGGGAAAATAATCCAATCAATGAAACGTGCCGGTGTCGTCAACCCGGTTATTCTGATGGATGAGATCGACAAGATGAGTATGGATTTCCGCGGCGACCCATCCAGTGCGCTACTTGAAGTTCTTGATCCGCAGCAGAACAATACATTCAATGATCACTATCTGGAAGTAGATTACGATCTTTCTAAAGTGATGTTCATCACTACAGCGAATGTTCGTTATCAAATTCCTCTTCCATTGTTGGACAGAATGGAAGTGATTGAGCTTTCAAGTTATCTCGATTTTGAAAAGAAAGAGATCGCAATTCGACATATCGTTCCCCGATTGATCAAGGATCATGGTATGACCGAAAAAGATATCGAGATCAAAACAGAAGCAATCATGAAGATCATTTCCGAATATACACGCGAAAGCGGTGTTCGGAATCTGGAACGTGAGATCGCATCGGTCTGCCGCAAAGCAGCAAAAGAAACTGTTCTTGCTCGACAAAAAAATGGAAAGAAAAAACATTCCGTTGTAATAATCAACGAGAAAAAGATCGAAGAATATCTTGGCGTTCCGAAATTCCGGAATAAAGAAGCTGATAAAAAACCGCAGATCGGTTCGATCACCGGTTTGGCCTGGACTAGTGTCGGAGGTGATATTCTGCATGTGGATGTAACTGTGATGAACGGTGCTGGAAAGCTGACACTTACCGGACAGCTTGGCGATGTGATGAAAGAATCGGCACAGGCGGCATTGAGTTACATTCGTACAAACGCAAAAAAATTGAAATTGAATCCGGAATTCTTTAAGAAACATGAAATTCATATCCATCTTCCCGAAGGTGGCATTCCAAAAGATGGACCATCGGCTGGGATCACGATGACCATGGCGATGATCTCTGCAATCGGTAATCGTCCAGCACGTGCTGATGTTGCGATGACCGGTGAGATAACACTGCGTGGTGAAGTGTTACCGATCGGCGGATTGAATGAGAAGCTGCTTGCCGCAAAACGGGCAGGAATCAAAACAGTGCTCATTCCAAAGGAAAATCTGAAAGATTTAACTGAAATTCAGTTGAGTGTTAAAGAAGGATTGAAGATCATCCCAATTGCAATGATCGACGAAGCGCTGCCGATCGTGTTTGGAAAACAAAAATAATTCTCTTAATTGAATTGACATGAGCTATCAAGTAACAGCACGAAAATGGCGTCCGATGGTGTTCGATGATGTTATCGGACAGACGCATGTCTCCGATACGCTACGCAATGCACTTGCCCAGAACCGTTTGGCGCATGCGTTCATTTTCAGCGGAACGCGCGGCTGCGGCAAAACTACGACCGCACGCATTCTTGCGCGTGCAGTCAATTGCCTCACTCCAAAGAATTTTGAACCATGCAATGAATGTGAAGTTTGTAAGGAAATTATCGATGGGCGCTCGCTTGATGTGATCGAAATCGACGGAGCTTCCAACCGCGGCGTTGATGAAATACGAAATCTCCGCGAATCAGTCCGATATGCTCCAACCCGCGGGAAGAAAAAAGTATACATCATCGATGAAGTGCACATGTTAACGAAAGAGGCATTTAATGCTCTTTTAAAAACATTGGAAGAACCGCCGCCGCATGTACTGTTTATCTTTGCTACTACAGAACTTCACAAAGTTCCTGCAACGATCCTTTCCCGATGCCAGCGGTACGATTTCCGGCGCATTGGACTTGAAGAAATTGTCGGCAGATTGAAATTCATTGCCGGGCAAGAACAGGTTCACATTGATGCCGACTCGTTATTGATCATCGCAAAAAAAGGTGATGGATCAATGCGTGATGCACAGAGCATTTTTGATCAGGTCATCTCCTTTTGCGGAATGTCGATCACGGCAAAGCAGGTCGGAGATGCGTTGAACATTGTCGATCAGGAATTGTTCTTCCGCGTTTCTGATATTCTTCGCAACAAAGATACAAAAGCCGGACTCGATCTGGTGCAGGAAGTTGTGAAGAGCGGATATGATATCAAAGAATTTGTCTCCGGAATGACGGAGCATTTTCGCAATATGCTGATCGTCAAGACGACGAATTCAACACATTTGATCGAAGAATCCGAAGTCCATCGGAAACGGTATGCTGCGGATTCCCCTGCATTTGTTCTGAATGATCTGCTTCGGTTCATTAAAGTGGCCACTGATGCTGAGAATGCATTCCGATTCTCATCTCAGCCCCGATTCAAACTTGAAGTGATGATGGTTCAACTGACAAAGATGGAGCAATCGGTAAAGATCGATGACCTTCTATTACAGATAGATGAAGTGAAAAAAAAACTTCATTCTGAGGGAAATTCATCCAATGGAATGAATTCGTTCAGTCGTCAGAGTTCACCGATGATTGAATCAAGAGAAGTATTTGAAGCGCCGGTCGAATATACAGTTTCTCCAGCTGCTCATCAACCACAGTCAACACCAGCTGTGCACGTTTCCCAATCACCAAACGTTTCTGCAGCGAAACAAAAATTTGCAGTGCAAGAAAATCAGCCTCGTTATACTTTTGTAGCCCCTGTTAAAAAAAATGAGGAAGAACAAAAAACGGAAACACCAGCTGTATCGCAAAATATCAATATCTCATTATCTGAAATTCAACAGCAATGGAACACGATCGTTGACGAGATGAGAAAGAAAAAGATCTCTGTCGGAACGATTCTCGGCGAAACATCTCCACTTGATCTGGTAAACGGAACACTGAGAATTGCGTGTGGTGATGAATTTCATCAAGGGACGCTGTATCGTAACAAAGAGATTCTATCCGAAACGATCAATTCTATCGTTAATGCAAGGATACGAATTGAACCAATTCTTCATGAGGTTGGTTTACCTATGAAGGAACATCATCGATCTATGGAACCAAAACTCCCATCTATTGAAACACCTTCGAAACCTGCAGCATCTATGGACGATCATCCGCTCGTCAAGAAATTATATTCTGATTTTGGGGCTGAAAAAGTCTAAAAATTCGTGCATATCGTGCATCTATAAATTTTTATTGCCTAAAATTAACTAAAATCATCATTTATTTTAGTTTGGGAACTATCATTCGTTGTTAGGTATAGAAATAATAACTATACCAACAATCATAAAAGGATAGGATATGAATCCCACCGCCCGCACTAATTTCGATGCACTATATCATAGTGAAATGATACCCCATATGAGTCTTTTATACAATTATGCCGTACGATTGACAAATAATGTTGATGATGCAAAAGATCTTATTCAGGATACGTATTTAAAAGCGTATCGTTTTATCGATAAATATGAACATGATACTAATGCCAAAGCGTGGTTATTCCGCATTCTAAAAAATTCTTTCATCAATAATTATCGAAAGAACAGCCGGACACCGGAACAGGTGGAATACACCGAAGTGGAAGATTTTGTCGAATTGATGAAGAGTGATCATGTACCGACAACTGATCTACGGAAGGATATCTTTGATAATGTCATGGGAGATGATGTTATGAGAGCGATGGAATCATTGAATGAAGAATTCCGTACCATCATCATTCTTTCAGATATCGAGGAAATGACCTACGAAGAAATTGCTGAGATCCTTGATATCCCGCTTGGAACTGTGCGTTCGAGACTCCATCGCGCACGGAAGGCGATGCAAGGTAAGCTGTATTCATTTGCAGTACACCATGGATATATCACTAAAAAAACAGCGGAAGAATTCAGGTCAAGAAAAGTACATCAGTCGTTGAATCTAGCAGCCGTGTAATTTATTTGATGTATAAAAAGCGAACAGTAATTGTTCGCTTTTTATATTTTAGTTGAGGATGAAATCGGAAGTTTGTAAGTTAGTAGTGAATGAAAAAATTAATCCTCATAGTTGTTTTTCCATTTCTTTTGATTGCTCAGCAAAAGATTCTTGTCCCAATGGACCTGAAACAATCCAACCATTTGAAAGCCTATGGTATTGCATTCTGGACATTGGAAAAAGGGATCGAAATCGACTGGCTGTTGAATTACCGCGGTGGCTCATTTTTGATCGATTATATTCCAATGGTTGCCAATGAATGCAGGATTCGCGGAGTTTCATTTGAACCAATGAACGGAGCTCAAGCTACCCAGATATTGGGAGAGATCGCCGGTGAGAATACGAACAAGGATGTTGTTCGATTAGAAAAAGCTCCCAAGGTTGCTGTCTATGTTCCTCCCGGATTCAAACCTTGGGATGATGCAGTTACCCTTGCACTCGAATATGCAGAAATTCCTTATGCGAAATTATGGGATCCGGAAGTCCTCAACGGGAAACTATCGGAATACGATTGGCTCCATCTTCATCATGAAGATTTTACCGGACAATATGGAAAATTCTATGCATCCCACCGCAATTCTCCCTGGTATATCGAACAGCAATTAAGTTACGAACGGACTGCAAAAGAACTTGGCTATAAAAAAGTTGCAGATGAAAAAAAGAAAGTCGCGCAAACGATCCGTGATTATGTTGCCGGCGGCGGATTCATGTTTGCGATGTGTGCCGCAACAGACAGCTATGATATTACTCTCGCAGCAGAACATGTCGATATTGCTGAAACAATGTTTGACGGTGACCCAGCCGATCGGAATGCGCAACAAAAATTGGATTTCACAAAAACATTTGCCTTCCAGAATTTTACCTTGGAAATGAATCCATTCCGGTATGAGTTTTCAGATATCGATAATCCTCCGAGCGATCCCGTACCGCTCCGTGATCCGAATACCGATTATTTCACACTGTTCGAGTTCTCGGCAAAATACGATCCTGTTCCGACAATGCTTACACAGAATCACGTGAATATCCTAAAAGGATTTATGGGACAGACAACATCATTTAAAAAAACGTTGGTCAAACCGAGCGTTATTGTTTTAGGCGAACGGGAAGGTACAGATGAAGTTCGGTATATTCATGGCAACTACGGAAGAGGAACATTCACCTTTTATGGCGGCCATGACCCAGAGGATTATCAGCATGCTGTAGGAGATCCCCCGACCGATCTCAATCTGCATAAGAATTCACCGGGATATAGAATTATTCTCAATAACATTCTCTTTCCGGCAGCTAAGAAGAAGCAACAAAAAACCTGATTTTTTGTTTTGCAGAAATTCAAAAATTCAGTATTTTAACAGCGGTTCTTCATTAAGAAGACCTGACTTTAACGAACACCGCAAATAATGAAAACCTCCGCACAGTAACGAACGAAGAAATAGAACACGCTAACCCTGTTTCCATCCCTGTCTCTAAAGTTCCTACTCGTTCTTTCTTCGTTCAGACTCTATAATTCAAACGTATTAGAAACCAACGGTTGTGCATCCGTCAAGTGTGCATACTGTCATTTTCATGCAGAGGTGAACTATGCAATCTATTAATTTTAAAAACGTCTCATTTCAATATGATACTTCACCGGATATTCTCTTTGATGATCTTTCGTTCTCGCTTTCTGTCGATTGGAAAACGGCAATCGTCGGAAGGAATGGACGGGGAAAATCGACATTGCTTCAATTGATCCATGGATCGATTCATCCCCGCCGAGGTTCGATCGATCGTCCGCAAGCGACTCGATTATTCCCCGGCAGTTCGATTGATCAGCATCGATCTTTGATTGATGTGATTAAACAGCAGATCGCCCCGTTTGAATACTGGGAGCAAACAATGGAGCAGCTTTTAGTGAGCGGTGATGAACAATCACTTTTTCAATATCATGAGATATTTGAAGCATACAATGATCATCAAGGTTTTGAAATCGACTCATTGATTGCGCGGGAATGTAAGGAGATCGGATTGCATGAAGAGCATTTTCACCAAACATTCTCCACTCTGAGCGGAGGAGAACAAACTCGCGCCCTGATCGCTGCACTGTTTCTGCAGCAGGATATATTCCCTCTTCTCGATGAACCGACAAATCACCTTGATATGAATGGGAGAGAGATCCTCGGAACGTATCTTTCAACGAAAAGGGGATTTATCATTGTTTCGCATGACAGACATTTTCTGGATCTTTGTTGCGATCATGTTGTTGCCATCAATAAGAACGATCTACGGGTTTTCCAGGGAAACTATTCTACCTGGAAACAACAAATGATGGTGGAAGAACAGACAGAAACCGACCGCACCACAAACTTAGAACGTGAAATTTATTCTCTGGAGATCGCCGCCCGGCAGCGACGAACGTGGTCACTCATTACAGAGAAAGAAAAAACAAAAGCATTTGACAGTGGTTTTATCAGTCATAAAGCAGCAAAGGTGATGAAGCGGGCACTTGCAGTAGAACAGCGGATCGAAGATCATTTGGTGGAGAAACAATCGCTGCTCAAAAACAAAGAAACAATTCGCCCGTTGGTATTCAGGGTTGCCGAAAGATCATCCGAGATTCTTCTCTCTATTGAAAATGCCACCGTTGAAATTGCCGGAAGAATTCTCCTGAAAAATTTTTCGTTGACAGTACGAAGAGGTGAACGAATTGCAATTGTTGGCGGCAACGGAACAGGAAAAACGACACTTCTTAATGTAGTTCGAAAAGTGCATCCGTTGAAAAATGGGATTTGTTTCGTTCCAAATTCTATCCATATTATCAATGGATACCAAATTCCTTTATGGAACAAAGGTATGATACGTGATTTTCTGAAGAGTGAACATATTGATGAAACTGCATTTCGCATCATCATGGGCTCCTTCAATATTCAGGGTGAAATCTTTGAACGCCCGCTGGAAACTTTCAGTTATGGCGAGTTGAAAAAGATCGATCTCTGCCGGTCTTTCGCGCTACCAAATCATTTGCTTGTTTGGGACGAACCGGTGAATTATATTGACATCGAATCGAAAGAGCAGATTGAAAGAGCAATTCTTAATACAGAACCGACAATGCTGTTTGTTGAACACGACAGAACATTCATTGAGAATATTGCTACAAGGGTTATTAATATTCCGCACAATATATGAATCCAACACTAACACTTGTTATTGCTGTTTATAATAACGTCAGAGCGTTGCAGTTTATTTTTGCAGCACTCTCCCGGCAATCATTCATACAATTTGAAGTGATAATTGCTGATGATGGTTCAGGAAAAGATATCGCCGATATTGTCAACGAGGCAAAACGAACATTTCCATTTCGGATCAAGCATCTGTGGCATGCAGACAAAGGCTGGCGGAAAAATACGATGCTGAATTATGCGATTCAAGAATCATTTTCCGATTATTTGGTGTTCATAGACGGCGACTGTATTCCATCAGAACATTTTTTGCTGGACCATTTTGAGCATCGTGAAAAAAGGAAAGTCTTGCTTGGTAAAAGGGTGGAACATGGAAAACGGTGGGCGGATTCTCTCTCCCGTGATAGAATTATTTCCGGAGAATTTGAACGGTATCGCCTGCCGGATATTGTTGATGCGGTCAAAGGAAATTCTGTCCGATTAGAACATGGCGTCAGGATATCCAATTCATTTCTCCGAAGTATTACCGAAAAGAGTTCTGGAATCCTTGGCAGTAATTTTTCCACATTCAAAGAACATCTTATTGCAGTGAATGGTTTTGATGAATCGTATGATGGTCCTGGATTTGGCGAAGATACAGATATCTTTTATCGTCTCTCACTGATAGGTGTTGGAGGGAAATCGCTCCGGAATCTTGCGATCCAATATCACCTTTGGCATCCATTCACAAAAGTACCAGAAAAGAATCGGGATAGGTTTTTGAACACCCGGCAATCAGGTGCTCCGCAATGCAAAAATGGATTGCAAAAGCTCTGAGTTCACCGATATTCTGCACCTATTCACCGAATCAAACGGAACTTTTTGAAGTAAAAACGGTAAGTTTGTGTAAATCAATTATGCAAAAGGGAGTTTCACTATGACTTACACACATGATCGAGCATTCAATGGACGTATCATCATGGGAGGATTGTTCATCGTCATCGGAACATTACTTCTTCTTCAAAAACTGGATATTATCTATCTGGAAGAATTGCTTGGTATTAGAAACATTTGGAGTGCATGGCCGGTCATTTTTATCATCATTGGAATCGGAAAAATAGCTGATTCACCGACGATGAAAAGAATAGGAGAAGGAATCTGGTGGATCTTTCTCGGCGGATGGCTCTATGTTTCGATCAATCATATTTATGATCTCAGTTTCAGAGAAACATGGCCGGCAATCATTATCGCATTCGGTGTCAATGTTCTGTGGGAATCGTTTGCAAAGAGTTCAAAAATTAAAGCAGGGGGAGTTCAATAATGGAAAACAATAAACCGTCAATCATTTCACCGCAATTTATTCTCGGTCTTATCATTATCGCAGTCGGCATCGTGTTTATGCTCGACAATATGGATATCATTTACGCCGGTGATTTTCTACGATTCTGGCCGGTGCTATTGATCATATTTGGTGTTGCAAAAGTTTCTCTGTCATCAAAAAATCCCGGACAGATATTCGGTTGGATTCTGATCCTTATCGGCTCTTTAAAGCTGCTGGATGTGATGGACTTCATCAATTTCAGAATTTGGGATTGGTGGCCGATTATCTTCATCATTATCGGTCTGAATTTCCTTCGGGGATCATGGAATAGATCAAGAAATGCTTCAGCAAATATATCGGGGGAGTCATTGAATGATTCCGATTCATATATTAAAAATATTGCAATGCTCAGCGGAGTAAAACGAAAAATCACATCGAAAGATTTTCGCGGCGGCGAACTGACCGCATTCATGGGAGGTTGCGAGATCGATCTTCGTGAGGCAGAGATGAAAGAGAGTGAAGCAACACTTGATGTGGTTGCTGTTTGGGGCGGCATTGAGATCCGTGTTCCAATGGGGTGGAGCGTTTCGGTAAAAGCAACGCCAATTATGGGCGGGGTAGAGGATGGAACATATCCTTCAAAAGATGGAACAACAAAACGATTGGTCATTACCGGTAATATTGTGATGGGCGGAGTGGAAATTAAGAATTAATAATTGCCAATTGTTAATTCTTAATTGAATGTTATGCATCCGATTCTATCCGACAGAAAAAAATTCGTTATCTATCTCTTTCTCTGGAGTGTTGTTGCGGTGTTGTTAGGGTGGATCCATTCTTCGTTAACCGGGATCGATTATCTTTACACGATCGGATTTGCAGTACCGGTAATGCTTGTTTATGCCGAGATCAATCTCTCCGCTTGGTATCTCTGCAAAGCTTTTCCGGTTGAACGCAACTCACTTTGGAAAATTTTCCTGGTAACTCTTGTTTCTACCGTCTTGATCAGTTCGATGTGCACACTCATCGCTTGGGGATGGATGACTGCGATCGAACAATTTTTTTCCATTTCTTTATCACCTCTTCCATTGTATCAAACATTATTGGTGATCTACGGAATTGGGAAACCGCTCTTCTTACTCTCCCTTGCAGTCAGTTATTTAATGTCGGCTTTTGAACAATCCCGCACAGCAGAGCGGAATGTCTTTGAAGCACGCCTCTTAGCACAAAGTGCAGAATTAAAAGCACTTCGCATGCAGATCGATCCGCATTTCCTTTTCAATGCCCTCAATTCGATCAGTGCATTGACTGTTTCAAATGCAGAAGCAGCACGATCGATGACAACAACACTTGCAGATTTTTTCCGCAAAAGTCTCTCCTCTGGTGCAAAAGAAACCATTTCGGTGAATGAAGAACTCGCACTTCTCAATCATTATCTTGATATTGAAAAGATCAGATTTGGAAAACGGTTGAACGTTGTTCAACAGATAGCGGTTGATACACGGTTGTGCATGATCCCATCATTGTTGCTTCAACCGTTGATGGAGAACGCTATCAAGCATGGAATTTCCGATAGTATCGAAGGAGGAACAATCACCATAACAATCGAAAGGAAAAATTCCCGTTTGTTTGTATCCGTGGAGAATCCGATCGATCAGGACAACTCGATAAAATCCAAGAAACATGGCGCAGGAATGGGAATTGAGATCGTTTCAAAACGCCTGCAAACATTGTACGGCAGCAACAGCGGCGTTAACATTTCAGTGAATAATAATATCTTTCATGTCGTATTGTTTCTACCGGCAACAATTCAACCTTAATAATGAAAACTCAAAAAAAGATAAAAGTAGTGATCGTTGATGATGAAGAACTCGCCCGTTCATTGGTGAGAGAGTATCTTTCATCTCATTCCAATATAGAGATCGTAGGAGAGTGTGCAAACGGATTTGAAGCGGTGAAAGCTGTATCGGAACTTCTGCCTGATCTGATGTTCCTCGATATCCAGATGCCGAAATTGAGCGGTTTTGAAGTGATCGAACTGTTAGTGGAACCGCCATCGATCATCTTTGTTACTGCATATGACCAATACGCTTTAAAAGCATTTGAAGTTCATGCGGCAGATTATCTTTTGAAACCATTCAGCAAACAACGTTTTGATGAAGCATTGGAACGCGTTTTGCCTACGATCAACCGTCCTAATACGATAAAGGAAATAGCGGCTGCCGCCAAACTGCCCGATCAACCGACCGTACGGATCTTGATCAAAGAAGGTAGCAAAGTACTGGTCATACCAGTTGAGAAGATAGATTTTATTGAAGCTCAGGATGATTATACTTCATTCGTTGTTGAAGGAAAATCCCACTTGAAAATGCAGCGAATGGTCGATCTTGAAGCAGCGCTAGATCCTCGTCGGTTTGTTCGCATTCACCGTTCATTTATTATGAACATCGAACGGCTTGCCAAGATTGAACTTCTTGGAAAAGATTCGCACACCGCAATCCTGAAAGACGGAAGGCAGCTTCCCGTCAGCAAAACAGGATATGGTAAACTGAAAGAACTTCTATAAAACTTTCCCCTGTGTCATAAATCCAGCCATTGAGATTTGTTCATTCTCACCGTTTGGAAGTTGAGTTTTCTTTTTTTAATATCACTGATTCACTAGAGTGATCAATGAATCTTCGACTTCCATTTCCGCATATTGTTTCTTCTGTTCCCGATTTTCTGTTGGGACTGTCTTTTCTAGCAACGTGGATCGATCCCAATGCACTTGGAGAGGATATGGTTGCATATTTGTTCCAAGTGATGCTCTTAGAATTTATCATCATTCATTCTGCCGGATTCATGTCCGGTGTGATCTACGGAAATTCATCGCGATCGCAAAAGATCAAAATGATGATTGGGCTGGGATTATTTTATTCTCTCTTCGTCGCCGGTTTTGCAGTCGGTTTTCATTCGTGGTGGCCGCTGATTGCATTTTGGGGATTATTGTTCAATAGAATGATGAGTGTTCTGACCGGGCAGGCAGAAACGGGTAAGGAAAATGATTTTGTAAAAAATTTGTGGGCACTGAATGTCTTTTGTTATCTTGTCTCGATCTTTGTTGTTATTTTCCTTCCGTTACCCGCTCTTGGTGTTTCGCCTGGCGATCTTTCCCATCTGGAGATGTCCGGAGATTTTGTCGATCAGCCGGAGAAGATGATGGCATGGGGATTCCTGTATTTTTCTATGGTTGGTTGGTTCGAGTTGAAATCGCCGAGATGGATACAACAACGCAATGCTGTTCAATAATCAGTTCTTACATGATGAAAAT
The DNA here is from genome assembly GCA_964409765.1 of uncultured Chitinophagaceae bacterium. GTDB lineage: Bacteria > Bacteroidota > Ignavibacteria > UBA10030 > UBA8401 > UBA8401. Next base: position 35,610 of record CAYPEM010000029.1, read on the forward strand.
ATAAAAATTATGTATCTTTAAACACTAATCGATTGAAACATAAACACAACAATAAATATTCTGGAGAAAGATCCATGAAAAAAACAGTGTTTGTATCCTTCATTTGCATCGTTGTTCATCTAAGTTTCTCACAAACTGCTCAAGATTCTGCTGCAATCCGAACGACAGCTTTGAATTATGCTGAAGGTTGGTACGAGGGGAATCCGGAACGAATGAGCAAAGCGGTTCTTCCAACGCTGGCAAAACGAATAGTCGGATGGAGTAAAGATCATACAAAGAACGGAAATGTTCTCAGTGAAATGAACGGAGAACAATTGGTGGAAGCGACAAAAAAGGGGTTTGGCAAGAATATCCCCAAGGAGCGGCAAGTAAAGAATATCACCATTCTTAGCATCTATAATAATTCGGCAAGCGTAAAAACAGAAATGGCGGATTGGATCGATTATATGCATCTTGGTCGTTGGAATGGAGAATGGAAGATCATCAATGTACTGTGGGAAATGAAACCACAAGAGTAGCACATAATTACAAAAAGATATATCAAGAGGGATCATGCAGGAACAACTCATCAGTTACTTCACCGCCGAGAAACAAGAAAGCCTTATTTTTATAATTGTCGGAGCGGGTGCGATCATTGTCTCATTGCTGTTATGGAAAAATGAAAGCAGTTACAAACCAATGATGTATCCGTTAACCGCAATCGCTTTGATCCAGCTTATTGTCGGCGGTTCTGTCTATTTTCGAACTGATGATCAAATTGCATCGCTGTCAAAACAACTGCAGGAAAACCCGGGACAGTACCGTACAGAAGAAATTGCACGAATGACGATAGTAAATAAAAATTTTGCGACCTATAAATATCTTGAACTGTCGTTGTTAAGCATCGGAATATTACTCACATTTATTGTGTCACGATCCAACGATTGGTATGCCGCTGCAATTGGGCTGATCATTCAATCAGCATTGATGCTCATTGCAGACCTGTTTGCCGAGCGGAGAGCATATGAGTATGTTGATTCTATCAAGGAGCTTATCCTATGAAAATAAAATTCTATACATGTGATGTTTTTACCGACAAACGATTCGGAGGGAATCAGCTTGCAGTATTTCCTGATGCGACTGCAATCCCGGAGGATCAGCTGCAGACAATCGCAAAAGAATTCAATTTTTCCGAAACGACATTTGTCTTTCCGCCGAAAAATACGGTGAACACCAAACATGTTCGCATCTTTACTCCCGGCAATGAACTTCCGTTCGCCGGTCATCCAACCGTTGGAACTGCCATAACGCTTGGAATCATTGGCGACATCAAACTTACCGGTTCGGAAACTAAGATCATTTTTGAAGAAGGTGTGGGACCAGTTCCGGTCACTATTAAATCCGTTAACGGAAAACCGACGTTCGCGCAACTCTCCGCTGCAAAACTTCCCGAATTTACGGAACATATTCCAACCGTACATACTCTTGCCGCGATGTTGACTTTGACAAGAGAGGAAATAATGGACGCACAGTTTCCGATCCAATTTGTTTCGGTTGGATTCCCATTTCTGTTTGTTGCAGTGAAGAACCGTGAGACTTTAAAACGGATCCGTGTAAACATACAAGTGATGGAAGAATTGCAATTGAAAGAAGTTTTCATCTTCACAAATGATGCTGAACAAAAAGATTTTCATTTTCGAGCGCGAATGTTCGCACCGCTTCTCGGCATTCCCGAAGATCCTGCAACCGGAAGTGCCGCCGCCGCATTTGCCGGTTATCTTGCAGCAAAAGATCCCACCGAAAACGGAACGTTAAAATGGAACATTGAACAGGGATTTGAAATGGGAAGACCAAGTCTGTTGTTCATTGAAGCGGATAAAAAAAACGGAGCAATCACTGCGGTTCGTGTTGGAGGAAGTGCCGTGATGATAACGGAAGGATTTTTAGAAATTTAGGTTTTGAATTACAAAATTTCATGATTGTAGATTGCACGAAAAGGACTTACGAGAAATGAAACTATTTCAGAAGAAGCATTTTTTTAATTGACGTAAATCTTTCTGCATTCAATCTGTAAAAATATATACCGCTTGGAAGATTTCGGTCATCAAAATTCTGTGCGTGATGACCGACCGATCCGTACTCATTGACCAGTGTAGAAACCTCTCTGCCGAGAACATCAAAGATCTTCAATGTTACATGCATCGCCTTTGATAATTCAAAGGTGATCGTCGTGGTTGGGTTAAAGGGATTGGGATAATTTTGATGCAGTATGATATTTTCTGGAACAAGATTTCCGTTCTCTATTTCTACAGAGGTTATTAGTGGAGTTGAATAAAAATAAATATCATAATCCCCATCTGAGGAATCCTGCCAAGCATAGTTGATGCGGTCATTTGTATCAACTACTATAACAGGATATTCGACCTTACGATATTGTTGCATATTTCCATTCACATGCCAGCCGGAATCTGTTTTTACTGCTGTTCCGATACAATTATAGAGATGCTTCAATGACATCCAGTCATATCGTTCCTGCTGCCATGTAATTATCGGATTATTATTCCGGGAAAAAGCGAGTTGTGGGAAATTGTGCTCAACATACTGAGCAGATTCATTGTTTGCCGGGATGTTTTCCGATTTGCTCCAATGGGATCCGTTCCATATTGAATACAACAAACTATTGCAAGGACAAGTGGCCTGTACTTGATAGATCAGATACACATTTAAACTGTCATCGCTGCGAGCAATAAAGTTATACCCTCCGCCATGATCACAGACGAATCCGGTTCCTTGTATCCAACCGTTTAAACTCTTCTTTATCATTTCAATTGAAACCGAATCACCGGTGTACGACAAACAAAGAAGATCATTATTTTTATCTTTAACAAGCTGTGAGCGCATGCTGTTTGTAATAATCTGATTGTCGGACCAGGTGCCATTTTTTGTTTTGTAAGCATAATAGGTTGAATATGTACCTGCGGAGTATGTATTCCAAACAACGTGTAGCTGTTGTGTTGATACGTCATATACGCAAGAACTTAAAGCTATCGTAGAAGTATCATTTCTAAAAATCTCCAGAGAATCAACAAGTGTTGATCCGACAATCGTTCCAACGATCAATCGATTATTTTTTCCTTTGCCTTCAATCCACAACAAGTGAAGGATCGTGGAATCTTCGATGCAGAGCGACGATATATGACTATCTTCAGCTGTGTTGATCGTTGTTGTGTTCAACCACTTTCCGTCGGAAAACATTCTAAAGTAAATATCGAAATCTCCGTCGGTATTATCATCCCAAAGAGCATAGATAACGCTATCGTTTGAAATAAGACGGGGATTAATAGACTTAGCAGCATTATTACTGAGATTAATAACTTGTGAATTGAGAATGACGGTTAAAAAGAGAAAAGTTACAATCAAAGAATACAAAATTGTTTTGGTATGCATTGCATGCTCCTACAGTTCAAAAGGAGAGACGGAAAGAAGTGTTGAACAAAGGTTAGAGTTGTTCGGGTAAAAAGCAATTGCTTTTTTAAACGTTCTGATCTATTCAAGACGATATTATCTCAAATCGAATCTGTATTACAAACACAATTTACATTTTACTAAGAAAATACGGGAGCATTGCCCGCCACGTAGGCCAATCATGCGGCATATCATATCCCCATACATCAAGCCAGTGAGGAATCGATTTTGAATGAAGGATTCCGGACAGTTTACGGGACGCATCAGGAGCTTCAAAGTTTCCTTGCCCCGTTGCTATGATGATCTTTCCTCTGCGCATCTGTTCCAGATATTCATGATCGGTAATGCCGGGAAGGTATTGCTCCGGAGAATTGAAGAAGACATTCTCGTCGTAATGACCTTTAGTGTACGACTGCAGATTGTAATCTCCGCTCATAGCGATCGTTCCTGCAAAGATATCGGGTCTGCGGAAGAAAATATTCAATGCATGCAGCGCACCAAGCGATGCGCCGGTAGTGACGATCTGCGTAAGACCTTTGTTGTGATCGTGGATGAAAGGGACCACTTCGTTAATGACATAATCATTATATTGCTGATGCCGGATCGCTTTATGGTGAGGTTCCATGGAATGGTTCATCCAGCTTTCGTTGTTAATGCTGTTGATGGAGAATGCTTTCAGTTTTCCTTCGTTGATGAACGGAGCGATCGCATCGATCAATTGGAACCGTTCGTATTCAAGATAATCGGCGGCGGCTGTAGGAAACATCAATAACGCCGGTCCATAATGACCGTACACCGCGATCTCCATATTTTTATTCAAACTCGGACTGTGCCACTGATGAATTTCGCGATGCATTGTTTCCTCAGAAAGATATTTTAAGTAATATAAGAAGGAAAACCGACATCCCACAACGCTTTTCTCAACAGTCTCTAAAGGAAACAACATGAAAAAATCAACAAAGTTCTTCATCCTTGCGATTATTGTCAATATCATACTTTCGGCAATTGCAACCTTCAGTACGATGTTGAAAGAAGCCCGAGTAGTTGATCTTGTAACGTTCTACGCAACGGCGTTCGGTGCAGGAGCATCGTTTGCTTCCGTGATTATCAGTATGCGGGGAGAAAAGAAGAAAGAGAAGAGTGTTGATCTACAGTGATGCGATTATTTTAAACATAAACGTTCCCGCCGGAATTGACGGGAACGTTAACAGCTAATAAAAAAATAATTTATTTCCCTTTAGCAATTACGTATTCATGAATTGCTGCTGCGGCTTTTTTTCCCGCACCCATTGCTTTGATCACCGTTGCTGCACCGATCACAATATCTCCGCCCGCCCATACACCTTCGCGTGATGTTTTACCGGTTTCATCGGCAATGATATTGCCGTATTTGTTGGCGGTCAATCCCGGGGTCGTTTTATTGATCAGCGGATTTGATCCATTTCCTGTTGCAACAATTGCTGACTCGACATTGAGGATGAATTCACTTCCTTTGATCGGTACGGGTTTGCGTCTTCCTGAAGCATCTGGTTCGCCGAGTTCCATTTTCTGACATTCCATTCCGGTAAGCCAACCATTCTCACCGACAAACCGTGTCGGGTTTGTCAGAAGAAGAAATTCAATTCCTTCCTGTTCGCCATGATGGATCTCTTCCTTTCGCGCCGGCATTTCAACAAGCGAACGGCGGTACACAATGTACACTTTTTCCGTCCACGGCAGCCGGAGTGCAGTGCGCGCAGCATCCATGGCGGTATTCCCGCCGCCGATCACAGCAACATGTTTTGCCATCGGAACCGGCGTATCGGCGTTGTTCGGGAATTCAAATCCCTTCATTAAATTCATTCGGGTAAGGAATTCATTTGCGGAGTAGACACCGTTCAAGTTTTCACCTGGAAGTCCCATAAAATACGGAAGTCCTGCTCCCGTTCCGATGAAGATCGCATCGTACCCATCCTCATTCATCAGTTCATCAACAGTGCGGGTCATTCCAACAACAAAGTTGCAATGGATCGTGACGCCAAGTTTTTCCAGATATTGGACTTCTGCTTCAACAATTTGTTTCGGCAGACGAAACTCCGGAATTCCATAGACGAGCACTCCACCTGCTTTGTGCAGTGCTTCAAACACCGTAACCGAGTGACCAAGTTTTGCAAGATCTCCTGCGCATGTCAATCCCGCAGGACCGGCACCGATGACAGCAATTTTTTTACCGGTGGATGGAGGTATCACCGGGATCGTTACTTTTCCGGAACCGCGTTCCCAATCTGCCACAAAACGCTCAAGTCTGCCAATGGCAACCGGTTCGACTTTACCACCGATGATACATTCAGTTTCACACTGTTCTTCCTGAGGACAAACTCTACCGCACACCGCCGGAAGAGCATTTGTTTCTTTTAAAGTGTTTGCCGCCAATTCAAAATTTCCCATTGCCACATGAAAAATGAACTGCGGAATCTTTACGTTGACCGGGCATCCCTGGATACATTTCGGATCCTTGCATTGAAGGCAGCGGTCGGCTTCTTCCATTGCCATGTCAGCGGTGTAGCCGAGCGGCACTTCAAAAAAATTCTTTGCGCGCACCAGCGGTTCTTGCTCGGGCATCGCGTGGCGGGGGATCTTCATCCGTTCTTTATTGGAAATTTTCTTTGTTGTCGGCTGTGTCGTTTCGTTCATGAGCGTGCTATTTAGCTAAATTTGATTTTCGTATGATATTTATTAAAAACATCTTGTCATTCTACCATGCAGCCGTTTCGCGCTGTTCCTGCGTTCTGCATGTTTTTTCAAACAGTTCCATCGAAATTTTTTCTTGCGGTGAATACATTTTCTGGCGCGCCATCAGCAGATTAAAATCGACGGCGTGACCATCGAACTCCGGTCCGTCCACGCAGGCAAATTGCATTGTCTCACCGACGATGACGCGGCACGCCCCGCACATACCGGTTCCATCCATCATGATCGGATTCAAGCTGACAAGCGTCTTCACACCGTACTGCTTTGTGAGATCGGAAACGGCTTTCATCATGATCACCGGACCGATGGCAAGCACAACATCTATCGGCTCTTTCTGTTCCAACATCGATTTCAGGATGGTCGTGACAAATCCTTTTGTTCCGTAACTGCCGTCGTCGGTAGCAATACGCACTTCATCGGAAATGGCGAGCATCTCATCTTCCATGATGATCATCTCTTTTGAACGCGCGCCGATAATGGAGATCGTTTTGTTACCGGCAAGTTTGTTTGCACGGACGATAGGGTGAATTGCCGCAATGCCGAACCCTCCGCCAACCGCGACAAATGTTTTTCCCTGCTCAACATGACTCGGCAGACCGAACGGACCGACCACATCGGTCAGTGCATCGCCGACCTTCATCATGCTCATGAGCGTTGTTGTTTTACCGATCGCCTGAACATACAGCGTCACGGTTCCGCGCTGCACATCCCAATCAGCGAGTGTAATGGGAATCCGTTCTCCGCCTTCGTGCAAACGGAGAATAACAAATTGTCCCGCTTTTGCTTTTTTAACGATGTGCGCAGCGGCGATGACATACCGGTAGACTTTGGAAGCGAGATCGTTCTTTTCTAAAATTGGATACACGGTAAATACTGTTGATGTGGAAAAATAGTTGATATAGCCTAAGTTGTTCAACTAACGTGCCACAGAAACTGCAAAAATATAGTTTATTTTCAATAATAGGTCTGCAATATTAAGAAAGGTTTCACTGGAGTGCTAAAAATGGGAATTGCATAGAACACAATTAGACATTGAAAACCATCAGTGAATATTTAATGTTTCTTCGATCAGAAGTTTTTCAAAAAAAAGCGATTGTGAAGATATGAGACGCTTGATTATTAACATAATTTTATGTTGTTTCCGCATTCGGTATAAAAATTTTTTCAAAAAGCCAGAGAAACAAATAAAACAACACCAGCCATAATGAAACGTCAATGACAAAACCGTAATATTTGGGGAAATTATTAATCGGATCAAAGTTAAAAACCCACAACAACACTTCTTTTACTAAGAATGTAATAATTGCAGTTAAAAAACTCTTACCTGTATTTGTCATCATAAATTTTCTTTCCTTTTTATACTGCTTATGGTAAGGTATTATTAGATATCTCAACACCAAAATTCATAACATAAATCATTCACTAAATCTACTTTTTTGTTATCATAAACAGGGTTAAGTTGATTTGCTAATCGATCAAAAACACCATTATTGAAATATTGTTGTCTCAAAAGTGCCTTCAATAAACAGAGAGTCTTGGCTGGTTGATGCAGTGCGAACAAAATTGCCAAAAAATGTACCCTGTATCTGTTCGCCTATTTTTCCATAACCGGTGAACTGGGTTTGTCCGCCACCAGTTGAATGCCATAATTCATTTTGATCTCTTACTCGAGAGGAACTCATTAAAATAGATACAGAGGCGGTGCCCCACCACATATATGCTCCTGCATATTTACCTGGAATAGATATTCTGATCTCTCCAGGAACAGCATCATCAGTACCAATAAAAATGCAACTGATTGTTTTTGTAGTAGTATCATATACCGCATAACTAGTTAATAGATTCATTACCATCGCTGGCTGTGAGATACCATTTTTGGTGATTGTTAATTGCAGATTTTGAATAATGGGAAATGACGAATCTGTTGTTGATTCTTTACAACTATTAAATAACAAAAGGATTGAAATAGATATTGAAAAAAATGTGATTTTCATAGAGGTGTTCTCATAGGACGATATTTTTTTTAGTCGACGATCATATTGGAGCTATGCAGAGTTGCAACGGCGGTCTGAGTGAATAGTACGATAACATTGCAATTCTATTTTATCGAAACAACGATACTGCGTATGGAATCTGCTCCATAAAACTCGACAGAATTATACTTAGGACCTTTAAACCACCAATAAACTACTGCCTGATTGCTCATTAAAAATGTAGTATCGCTAAATACAATCAACTTTGATGAGTTTGGAATAATTTTATTTGAATCTCCGCAAATAGGAGCCCAATTTATTAACGGTAAAATGCTTGTTTCGTAAATTGAATAATATACCTCTGCATCAGTTGCATTCACTATTGTCAATTGCTTCCCTTCAACGTTCGCATACACTGTTGCGGAAGAGGGTGAAGAAGATTCTTCGCAACTCATAAACACTAATAAACCAAATAACATTAAAAATATGTTTTTCATAAAGTATTCTTGAAAGCTGATTCGATATTGCCTAACTAGTCATTTGACTGCCTCACACAGGAATGCAATCATAAAACGAACTAACACAATCCATAGAAAGTATACGATGTTTGGTCAGTTCGATAATAGTAATTCAATTTAAGTACAAGAGCAAACAACTATTACTTCATCAATCATCACTGAACGGAAATCTTCCAGATAGGCTTTTTTTAGTACCGGCAATTTGAAGAACATTCAGTGAAATGGATAAGAATTGAGATTTGGGGATGTTAGAAGGGGGCAGCGGATTACAAAAACTCAATGACCATCATTAAAAAAAAGTAATGGTCACTGAGTGAAGTTCTGTTTTTTACTTCTTTCGAGTGTATTGAATGCTCCATTGGATGTTCCATGTTTTTCCACTGTCTTCAGACTTCATCCAGTCCCAAGTGAATGTATCATGAGTAATATTGCTAAAGATCATTTTTCCTTTGTGCAGTTTTCCATTTTGAAGAAACTCCTGTTCAAAGAATCTCTTTGCTCCATCAGTTCCACCGGTAAACACCAAAAATGCGTTTTGATTATCGACCCATGTTTGTTTCCAAATGCCCGTGCGATTGTCGAGGATAGAAATACTTTGTCCTTTATATCCTTTTGTTTGTCCTGTCAGTCCGGTAAAGTCTTCATGAATCACTTTTCCATCCAGGATTTTTGTGATGAGATTTCTACCGGTGCTGGTAGAGCCGTCAGGGTTTTTCCAAATCATGTCCCATTCTCCAATCCAAAAATCGAAGAGTGATGAATCTTGCTTTACAGGCTGTTGTGAAAATGCAGCAGAGGTGAACATGAGAACGATGAACAGATAACGCATGAGTGCTCCGTAGTTTTTTCCATAACTACGGAAGGAAGAGAGTGAGAATCAATGTACAATTGTAGAAAAATATTACTTTAGGATATATTCACTGCTTGTCAATTTGATAAATTCCTGATTGGCTTCGGTTCGATAGCTAAATGCCATTCTTGTTTTTACGTTCTTTCTTATGAAGGGAGAGAAGATGATCACCGATTCGTTCGACTGTACCTCTTGTTGCTCCGCACCGGTTCCGCACCAATCCCACGCAACAACCGTCCATCCTGTATCCGATAAAACTTCAACAGTTTTTAAGGGGGATGATTTTGTAAATCCCCAATAGAACAGCGATTCTGTTGTATTATTTTTTAAAAGCAGTTTTGCATCAAATTCTGAATTTTCAATAAATGTCAATGACACCGGCGGTGGTTCTGATGGAGAAGCTGGATCGGAACAGCTGATTATAAATAGTGAAATGAGAACTGCAGAAAGAATTTTCATCACATACCTCAATTATTTTATTATTCCGCTTACAGCCCGTTGATAGATCGCAGCCATATCGTTGGCAGAATTCATTGTGATATTAAGATCGCGAATAATGCCGTCATTCAATCCGTAGATCCACCCATGAACATCAAGCGACTCACCGCGCGACCATGAATCTTGAATGATAGTCGTTTCGCAGACATTCAACGTCTGTTCGATCACGTTCAATTCGCACAGACGGTCCACTTGTTTTTCAACAGTACCGGCGGATTCCACTATGGATTGATACCGCTGATGGATATCCTGAATATGTCTGAGCCAGTTATCGATCAGTCCGAATCGCTGTTTCAGCAACGCAGCCCGTACGCCGCCGCATCCGTAATGTCCCACGACCATGATGTGCTTTACCTTCAGTACTTCCACGGCATATTGGATCACAGAAAGACAATTCAGATCGGTATGAACTACAACATTCGCAACGTTGCGGTGTACAAACAATTCACCCGGATCAAGAGCAACGATCTCGTTGGCAGGGACGCGGCTGTCGGAACATCCGATCCATAAATATTGCGGTGACTGGATATTCTCTAATCTCTTGAAAAAATCTTTTTGCTGTTCAATTTTATCTGCAGCCCAGCGTTGATTCTTCTCAAGCAAATGTAAAAGGTCGCTCATCTATACTAATCCTATCCATTCTTGATTGTTGTTCTTGAATGCAGCACGAATCTTCTTTGCAAGGTCAATCGGTAACGGACCTTTGTTTACAATTTCGATATTTTTTTTGATGTGGTCAAGATTTGTTGTCCCTACAATTGAGGTACTGATTCCGGGAGTGAAAGCGGTGAACCGGAGTGCAACATCGAGCCATTCGGAGCCGAAATCGAGCTTCATTGCTTTCATCCGTTTCCAGTAATCTTCACAGTAATTTCCATACGGCTGTTCTGCATGCAGCCATGGTGCATTTCCGATGGGACGTTTGGCAATATATCCAATTCCCAATTTTGAGGCAGGATTGACAACAGAATCAATGGAATGCTGGTCGAACACATTGATGGAGCTCATCAATCCGTCAAATTGCTTTGTTGCAAGCGCAAATTCCATTGCTTCATTCTCACCGGAATATGCAGCGGCACGAATCTTTCCATCTTCTTTCATTTTTTGTAATGCAGTAATAACGTCTCCTTGTTCCAATGTTGCTTTTGGGCAAGAGTGAAGATGAACAATATCGATATGATCAGTTCTCATCAAATGCAAAGCGTGATGAACTCCTGCGACAATACAATCGTAGGTCCAATCTTGAACTCGGGGAATACTATAGCCAACTTTTGTTGAAAGGATGAAATCATTTCTCCGCCAAGACAAATGTCTGCCGATCCGTTCTTCGGAAAGTCCGTACCCGCGCGCTGTATCGATGAATGTGATTCCGAGATCGACAATTTGATTGATAAAATATCCAACATAATTCTCATCCATTTTTCCATCGCCGATCAATCCGGCACCGAAACCAAGAACGGGGAGAGAGATGGACGAAGTACCGTACTTTCTTTTTTCCATAGTTCTACTTTCTTAATAAAAAAGCTTGCCACAAAAACTCAAAACCACTAGAAGCCATCCCAAAAATTGTTTTACAGTAAATTTCCAATGGTGTAGTCATGCTGAGCAAGTCCCAATTGCTTTTATTGGGATGCGTCGAAGTCCCGCTTTTCAGATTCCGCTCGTTACAGGATTCAAAAGGCGGAACATCCCTCGACGCATTCGCTTCGCTCATTTGCTCAGGATGACTATACGCTATATTTTGAGATAGCTTCTAAACATTATTTTGTGCCTTTGTGTTTTTGTGGCAAAAAAATATTTTTTGTCTCGGTCACTTTCTTTTTGAAATTGCCAGTTCATATAGCTGAACATATTTTTTCGCTGAAGCTTGCCACGAATTATCGGAATTCATTCCGTTGAGTTGAATTTTTTTCCATTCATCAGGAATGTTGAACGAATCAATGGCTCGTTTGACCGTTGCGTGTAACGCAATACCGGTGGCATCGACAAAAGAAAAACCATTACCGGTATCTTTTCCGTAGGATTGATATTCGTGCCAGTCCTGCACGGTATCGGCCAATCCACCGGTTTTTCGAACGATTGGAACTGTACCATAACGTAAAGAATACATCTGATTCAAACCGCATGGTTCGTAATGCGACGGCATTAAAAACATATCTGCGCCTGCTTCTATCAAATGGGCAAGCTCATTGTTGAAACCGAGGTAGGTCCAGCATTTATTCGGCAGCGCTCTGTTCATCGCAGTGAATAACTGTTCATACCGAACTTCGCCCGTTCCAAGTATCACCCACTGTGCATTCAACAAGAGAAGATCATTGATCTCTTCGGCGATCAGATCAAAACCTTTTTGTGAAACAAGCCGCGATATGATTCCAATGACAGGGATTTTCTCGTTGAATTTCAATGATGTTTTTTCAAGGAGAAATTTTTTATTCTTTATCTTGTTTGACAGATCGTTCTTCGAGAAATGGAATGGTATAAGCTTATCGGTTTCAGGATTCCATTCGTCAGTATCAATTCCATTCAACACTCCAAAAAAATCTGACTGACGGGTTCGGAGAATGTCCTGCAATCCGGAACCAAATTCCGGTGTAAGCACTTCATGAGCGTATGTATTGCTGACAGTGCTGACCACTTCGGAGTTAAGAATACCTCCCTTCATCATCGAAAATGAATCTTCAAATTCCAATGCACCGCCGAATTGGATATGCTTCGGATTTAATTCCGTTTTTGCCAATGTCTCTTTTGAAAACCTTCCTTGATAACCGATGTTATGAATTGAATAGAGAAATGAAGAATGGTCGAACATCCTGTCCCATTGATAACTTTCTTTAACGAAGAACGGCATCAATCCTGTTTGCCAATCATTGCAGTGAAAAACATCCGGAGCCCATTGTAATCGCTGGCAGGTTTCGATCACGGCTTTGTTGAGAAGAATAAATCGTTCATCCTCATCCCACTGTTCTGTATAGATCTTTCCGCGGTGAAAATATTCGCGGCAATCGATAAAGTACACATCAACCGATGAATTGGGAAGTTTTGCCGTATGGAGATAGACCGATCGAGGAAAACCGGCGACGCGGACTTTCATCTCGCCGAATTCAGCCATAGTGCGTAATGAAAATTTCTTTTCATCAATGGAATCATATTTCGGGATAAAGACCTTGACATCGACACCAAGCTCAGCAAGATATTTCGGCAGTGCTCCTACAACATCGGCAAGTCCGCCGGTCTTTGCGAAGGGTGCACATTCGGAAGCAACGATTGCAATTTTCATAAATGGGTGCGTTCTGTTTGGAAGAATAACAAATTTAAATATTCAGCTGATTTTTATTCCTCTTTGAAAAAGGAATTAAAGCAAATTCATCGTTGTAATAGTTATAACGCTATGTATGCCAATCGGATGTCACTTCCATCAAACAGATCAATCCGCGCCAAGCTCCGTAGCGGTGATAATGTTCTTCAATTGAGGCATCGGAAACTTTTCTCCCCTTCTTATGGATCTCGGAGAATCGTGTCCTAACCCAAGAATCGATCCCGAGATAATCGTATCTGCCGAGCAGCTTCAGAATGTTCCCGGCGGCATAATGTCCGATCCCTTTGATGGAACGAAGCTGCCAATACAGTTCTTCGGAGGGTAGATCGGAATGGCGGAACGATTCCACATCGATCTTTTTATCAGAAATGTCCCTGCATAATTTCAATAAGAATGGGGCACGATAGCCGCAGGAAATTTCTTTTCGAAGCCATTTCTCAGATTTTATTGCAATTGTTTCTGCAGAAGGGAAGGAAAATACTCCATCGGCAGTTTTCGTTCCGAGTTTTCGCGTGAGATGTTCCGACATGATCTTTGTAAGAGCCCAACTGCAGTTGGTGGTGAACATCATCTTGACAATATCTTCGAATGTTGTGGGAGAACGAAGGATCCTTCCTGCACGAAGTTTTGGAACCCACCGCAAATGATTTTCTTTCCTGCATAAACGATAAAAATCATCAAGGCGTTCATCAATTCTCAACATCGAACGGACGATGTTCTTGATCTTTTCCTTCTCTGTTTTTGACAGGCGGATATTTTTTTTTACGGGTCTAATGTTGATGCTCGAATTCAATTCCCGTATGTGGATTTGGACATGCTTACTTTTCGAAAGCGAAATGATTGTTTTCAATTCGCTCTTGCGTTCATTCGTTTGAAACGGCGGAAGACCATGCCAGCCATGGGAATTAATGGTGGAATGAAGATCGAAATCTGTGGGTGATTGGATGGTCATATTACAATGCTCCAAACCAAAGATCGTTATTTGAAGCGAAAGTTTCACGGAGATATTTTTCCGCTTCGATGATGACCTGCTCAAAGATCACCGGGTCTTTTTTCCCTTCGATAATTGCACGTTGCAGCAGGACAACCGCTTCATTTCGGTTCCCTTCCATCTCAACAATATTTGCGTAGCGGATCAGACTCCACAATTTGTACTGTTCGGTTTCCCGCAACCCGGTCAGAGGCATCGCTTTAAGGAAATATTCTTTCGCTTTTTCAAGATCACTCTGCAGGACAGCTATTTTTCCCAGGATATAATATGCACACGGAATGCTTCCGGTGGAATTATTTGGGTCGAGTTGAATAGTATATAACGCTTCACGTTCCGCTGTAACAATATCACGATTGATTGAAAGGAACAACTGTGCCGACCTGGCATGAGCGAGAATACGGAATTCCAACAACCACCGAAGTACATTGTACTGCGGATCGAGTTCCACACTTGAGGGTTGTGAAGGAAAGCTGAACGAGAATTCCTGTTTTTGCTGGGTCAGTGTAATTCGTTTTTGAATGAACCGGTTTCCGAACTGAAAGGAGATATTTAACGGAGTTGAAAACATATCACCCCGTTGATCGATGGATACTCGAGCGATGTTCATTCCGCGAGGGGTTTTTTCATTTTCCCACTGCATCGCAATATCGGGAACAGTTGTTCTGTACAGCCATTGATCAAAGAACCAATCAAGTGATGAGCCGTATCGTTCTTCGCACAATTGTTCGAATTCTGAAAAAGTGATACTGCGGTCCGTAAACCGATCGATCATTGTTGTGATAATGCTGTCAAATACTTCTCTTCCAAGAATATAGTCAAGCATGAAGAAAAGGTACTGTCCTTTTGAAAGGAACACATTCGGTGTATTCGCTTTTGCAGTCCGACCCTGGGCTATGGTTCCGTACGGAAAGAATGTCAGTGATGATGCTATTGCATTGAACCGTTCCTGCTTTTCGAGCTGTGGATGTTTCGAAACCAAAAACCGGTTTACAAGATATGCGGCAAATCCCTCATTAAACAAAGCAGTCGAATCATTTACGGTAGGACAAAAATACTGTGCTATATTGAACAGCCATATATTCCCCAGCGATGAGAACAACACCGTGGTATCATACACACTATAAGCGGGGGAATTTCGATAGGCAATGAAATTCCTGGTATTGATCATTGTGGTATTGTATTGATCGCTGCCGATGATCACATAGGTGCGATTGAATCGGTTGCTCGGCTTACCGGTGAGTGTTGAAAAATATTTCACTGCTTCGTTCATCTGGTGTGTGATCGCAGCGGCATAATCCTGGTTGAATCGAAATGGAGAGGAGATCAATGAAACGGTATTCAGTGAATCACTTCCATAACTTGTTTGTATGATTGCATTTGAAATGCCGCACAACGTGAAAGTTGAATGCAACGATGATGGATCCTGCGAGTATCGTTTCCATTGACACGATGTATTGATTACTGTTGTGTCAAACGGTGAATCTGCGGCAAGAATGAAATGTGAAGGGAGGACCATCTCAAAAGAAAACTGAACTGTAGAAAGTGCTCCGAAATTTGGCAGCCATGAAACGCTGTCGGTGAAAGGAAGAAGGAATTCTTCATTGTTCACGAACATCAACGATGCATTGGACGTATCATAGATTGCTGCATATTGAAAAGAGAATACGAGGGAATCATTCTTCGGAATAAATTCCGGAAATTGTACGGTAACGGCATATTTTGCAAAATTGGTTTCTTCAGGTTCAAAATCCAATGGCTCGTTGTGCATGTCATTGATCGAAAGGATCTTCATTTCTTTGGGAATAAGAAACGTAAACTCCTGAATCGAGTCTGCAGTGACAAGCAATCGAACTCCAATGGTACCCGTGATCTCACCGGTTCGTTCACTCATAGCAGCGAAAACAGCATACGAACGCATCTGAGTTCCGGTCTGAGAAGCAAGGACGATCGGAAAAAATAAAAATACAATTAAGATCCGTATCATAGTTCGAACGGTCGGTCGATATCCATTTCGAATATCTGTGAGGTATCGGCGTAAATTAGTTTGGAGCTGTTGGATGGCAATTGGATGAGCCAGTCCCCCTTGGTGTTCCGTATAACAGTACCGAACAATTTCCGTAAACGCAACTGCGAGAATTTTTCCCAGAAGACCCAGCCAAAGTATGCTGCTTGTTGTTCTATCAGAAACGCCGGAATCCGTTGGGAAGGTTCAACGGCAACAGCATTAACTGTAACAGGAAAGTAATGATGTTGTTGAAGCGAATCGATAAAAATATTTGCAACGCTGCTGCCATCCACAAACAATTCATGTTTTGAACGTTTTACCCCACGTCCTTCGATAATTTCGTGAAAAACCTCTTGTAATTGCTCTTCGCTCATGTAATTCTCAGACAAAACAGAAATTTAACATCGGCTGTCATATCTATTGGTAATAATCGAGTAAAGCGATGATATATGTCCCCGCTCCAAAACCAACCATTGGAATTGCACCTTCATACGTCGCGTGTTCATATCCGTACATCTCGGGGATCACATTATTGTTGAAAGAAGATTGCGCGGTGATCCAATCCAGCAGATGTTTTGCTTTTGGCCGTTCTCCATATCGTGTATATGCGGAAGCAATACGGGTATCCAAAAAAATCCATTCTTGACTTTCATACCAATCAGGACTTTTTATCCGGATATATCCGCGCATCGGATCAGGAACTTTAAGGATCTTTTCAATGGCCCTCATGTGTGAAGAAAACAATTGTGCATCTTCTATGTCACCGGAAGCAAACACTTCAAACGATCCGCCGTCATAATATTCCTTATGATCTTTATTGGCGTTTGTCCGGCCGATGACGGCGCCATCGGTATCAATAAGATTTTCTCTGATCCCTTTGTGCAATCGTTCAGCCCCAGCAAAATATTGTTCTGCTGGAATATTGAGGAATCTGCATAGTTCAGCAAACTGTTTGAGTCCTGCAGCACACGCTGCTGAAGAATAGGCATATTGTTCACCGGGAAGGTGACGCTCCCAAGGACCGGATTCACGTCGGATCAAATTATTCTCTGCGATCGATTGCAGGATCGGATCGGCAATTTTTTTTGAGAGCTGAGGAAAATATTCACGAACAAACGCAGTATCATTGCTTTGGTGAACATACTGTGAAAGTGCAGATAAGAATAATCCGAATCCGTCGATCTCAATATTCGGTCCCTCTGCGTTAAAATCGGATTCTTCCTTTCCGATTCCGAAATACCGGCAGACGGAGATCTGATAATCCGAACCGATACCGTGATCTTTTCCATCGGTATGAATGTAACTTTTGTAATGGTTCGATTCTGCATTGAGCATGAACGTCAATCCTTTTTTTGCCTCTTCGAACAGACCGAGTCTCGCTAATGCCATGATCGAGTATGAACCGTCGCGAACCCAGGCAATATTCCACACACCGGGAGGAAGAGAAGCAAGGATCTGTCCCTTTGCAAGAGGAAAGATTTCTTTTTCTCCCACTTGCGACATTTTCAAAACAGCGACCGATTGTTCGACCACATTCCGTTCTAGTTTCGTCAGATGCGCCGGAATACGAGCTTTCGAAAAGATTTTCTTCATGAATCGGAGTTCATCATCAACCAACGATGTTGTTGATGAACGGATCCGTTGAACTGCTTGGTCGATCACCGGTGAGTTATGATGGAGTGAATCGTTGAACGAAAACAGAAAATATCTTTCATTGTTCCGTGATGCTTGAGCTTGCAGGAATTCTCCGGCACCGGCATTTGATTCAAATGTGATCGACGCGATATCTTTTTCTTTTCCCTGTACGACGCAGTACAATATCTTTTCTTCTGTTGTGAACGACGCAAAATAATAGATCGACCATCGATCGTACTGTGCATGGATGACATGAGAGTTGGAGTTATATCTCACCATTCTTGGTTTAACGGCAAGATTCGGTCGGATGCCGAAGGCAAAAGCACGTACGGAATGCGATGAATCGTACGCCTGGAAAATATGAGGAAGAACCGCTTCAATCCGATTCGTTTTATCATCGTATACTGCGGCAATAAGTCCGTTCGTTGTTGTTAATTTTGTATAGGATTTCTTTGGGGCTGGACCGAGATACATCTCATCCATATATGCCTGTTTCGTATAGAGTCCGATCAAGCCGCCGATAATTCCTCCCGGTGCTCCGCCGTCATACACACGAACAGCAAGAGTATTCTTTTCTCGTAGGATCCCTGTTGGGATGGAATATGTGCGCTGTAAATTCCATGCGGACTCGTTGACGGGTGGGAATTTTCCCATTGAGCCGATCGAAACCCCGTTCAGGAATGTTTCATCAACGTCATCAACTTTTCCCAACAACAGATATAGTTCCTTTGCCAGCGATTTTTTTGCGACAGAAAAATGTACTCTATACCATCCGTACCCATCGTAGTTCGGAAATCCTTGTGTTTCCCATTGTGAAGGAACTGCAACCGTTGACCAATGAGTATCGTTGTAATCAGGTAATTTGAATTGGGCACTATCACCGGTGGTGAATTTCCATGATACCGGAAGTTCAATCGTTTGGGATATGAGAGTGCCTGAAAGGATTAGCGAAAAGAAAAAGATTTTGATATTCATATGCGTAAGAATGGTTATACAGTTCTATTGTTGAAGCAAGAATTGATTGATCAAAGAGAAAAAATACTCCGGTTCATCAAGCCATGGGAAATGCCCCGAATGTTCCATCATAACAAGACGTGCACCGGGGATCTTCTTTGCCATCATTTCACTCCATGGTGGAGAGACGTGTACATCATGGATCCCCCCGATGATCAGGGATGGAACAGTGATGTCCCGAAGGTGTTCCGTTACATTGTAACGATTCAATTCATTCAAGACAAAATATTGATTACGCTGAGCATTGAAATCGGCATTACTAAAAATATCATCGATGAGTTTCTTTGCGTCCGCAGATTGCACATCGAAATGATAGACTGCGCGGTTGAATGCTTTTACCCGCTCTGCCGCAGGAAGCGAACGGACCTCAGTTGAAATTCTGTTGAATTCCGGATACAACGGGTGTGAAGGATCTCTGAAAGTTCCTTGATGGAATTTTCCGGACGGTGCGGAACAGACAACGATCAATCTTTTAACACGGTTTTGATGCGCAAGCGTATATTCCAACGCTGTCCATCCGCCGGCAGATTGTCCCATAACATTCCATTGTTCAATACCAAGATAGATGCGGAGTTGTTCAATATCTTCAACCAGTCTCGGAATTCCATATTCGCTTTTTTCTTTTACATCGCCGGACATTCCCGTTCCGCGCGGATCAAGACGAATCAGCGTGAAGTTATTCGCAAGTTCATCCAGTGTTTTCCAGCGATGTCCGTCGATGCCCCACGAAACCGGACAAAGAAGGAGAGGTTCACCCTGTCCGACAATTGAATATCCGAGGGTAGTTGAACCGATAGGTATTGTGAAAGTACCATTGTTCATACAAGAATATAATGAACATTATTGAATTTTGAATGTACTATTCAGGTTTACCATCCTAAGAATAGGATGAATTTTAAAAATAACATATTAATAAAATCTCATAAAAAAATAAGAGAAGGTTAAGTCTTTTGTTAAAGTAGTCTAACGATTGTTTTCTTGCATTGTATAAAGTGCAGAATTACCTTGTAGTAGAATTTAGAACAAGAATAAGAAAGGAGTTTTGATATGGGTGCTTCGAAAATGGTTATGCTGTCCGGAATGTATATGATGCTCGGTTTATACACGACGAGTTTTATGAATGCGGATAAGAATAATAGCGCTATCTCAGAATCCGTCGCCAATTTTATTCAAGCAGAACAGATTGCCCGAACCGGCATCTCTTTAGCAATGACAAAAATGGGGGGAACCTATTCTTTGTCAACACGTTCATATTCAGGTCAAACGACTACGGTCATGGGGGGAACCGTAGTCTATTCAGCATCAGCAACCGGTATGCCTGCATCGCAGTCGCAAGTGACTTCAACCGGAACATTTTCAGGAAAAACAGTAACAATTACTGCAGTATTCAGTTATGAACGGAATCGCTGGAGGATCATCAGAATGTATGCTCCTCCAGTAGCATAAATTTTTCTGTACATTTACGCTCAATCTCTCTATCCTCAGTCCTAAAACTTTGCCGTTAATCCGACGATTGGCATAATTCCAAAATCGTATTTTGGTGTCATCGTTATATTGCCGTTGACATCTGCTTTATACGAATACGACATGATATTATCACGATTGTAGATATTCCAGAGATCTAAATATGCAGTGAGCGCCCATCCGGCAAGGATGAATTGTTTATCAACACGGATATCAATTTTGTGGTAATCAGGATAGCGAGCCGAATTTACTGCTCCATCAACAAGATAAAATACACTTCCCTTTTTTATAACTCCTGCAACCGGTGTGTACGGATTTCCTGATGCGAATTGAAACTTTGCACCGATCTGCCACCCTTCGCCAATCTCCATTCCTGCAAGCAGATTGATGATATGCGGACGGTCATACTCAAAATAGTATTCAGGAAGCGCGATATTATCCTGACGCTTTGAAATGGAATATGAATATGATGCGCTTCCGACAAACCCGTCAGAGAATTTCTTTTGTAAAGACAGTTCAACTCCACGAGCGTAACCGGTTCCGGAGTTCAACAGAAGATTTGAACTGTCCGGATCGACAATAACATTCGTCAATTCTTTGTGATATGCTTCAATCGTTATGCGGGTATCATCGGCAAGTCTGTGCTCTAATCCTGCTACAAAATGAATTGCCGTGCTGTATCGAAGATCAAGATTTCTCGGATCGGGTGAGATCTGAAAACTTGCCGGTGATTGGATGTATTTTCCCCATGCGAAGTTGAGTGACGTTGATTCCAGAAACCGATACGAAATTGCAACACGCGGACTCATATTTCCCGCATTGAGCAATGCAAAATGATCGTACCGTAATCCGGTAGAAATTGTCATTGGTTCGAAGATGCGGTATGATGATTGAAGATAGAATGCTGTTTTGTTCGTGAGATCGGGACGATACGAAATTGTTGTTGCAGGAATGATCGTTCCTGTGCGGGTGGTATCCTCCGGAGTCCACGAAATATTCCTTGAGTCGATTGTTTTTCCCATTGCACCGATCTTCACATCGAGCGAGGATGAGAATTGATAAGTCAGTTCTGTTTTTACGGTGAACTCATTTTCCAAAATCTCTTCGCCGCGCAGCGTATGATTCGTCTGTGTTCCCTGATTGGTTGTCCATCCGTTTCCAGTGTGTGAGATTGTTGTCATTAAAAATGCGCGCTCCGAAAGAAGCGAACGCCAATTCAACCCGAATGCCGAACCATAATCGTCACGTTTCATATAATCATATTTACTCATTGCCGAAGATTCTTTTGTCGTACCAAGTTTATCGATCTGGTCTATATAATAGAAGCCGACGAAACTGAGTCGGTTGTTGGCATCAATGTCATACGTAATTTTTCCAACGGCATCATAATATCGGGGAGCAGCCGGTTTTCCCATCATTGACGTAAGAACATCTAAAAAACCACGACGAACCGAAAGGATCATTGAACTGTTTTCGATCAACGGACCATCCACCATAACTCCGAAACCTGCAATATTAAGATTCACGTCACTATTATAGAGCTCTTTATTTCCATCCTGCAGTTTCATATCAAAGACTGAAGACATTTTATCTCCATACTTTGCGGGAAAACCGCCGGTGAGGAAATCCACCTTTTCGAGCAGCGCAGGATTGACGATGCTGATGATTCCCATCGATTCACCGGTGCGTGCAAAATGGATCGGGTTATAGATCTCTATATTATCAAGCAGCGTCAGATTTTCGTCAGGACTTCCGCCGCGGACGATGAGCTGAGCACTTTTCCCGCCGGCTGTTGCAACTCCGGGCATAGACTGCATCACACGGAAGATATCTTCCGCTGATCCCGGTGAACGGCGGATCTCTACCGGCGATAATGTGCGCATACTGACGACATTTTCCGCCGGTCGTGCAAAATAATCGCTTTGAATGCTTACTTCATTCATTTCAATTGATGATGTGTTCAACTCGAACGAGATTTTTTTATTTCGGAGAGGAGAGACCACCACATCGGCATTCGTTGAACTTTCGTATCCAATGATCGAAGCTTTGAGGATAAGTTTTCCTGGCGGAACATTTTTTATGACAAAATATCCTTTTTCATCACAGGCGGTTCCCTGTGAAGTTCCCGAAATGACTACATTGGCACCGGGAAGCGGTTGTTTTGTAACGGCATCGCGCACTTCGCCGGAAAGTGAACCGTTATTATCCTGTGAAAAAACTATGATTGGAAGGAAAAGTAAAAAAAGAGAGAAGAACTGTTTCATTGACATGCCTCATGAAGGGAAAAAAAGTAATATTGCATTAGTGATAAGATGCGGCTAAATGACAAAGGGTTCCTAAAATATCCATTAAAACAAAGACAAATCACTCTTGAATGGATCGTAAACACTGATTTTGCAGAAAAAAAAACAGTACATTCAATTATACTCTTCGACACATTCAATCAGCATTGAGGTGTATAATGGCACATCGTGATTTCATTCTAATTGTTCTAGTGATTTTATCCATTCCGTTTCTTTCTTCCGCGCAGATTGTCAAGGAAGATCCTTTTCCGCAGTTACCGTTTAGTGATAATACCTCTTCAATTGTCAATAATGTAAAAGAATTTTATATCTCCGGACGTTCCGGGTATGAATATGACAATTCATTTATGGATAAATGGGGATCTGTATATCAGCCGTACTACATTATGCATCCGAATACGAAAAGCAGAAAAACCGTTTTGCTGCCGACACTGGAACAAAGTTCCTTTTACGGATTTGGCGGAAATAAAAATATCATTTCCCCTTCATCTGTTATAACGGGTGCAGATTCACTCTTTGTTGCATGGAGCAATATTGCTGAAGAATATACCGATGTTGGTCCTTTCGTTTACATGTCTAAACCAAATCTATACATCTCAAAACTAGACCACGATTCTCTTCGCACCATTCTGACCATCCCGAACGGTTTACATCCCACGATTGCAGCAGGTGAAAATAATACTGTTCATTTTGTTTGGGAGAATGTTCTACAGCGTGATACGGTATTTATTTCACGGTTTAGCAAATTCGCATCGACGATATCATATCAATCAAGAAACAGTGACGGAACAATGACAAATATTGTTGAACTTGGAAAAGGTTTTTTCCCTTCACTGGTATTGAACAATGGAAAACAGCATATTCTTTTTTTAAAAGCGGATTCTTCCAATCAGAGCACTGTGCAGATAAGTTATGTTCGCGGAGAAAATGGGGTTTTTGATCCACCGGTGCCATTGCATACGATGTTTGTTCAAAGTTATTTTCGAAATCCAGTCTTATTGGATCAAACATATTTGAACATGAAGTGGTATGTTGATTCGCTCGATCATATTCATGCCGTATGGAATAGTTCACCGTACGTATCCCGAAAAATGTTCATTGCTCATTATTCTTCTGGTGGAGGAGTTCAGATCGATTCAATTGAACGTCCCAATGCGACGATACGTTTTGCAAAGAACGGCATTGTTAGAGTGTATTCCATCATAAATATCGGAGGATCCGATTCATTGGTTCTCTATCAATCGAAACAGGGAAACGACATTGCAAAAGTGAAAACATATGCTCTTCCGAAGAATGTCTCCATTAATCACATCATTACCGATACCAAAGAAGGGGAACACCTTCTTTTACAAAACACCAATGAAGACAGAGGAGTTTTTATCGTTAAAAACTCAAACACCGATTCCGTGAAAACATTTTTAATTTCAAAAGGCTACACTATTGGAACCGGATCGTTTGTTGACAGTGCGAACAGAGTATGGTTGACAGGGGCTATCGGTTCACAACTCTATCTTCTCAAATTTTCGTTGGACAGTGTTGGTCATTTTCAAGATTTTACTTTTCCTCTTTCTGTGGGAGATGAATGGCAGTATTATGTATCCAATGGTATAGGTGATCCTTCAGGTACAACGATGATAGTAAAAGCAACAAAAGATACAGTGATGAAGAACGGGAAACGATATATCTATTTCACCTCAAACAAATTTCTTCGCAAAGAAGGATTAAAAGTGTTTTGTTATGTGCCTGAAGACAGCACTGAATATTTGCAATATGATTTTTCAAGAAATTCCGGAGATACCATCGCAATTGCCAAACGATTTGGGAGTCCGCTGCCCGTGATTCTTTCCAAGATCTATCTCAACGAATCCAGAAAAACATACCGCTTTACCGGAACAGTTTCGAACAGTGCTTTTGATATGTATGCGACAGAAGTTACCGATAGTATTGGAATTACCGGTGCAGAATGCGGTATCTGTGAAACATTTTATCAATTTCGCGGCGCCATCATTAACGGAAAAAAATACGGTACAGTGTTAAGTGTTGATGAAACTAATTCAACTCCTGTATCTTTTTCTCTTTCCCAAAACTATCCCAACCCATTCAATCCAGCAACGACAATCAACTATCAGTTACCAGAAAATAGTTTTACAACGTTAAAAATATATGATGTGCTGGGAAGAGAAGTGGCAGTACTAGTAAATGAAGTGAAGAATGC